>JAXLUD010000001.1:0-618574 GCA_046329655.1 Ferruginibacter sp.
TGTTAATCAGAGGGTCGCTGGTTCAAGTCCAGCAGGGGGAGCGCGACAGACAAGGGTTTCAGAGGCATACTTCTGAAACCCTTTTTCATTTGCACAGGATTTGCACAAGAACACATTTCTAAGAACTGAAATCCGCTATGAAGGTACTAAAAACCCGCCCCTCAGGACGGATTTACTTTAATTTCTGACAGCTTACGGGGAGTAAAGAACAAGTCCCGTTCAATCCGCATACCGAACGGAGGCACTTGTAGTGATTCCAGCTCATCGATACTGAAGTATCCAAGTTCATCTTCAAACATACCGGTAGCATAGCCAAAGCAGCAGTTTGATGATTCATCATAGCTGATGGCATACCATGTTTGCGACCCGCATGGGTTAAAGAACTTGGCGATGATTACTGGATCAGCACAGTCCTCCTGAGGTCCGGTGTGACGGAATGTTTCTTTTAGTTCCTGGCTGATAAGCGTAATTTTTGGTGTATTCATAATTGTGTTGTTTTATTTCTGTCTTTCGACTGGCAGGCATAAACCACCTGGCAAAACAGTTTCCTGCAATTAGGAATCTGCAGGAGCATTGATTGCGGGAAATTGTGCTGGTGGTGTCGTAAGCAGGCGGGAGATTGCAATAAAACGAACCATGAATAATCAAAAGTCCTTATCATGCACAGGTGTCAGAAATTCCGTGCTGAGGGTGGGTGAAAAGAAAGCCCGCCGTAAAAACGGACAGGCTTTGACATACTAACTAACCACAGATTCTCCTTCTGATTCTTCCACTTCATCTTTTGCTTCATTGTCCTTCCGGCCGAGTATCGTATCAACAGCTTTCTGAGCCTGCCCGGCTGCGGTAATTAAGAAGCGTTTATCCTTCTTAAACACCCCGAGCCAGTTATCGATGTACGATACGGTGTTGGAGATAACCGGAGGCAGGATACCGGTGACGCGGCAGAGGAAGGCAGATCCCATCTCAGCGATAAGCTCTTCCATGGCGTAGGATGCGGTACCAAAGGGTACCATGTCGGTAACGGATGAACGGGCCAGGCGCTTTGCAGCACCAGTACTGTGTACGAGCTCATGAAAGAGGGTAGCGTAGTACAGCTCCTTTGCCTTAAAACTGCGTTTCTTGGGCATGTTGATGACGTCAGTCTCAATGTTGTAAAAGGCATCAGGCTCTCTGTGCTCAATCGCAGGGCCATCAGGCATCGTTTGAATGATACCTTCACACTCAGCGATGGCATCAAATTCCTGCCGGGCATCCTGCACCGGAATCAAGTGTGGAGGGATATCCCTGCATTGGGATACATTGAACACTTTGTACTAGCGGAGCATGGGAACCTGCTTCTGTTTGTCTGCAACTTCCGTGTCCTGTTTCTTCTGAATGGGTTTCCAGAAGACTACAATGTGGCCCTGTTCTCCTTTGAGTACACTGCCTCCCACTGCTTTAATCTGATCCCAGGTGAGAAACAGGTTTTTCTCGTAGTTGAGAGAAACAAGCATCCAGAGGTTAATACCCCGGTACGGCCGTTTGCTCATGAGGTTCATGGGTATGCCAGCATCTGCCCAGGGTTTCTGCCAGGGCACCACACCTTGTTCCAGTAGTGCAATAATGTTGTCAGTGACAATCTGGTACACATCCAGCTTTGTGGATGAACTGTTTGGTGAATCCATAATTCAATAATTTAATTGTGAAAGAATATGATTTGCACACAGTGTATCCGAATCCTGTAAAGCACATAAGGCAGGGAAATTTGCAGAATAACCAATTAATATAATTTGAATGGAAAGAGAGCTTTTTATAAAAAAATAAATATATTTGAGTACTTCAAGCGTGAGATGATTCTTTAACAACAAGTTTCATCTAAACCCTTTTCTAATAATGGGAGAACCAGCATTAAAACCCAAACCACAAGTTTCTAAAGAGGTAAAACCTGTACGTAAGTTGAAAGAAAAACTCCTATCTACTCACACAGAGGAGTTGGTTATTGGATTGTGTGGCCCAATCGGTACGGATATTTCATTTATTGCCAGCGTACTTGAGGAAACAATGAAGCGAGACTTTAACTATGGTTGCAGGAGAATTACGCTTAGTGATTTTATCAAAAAATTAAATCCTTTAATTGATTTTGAAAAGTTTAAGAAAAAGCCAGTAACTTATTATGAAGAACTTATAGAACATGGGAATAAATTAAGAAAGAATAATAACAACAGTGTACTAGCCGAGCTAGCAATTAATGATATTACTGTCCAACGCGAAATAAAAAAAGGGGAAAAAGACAGTTTTGAATCACAGCGCTTTTGTTACATAATCGACTCTATAAAGAACATTGAAGAATTAGAACTTTTCAAATTAGTTTATAGAGATATCTTCTATTTTGTGGGGGTATTTTCATCCGTTGAAAATAGAAAAACCAATCTCCAAAGCAAAGGAATGAAAGCAGAAGATGTTTATCATCTATTTGATAGGGATTCAGGAGAGGAAATAACGTTTGGCCAAAAAGTGTCGCAAACGTTTATGGAAGCAGATATGTTTATCCGAATGGAAAAAAGTACTGCAAAGTCAATTGAGCCCAAAATAAAACGATTTTTAAATTTGATTTTTGGCACCGACATTGTAACTCCTTCACCACATGAAACAGCTATGTACCTTGCCGCAGCTGCTGCGGGAAATTCCGCCTGTCTCAGTCGACAAGTAGGAGCATCTATAACTGATGAAAAAGGCGAGTTAATTTCTGTCGGTTGGAATGACGTGCCAAAATTTGGTGGTAGTGTATACCAGTATAGTGAAAAGGATCCTACTAGTATAAAAGACCATCGGTGTATGAATATGGAAGGTGGTATATGCTTTAATGATAGAGAGAAGCAGTTCATCACGAAATTATTAGTTGATGATTTAATAGAGAAAGGGATAGCAGATGAATCGAAAATAACAGAGTTAACTAAAGTTGTTCGTGGATCTAAAATTGGAGAGATTATAGAGTTTTCGAGGGCGATACATGCTGAAATGTTAGCAATTATTCACGGGAGTCAAAAAGCAGGGCAAAAGATGAAGAATGGTATTCTTTATTGCACTACATATCCCTGCCATAACTGTGCTCGACACATTGTAGCCGCAGGAATTAAGGAGGTTTATTACATTGAACCCTATAGAAAAAGCTTAGCTTTAAAATTACACTATGATAGTGTTACAGAAGACGAAGGGAAGGAAAATTTAGTGAAAATACTTATGTATGAAGGGGTTGCACCAACCAGATACCATGAGCTATTTAAAATGTCTCCAAACTCTAGAAAAACCAGCGGAAAAAAATTACCTTTAATTTCTACATTACAGAAACCAAAGAACACTTTATCTTTGCAAGCGATTCCAATTTTAGAGAAAGAAATTACAAAAGATTTACGAAACAGGAATTTAATTTAGTTCCAATTGCACAATATTTGACAAAGTAATACACTACCAAGAAATCTTCTAATAATGAAAAAAGGCAAAAGCGAAACACAATTAGACCTATTTTCTTTGGGCCAAAAATCAGAAAATGAAACCAGTACAAAGCCTACAGTTGCGGGAAGCAACAGTAGCCCTTCAAACGAAAATGAACATAGT
Organism: Ferruginibacter sp.; assembly: GCA_046329655.1. Classification (GTDB taxonomy): domain Bacteria; phylum Bacteroidota; class Bacteroidia; order Chitinophagales; family Chitinophagaceae; genus Ferruginibacter. Next base: position 3,595 of record JAXLUD010000001.1, read on the forward strand.
AATGGGAAGGTCGTTCAAATGAAAGGGCACATGGAAGATATTTATGAGAGGATATTAAATCGAACAATGTCATGATTTAAGCCTAAAAAATTGAAGCATTCGAAAGAATGCTTTTTTATTTTATAAAGAAAATTTTCTCTCGTTAGTTCCACTCAAAAATCATAAAAACAGGTATGTAATTACCTGCTTTTAGGATAAGTTATCTATTCTTGGTGCAGCATTGCTGCTGCCACCGCTTCAAAGAGTTTGTAGTAGTATTTGTTTTTGTTCCGCAACTCTTTTTGGTAGCAGTAGGTAAGCTGTGGAAACTGTTCCACCAGTACACTCATGAGCGCTTTTTTGCTTTTCTTGACCCCTTGCGGGTATACGCGATCAAAGGACGACGGTGTTTCAATAAAGAGCGGGATCTTATTGGCAGTGCAGTACGACTGCAGGCAGGAAATAAGTTCCTTGTACGCGGGAGTATGGTAGTGAACATGGAGGCTTGACAAAACGACTCTTTTAATACAGTATTGCCGGACACACGGCTCCAGTGTGGCAATGATCAGGTTTGCTTTCGACGGCGACCAGGGAGACTTGTTGAGATGCAGTTTGTAATCTAACAGGCCTTCTCGATTGATGACTGCCATGCCAAGGAGCCGTGTGTTCGTACTAATCCCCAGCGTCATTGGTTCGAGAGTGCTGGTTGATAAGGTAGGTGTAGAGCGCAGCACGGCTGCGTTTTATTTTGCGCTCATCAATGGACAGGACTTTCGCCAGCGTCTTTCGGAGGAAGGCTTCCTGGTACTTCTGTGCGTACTGGATGTGCAAGGCCAGGGAGTCTATATCGTGGAGCGCATAGGCGATTTCCTTTGCCAGCTTGAGCACATGAGGATCAACATCATGATTCATAGGTTAGGTGAAAAGAACTGATAATAATATCCCTCTTTATTGCATCGTTTTAAACGATACGTCTTTTTAATCATTCGTTTCGCTTAATCGTTCGTTGTATATACCAGTAGTAAACGTGAGAGTTTTCCATAGGTATATTCGGTGCAGTAACGGGGGTGAAAAGAAAAGGACACCAAATGTCCTTTTCAAACGTGCTGTCGAATACCGACAGAGAATGAACTATGTTACGTACTCATGTTTCTAATAGTGGATTAGTAGTAACACGCTCACCACCCTGAGCCAACACATTCTGTTCCGTACCGGTGAGGTTCCAGAGGCTCTCATAGAGCTGGTGGGGCAGCACCTGGTATATCCGTGAAAGACGGAAGCTTTGCACGAGTGAGGGAAAGGATACCCCATGTTCCCATCTGGAGATGAGTGAAGTATCCCTGAGCCCCAGCATCCGTGCCACTTTCTTTTGAGAGAATCCGTTGCACCTGCGGTACAGTTTCAGTTTGTTAGGAGTTCGACGAGGTTCCATGCACACCAGTGTATGAGAAAGATGTAAAATGGATAAGGGAGGGGAATTTGCATTTTATGCAAGAGCTGGGGAAAACCGTGAACTCAGTATAAACACGTAGGTATATATGGTTAGCGATTGAAAAGACAAGTTGCTTCAGCATTGTTGTGCGGATACCCCTTTTAGGGTATAGAGTAGCTATTGAAAAAACTTTAAGTTTGACGGAAATAAACTAAGAGTTTATGGCAAAGTATCGGATATCAGGTGTTTGGAAAAATGCGGACAATGTAATCACCCACTACGCATTTCATGCAGTGGGGGAAAATGGCACGACACGGGCAGTAAAGCGATCAAAGTCTGAAGCAATTGTTTTGTTGGAAGCACCTGGAAATTCAGCGGTGACGTGGATGTGGAATTATAAAACTTGTACATGGACAGTAGGGGAAACTGTGGAAGTGGTGAATGGAGCTTACGGAAAGTTTCTTCGCTCAAATCCTGATGACCGAACTACAGATAATTTGGCGCACTTAATCGACTATGATTGGATATCTGTCTAAAGAAAAAAGCACTCAGTATATCTCTGGTGCTTTGATAGGCTAGAACAATCCAAGCTGTGTTCCGTCATCCTTTTTCCGCTCACTAAATGGGGTATTGTCCAGTACGATTGCATCACCTTTTCTTTCTTTAGGCGATTTGGTAAATGCATTTCGGTGCAGTTGCCAGAGTTTTGATTGCTCCTTTGTTTCGATTTTAAAGATACCCAGAGGAAGAAATGAGATGCGATATGAAATAACAAAATCATCAGGCATCAGTGCATTGGCACACATGACCTCACTATTCCAGACACCGTTTAAAAAGAGATTCAGTGCAGTTATTTTCACACAAGTGCGATCAATATCGATGCCATAGTATTCATGGCCCAAACCATTGATATCGCGGGAGGCTAATAACATTCGCCCTGAACCACAAGCAGGATCAAGAATCCGTAATGTTTTTCCCTCCCCAACGTCAGTATCACCAATTTGATCAGTTTGCGAAATTGAGGCCATAAACCGACAAATCGGGTAGGGAGTAAAATACTGCCCGTTGCGGCCATTGGAGATATGCTCTTCAAAAAACTCTCCCAGGACATCATTCCCGTCAAACGCATTAACACGGATCTCCATTTCGTTAATGAGGGATGCAAAAGCTTTAGGAAATTCAGGCCATAATTCAGGGTCTTTATACTTTTCTATTGTCTGGAGATATTCTTCTTCATACCAGGACTTACCGGTTTGCAGGTTTCGTGTACAGGATGCAATAGTCATAGTGAGAAAATCGTCAAATACGGTAAATATTGGGAACCGGTGAGCGACAACATGCATTGCAGCAGCAAAGGATGTCTTAGAATCAGTAGCTTTTGTCTTTTCTTTTGTAGAAGGTGCCATAACTTTTTTCAAGAGTATACCACCTTGGCGAGGTAACAGGGTACATAAAACTTGTAACTACTGCAAATTTTTCTGCCTTATACCGCAGCCTTGCATTTGCGATACTTACTTGTATTACTAGCGAAATATTTCTGTGGTATAATGAAAGCGCTACACAAAAGGGTAAACAGGACAAGGAGAAAGATTGAATCTAATAAGGGGGGACGAACACTTTTGTGTAGCAACGAAAGTCCTGATCGTTCTCCCTTTTTAGATTTTCTGGATACAGGTTCTGAGCATGTATCAGAAGAAATGATTCTGGATTACCTCTCCCGAATCCTGGCATCTATTTACCTTAAATCTTTATGTCCAACGAAAAAACCAAACGAGCAGTAATATATTGCCGTGTGTCTACAAAAGAACAGGTAGAAGAAGGAAATAGCTTGGTCACCCAGGAAAAGTTATGTCGTGATTTTGCGTCTAAGAATCAGTTTGATATTGCTGCGGTATTTATTGAAATGGGAGAGAGTGCCAAAACAGCTGACCGACCAGAGCTCAAAAGAATGATTGGATACTGCGCAATTAAAAAGCATAGTATTAATGTAGTGATTGCGTACAAAATAGACCGTATTTCACGAAATACCGATGACTACAGCCAGATACGGTTGCTATTGAAAAAGTATGGTGTTGAAATTAAATCAACCTCAGAGCACTTTGAGGACACTCCTGCTGGAAGGTTTATGGAAAACATCATTGCAAACGTAGCACAATTTGATAATGATGTACGCGCAGAGCGGTGTTCTGGGGGAATGAAAGATGCAATGCGTGAAGGAAGGTATGTTTGGGCTGCACCTTTTGGTTATTCAAATGTTCGGGTAGATGGAAAGGCAACAATTGAAAAAAATGATAAGGCTGTAGTAGTAAAAGAATTGTTCAAGATGCTCCAGCAGAACAATGCACCGGTAGAAAGTATACGCAAAGCAATGGCAGAGCGTGGCCTCTGTACAAAGAATGGACGGCCACTTGCTAAAAGTTACTTCTACCGACTTATTAAAAATGAGGTATATGCCGGGTGGATTGTTAAATTCGGAGAGCGGCACAAAGGAAAGTTTGAACCAATTATCACAGAAGAATTGTTCAGAGAAGTTGCCGCTGTTCTGGAAAGCAAAAAGCGAAAACCTATGGCTCGGCTAGTAGAAAACCCTGATTTTCCATTGCGGAGGTTTATTCGTCATAGTTCGGGGAAGCAGTTAACTGGATACTGGGCACAAGGGAAACACAAAAAATACCCCTACTATATGGCACATGGAACTGGGATAAATATCCGTAAAGAAATTCTGGAAGCGACGTTCAAAGAGTGGCTGGATTCCTTTAAACTGGATATTGAAAAGTTTGACGTGCTCTTACAAAATCTAAAGAAATATATCAAAGACGGCTCGATAGATGTTACCCAAGAAAAAGCACAGATAGAACAACAAATTAGTACGCTAAAATCACAGAGAGGTATCGTGTTACAAAAGAATATTGATGGTGTCATTGATGATGTTTTGTGTCGAGAAACAATTCTAGAACTAAACTGCAAGATTGTAACATTACAGGAATCACTCCAGGAGCTCCAAAATTATAAAGCGCCTGATAAAGATATAGTAACGCTAATCCGAAATATTATCCTGAAACCATCTGTTGTGTGGGAACAAGCTGACTACGAAAGCAGGTTACGTTTGCAGTGGTTTTACTTTCCGGAAGGAATCATTCTTGATAAAACAGGAAGTCGAACACCAAAAATATGCAGCATTTTCAAGCTAAATCAGACAATATTGAGAGGGGTGTCCTCTAATGTGGACTTTAGGTTTTCAAAATCGAACACGAATATCTGGCAACTTTCCCTGCCTGTACAGAACGAGGGAATCGTTGATGAATCACTGCTTCAAGAAGTCCTCTCAGAAGCTACCCTCCTGAAGGCTCGGTTGGACCAGGTTCACCGAGATCAGGATCATCCTTTTTCTGCGGCTGCTTGAGGCTTTTTAGATATATGGAAGCAAGGATACGAGCTAGATAATCCAGTATCTCTTCTTCGGATAATGACTCATCGCTGGTATCGAGGAACTCAATATCTTCGAGAGAAGGTGTTTTAGGTAGTGTGGTTTTCATAACGATTTTGTAGAAGTCGCTACTTCTACAATCTGTACTTAATCACCACTATGTACAATAAGCAATGATTTTTGCGTATTGCGCAAATTTTCTTTCACAAATCGGAATATAAAAAACAATAGGAGGTATCTACCCAGATACCTCCTATACTAAATTGGTCTTCAAAGCCCCTCATACGGGAACAGAATAATAGTAGCATATTTAAGTTTCTCTTTGAGAATACTTAACAATACCGTCTATAAAAGAATCCGAGTCTTTATAATCATAAACAATCGCAACAGAATATCTCGCTCTCGTTAAGGCGACATAAAACTTAGCTATATCAAAGGCATCTTGTTCTTCAACTACTCCTTTTTTATTTTTAACTTTTTTTACCAATTTTCCATCTAGTAAGTAATTAGCAATAGTCTTGGTAGGGTAAATAATCACTCTATCATAAGTAAGCCCCTTAGAGTCTCCAAAATTTTTCTCTGGATTAACAGATTTTTGCCATAGTACCACGCAAATAAATCTGGCAATAAAAGGCAGGCCTTTCGAAGAAAGTATAAGCTCGGTTGTACTGACGAACGTAAAGCCAAGCAAAACACATTTAAATAAAATTTAGTATATTTCGGTAAATAGGCAGTATGGCACCGACAATATTAAATATCCTTGCTGTTATTGGTGGGCTTTCATCTGTAATATCTATCGTTCTTTTCTTTTCCAAGAAACCGTTCAAGAATCGGTTCTTGTGGATAGCTATTTCTTTTGCGTTCTGTGCCGTTATTTTATTTCTTTTAGAACAAAACCAAACTAACAAGACAAAAGAACCAGTAGCACAAGGCGTAGATTCTACTCACATCCCTCGGGTGGGTGATACAGGAAAAGAAACACCAAGGCAACCCAATAAACCTCCAGAACAAAATCGTAAAGCGCCCATAAGTGAGGTTGTCCCACAAGCAAAAGAAGATTTTTCAGTGTACGTTAATCCCTCAGCATCTAAAAAAGATATCGCTGTGATAGTGCTTGATAAAAACAATGTGCCTTTGCTTAGTATGGCTTCAGAAATTGCTGGCTTGTATCAACAGAACGGGCATACTGCCACCACATCTCTATTTACATTTGAGTTTTTCAACTCCAAGTATGTACAGGATGTACAGTATGCAAATTCAAAGATACTTGAGAAGTTGGAGCTTCAATCTAAAGCAGATTATCTGGTTTTTGCAAAGTACTCTAATGAATTTGAATCAGGTGACCTTACAAAATGGATTAGTAGAGCAAACCTGGAAGTATCAATTATTGATTGCAGTACAAAATCACTAGTTACCAGTTTTTCCTTGCCCCGGAACAATGGGTTTGACGATAAACGAAACGCAGAAGAGGGGGCAAAAGAGAAAATTATGCTCGCATATAAGACGTCACATTTAAATCTATAGACAATGAGAGTAGTTATTAGTATTTTGGCACTATTGTTTTTTAGTGTCAATAGCTATACGCAGCAACTTGATCAAAGTATTACAGAGATAGCAAACGACCTTGCGCAGAAGGTGGTAAAAAAGCAGCGGGTAAAGCTGGCATTAACCGATTTTGTCAATAGTGAAGGGAAAACCGATGCGTTAACGGACTATATCCGGGAGGAGCTCGAAATGAAGCTCATCAACAATGAAAATAACCTACAGGTAATCGACCGGAAGCACATAAAGTTACTGCTATCCGAACATCACCTACAGTCTGAAGGGCTCATTGATGAGACCACAGCCAAATCTGCTATTTCTTTTATCAAAATTGATGGTTGGGTACTTGCTGAAATTACCAGTCTTGGGGACCAGATTAAAATAAAAGTTACCGTGACGGATATCTCAACATCACAAATCTACGCCGCTTCTGCCAGCAGCCTTATCACTGATGTAGCGATAAAAAATCTTCTCGATCCGGAAATAAAAATATGTTCTCAGTGCGGTGGAAGGGGGACGGTACAGACGGTTTCAACCTGTGCGACTTGTAGTGGAAAAGGCAGCTATAGTTGTAGCGACTGTAAAGGAACCGGGCATCGCCCAGGAATGACCGTTGGCTCCTACATTACCTGCGAAGCCTGCAGTGGCAAGGGCACCTTTTCGTGTAAAGCATGTTCAGGCAACGGGAAACTCATATCCAATCAAACCTGTCCTAAGTGTAATGGAAAAGTCAGACTGCCTGGCAAAAATGCTACGAATCAAATTCCTGCACAAATATGTGATGCGTGTGTAGGTAAAGGAAAGATAAAAGAAGAGTCTTCGTGTGAGAAGTGTGGAGGGTCAGGAGAAGCACCTTTCGGCGCTGTTTCAAATTGGGAACGAAAGCCCTGTAGTAGCTGCAAGGGTAAAGGGCAAATAGTGACGTACAAAAGTTGTTCTAAGTGTAATGGTACAGGGAAACTGTGATACAAAAATTTATACTGTAGACTGTTGTTGTAAGGTTGACTAATAAACAAATTTTCCTTCCTTTAATCAATAGTTTTGGTAAGTACACTGAGCTAGTGTCTACCATTACCCCGCTCGGCACCACGAACTTCCGTAACCACCACCAACCCTTCGGCATCAAAGACGAAGACCGGTTTAACCATATCTACGTCATTGGAAAAACCGGCACCGGTAAATCCACACTGCTATTGAATATGGCAATTGCCGATATTCAGCGAGGTAACGGGATTGCAGTAATTGACCCCCACGGCGATGTTGCTGAACGACTATTAGACTACATCCCCAAAGAGCGCATCACTGATGTCATATACTTCAATCCTGCAGACACGGAATACACTGTCGCCTTTAACCCACTCTGTGATATCTCAGAAGGCCAGGAGCATCTGGTGGTGACAGGGCTCATGGCAACCTTTCGGAAGATATGGGCTGATAACTGGGGACCACGGCTGGAGTACATCCTTCGCTATGCACTCCTCACCCTCTGCCACTATCCCGGCGCAACCCTCTTAGATATTCAACCACTCCTCACCAGCTACGAGTTCCGTCAGAACGTGCTCCGCTGCTGCCCTGATGGGTACATTCGTTCATTCTGGAGGGATGAGTTTGATAGGTACAGCCCGCAGCTAAAGGCGGAAGCCACCAGCCCAATTCTCAATAAAGTCGGACTGTTTGGTGCGGTGAAGATACTCCGATCTATTATCGGCCAGCCGATAAGCGCTTTTCATATCAAAGACGTCATGGATGAGAAGAAGATACTAATCTGCAATCTTTCAAAGGGGAAGATTGGGGAAGATGCCGCCACCATACTCGGGAGTGTGCTGGTGAACGCTATCCAGCTTGCAGCAATCCAACGAGCACACATCCCCGAACAGGAACGAGTTCCCTTCTACCTCTATGTAGACGAGATGCACAGCTTTGTCTCCCACTCATTTGCTGATATCTTAGCAGAAGCCAGGAAGTACCGGCTCTCGCTGTTCATGGCACACCAGTACATTGACCAGGTTGATGAAAAAATCCGCGCTGCAGTCTTTGGGAACGTGGGGACAATGGTATTTTTCAGGGTTGGAGCAGAAGATGCAAAACAGCTAGTACAGGAGGTTCACCCACCTTTTTCTGAAGCGGACTTGATCAACCTGCCGAGGTACGCCATGTACATTAAGCTCATGATTGACGGTGCCACCTCAAAACCCTTTAGTGCTAATACAATCGCAATTCCACCTGTTACAACCTCATTGAGGGACGATGTTGTGTCATATTCAAAAGCGCGGTTCGGAAGGATACAGGATGATATAGAAAAAGAGCTGACTGTAACGAACAATACTTTTGTGGAAGGGAGCGAACACGGGCAGGCATCATTATTTACCTAACGAAACCTGGTTACCACTTTTCTGAAGTATCTGATCAGCAACTATCGCCAGTGCAGCAACGAGTACTGCAGTATTGAAGTTCTTTTCCAATTGCTTATCACCAGTTACTTTAACGATAACATACAAACAACCGATGTAGGAGAGTAAAAACACAGGTAACTGAATGCGCTTCCAGGCGTGTATGAGTCTCTTGTAATGAAGGTTAGGGATATTGTCTTCAATACATTTATCTATAAACTTCACTCCTAGGTAGAGTGTAACGCAACCAATGATATCTTTTATGTCCATCGTAAAGGTGTTTTGAGTACTGCTAGGTACTTCCATCAACACTAAAGGTACACAATTCTGTCAATGGCGGAGGTAAGCCAGGCTGACGTGAAAACTGAAATGGTGAAAATGTACCACTAGCCATAATCCACTTCCGTAAAAAATTCTACTAACGAAATTTTAAAATAGACGCAGAGCGCTTCAATCGTGCTAATGCTCAAGTTCGTTTTAGCTGTCTCAATCCTCCCAATGTGAATGTTCGTGTCAGCGTACACATCTTCCTGGGTGAGTGCTTTCGCCTCCCGCAATGACTTAATTGTAATGGCAATTTTCTTCAGTAAAATCTTGTTTCGTATCTGCCCCATAAAACGATAGCTGCAAGTACACGGAAAAATAAATTTTTACAAATGACATATTTGTCATTATTTTGTTTTCACCAGAAACGTTCCTAAGTCATTTGAGCTGGTACTTGTCACCATAATGTATCACCAAAAACAGTCCAACAATGAAACGAATCACCATTCTGGGAATACTGGCACTGCTGGTATGCCTGGGTTCCTGTAAGAAGAGCAAACCCGAGGAGGTCACCTACGAAGTCACCCTGCTGGGAGCTACAACCTGGCACGGGACGTACATGGAATGAGAACGGCCAGGTGGTAGGGATCACCGGCGCCCCATCAGACTGGAAGTACATCTTCACCAACAGCCACGACCTGGTTGCGGTGTCCATCACCGTGTACCCTGACGGCACCGACCCGCTGGCTTCTGCGTCTAAGAAGATCTTAGTAAACGGCAAGCAGGTTGCCTTGGGAGTCTACGGCTCATCTCCACAACTTCAGTACCAGTTCCCTTAACCCTCCAACACCCACTCCATGAAGTACATCATTAGTATCCTGCTGTTCGTATGCAGCACACGCTCATTCGCCCAGCACACAGAGGTGGTCACCAATCAGACGATTATCCAGCTGCACAAAGCAGGGCTGGGAAAAGACCTTATCACCGCAAAGATTACCGCTTCCGCCTGCACCTTCGATGTGTCAGCGGATGCCTTAGTCGCCCTGAAGCAATCGGGGGTACCAGACGAAGTCATTACCGCAATGATAACGAAGCAGCAAGGGGTACCAGCAGCACCGGTGATACCGTCTCAGTACCCCGCCGAATCCGGCATCTACTACCAGGACTCAGCAACCCACACGTACAGTGCGTTTGAGCCTTCGATCCTCACGAATCAAAAGTCAGGTGGTTTAGACGAAACCCTCCTGCGTTCGGTGAGTGGATTGTTCGCTTCCAAGCAGCGGGCATCGCTGAGCGGCAAACAGGCAGCACAGGCAATCACCACCCCGTCACCGGTATTCCTGTTTGTCTTTGATACCACCGCTAAGGGGTTTTCAAACAGCAGCACGTACCTGGGGAATGTGCAGAGCCCGAATGAGTTTTTCCTGGTGAAGTTCACCGTCACCAAAAAATCACGGGAGATAGTCGTGGGGAAATCGAATAATATCAAGTCAGATGTCGGAATCGATGATGATATGAAAATCCCATTTACGGCAAAGAAGCTCAAACGGGGCGTGTATGAGGTTACACCAACTGCAGCACTGAAGCAGGGAGAGTACTGCTTCATGTTTGCCGCTTCTTCCCTGTACGCAGGGCAAACGCACAAGGTGTATGATTTTTCGATTGCAGCGCACTAGCCACCAGTTACCGCCGTATCACCTGCGCACCACGGCTCACTCCGTAGAGGGTGACTGCGTAGGCGTGAACAGGAACCGGGGGAACAGCATCGGTGTAGCAGGGAGCTGAGACCAGCGTGTAATTGCCCAGTATCCACTTGCCAGCGGTGACAGCAGAGCCACCGAGTGAAATAGCCTGGGCTCTCAGCGTTTTCATTTGTTCGACGAGTGCTGATTCCTCCTGTTGTGTCTGCTGGCTGGGCGTACTACCATCACGGGTGATGCGGTCAATCCGAGCCCGTGTATCTGCGAGTGCTGCCTGTGTCTGCTGGAGCTGTTCCTGCACAGCAGCGAGTGCGCTGTTGGCGATGTAGTACGGACCTGCCGGAGCTGCGTTAGTGGGACGGATCATGAACGGCCCCTGACCAGGGCAGGTAACTCCTGAGAGCTCGTTCAGCACTTTGCCGCCAAAGGGACGTGAGGTAATAGCAGAAGCAGAGATGACCTTTCTGTTGGTCATAAGCTGCGCACTAGCTCCACCTGGAAAACCGAGTGAACAGAGGTAAACGATGCAGAACAAACCATAAAAGTCTTTGGTGTACATACTCGGAGTATACGTACAATAGCAAGGAAATACAAACTCTAAGGGAGAGTTTGTGGATGAAGCAAAATACTAACTATAAACAGTACACGAAATTAAACACCGTAAAAATACTATGACAAAAAATATTTTTAAAAATTAACATGAAAATTTTTGTAGGGATAAAATCTATCCCTACTTTTATTTTATGTTTATGCAAAAGATGCAATTCCCGCATCTAAGTTAAACAGTAAAGATATCCGTACAGGTATCTTCTCCTTCAAGCAAAGAAAAATACTACACCTTCAGACAGTGATTATACGCATGGTATAAAGCAGGCGGCTTTATACAAAATGTACTGTTGTGTACAGTTGAAAAAACTGCTAACACAGCAAACGGTAACGTATTGTCTAACATGTGGGATGTGTATAGAGCGTAGAGAAAAACAACAGTAATAACTGTGAAAAACAACAGGGGTTTAAATGTATAGTGCATGAAATTGCAGCGGCTTTATCCTGATAAACAAACAACCTAAACCAACCTTATGAGTCTTTTCCGGCTCACCCTTTTACTGGCAACACTAACTGCATGGCTGCAGACCCATGCCCAGGCAGATAGTGCTGCATCTGCAAAACAAAAAGCCGACTCGCTCTTAACTACACTACAGGAGCTTCCAAAAAAATACCTCACCAGCATTGACAGTAAAATAGATAAATACACCAGCCGGGTTACCAATAAAACGGAGAAGACATTGACCAAACTGGCCAAATGGGAAACGAAAATAAAAACCCTCCTGGAAAAAGCAAGCCCTGAGACTGCCCAGCGTTTATTTAATAATAACCAACTCAGTTTTGCAACAGCGCTTGAAAAATACAAACAGGGGCAGACCATCATTACGGATCAGCGGAAAAAATACAACGATTACCGGGATAAACTCAGCACCAGTATAAAGTATCTCGAAGACCAAAAAGAAAAACTGGATACCAGACTGGTACAGCCTTTGGCAAAGGCCAAAGTAAAGATAAAAGAATACGAAGATGCGCAGGATGAATCCGATGCGATGGAACAATTTATTAAAGAACGGAAAAAGCAACTCATTGATCAAAGCCTGAAATACCTCGGCAAGAGTAAATACCTGCAAAAAATAAACAAGGAGACCTACTACTACCTTGAAACCATCAAGAACTACAAACAGATTTTCTCCGACAAAGAAAAGGCAGAAGAAACCGCACTTACACTCTTAAATAAAATCCCGGCTTTTAAAAAGTTTATGCAGGAGAACTCCATGCTGGCAAGTCTGTTCCGGATGCCGGGCAGCGGAGCAGCAGGCAATACTCCCAACCTCGCAGGACTGCAAACAAGGGCCAGTGTAAATGCACTCATCCAAAACCAGATTGCCGTAGGAGGCCCCAATGCTGCCGACCAGATCAGGAGTAATATGCAGGCGGCACAGGCAGAGTTAAGCAAGTTAAAAGATAAAGTATTAAAATCAGGCGGCGGCAGCAGTGATATGAACATGCCGGATTTTAAACCCAACAACACAAAGACACAAACCTTCGGGCAGCGAATAGAAAAAGGCTTCAACCTGCAGTTTGGCAAGACCAATAGCCTCGTGCCCACCACAGCCGACATCGGCTTGAATATCGGCTACAAACTCAATGATAAAAGTGTAATAGGATTGGGTGCCAGTTATAAAATGGGCATGGGCAGTATCCAGCGGATCAGTATTACCCACCAGGGAGTAGGTCTGCGCAGCTACCTGGACTGGCAATTGAAGAAACAGTTTTACATCAGCGGAGGCTATGAGATGAACCATAACGCACAGTTTAAGAATATACAGCAGCTGCAGCAATACGATGCCTGGCAGCAATCAGGGCTGATCGGCATTGCGAAGAAAATCCCCTTAAAGACAAAATGGACAAAGGGGACCAAGATTCAGTTGCTGTATGACATGCTGGCGAACAGTCACCGGCGAATCAGTCAGCCGGTGGTATTTAGGGTGGGATATAATTTATAAAAAGTTCAAATTTTCAATATGCGATTCTTTAAGAAGTCAAAAAAATCGGGTTTGCTATTATTGGGTATAGTATCCATAATAAGTCTGCAGGCACAACAGCAGGGAAGTACACTTGGGAAGATCAATATCGCTTCCCCGAATGCAGCAGCATTGGGTAAGTATATAGACATCCCGGTTAGTTATCACACCGGTATTCCAAATATCAGTATTCCTGTTTACACCATTGCGCATGGCCCGATCAAACTGCCTGTTAGTTTGAGTTATCATGCATCAGGTTTAAAGGTGGAGGAAAATGCAAGTTGGGTTGGGGCAGGCTGGTCATTAAATGCGGGAGGTGCCATTACAAGAACCGTAAAAGATAAACCTGATGAAAAGCAAACAAGCAGTTTTGTGCAAACGCACGGCCATTTTTCAGACTATGGTTTTGCAAGCAACTACGCACAAAACGGTATGCAGGCTGCTGAATCATTTGATGCTGAGCCTGATTTATTCTCTTATAATTTTGGAGGTTATTCTGGAAGATTTCATTTTAACGATGACAGAACTCCTGTGATGGTTCCGGAAAATGATATAAAGGTTGAGTATACCTACACGCCTGGTGCATGGAATAATTCGCCAGGGGCCTGGGGTGGATTTGGACGATGTATTGAATCCTTTATCCTCACTACTCCGGACGGAACCAAATATTTTTTTGGGATATCGCAATCACAGCCATTGTCTCCTTATTGTGATCCGATTGAAGTAGCCAGTACACTAACAAATTTGAATGGGATGTCTTATAGCCAGGTCATCTCAAGCTGGTATTTGAATAAGGTGGTTTCAGCGGATGGTAATTACCAGGTGGAATTGCAATATGTCAGGGATAAATATGCAACCTTTGCTTATTCCAATCCAATGCGGACCGTTCAAATAAACAATGGGCCCAATGGAGGTACAACATATGCTTATAACAAGGTAAAAAATTTCACAGCAGGGGTACGTCTTAGTAAAATAAAAACCACCAATGAAGAAATTGAATTTACAGCCGGTGCTGCCCGGCAGGATTTGGCCAGGTGGCAAACAGGTCTGGATGAAAACCTGAACGATGCGATAAACGAAACCTCGCCGTCACTTGGTGGGATCATTATTTCAGATAACCTCGGCAATTGCCAAAAAAAATTCCAGTTCACTTATAGCTATTTTGATGACAATGCTGGCCCGGTTCATGCAAATTTTTCGGATATTAACTCCGATAAGAAACGCCTGAAACTATTGTCCGTACAGGAGCAAAGCTGTAATGGATCTGTAACTGTTCCACCATACACTTTTGAATATTATTCAGAAGCAGTTCCCCGAAAACTAAGTTTTGGAAAGGATCACTGGGGTTATATCAATGGCGTGACAAATAATACCCAGTTATACCCCGAACTCAGGGATGGCAATAACAGTGTGGTCAACACAAATATTGGGATAGATATTGCTAACAGGGAATCAGCCTGGCCTGCAATGAGGGGTGGTACACTCAACAAAATCAACTTTCCTACCGGAGGATATACTTCACTGGATTATGAACCTAATAAGTTTTACGTAGTGGAGAACGGATCCAATGTCGAAAAAATGGTGGGGGGATTAAGGGTCAAAACTATTGTTAACTATGACCCATCCACTGCTAAGTCAATCACCACGAACTATTCCTACAATGGGACCAATAATCTTTCCTCTGGTGTTCTCTACAGCAAACCGGCTTATATACAGGTATTCAGGAATGACTGGATTAAGAAAAAAAATGATTGGGGAAATGCAAATGGAAATGGTTGCTGGGATAACTACGATGCAAACTATGTTACTTCGAGGTCTTATCTGGTTTCAGATAACCCGATCAGGCCAATGGAAACCTCTCAGGGGTATCATATTGGGTATAGTGACGTAAAGGTTTCCCAGCAGGGTAATGGATACAGTATATATCGGTTTTCAGTAACCCCGCCTTGGGGAATAAACAGGGATGGACTGGCAGTTACAAAAATGCCCAATCCGGGTACCTGTGATATTAATATACCATCCTATCCAGCGCCGCCCCTTGCCAATGATTTTTACAGGGGAGAACCTACTTTTGAAGGAATCTATAATGAATCAGGAGCCGTATTAAAGGAAAAGACGTTTTATTCTTTATACCAGGAAAACCCTGTAACAACACCTGGTTATATTTCTTTTATATACAATCCAACTCAGTCAAATCCTGCTGAAACATTTTATGAGCTTAAAACTGCTAAGAAAATAGAATCAGATGTAACCGAAATAACTTACCAGGCAGGTGGTGGATCTTCAACTTCAATTGCAAAGACTTTCTTTGAGAAGTAACTATCATCATGAACCCACCCGTATTGAGACAACGGATTCCAAAGGACAGGTAGTTACAAAAAAATGAAATATAGTTTTGATTTCAGGGTGCCATCTTTTGAAAGCGTCTCTGATTGTTACACAGGTGCTGCCAGTTTTTTGAGTTACGTAAATTCACTTTTCTATTCAGGAGGATATGCCGCCAGTTTTGCCAGTTGCGGTGGTTTTGTACAGACCTGCTATGGTACCTTGCAGACAAATTTTTATTCTGCTTTTTGTAACGCAAGGAAAAGCTATGTGGATTGCCGCAAAACAAATTTCACCAACACAAATCCCCTCAATACTTACCAGTCCAACCACAATGCTGCAAAAGCAGCATCAAATCCTGAGCTCAGGACTATTTTATGGATGCAGGATATTGGTATGAATGCCCCGGTGGAAGTTACCACCTGGAAGAGCAATAACCTGACTGGGGCCAGCTTAACGGCTTTTAATAATGTAAGGGATGATAAGTTTGGTATATACCCTGAGAAAACTCAGAAAATTGAACTTGCTGGTCCTTCTGCCACATTTACCCCAGTGGCTGTAGCTGCCAATAATACATCCCTTACCAAAGACAGCCGGTATAAAGATGATATCCTGGTTGATTATAACGCAGGAAATATGATTACTGCCACAATGAATGATGGAGTGCCTGAGAGTTACGAATGGGGATACAATAGCAGCCGGGTTATTGCCAAAATTTCTAACGCAGTAAATAAGTCAAAGGAAACCCTTGTCAATGGCGCAGCAGTAATTCCGGTAACTTTTCAATTGGGGTCTAACATACCGGCATATTCTAACCAGTTTTCAATTGAGCAGGTACAGTCTGGAAATATCAGCCTTGCAATTACAGCCCCACCTCCGGGCGCTCAGGTGCAAATTAATTACAGCATCAGCGGCCCGGTTACTCAAACAGGAGTGATTTGTAATGCCGGATCCGGGGGTGGTTCCTGCGGCAGCAATACTTCATCTGTAACGTTTTCAGCAATGCCGGCCGGGCAATATACAGTTACGATCAATGCATCCACAAGTTTTGGAAGTTATACATTCAATAACACAGTCACATGCGGATATTATGGAAAAATTATTCAGTTATCAGGGTTGAAGGAGTTTTTCTACGAAGGATTTGAGACAAATGCCAGTGCTGTTAATGGAAATGGCCATACGGGTAAATATTACTACAATGGCAATTACACTACTGCTTTTGCAGTTCCCAATGCCCGGAATTATGTGATAAGTTGGTGGAAGCTGGTAAGTGGTGTATGGACCTATAACCAGCAGGCTTATTCAGGTCCGGTAACGTTAACCGGCCCGGTGGATGATATAAGAATCTGTCCTTCTGATGCATTCATGACAACCTATACTCATGATCCGGTAAAGGGTATTACCTCGGAAATGGATGCAAGGGGAAGGGTTACCACTTATGAATATGATCCATTGAACAGGCTGATCCTGGTACGGGATAATGATGGTAATGTGCTGAAAAAAATATGCTATAACTTTTCCGGCCAGGCTGAGAATTGTACAACACCCTGTACAAACACGGCTGCAAATTGGCAAAATACAGCCAATACAAGATGCCAGTTAGGCCCTGACAGCCATTATACAGGTGTATTGGAGCAGGAACAAATGGATATTAATAATTGCAGCCCGAGCTATAACACAACAAGGTGGGTTCCTGCAGGTACAAATACAACTACCTGTCCTTTGCCAACCTACGTTACCCTTACTTCAACCAATACAAATGGTTCTCCGGGTTGGGTGGCAAGTTATTATGATACCTTAACCCATTATACATACAATTTGAATGTCCCCACGTCCACCACTTTACAATATTTAGGAGGTATTCCTGCGGGTATCTATAATCTCACGATCAGCAGGCCCGTATTGGGCGGGGTGGTATCTCTTTTTAAATCCGGTTGCACACGGTTTACTGTATCGGGAACTTCCGTAACCTTTTACAATATAAATGTCACTGCAAGTTCGTGCAATTCAATAACCATAATGCCAGATACTTCAAATTGATAAAACGAAAATAAATGAAACAACTAATTATAGTATTTACTTTCCTTATAGCTGCATGCTCATTAAATGCACAAGGCTTTTACTCTTTTTCTGTCCCAAAGATAGAAGGAGGTAACCAGTCAATTAACTCATACCAGAATAAAATGGTTTTGATCATTACACTGCCCGTGCAACAAGGTGCGGGTAATGATTCCCTGCTGCATTCAATCGATTCATTAGGCGCAGCAAACAATTCAAGCCTGCAAATCATTGCCGTACCATCTTATGAAGATGGCTTTTCTGCGGCCAACAGAATAACCTTAATGAATTGGTACAGAAGCCAGCTTAACGCTTCGATAGTGATTACTGATGGTTTATACACCCGGCAATCTTCCGGCAGCCAGCAGCATCCATTGTTTCAATGGTTGACAGATAAGGATAAGAACGGCCACCTGGATATCGATGTGACCGGGCCCCGGATGAAATTTTTCATTTGGACTGATGGGATACTCACGGGTGTGCTGGGGGCGCAAACCAAACTGGGGGGCGCGGCCATGCAGGGCTTATTAAACGGACAATAAACGAAATAATAAAAATTACAATAAAACGCTGTACATGAAAAGGCGAATAATAAATGGTTTGAAGGTTGCACTGTTATCAGTTTTTGCCAATGCAGTAAATGCACAGGCTCCCCATACTGGTACTGACTATGTCAATGGTATACCGGTTAATTTTATCCGTACCTGGGATGCCACTGCTCCGGAGACTGACCCCAACGCTCTAATGGGACGCCTGTTAAAAGATGTCAAACAGGCCACTCAGTATTTTGATGGGTTAGGCAGGCCATTTCAAACTGTTGTGAAACAAGGGAGCCTGGCTACCGGTAGTACTGCTACTGATATGGTAAGTCCGGTGGAATACGATGGTTTGGGCAGGGAACAATATAAATGGCTCCCCTATGCTTCAGCCACTGATAATAATGGAGCCTTCAAATTGTCACCTTTCTCGCAGCAATCAGCTTTTTACAATGATGCAAATGGGGTATTGAAAAACCAGGGGGAGAGCTTCTATTATGGTCAAACGGTTTTTGAGTCTTCCCCGATGAACCGTGTTCAGGAGAGTTTTGCGCCTGGTATTAGTTGGGCCGGTACAGCTGCTCAGGCTCAGGAGATCAACCGTCATTCAGGAAAAGTAAAGTACTGGCTGAATACAACAACAGATGATGTGAAGATATGGACAGTAACTGATGTGGTAAATAGTTTTGGAAGCTATTCAGTAAGTACAATAAATAATGGCGCAGGAGCAGGGATCTATCCTTCCGGGATCTTATATAAAAGTGTGTCTGTGGATGAACATAATAAACAGGTTATTGAAGTAAAGGATAAGGAAGGAAAGATAATTCTTAAGAAAATACAGTTGACATCAACGGGTGATGACGGTACAGGAAAGAATTATACTGGATGGCTAACTACTTATTATATCTATGACGAAATGGGAAGACTTCGTTGTGTCATTCAACCAGAAGGGGTAAAAACTTTGGTTGCAAATGGCTGGGCGCTTACTACGACCCAGCTTGATGAACAATGTTTCCGGTATGAATATGATGGCAGGGGCAGGATGATCATGAAGAAAGTACCTGGTGCAGCACCTGTTTATATGATTTATGATCAGCGCGACAGGCTGGTGATGACACAGGATGGAAATCTGTCAGCACAGGGAAAATGGCTGGTTACTTTGTATGATAACCTGAACAGGCCAGTGCAAACAGGGTTATGGACTAATGGTGGTTCATGGACCACACATACTGCAAATGCACAAAACAGTAATTATTACTATTACCCATTTAGCAATGCACCGTCGGATGGCAGCTGGGAAAAACTTACGGCTACGCATTATGATGATTATGCTGGGTTACCATCTCCATTAAGCGCATCCTTTAATACAGCCTGGAATAGTTATTTCTCAACCCCTGGAAATTCCTACCCCTATTACCAGGCCTTAAACCAGACTTCAATTACAAAAGGGTTGACCACATGGACCGAGACCAAAATCTTGGGGTCTGCCAGTTCTTTTATGACATCAGTAATGATTTATGATGAAAAGGCAAGACCTATCCAGATCCAGAGTACAAATATTTCAGGTGGCGTTGATATCGTGACAACTCAGTATAATTGGTCGGGACAGCCGATGATCACTGTTCAGAAAACTGAAAAGGCAGGGACCAACCCGCAAACTCATGTGGTGATCACAAAAATGGAATATGATGACCTGGGAAGGGTACTAAACCTACGAAAGGCAGTAAACAGTACCGTGAATTATGCTTCAGTATCCAAAGCGGAACAACTAATCGCAGAAAATACCTATGATAAACTGGGCA
This sequence comes from Ferruginibacter sp., assembly GCA_046329655.1. Lineage (GTDB taxonomy): Bacteria > Bacteroidota > Bacteroidia > Chitinophagales > Chitinophagaceae > Ferruginibacter. Next base: position 23,620 of record JAXLUD010000001.1, read on the forward strand.
GGCTGAAAACTAAGAAACTGGCACCCTCCTTTAACAGTGGTTCAGGCCTAGAAACCATTGCATATGATTATAATATCAGGGGATGGATGCTTGGTGCTAACAGGGATTACGCAAAAGACAATACCAGCTCCAATTATTTTGGCTTTGACCTCGGATATGATAAGGCAAACAACGGTATAATCGGAAACCAAACATATAATAACCCTCAGTATAATGGCAATATTGAAGGTATGGTATGGAAGAGTAAAGGTGATGGGGAAAAAAGAAGATACGATTTTGCTTATGATGCTGCCAGCAGGTTGATGAAGGCTGATTTTACCCAGTACAACAACAGCAGTTTCAATCAAAGTGCGGGTGTGAATTTTAATGTAAGGATGGGTGATGGGATAACACAGTTACCCGATAGTACGCTTGATCCCAATACTGCTTATGACGATAACGGTAATATTAAACGGATGCAGCAATGGGGTTTAAAAATTAATGCCAGTGCTCAGATTGATGACCTCCAGTATACATATTATGGTGGAAGTAACCGCTTGCAACAGGTGACGGATGCTTTTAATGACAATAGCAGCAAACTGGGTGATTTTAAGTATGAACCAGGTGCCAAGACTGTTACAGACTATACCTATGATGTAAACGGCAACATGGTGCAGGATAATAACAAGAAGATCAGTGGTATCAATTACAATTACCTAAATCTGCCCCAAACGATTTCTGTTACTGCCAAAGGAAGTGTTGAATATGTCTATGATGCTGCAGGTAATAAGCTGAAGAAAATAGTCCATGAGAATGGACAGCCAGATAAAATTACTTTATACCAGGCAGGAGCTGTATATGAAAATGATGTTTTGCAGTTTATTGGCCATGAAGAAGGAAGGATACGATTTAAGCCATCGACTACCAGTACTGCTGACAGTTTCCAGATTGATTATATGCTGAAAGATCATTTAGGTAACGTGAGGATGGTATTGACTGAAGAACAGGAACAAAATAAATACCCAATAGCCAGTATGGAGGATGCAAAACTGGCAACCGAACAGCAATACTATAATATCAACAGCGGCTTCATCCGCAATACTGTAACTAACCCGGTGCCTGGTTTGCCCGCATACATCAATAATGATAATGGTATAGGTAACAATCCGCCTGATGCAAACTTTGAGCAGGCAAACAGCCAGAAATTATATCGCATCAATGGAACTGAAAACAAAACAGGGCTTGGTATAACACTAAAAGTAATGGCCGGAGATAAGATTGATATTTTTGGCAGAAGTTATTACAGCCAGGCAGTATCCAACAATGGAACCTGCGGAACCTGCGGATTAACCGCTGCTAACCTGATCGCCGGTTTTTTAAGTGCACCCAATGCTGCGACAAGTACAGGTGTGCATGGAGCTGTAAGTAATACCATAGTGGAAAATCAGGCAGGAAGTGGTATTAATAGTATTTTACAAAGTAACCAAAACGCGCAGGCCGCAAATAACACGAACCGCCCTAAGGCATTTATTAACTATATTTTATTTGATGAACAGTTTAAATATGCGGGTGGTGGAGCTAGCATGGTGGACGATGCTTACACATTTAAACAACATTTTAGCGAACTGCAGAATATAGCAGTCCAAAAAAATGGGTATCTTTATGTGTATTGCAGTAACGAAAGCAATATTGATGTGTTCTTTGATAACCTGCAGGTAGTCCAAACAAAGGGTGCTATATTGGAGGAAACGCATTATTATCCTTTTGGATTGACGATGAGTGGAATAAGTTCCAAAGCAGCAAACACCCTCACCAATAAATACAAGTATAACGGTAAGGAAGAGCAACGAAATGAGTTCGCTGATGGTTCAGGGCTGGAGTTACTCGACTTTGGTGTAAGACTATACGATAACCAGGTGGCCAGATGGTTTACGGTTGATCCATTGACGGAAAAAATGCGTAGGTACTCACCCTATAATTACGCATACGACAATCCTATTAGATTTATCGATCCAGATGGAATGAAACCACTCGACCATATCTATTTGGACGAGAAAGGCAAAGAAATACATAGAGAAAAGAATAAGCCTGGAGAAGGTAAATCAGACTATTATCATCAAGTTACAAATGCTTCCGTTGATGAACAAGGAAGGCTTTGGTGTAGTTCAGACAAAATAGTAAAAGTAGTAAGTCATACTCAAGATAAAGGGCAGATAGTAACACCGCCAAAACAAAATCCTTCAACCTCTGGTACTCCGGAAGCAAAACCAGGTGTAACGGAGCCGCAAAACGAAAAAGAACCAGAAGCATCTCCTACATCGAAGACAGCTACAGTCATGGGGGCTGTAAGCGAACAAGTCGAAAACGGTTTGGAACAAGGAGGAAAGTTAGCCAAATCCGCAGCTAAACAAATGGCAGCAGGTAGTGAAGAAGCCAAGCAGTTGGAAGGGGTAAGTGAGATGACAGAAGGGTTAGGAAAAGTGTTTAAAAGTATAGGTAAACTTGCTGGTGCATATGATGCTTATAATGCCGCACAAGAAGCTTTTGAGAACCCAACTGCAGAAATATCGTAAAGCCGGATTTAAAACAGCAATGTTATTTGTAAAAACTAATCCTGCGGTGAGTCTTGTATTAGCTGTATTAGATATCAGCGGAGTAACTGATGCATTATTTAAATGGTAAGAAGGAATGAAAACAATAAAGTTTATAGCATATTTATTTTATAGATACTATTCTACAGGAGCAACAAAGTATCCGTACCTTAGTACTTTATGTGCAATGGTGATGATTTTGGTATTGCATGTTTTTCAAATTCTAGCAATATTTAACTGTATGCATTATTACCTACTGCTCATACGGAACCGGGAATGCCACGACTCATAAAATACTTAGAGACAGCATTAATTACGAGTCCACTTTTTATTCTTTTTTCTTTTAATAAAGGAAAGTGAATTACAATCGATGCACTATGATGAAAGTAAAATTAAAAGAGGGTATACTTATTTGATAATTTATATAGTAGTATCATTTTTATTTTTGATGTTTTTAGCTCTACTGAAAAAAGGTAAATTCGGCTAACAAATTAAATGACGAGAAACTAGTACATAAAGCCTGTTATTGGGTAATGTTTCATCCGTTACCTATCCTGCTCAAATTTTTCAAAGTTGTTGATTTTCAATAATGAAGGGCTTTTCTATTACAACAAAAGGGTAATGTCTATATCTTACTAAGCAGCGGATTTGTCAAAACTAAGGCTGGTATTGAGTTGTGTAATCTGTTTTGTGCCAGTTGTTGCCTGTGTAGTGTCAATACTGTAATAACCAATGTAATAAAAAAGGCTTGTACCGGCAAGTACAAAAACTGTATTGCAAGCAGTGTAACGGGTACCAGCGTTGTAGTTATACATGCCGTTTACTTCAAAAAACAGATGACCACAATATAGTACAACTTACCAAAGAGTGTATGAGTATAAGTTCTATTTTCCAATACTTACACATACGAAAACAACTGTTTCCCGGAAGATACTAATACTCAGTAAATCCATAGACCCCGTCAATCTAGAGCAAAGAAATCAGGTGTATGAAGTAGATGAGACGTGTGTACTAATAAGTAGGAAAGGGCTAACTCAAAACTATATTTCTTATACGTTTAATAAACTCAACAGGGCCATAATTGAGTTTGTTATCGGCGGGAGAAGCAAAGAAGCAGTTAGTAAACTCATTACAAACCTTTTGGTCCTGAATCCACGGAAAATATACACTAATGACCTTAGTATATAATATATTCATCACTTATACCACCAAAAATTCACTGACGTTTTCAGTATAAAACAAAACGGAATAATCTAGGAATACGCAATTTGCTCAAACGGCTTAGCCGCGAAAAGATCTGCTTTAGTAAAAGTGTCGTAATGCTTGAGGCCTGTTTGAAAATAATACTTTGGTATTAAAGTGAATTATTCCAAACTGTGGTAAATCGGTCTCCCAAAAACATACTTCAGCAAACTTCTGCCAAACCAAAAGAGGACTTGTGATTTCCTTGTTATATACTTGGAAAGCATCACAAGACCTCTTTTGCCTTTCAGGTTGTTATCACAAGTTTGTCATTCACTTTGCAGTTCAGTATGCTTTTGTGAGGGCAGCTACTATGCCTGAAAACAAACAGCCACTCATTTAAAACCAGGACTGCACTGCGCTTGGTTTCATTCGTGCCAACCCTTTTGTATAGCAACAGGGAAATACCTCCTCCAACCCACTTTCCTCCCACAGGTCATTTCACCTGTCTGATACAAGCAATACCTACTCATTCCACCATGCTCCGTTTGCCTGGTACATTCCCGTCAGTATCTTTTCATGCACCCGCTGCCAATGTTTATATGCTCGCCTTGCGGCCACCGGCTGCGTTTGGGGCTGCCGTCACATGAGGCCCTGCTTATACCTCTGGTATCCCTAATGGCATCCCCGCACTGTGCATCCACCATTCTCCCGCTAAGGCGGGATCATTTTCCTGTCTGCCCCAGCCGTTGGCACTCGCCAGCCACGTCCATTCGTTCCTCTCTCCCGTGGCTTTACCGGCGAGCCCAGCTCAGCTACAGTTACAAAAGCTTTTGTAACGGCTTTGCTTCTTTTTAGCCGCAGGCGCTTTTACCTTGTATAACAAAAGAATAACATTAAATATTTGGCAAAATGGTAGAAAAAATACTACCTTCGTGTTTCCGATAAAATGTCGGGCATTAAATTGTAAAACTTTAAAAACAAGCCGTTATGGAAAAAATTTTTAACATTAAAAAAAGCATTTTAAGTAATGAAAAGTTCGGAATTCCACCGGTTGGTTAAAAAAAATGGCTGGAAGCATGTGAGGACGGTAGGTAGCCATTACATTTATGAGAAAAACGGATTTTGTTACCCCGTTCCTTTCCATGGAGCCAAAGAGCTCGGCAAAGGTTTAGAACAAAAAATGAGAAAAGATATGAAGCTAAAATAGCTGGGTTTTCTCAATTTACTGGATATGCACGGCATATTCAAGATTGCTTTATAAAACAGATGAGTAAGAAAGATTGTTCATCTGTTTTATAAGGTGATTAACACACAAGGACACAAAACATGAAGACAACACAATCACCTATTCAACAGAAGAAGAAATCTATTCAAAAAAAACAGATTAGAATTGTCATAGAACGAAGTGATGATTCTTATAGCGCTTATGCTGAAAGCATTCCAGGAGTCTATGGCCACGCAGATACTGTAGAGGAAGCAAAAAACTCTGCATTAAAGGGAATTGAATTATTAAAAAAGTATAATCAGGATGAAAATATTCCCGAGATTTTAAAAGGCGACTATGAAATTATCTATAAGTTCGATGCAAAAAGCTTTTTGAACTTCTACAAGAAGACTTTTACAAATGCAGCCCTGGAGAGAATGACTCACATCAATCAAAAACAGTTTCATCATTATGCGACAGGGTTAAAAAAACCCCGACCAGCACAAGTAAAAAAGATTGAAGCAGCAATGCATCAGTTAGGCCGAGAGTTACTATCAATAGAACTATAACTTTTCAAAAGAAGTAATAGAATTTATGGAAGATATGGAATACGAAAACTTGTTAAGAGCTGTATATAAAACTGGCAGGGATTTTAGCAATGGGGCTGATGCAGATATATACCGGGATATGGAATACAGTCAACGGGTTATCGAAGACCCCAACTGGGGAGTTTCAAAACAAGACAAGGAATATGATTTTCGTGTGAAATTTGCGAAAGTCCGTAACAATGTTCGTAATGCTCTTTCTGAAGGAACTAAAAAAATTCAGTGTACTGAGGAAGAAAGTAAAGAGGTTACTTCAATGATTTCAACACTCAGTCACCGGTTTTATGATAAGGAAGAACTGGATAGAATTATTATTCGCGCAGTTGATATTTTCGCAAAATATAGTTTAAAAGCCTAGAATACTTTTCCTGACAGAAGTTAATACGGTAGAAAAAAGTATAAAGGCTGCTAGTCCCATTACCAGCCAGCTAAACCATTTGTCTAATTGTTTTTGTTTTACTGTATCAAAGGAACAATATCCTTTTAAATATGGAAATCCCATTGAACATATTAACCCTATCCAAAAACCCACACCGTATAAGAAGGATTCTTTTCTTGAAACACCTGAACTCAATGCCATTATTCCACAAAATGAGATACCTAAAATTAACAGAAGTCTAATAAACGACTTCGGATATAATATCCAATTGAGTGTTTTGTTACTGGCGCATACAGACTTAAATCCTTCCTCAATTGCAAAAACTTTCTCACGGGGATTTTCCCCACTGAATGAAATTGATAAATCTGAGTTTTCTTGTTCGCTTCCAAAGCGGATGGAGAGGTCGATATCTTTATCTGATGAGAATAGCTTGTAGTTAATACTCACCCCTTCAACATCGTTCCTGAACATTGATTGTTTATACTGTTTAATAGAAGTGTAAGATTCTTTTCCATGAGAGTCATGTATGATTATTTCAATACTCTTTGCAAGTTTTTCCGTTATCGTTGTATTAAGGTTAATAATTTCAGAAACAGTATTTTCAAAAAATTCTTCAATCGATTCAATCAACTGCTTGTTTACAAAGTAGGTGCTGATTGTAGTTTGTTTGTTATACGATGGCATAAGTGAAAAAAATATTTCATAAGATAAGTAATTATTTTATTCCTGCCAGCATCTGGCAACGTCATATCCATTCGGTCAAACTTCATCCGGTGGTTGTGGGCGTCGAGTTCTTTGGACTTCCTCTTAAAAGCGTTTAGCAGGGCTTGTCGTAGCTACTAGATCAGCTAATTCCAAAATAATCTATTAGCTGATTATAGCAAAAGATATGAATGTTAAATCCATCGCTATCTGCAGGGTCACAAATAGCAACTTCATAAATAACCTTCTCTTTCTCTTTTTGTAAAGAATGTTGCTCATTTAACCGATAAGTCCTACCGTTCCAAAAAACTCCTTCTTCAAGAATATCTCTTTCATATAGCTCAAGCTCATTATTTCCGATGCTATCTTGTCCGTAAATTCTAATAATCTTTTCAGCTGTCGAAATTTTCTCCATGTAGCTTAAGGGCGAAGAACTGTAAATTGTTATATGAGTTTGTACGTTTTTGTTGAATTTTCTGATGGGGCTAAAGATCCTTACAGAAATAGTATCAAACACCCCCATAATTTTCTCAGAAGTCATAAATACATAATCTACAAATTTTACCCTCTCATTTTCAAACTCTTCATTTCGTCCAATATCATCCTGGAGAAGTAGCATATCAACGTCAAAATTTAGTACATCGAGTATAGTTCCTTTTCTCTTTATGGATGAATCGATTTGTTTTGGTGAAATTTTCGTAATCATGATTGAAAACTGGTGCAAGGGACTAATCTTATACTGTAATAATATTGTAATATTTTCATGTATCCATACATTTACAATATCGAAAGAATATGGGTCCGGATGAATACTACATAAACTATCAATAGACTCTTCATTAAATGTCTGAAATCTTCGTTCATCATGAATACCTTTACCAAATACTTTAACAAGAGTTGAATAAATAGATTTTATATTCTGCTTGTCTCGTGTTTTAGCGTAAAGGATATATTTTATATCTTCATTGTCGTGAGTCTTTATTAAGGCATCAGTGAAAACTCCAAAATAATTTACGTCAAATCTGAATTGTACTTTGTTGACCCCTGCAAGAACATCTGCTTCATTACTCATTAACTGCTCAAAAGAAGCCACACCAAACTCTGTTTCATTTGTGTCAAGAAGTTTAAGAATCTCGTGATTTCCAGATTTTATTTCTTTACAAAACTTTTCAAACTTCGAATCTGTTTTACTGATAGATATTCCTAACATAAAAGATGGTTTACTAAAAGCAAATTAAGAAAAATCATAACTAATGTTCTTTCAGGAGTATTTTCAATTTTTAATAGATAACAATTCCTGCCAGCATCCGGCAAAGCTATGTGCTTAACACAATCGTCAGTAAAGGTCTTCGCTCCATTTCATTTCACTTGCCCTCCGGGTTGCTCACAAAAAATCTCCACCTCAAACTTTAGCTTTCTCTCATTTTCAGTTCGGTAGTATTTTTTGCTCCAAACCTTGACTTCCTTCCACGCTTCTTTTATGGGTTGCCTATGCTGACAGAAATCTCATTTTCTGCTGCCTTCATTTAAAACATTGGTATATGCAACACACTTCACGGTTACGGAACATTATGGTGATTAGCTGGGAGATACAGCGAAAGAAAAAGTGCATCCGCTCCAAAGCCCTTCAATCAGCCTGGGCAATCACTCAAAACGAGGATATCACTATCTACTATCTCGTAAAGAAGCACAGCCATGAAAAGTACCCGAACAAGGTCAAGACAGGGGAACTATCCCTCTTTAAAGAACAGTAAGCAATCATTTATTCATACTCAAAAACAACAGTTATGGTATTAATCGGAAGACTAACAAAAGATGCAGTGGTATCAACACTGAAAGATGACAGGAAGGTAGTAAACTTCACATTGGCAGTAAATGACAGTTACAAACCAAAAGGTTCTGAGGAATGGCAAAATCTCACCACCTTCTACAACTGTGCCTACTGGATCAGCCCAAAGGTGGCAGAACGGCTAAGGAAGGGTAGTCTTGTAGAGATTGCCGGCCGGGCCTATGTTTCTGCCTACAAAGACATGGAAGGGGAAGCAAAAGCTACCTTGCACTGCCATGTGGATTCAATTAAGGTTCACCAGCAAATGAAAGCAGGTACATCCAAGCCGACAGAAGAAAAGAAAGAGGAAGCCAACGCAGACCTTCCTTTCTAATTGTTAAAGCCAAAAAAGCTGCCGACCTGAGAGGGTCGGCAGCTTACTGTGAAAGTATTATTAAATAACAGTCTTATTTTTTTTAGGGAAAAGCATACCGACAGATAAGAAAAGGGAAGAAACAATTAAGCCAAAAACCGGGGCAAGAAATACACCAGTAGCATCATTATAATATTTACCAAGAAAGGATGAAACCCAGGCAGAGAGGAATCCTGTAATCACAGAAATATTAGCCCATATACCTAGGGAAGCGAGTTTAGTCCTGGGCAAATAGATGCTCAGTAGAATGACAGGAACAAGCCCTAGTGCGGCACCATATATAGAGAATGCTAAATCAGCAACTGAGAAACCGGATTTTCTTAATAGTTCAACAACAACAACCGCAAGAATTGCTGATAGTACGAGTACAAACCTAGAAAGAGAAAGTTCTTTTTTTGATTCAATTCTGGAAAGAATATCTTTTTTTCTAAAAGCGCCTAAAATATCTTCATATAGTGTATGCGACAGCGCTATTAATTGAGTTGAAGCCGTGGATAACATGGCTCCATATAAACCCAGGGTAACACAGAACAATACAATGTTTCCCGGCAGCGTTGTACCAAGACTTTGCATCATTGTCATCAGCAAATTTTGACCGGCAACAGGTTTTACCACTAAAAAAGCCCCCGCTGCTACCAGCGCAAACAGGGTCCAGCTCAACGCCGATTGATACACCGTTGTTTTCATTCCCTTTATTACTATTTCAGGGTCTTGGGTACCTGAGATTCTCTGCCATAATCCCATATTGGACATATAAGTAAATAAGTTCATGATGAAAATTCCAACGATAAAAGGAATTAACGCATTATTCCATTGAAAACTTCTGGCCACCAAAGGGATTTGCTGTACAGATGAATGTACATCACTAGATAAAAAAAGAATATAGGCGTAGTAAACCATAAGGGAACCTAAAAGCAACCAGATAAATTTCATTTGAATTTTATCAGAAACCACCACGCTTCTGAATCCACCAAGGGCGGTGTACAACAGGCCAACGGAAGCAATGATAATTACTGTAACCCATTCAGGAATTCCACTGATTAATCCGGCAAGGAAACGGGAACCTACAGTTAATTCTACAGCAAATGCTGATAGATAACCCAGCGTAGTGCAGGACGAAGCAATAACAGCAAGCCGGGGAGAAGAAAATTCAGTTCCGATGAATTCGTGTAAGGATGGCCGGTGGTTGTAAGCCGCCATCCTTTTCCATATTTTTTTGGATAGCAGGGCAAAAAGCAGGAACCCTAAAGCTGTGGTAACTGCAGGCCAGATCAGCCATAATCCCAAACCGGGCACCAGGTCAAAAAAAGCGACTATTACAGTAGCCAGCGATATAGACGCAGCAACGTTAGTTGCACTAAGCTCTTCAGACCCCTGGACTTTGGCAAACCGGCCTTTAACGAGAGGAAGAATGTCAGCCAACCCATTAACGGACTTACTATGAGTAAACCCAATAAATATATAAATCACTATGGATACACATAGTGCCGTAATAACGATTAGCGTCATGATATTTAATTTTGGTTATTTCTTTATTAATCGAGCAAGATAATTAGGCCGGAATCTCATTTCAACCAATGATACTTTTTCCAACTCCGTCGAAACACCAGGCAGTTCACCAGTAACTATTTTTTTGAAAATCCTTAATTGTTTGCCCGGGTAAACGTTAATTAATACACCCTCTTCAGCCAGTATTTCAAAAATGACCAATTCTTCCAGCAGATATTTTTTACAATGTTCCAATTGAAAAGAGTTCCCATCAATATGCCCCTGCCTAGACAAAAACTGGTGAATCAAGAAATCAATTTCCGATATGAAGACCGGGTTAGTCATATACAGATTTTCAAAATGAGACAATCTTTGTTCAAATACCTGGGTTTTATAAAACAGACTGCTGGGGCGGATGCTTAACTGTTTGCCTGGAAAGTATTGCATGGCAGCAAGTAAATTTTTAGTCAGCTCATCACCGAGGTGAATAGATTTCTCAATAGCTTCCTGATGGGTAGCTCCCGCAATCATTAAATTATGACGATGTAAAAAATCACCAATAACAGCTTCAAGATGATCAGTGTGTTCAAAAACCCATCGGAGGATTTCCTGTAACGATTTTTCATCCCGTAAAAGCCTGTTGTTCATACTAACAGGCATATATACCTTTTGATTCCAGTCGGGGCGCTTAGGATAATACTTTGGGGATTTTAATAAATGGTTTTTTATCATAGGGATTAAATATTATTCCAGATTGTATCAAAAACCCGGGTCCGTTCAAAACTGTCTTTAGAAGAAATGTTCATTGCATAATTTTTTTCTGATGCGGCACCACCTACAAAGCCGATTTCAATTCCACTGGAATGGGTGAAATTCCAATAGGCATCGAGGTGCTGAAAAATATCTTCCCTGCCCTTTAAAAGGCTGGTAATATCCTCGCTGTAGGTTTTATCTTTACTAGCTATAGTTTTAAACTGAATTTTATTTTCCTGTACTTTGCTCAACAGTTTTTTTTCATAATTTCTCCTGGAAGCATTGAGTTTGTGAATAAACTTTTCTTCGAGAGTCTTAGCCGAATACCTATCCTCAACAAATATCATTTTCAGTCCGATAAAAGTGTCTTTGAATAAATAATCATAAAGAAATAAATCAAGGTTGCTTTCGCTGATAATAATTTCAGCCCTGGTGTAAAAGCCTCGCAATAAAGTCAGACCGTTCATATTTTCTTCCCACTCTTTCGCCACCGGGCCAACATGCAAGGGCTGCCGGTTACTCAATGATTTAAGAAAAGATAATATATTGGGAACTTCAATAGAGGGTACATCAAATAAGACATTTACCGCATCGTTCTTAAATGTGCTTACCTCTTTAGTGCGGTAGTTGGAAGCCCCGAGATAAGAACTTAATTCTTTTACGGCAATTTCATCAAGTATGTTCTTATATTCATCTGTACCATAACTTAATTTGAATAAGTCTATGATCTTAGTAAAAAAGTATTCAAGGTCTGCGTCACCAATAAGAGAAAGTATATACCGCAAGTCTGTTTTCTTTGCAGTTTCGAATTCAAAGATTTGAATGGCTGCCATATACTTAGCCAGGCGTTCAAACTGGATACTTGACTCTTCAAAAACACTGATTAATAAAGAAATCCTATTAATATTAAGGTTAGCCGAACCTGCTTCAATCATCCTGTAAATGGATTCCCCCAGAAATAATTGTTCGGCAATCTCACTGGAGCTGCGCCTGGCATTATTTCTTTCCCGTTTGAGGTAGGCCCCCAAAATAACAGATAATGGGTTTCTGGTCGTATTTGCTGACATTATAAAAGGTTATGCCTACAAATATATAAACAAACACAACCATAATGCAATAATATAAACAAACAAAATTCATAAAAATTTTGGCGTTTAACTTTTCTTTAATAACTTTATTGCATGAATATTTTACAATCACATATGGGTGGACATAAAAAACCGGTGCTTTCACACCGGCCACCCATCGGAGAAGAGGTCCGCGTGGTGTAGCCTTGGCCTGCTTGCAACAGGAAAAGGCATGTAAGGTATTGTATATCAATACAATTCAATTTTCAAGTTACACCCTGCCGGGCTGTTCTCCCTTAAAACTTAAGGTATGGAACAGCAATCTTTACAGCAACAACCAGGGGAATCACCAGATAATTCCTCAAATGTGCCGTACGGCACACAACCCATAGTTAGAATAGTAGGCAAATATACGGAACCGACATTACGACTTTTTGGTTCTTTATATAAATGTGCCGAATTCTTTCAGCAGCGCCTCTTCGCGCGTCCACTTTCCCCTTACTTCTTATCACTCAACAAAACGCAGGCCAAAGGCTACAACCGTCCCAATAGCTGGCAGGAAGGTAGTATTGCAACACTTCCGGAGATTAATATTAATCCTGACTTATTACTACTTTCTGCTGAAGAGCTCATGGGAACATTACTCCATGAGATTTGCCACCATTATCATGCACAGTATGGTTCACCTGGTAAAAATGGCTATCACAATAAAGAATTTTCAAACATCATGTCATCAATTGGCTTACAATGTTCGGAAACTGGCAGGCCCGGAGGAAAGGATACAGGATATAAAATGACACATTATATCATTCATGGGGGAAAATTTGACAGAGTGTTTAAAGAGTTGCCACAATTATTGCTAACTGAATTCAAACCTGTCGCGGATAGTGCAAGTAAGATTGTTGACCCCAAGAAACTGACAAAACAAAAATTGAGAGCTGAGCAAAAACGGAAGACTAAATACACCTGCTTAGGTTGTAGCCTTTGTATGTGGGGTAAGCCGTCAGCATATGTCATTTGTGGTAACTGCCAAGAACAGTTAGTAATACTTGAAGATTTTGGGAAATAAAATTTAAAGAAATTCTTTTCATTTTTAAAACTCATTTTATGTGCTATATACCTAAATGCCAACGGTTGAAAAAGTATGACGACAAAAGAGTTTTTATGGAGGGATTTTCTTGTGCCCCGCCTGAACCGTATTACCGCATAGGGCCGGAAGCTTTTTTAAGAAATGCTGCAGCACACTTACAAAAGCTGGTACTAGTAAATTCTTTCGCTTCTTCAGCAGAAGAAATTTTTGTAAAAGATCTGGAAAGACATTATTCCCGATGTTTGAAATGGTTTGAGCGTGCAACATCATGTGTTGATACAGTTCATTAAAAACTTTAGTGTAACAATTTTAAAAATTCATTTTTTAATGATACAAAAGCCAAAAAACCTCTACAATTCAGGGACAATATTATATAGACAGAAGCAGACCAGCAATAGTCCGGTTCCACTTACCACTATCCGATCTCTCGTTTAATGATATTTTTTTATCGGTACAAATTGTCATCAAAAAATTGAAAATATGAAAACACAAACACATCGCCAAGAGCATCACCTACATCCCGAATTTGAAGTAATGTATCAAAAGCTTCAAGAAGAAGAAACCATTAATGCAGAGATCTCCGGCCGACAGGATGGTTTGCTGAACAAGCCACAATCCCGTCGCCATTATCAAATTCAGTTCCGGAGTTATATAAATTCAGCAATACAAAAAGCTATGGATTTCAACTACAGCATATTCAAACCCAACAGCAGTATGGCGACAATAAAAGAACTAAGGGCTACAGCCGAAAAACTAATTGCAGAACTGATCAAAAAGATCAATACCGTTGAAAAAGAAATTCTCTTCCGTAAAAGTGATGTCGCAAACCTAAAGGTGAATCTTACGACAGCAGTTTTAAAGGTAATTATCCCTGTCATGTTTGGCTTGGCTGAAGGGTGTTTGCTGTTCACCGTTTTGTCTAACGGCGGGTATGGGTTGTTGATGATAACGGCACTGTCTTTTTTAATAGCACTTTGTACTGGTATCGGTTTACACATTGGAGGGCTTTATATAACAGATGCTCCAACAGCTGCTGTCAAAAGAATAAGAAGGGCAATAGTATTAAGTATTGCATTAATTGTAGCAGTCGCACTTGGAATGTGGCGAGCGCTTATTACAACAGAGACTGTAGCTATCAGCAACCAGGTGAGTTTGCAAAATAGCAGCAGCCAAAGCTTTGCCATGACTATGTTTCCATTTATAGCAATTTCATTCACCAGCTTTTTAGTCGGCCTGGCACTTGAACAGCGGTTTGCACTCAGTAAGGAGGAGCGGAAGCGTATAAAAAAGTACCGGGAGAAAAAAGCTGAATTGTCCGTTGCCGTAAAAGAGTATGAAGGGCTAACAAATGAAAAGAAAACAATTGAAGATAAGGTACAGGAGGAATCGGCCCATGTAATAAGCCAGCAAGAAACCGCACATGCCAACGAACTAAAGCTTTTATCTCTAGCGGAATTAATTCGCAGCAAATATGAAGCAGCCAATGTGGAGCACCGCCCAGACAATGACTGCCCGGACTTCTTCGGACAAAGCCTGCAGCATGAATTCACCTTGTATTTTGATCATTTATTTCAGCAACAAAACAAACAGAAATGAAACAGATTATTACACTGTTATGCATTGTTTTTATAGTGGTGACTTGTAAACATAGTCCAATTCCACCTCCAAGCACATATATGGCAACTTCTGTTGTACATGATCTCACAGACAAACATAATCTCCAGCCAGAACCTGAACCTTTATTACAGTTATACAACTTACGTGATTACAAAGCAGCAGCTGACTATTATAGATACCACGCTATCACAGATTTAACGCTCTCCCCGTCAGTTGAGTTATGGCTATCAGACGAAGCCACGGCCGAAAAGCAAAACACGGAAGACCGACCAATGTACCGTGATCTGCAAATTGTACAGTTCTACGATAGCATCCGGAGGCAACTTAAATCTGCAACAAGAATGGCAAATGATACTGTTGAGATGAGCCATTCTGAGTGCTTCAAGATAATCGCTGGAGAATTGGAATGGCTGCAAACTAAAACAGCAAAAAAGAAAGTACTGCTGATTTTTAGCAACCTTCAGGAAAACTCAGCAATATTTAATGTATATAGCGAAAGTGCAAAATACTTACTGGCTAAAAATCCAGCAGCAGTAAGTAAATCATTTGAACAAGCCAACCTGCTGCATGATAGCCTGCAGGGTATCTCTGTGTTTTTTTGTTACCAGCCCACAGATCGAGAAGATGATGCCGCGTTCAATGCAATGGCGCAGGTATATAAATCCATGCTGGAAAGCCGTGGTGCGGTTGTAAGAATCCAGGCTGATAACAATCACTTTGATATCCCATGAAAACTATAGGCAACTGGCTTCTAGCTTTATTAAGAAGCATGCTGGCTGTTGTCTTTAGAATAATCTTGTTCATTATCGGCTGGGTGTTTAAAATGCTAAGCCGGGTACTGGATAAAATCGGTGATGAGATAATCAACTTTACTCCAAAATGAGGTAACTATTAATAAAAACGAACTATATGATGACAGCCATTATTGTTACTGTAGTCGTTATGTTGGCGATTGCCACAATGAAAGCGAGTTCAAATACTAGTGAACATTTTGAAAGTATTACGAGTATCGCTTCAAGGTTTAATAAAGGGTATGCATTAATTGGCGGACTTAGGGCAATAAGCCGTGAGTTTTCCTACCGCAATGCCCTGGTGGTAGGCCCATCTGGTTCAGGGAAAACAAGTACGGTACTATATGGAGTTTTGAACTCAACAATGCGGGGAAATAGCTCCTTATGCGTTTTAGATATCAGTGGAGAAATTTATCAACATTACAGCAAGTACCTATCTCAAAAAGCAAAAATTTACAAGATTGATTTTTCAGAAACCAGTGACGGGTTCAACCCTATTGAGGCATATGGAAATTCAATTTCTGCTATTCAAAAATTAGCTGCCATATTAATCAAGAACTCTGGCATTGCAGGCTCCGGTGAGCCATACTGGGCCAGCAGTGCTGAAAAAATCATTGTGGTAATGATTCAGCTGCTCTGGTATGAAGAAGCACAATTCCGGACAATGCTGAACCTGGTACGTATGCTTGAAGTATTCGCAGGTGAACCCAAAAAGATTGACATACGGGTAATAAAAACTAAGGATGAAGATTTGATGGCAATGTATAAATCAATCATTGCAACGCCAGACAAAACTCTACAGTCAAGCATATCAACGGCATTGGTTGCATTGAAGATTTTTCGCAACCCCGAAGTTGCACGGGTAACTGCACAGAGCACTTTTCATTTCAGGACATTCAGAAAAGAAAAAAGTATCTTATTTATAAATATACCAGTCATGGATGCCCCATTCATGGCCCCATTTGCTGCAACCTTATTTGAAGAACTATTTAAAGTCATACTTGAAAGAATCCCTGAAAAATCTGAAGCCTCCATATTCTGCATTTTGGATGAGATGGCAACACTAAGATTTCAAAATTTAGGAATAGTGTATGCAAACATCCGTAAGTACAATGCGGGCTGTTTGGGGATTATACAGGACTTGGATATGTTAAAAATGACGTGGTCGGCAGCTGAGGTGCAGGCAATATTAACGAACAGCTATTCCAAAGTTTTCTTACCCGGCCAACCGCATGGGACATGCAAACTGTTAGAAGATATGTTGGGCAAAGACGCAACACATAAGCCTAGTATGACTGCTTCCGAGATAAGAACAACATCTGACGCATTGATTTTTGTTGGGAACCTCAAACCTATGAAAGAACGCCCGATACCTTTTTATGATCATTGGCTACTTAGCGGAAGGGCCGCACAAGGTGCCTTTTTGCAGGAACGGAAAATTTTATTTGATACACCACCATTGTTGCAATTTTAGATGCCTAAAAAGCAAAGCATATACGATTACTTAACAAGAACCGGGGTGCTTGAGACAGGGGATGTTGCAGCTATAAAAGCAGCAAAACAACAATACTGGAAAGAGTATCGTAATTCATGGAAACAGCAAAAGCGAAAAAGCCCACAGTTCTTATACAGTTCTATTAACTGCCAAAGAAAACCGGCAAGTACAATCGGCAGCCAGGCAGCAACAAACCAGCCCGACACAGTATATTAAGCAATCAGCAGTATCACGAACAGGGGGAATAAGTATTGAGCTCACTGGCACTATCCGGCAGTTTCTCTACCAATGTTACAATGAAATAGATGAACTCATGCAAAAAAATAATATTCATGATGAGATCACCAAAGTTATATTAGAAAAAATATCCACCCTTGAAAAACATATACTAAAAAATATACAGCCATTTTAATCTGTAAGATGATACTCAAGAGTCTTTCCCGCAAGAGTGATAGTACCGGGCAGTTAGTCAGGTATATTACCAGGTACATACTGAAAGAACAAAAGGATGGTAAGAGTAGCAGTACGGAAAAGTTAGAGCAGGCCAACAAGCCATTTTTGATTCGTCACAATTTAAGAACACGAACATCTATTGAAGGCTTTATCAGGGAGTTCCAGGAAAATGAAAAATACCGGAGGGTGAAACGTCGTGATTCTGTTCGCCTGTATCATACAATAATAAGCCTGTCTAATTTAGATAAAGAATTTGTAACAGAGGTGATGTTGAAGGATATTGGCAAAGAGTTTATCCGGCTTCGGGGTAAAGACAGTTTGTATTTAGGAACAATGCATCAGGAAGGAGTTGACCATTTACACATTCACTTTGTTATCTCGGGAACAAAAACCAACGGGCTAAGCAGCAGGATAACAAAAGAAAAGTTTGCTTCGATTAAGCGCCATCTTCAACAGTACCAGCAGGAAATGTATCCTGAGCTCATAAACTCATCGCCTGAACACGGGAAAAAGAAAAGACTTGCTAAAGAACATCTCATTGATTGCATAAAAAAGTACCGGCAAACCAATAAAAAAGAGCTCTTAAACAAACTGGAAACCATCTATAGTCAATCACCAACAAAAGAGGCTTTTATACAGCAAATAAAGGATGCTGGATATGAAGTGTACATGCGTGGAGGCCGTTTACAAGGTGTACAAATAGAAAATAAAAAGTTTCGCTTTAGCAGGCTGGGATTTGATGAAGAAAGGCTTCGTCAATTAGATGAAAAAGTGAACAATGAAGCGGTCATGCTTACAGAACTGCAACAACTCAGGGAACAAAAAAGTCAATTAAAAAACCGCCAAACGAATCAAGAGATTGCACCAGTTCCAGAAAACGGTCTTACAAATACAGAACGTACACAATTAGAGGAACTTCAGGCTGTACGTTCAACAGAATCTCGAAGCCTGGAAAAAGAAGAAGAGGGATTTGAGAGAACACTGGAAACGAGGTCACAATCAAAAGGTGAAAGTAACGCAGATTTTGGTGGAGATGAAACTTCCGAAATAATACCAGGGCTGTTTCAGCATTTATTAAAACCTGTTAGAAATAATAGCTAATGATCTGTGCAGAATTTTTTGTTTGGCGATTAAAAAGGGGTACGGGGAATCCCCGTCAAGATGCAATAAGGAATGCGTTGGGCATGCCGAATTGCAATCTTGCAAGAGAACTAAATGACATGTAATTGTATTTAAAATTAATTGTAATGGAAGTGATAACTATTGAGACTGAGTCGTTCTATAAGCTCATCCAGAGCGTTGTGGAGCGTATCAAATCCGAACACAACATTACGGAAGACCGATGGATTTCAGGAGAGGAAGCCATGCGCAAATTACGAATCACCAGCAAGACCACGCTTCAAAAATTGCGTAATGAAGGGAAGATACGGTTCTCTCAACCTGAACGGAAAATCATCCTCTACGATGTTGAGTCTATTTATACTTTTTTGGAAAAAAATACAAAAGAAACGTTTTAACAATGGACATGTACGACCAATATATTGAAGACTATGTATGCGGGTTTAATCACGCTGCGTTACTGGCTGAATACGCCCCAGAGGCATTATCAGAAATAGAACAAGGCAGTATTGCTAATGATGATTACTTAGAAGGGTTTTTTGCCGGGCGAGAATTCTACCAAATGGAACAGGAACATCATTACGAATTGGCGCAACTAGAATCCATTCGTGAAAGCTCGAGGGATAGAGAGTTCGATTTAGACCTGGAAATCGAGTAAGTGCTTTCGACACAGTATTTTTGCACTGAGAACAAGAGAAATTGACCGATGTTACCTTAGGATTACAAAAGACCTATAAATATTTTTTGGCAACCCCTCTTGGTTTTTAGGAGGGCTTGCCAAAAAATATTGGAGGAAAACACACTGGTTTGAAAATGCTTGAAGATTAAACCTTATATTTGCTAAACCCATTGTTTTCCATAATGTCCCAAAAAATTCAACATTTTGATATCTCAGAGTTAGTACTATGGACTGAAAACCCTAGAGATCCGATAGATCGAAATGCTAAAGACCAAGATATTGCTAACAAGGCATGGAAAGATGAACATGAAAAGTGGAATCTCCTTAAGCTTGTGAGGGAAATGCGAAGTCATTATGATTTAAGTGAATTACCCACAGTTGTTATGTCTGGCACAAAACCGATTGTGTATGATGGAAATCGTAGGATGATTCTGGCCAAGCTAAAGCACGGACATGTTAAATTAAAAGATTTTGACCTTACAAAACTCCCAGATATTCCAACAAGGATTCCGTGTAATGTGTGCTCACTTGATATAGCTGTTCAAAATGTTTTTCGAAAGCATGGCGACTCTGGTTCGTGGTCGCCACTTGATAGGGATTTATTCTTGCACAAGTTTATGAAGGAGCCTAAAAGCGCGTTCCTTCAGCTAGATGATTCGACAAAACTAATTAGCTCCAATCCTCATTTAAATAAAGTCTTTGTCAAAAATGAAATTTTCACAACTGAAAAATTAAAAGAGCTTGGCTTTGAGCTCGGAGATGACAAACTATTAAGTAAACATAGCAAGGAAGAAACGGAATCTATTCTCCTTGACATTTCGAAAAAGGTTGCCGCAAAGAAGATTACGACTCGTGAAAATCGGGGTATGGTTGTTGATGTCCTGGACAAAAGGAACCGAGATTTTATTAGCAATAATAACGAGAACACGTTCAAAAAGATATCAGTTCGAATATCACCAGAAAAAAAGGAAACGCAGAAGAAGCAATCCGCTAGAACTAAGCATAAGGCTCCAGAGCTTTTTAATGGTATTTTATATTTGAAATCCGGTCAAGTAAGTGACTTTTATAGAGATATTGTTGATTTGTACACATTCTATTGTCAAAATCAACAGCGACTTAGTCAGTATTTCCCAAGTCTTATTCGGATGTCAATGAGACTTCTGTGTGAAGCCGCCGCAGCAGATCACAAACAAGATATGAGTACTTACCTTAAGACGAACTTTAAGCAAGCTAAATCTACTTTGAGTAGTGATGCGAAAACTACCTTAAATACTCAAAATGTAAGTGAGGGTACAATTATACCTCTTCTACATATAGGTGCACACAACTATAGAGCAGGGAATAATATAGGGCAAACAGTTGCGGTATCTATCATTTTAGGCGGAATTTTACAAATTACTCATGGCAAATAGCAGTAAAAACAGCAATTTTGAATCACCCCTTCGGTATCCTGGAGGTAAGGCTTGCATATTTCCATTCATTTCAAACCTTTTTTTTGAGAACGATTTGATTGGAACTAATTACGCAGAACCCTATGCGGGAGGAGCAGGTTTAGCATTGAAGCTATTATTTAATGAGTATGTTGATAATATCTACATTAATGATTTAGATAGATCAATTTATTTTTTTTGGAAAGTGATTCTGGAACAAAATGTAAAATTTTGCGACTGGATAGAAAACACGAAAGTTGATTTAGAGACTTGGCACTATTATAAATCTGTTCAAAAGGAACTTTCACTGCATAATGAGTTTACAATTGCTCAATCATTGTTCTTTTTGAATCGAACTAATGTATCAGGTGTAATAAAAGGAGGAGCTATTGGCGGCTTAAGGCAAAGAGGAAATTACAAAATTGATGTTCGGTTTAATAAGGACGATCTAATAAATCGTATTCAGCGTATTCAGCGATTCAAGCATAGGATTAAGATATCCAACTACGATGGGATCAAATTTATTAAACGGATTGAAAAATTGCGGGATGATGTTTTTATTTATCTCGACCCTCCTTATTTGCAAAAAGGCGCAGACCTTTACATGAACTTTTATTCTGATACCGACCATAAAAAACTCGCGAAGCATGTCGAAAAATTGGACAATAAATGGCTAGTATCATACGATAATCATGATTTTATTATTCAGCTGTATAATCAATACAAAAAAGTAAATTACCAACTATCACAGTCCGCTTCTAACCGAATTGGTGATGAAATCTTAATTTTCTCCAAAAAAGTAAATTTTAAAGACTCAATCCTTAAACTATCTGAACCAATTCTAATTTAGACAATATCTAAATGACTCTATAAAAACTGAGAGAAACAATCTGATTTCATGGCGAGAATCTAAAATAAAAAACAGTTAAGGTTTTACTCCTAACTGTTTGAATTCAATTTCAGCATCGAATTATTTTTTGCTTAACCTCTTAACTTTAGTTCTATTGCTAATAACCCTTTCGTTATAATCATCAAGTATATTTGATGGCAAACTTTGTAAATAGGTTTCAGTCGTTTTCAAACTTGAGTGCCCAAGCATTGTACTAATTGCTTTAACCGGAACCTCCAACAACATGGCTTGTGTTGCAAACGAATGTCGGCTTACATAACTCGTAAGGTTCTTTTGAATGCCACACAACTCAGCTACGGTTTTCAACTTTTTGTTATACCGCTTCCTCGCCCACTGGATATCCTTTTCCTGGTCTACAGCAGAATCTCGCTTAAGGATAGGAAACACGAACTTTGATTCTGGAGTTGCATGTATATAAAATGAGAGAATTTTCTCCAATCCTTCTGTCATTTTAATATCGTACAACTTTGAAGTCTTTTTCCGACGGTACACTACCCTGTTGTCAACAATGTGCGATTTCTCAAGAAATGCCATGTCCGCAAAGTTCATCCCGTACATCATGTAGCTGGCCACAAAATAGTTGCGGGTATCGAAACAGGGGTGCTCTGGCTTCAATTTGAGCTTAATGATTGCCTGAATGAACTCCCATTCAATAGCCCGTTTCTCTGTCGGGACGGTCTTTATTTTGTAATCAGCAAAGGGGTACAGCTCCTTCTCAGCCACTCCTTCTTTTATGGCTTTATTGAATATTGCCCGAATAGTCCGCATATAGACAGCCAAGCCGTTTGCGCCGTTCCCTCTACTCCGATGATCGGCTTCAAACCGGTTCAAAAATGAGTAGGTCACTTGATTAAAGAACAGGTCTTTCTGGCCGGTGAAGGTTTTAAGAACGCTGATGAGGCCTTTGTATGACCTGGCGGTACCAATCCGTTTGGCGGTAATGAGTTCATTAACAAGTTTTTGGGCATACTGATAGAAAGAAAGGCTTTTTCCAGACGTGATAATTCGGGATTTTAAGTCTGTGATAGGAAGATTATGCAGCTGATTTTTTTCATGCAGCTTGAGGATAATGTCCATGGCCTCAGCTTTCTTTTTCTGAATCAGGTTGTTCACCCGAGTTACGGTTTCAGTTCCTTCGTAACTTTTCTTTACCAGCTTGTTTTTGCTATCCCAGTCTGTTTCGAGAAGGTTGATTCCAAGGGGAATTGATGTAGTTCGTTCATTGTGGCCAAGTGGTCGTAATGTTAGCGGGGAGGGTTATTTTTTAAAAACCTTTCCGGTTGAAACCCGGGATGACGGGGTTTATATAGGCTTTTCAGAAAACAGCCTGTTTGGGTGGCTGAAATAGTTGCCTGATTTTTTTTTACTAAAGGTAAAATGCCTTACTTTTGCCCTCCCTAAAATGGGAAAACTATCCCGGTAGTTGAATTCCTCCTTAGCTCAGTTGGTTAGAGCATCTGACTGTTAATCAGAGGGTCGCTGGTTCAAGTCCAGCAGGGGGAGCAGATATAAAAGTAAAAGGGTTATACTTTGATAGTATAGCCCTTTTTTATTTAATAGGTGCGAACTTTGTACTTAAGTAAACTTTCTATGTTGTTATATACTATTTCGAAATTAGCATAGTGAAAAGCATTGGACTTATTGGATTTAGCCACGACACATCGGTAGTTGAATATTATCAGGAGATAATCAACACAATTAATTTAGCTAACAATAGTTTGAAATATGACATCCTTGTATATTCTATTAGAAACCACCCTGAAGAAAATCATCTTATAGCCCGGCTTTGTCAGGTTTATTTTTACATGATGGGAAATGGGGCTCAAGCACTAATTTTTGCCAATTACAAGTTAGAAATGTTAAGTCATTACTTAAATTTCCTCCATAAACCATCTGTATTAAGTGCTACTGGAATTATTGCCGATAAGATTAAACAATCCAACATTGAAAAATGCCTGGTATTTGATTTGTCGCTGTCTGAAGACCTATACTTTTTTCTAAAAGGTTTGATAAAAGAAAAGGTCAATTTTTATGTGTTAAATATACAAGATAGAGAGAAAATAAAGAGAGCTTTAGAGCTTGAATCGGATATTTGCAATTTATCTCCTGTCTGTATCAGGCAATTAAATAAAATGATGAGTAAGATTTTAGAATGTGGAGTTCAGGCTATTTTGATTGATTCTTCTGATTTGAATAATATTACTCAGCAATTGATTATTGGCATTCCCATTTATTACATTCGCAGAACACATGTAATTAACGCTGTAGATTTTTACATTTAAAAATCACAAACTGTTTTTAGGTGTATCCCAGCCGTAATAATTGATTCTCGGAATAGTAAGTGCATTCATCTCAAAAGGAACCTGTTGTTTAAAGCGATCTTTTATTTGAGCTATTTTTAATGCATCATAAAAAGAAGATGCGTCTAATAGTGCAATAGGCATACCTACATTGGCAGATTGTTGAATAACCTTTTTCGATCCGGTGGTAAAGGATGAAGTAGTAACATAAATACCCGCTGTCATATTCCCCAATAACAGCGCTCCTACAAATGCTCTTATTTGTTCCAATACTATAGTATTTTTCGAACGTTTTACTTGAACTCCAATCTGCTGGTTGCTGGCATTTGTCAGAACAATATCAATACCACCATCATTGGTAAAACTTCTGGCTTGAGTAAAATATCCTAAAGATTTAAAAACATCTGCAACAACATCTTGAAATAACTTTGGATTTATGTTAAACCGTTGCTCAAAACTTCTACTTAAAAAATCTCTTACTTCGCTCAATGGTTCATTGATATCAGGTTCATCTAATTTCTTTAAAATAGCAGCGCAACCAAACTTAATATCCCATATTTGCCATTCTCGTGCCGAAATACAAATATTTTTTATTAATCGCCACCACCCACAAGCCCAACAATAGTATACTTCAACATCTATGTCTTCAGATGGCAGCTCAAGTTCGAGATAACAATCTTCTAAATCATGAATTTCTTTATACACTTGGATAGTTTGACTATGAGCATCAATTATTTCTTCATTCGAAATATCCCAACAGTCTTCAATTTCCGTTATTACAAGTATGCTATTACAATATGGACAGCGATTTCTGAAGGGATTATCGCTGATATTTCTTCCATCCGTATATTCTAAATGTTTATACATTTTCTCTAAAATACATAATGGCGCAGGAATGTCTTTAAACGCCAAATATGTTTTTCTATTCCAATAAGAATTTGAGGAAAATGTTGCAACTTTCGTTAGGAAAAGAAGCAGGAGGTTATTAACCTTCATCTGTGATCAACATTACATCAAAATCGAATTGATTGACGCTTCCCGAAAGCTCAATCGAGCAGCGAATGGGATAATCAATCCGCAAAGCTCCGTTTGATCTCAATTGATCAGGCAATACAATATTGGGTTCTACTAACAGTACCGGCTGAAAGTAAGATGGTCTGTTATAGCTAACTATTGAATAAGGTTGCCTGAACGCTATGCATTTACTTGTTATCGCATTTATTATTAAATAAAGTCCATTCATTGACAGTTTTGTAGCCCACTCATCGGGGTGGGTCCACTCGAATAATGGGGTAAAAACAATTTTTTTAATTTGTAAAAAAGATCCAAGTTGGCCAAGTGTAATTTCTTTCATTCTTTCTTTATTAGTTAAGCGTATTGTTACATCTCGCTTAATCAGATCTGTCGCTGCTATACTATAGCTGGTGCCTCTACCTGCTCCATGCACAATAAGATTTCTCATTGAAACCAAGTCTGAAAGGATCCGTTTAACTGTTGAGTTCGGGATTTTTAATTTTTCTGCAATTTCCCCACTACTGATTCCAGGATTATTTTCCACCAAGGCATAGATTCCCTGTTCACGCACACCGGCTGCCTCTCTTTTTTCTTTTTGCTTGACCTTTCCTAACAATTGTTGTTGTATATTTTTCAAGCAGTCTAGAAAAAAATGTACCCAATCCTTTACATCTTCGCCCGGCCGGTTGCGTTGGCATCCATCAGATTTTTATAGTACTCCTTCTTTCGGTGTTCTATTTCATGCTCAAAACTTACATACTCGATCCATGCATACCCACTTTTCAGCAACACAAGAGTGGCAAGCAAGCGACTTAATCGACCATTACCATCCTGAAACGGATGTATGCTCAGAAATTCATACACAAAAATGGCAGCTTTGATGAGCGGATGTGTGGAGGTATCTTTATTATACCAATCAATTAAGGCAGCCATTGCATCCTGTGTTGCCCATCCAGGTGCAGTAGTTTCAAAAATAGGTGTCTTTGTTCCGTCAATTTCTGTTCGCTCCACTCTATTAGTATTTACCTTATAATTCCCTTTATGATAGGCGTCCTTTTGACTAAAACGCATTAAACTATTGTGAAGATGCCTGATGCTGTTTTTGCTATATTGATATCGCGATAAGACTCTCCAATTAAATTGAGTGTTTCATAATATCCGGCTACCTCTTGCTGGTCTCTTTTACTTAGGTTGGTTATATCAAGGTTTTCGATTAGTATTTCAACTTCTTTGTCGCTTAGATGTGAACCTTCTATTCTGGTCGACGCACCTATGCTGCGAACTGTAGCCATTGATTTTAATTCTTTCAATGTCTTTTGTTCACGTCTTTCGATCGCCTGTCAAGATGCATCAAAACGATCGAGTTGATTCAACTCCTGCAATAAGATCATCCAGTTAGCTGGATTAAATTGGAATGTATGTATGAACATGTTACCGATATTGAGACGATTCAATACGAAAATATACGATTTAAGCTTCAATTTTTAATACGAAATGAGATGATTATGGGCGTTTTCTTTAAAAATATCAATAATCGATGCGAAATGAGATGATTAGTGCCAAAATAAATAAAATTACAGGGGAAACCTAAACGGATGGAGTTTAACTAAATCTACAATTATATACTTCCTTTAAATATTACTTAAATTAAAAAATTGACTTATAAAAAGTTAATAGCTCCTGTAATTTCTCATAGCTGCATCTTTCGTCAATAAGAGGAGCGGAAAAAATGAAGTCTTGTAAATATTTGATTTACAAGGCTTTTTTAATTGATCCCTTACCGGATTATTGAACCATGATGCTGTTACGCTAAAAGCACTTCTGCAGGAATACTTAACTCCCTGTGAAACAATTTTGCCAGCTCCAGTGTGAGTGGTTTACGCTTATTTAACAACGCTGACACATACCCTTTACTGCCCACCTTTCCCACTAAATCCTTGTTTTTTAAACCCAAGTCCTGCATCTTCAATTTAATTACTTCAATAGGATCAGGAACAGGGACAGGGTAATGAATATCTTCATATTGCTTTATGAGCAAAAGTGCTACCTGTACCTTTTCACCTTGCGGGCTATCGGGTTTAACATGGCTGTCGAATTGTTTGTCAACCCAATCCAGGTATTCCTGATATTGCTTCTTTGTTTTTATTATTTTGAGTTCCATAATTATTTCTTTTTATACTGAATAGTAGTAACATCTATTTTATCATATTCTGCATGTGTTCCGAACCATTTTACCTGTATGGCTTTAAACGCAAACACTATTCTCACTACCAGCCTGTATTTATTTCCCATGATATTAAAAACCACCCTGTCATCTGCAACAAGGCTTGCATTTCCATACACTTTTTTTAATTCATTAAAGTTTTTAAAATCACTTTTCACCAGTTCATGGTACCACTCCTGTAAAGCTGTTGCAGCAGCAGGATACTTCTTGCAATATTCCATTAAAGTATTTCTGGTTATAATATTAAACACGGTGTAAAGATAATAAAAGTTTTCTAATAGTAAACATTTTCTGACCCTGAAAATAAAGCACTAAGTCTATAAATAACTCTCAGATCTTCAATAACCTGGTTCAATTCTACCCTACTTAGGGGAGCAAAACCACAACATTGTTGTGGTTTTTTTATGTCCATACCTTCTTGCAGTTTTAAAAAAATCGCAATAGCTTAAGGGGAAATTAAACCTGTATGAATAAACTATTGCTTATGATCAACACTGTGTTTCTTGCAACCATGGTTGCGGCGCAGGTAAAAACGGTTTCTGCAGATACGGACTGGCAAAGCCAGCAGGCTGTTTTGAAAAATACTATTGAAGCGGAATTTATCATCCGTGTGGGTGATGTAGACAATTTGGGATTTGGCTGGCCCGAGGAATTTGATCCCTTTTGTGCAAGAATGACACAGGCCCATATGTATCCATGGGATCTTAATCCCGCGGATATTCCGGGATTTGACCGCATTTTGCTTTCTTCAAAATTTAACCCGGATAAGAACCAGGATTGTGGCGCCGACGGGTATACAGGGAGTTTTGATAAAGTGAAGAGTAAACCCGTGGCATGGACTATTCCTGCCGCTGCAGTGAAAGACGCCACTATTCAAAATGCCTGGCTGCAAATTTTTATTGATGATTTCCAGTCGCCCAGTTTTTGTTCAAAATTTCAAATGTTCATTAACGGCAAACGTTTTGTTGAAGGCGAGAAAATGCTGAATGCCATTGACCAGACCGGCCCCGTAGGAAAACTTATTTCAATACCGCTGACAGAAGATCTTTACCCCGTTATTGCTTCGGGAAATAATCTTTCCTTGCTTATTGATGAGGCTACGGGCGCAGCAGATGGCTTTGCGGTGGATTTTATCCGGTTACTGGTGAACAGGAAAAGAGAAAACAGCTGCAAAGGAAATATCAGGGGTAAAGTACTGGAGAAAGGAACCGAAAAGCCGATTGCAGGCGCAAAAGTGTTTACTGCGGATAATACCACAGTCATTTCAGGCGGTAGCGGCGAATTTGAAATGAAGGATATCCCCACAGGATTTGAAGTGCTGGGCGCTTCTGCCAGCGGGTATATAGATGGTAATGGCACTGCAGATATTGGCCAGGGCGATGATAATGCAGAAGTGTATATCTATCTTGAAAAGGGCAAAGGCACAAAATTTAACAACCAGCAAATAATCGTGGGGCAATCGGTAACGCTTAGTAATATTTTATTCGACCAGGGCAAGGCAGATATAAAGAATGAATCAAAACCTGAACTGGATAAGCTGGTCGCATTTATGCAGGCCAATCCCGGTGCCGAAATTGAATTGTCTGGTCACACATCATCTGAAGGAGAGAGAAACTATAACCGTTCACTTTCTTATAAAAGAGTTAAGGCCTGCAAGGATTATGTTGTAGCGAAGGGTATTGCGGAAGACCGCATCTTTGCCATTGGTTTTGGGCCCGACAGGCCCGTTGCACCCAATGACACAGAGACGAACCGTGCAAAAAACAGGCGGGTTGAAATGCGGCTGAAAAAAATATAAAGCCGGATAAATAAAAAGAGCAGCCTTTAAGCTGCTCTTTTTACTACAGAGTAAATCGTTAGTTAATTAACTCAGGTGCTTAGCTAAGTGCTTAGCCATATCAAACATAGATACCTGTGCTTTACCACCGAAAACAACTTTCAGTTTGTCATCAGCGTTGATCATACGTTTGTTTTTTGCATCCTGCAGTTTGTTGGCTTTGATATAAGCCCATATTTTTTTCACTGCTTCCGTACGGGGCAATGCTTTAGTTCCCACCACTGCTCCTAATGCTGCACTTGGAGTAAGTGCTTTCATAAATGCTGCATTTGGTTTGCGTGCACTTTTCTTTTTAGGTGCTGCTTTTTTTGCAACTTTTTTAGGTGCCGCTTTCTTAGCTGCTTTTTTAGCTACCGGTTTTTTTGCGGCTTTTTTTGCTGCAGGTTTTTTCGCAGCTTTTTTTGCAACTTTCTTTGCCATGTTGTTTAAATTTAGAAATTAATGGGTTGTTCAATTAATTAACGGTATCAAATATAAATCATTTATACACGCTGTACACAATAAAAAAAAGAATTTAACAGCAGTGGTATAACCTGTTAATAACATTGGGAAAACCATCATTTTTCACCAGCACATATGACACAAGTAAAACAGCTTATCGGGCAGTTTCAGCTGCAGCCTCATCCGGAGGGCGGCTGGTATAAAGAAACCTATAAAAGCACGGAGGAAATCCCCGCAAATGCACTGCCACAGCGGTTTCCGGGTACAAGGGCATTTTCAACCGCTATTTATTTCCTGCTGGAGCAGGGGAATTTCTCTGCATTTCACCGGATCAAAAGTGATGAGTGCTGGCATTTTTATGCAGGAGAAGCACTGGAGGTATACATCATTTTTCCCAATGGGAAACTGGAAATCATCACCCTCGGCAATGATATAGCAGGCGGACAGATTTTCCAGTACGTGGTGCCAGCCAACTGCTGGTTTGCCAGCCGCCCGGCCGCAAAAAGCAGTTTTTGCTTTGTGGGTTGCACGGTGGCACCGGGTTTTGATTTTGCTGATTTTGAACTTGCCGATGCCCAATTGTTAACAGCACTGTACCCGCAGCACAAAGAACTGATCACCGGGTTGTGCAGGTGAATGGAACTGCAGCAGAATACATAACCTGCTTCCGGGAAAAAATTATGCAAATAAGCCCAGCTGCACAGGCGGAAGGTTTCGCTGCAGCGGCTCTTCATCGGCGGCAGTGATGGTAAATACCGGGGTAACATCATATCGTGATGCGATGATGATGGCTGTATCTCCGGCATGTGCGGCAAACATCTCTTTTACCAGTTCGGGTGAATTGTTTTCTTTTGAAAGATGTGATAAAACCAGGTGTGATAAAAATGCTGAACGGTGATGTTTGAAAAGTTCCAGCGCCTGGCGGTTTGATAAATGACCCTCCCCGCCACGGATACGGTTTTTGAGATGAACCGGGTACCGTCCGTTCTCCAGCATAGCTTCATCATAATTGGCCTCTAAAAAAACAGCGTGGCATTTTTTAAAACTGCTCAGTACATTGTCGCATACCATTCCAATATCAGTAAACACACCCACATGAACGCCGTGATGACTGATAATAAAACTGTGCGGATCTGCAGCATCATGTTTTTTTGTAAACGGGGTGATGATGAGTCCGCCAACTGCCACAGGTTTCAGGTGAGAAAAATTTTTAGACAAATGCTTGATCAGGATGGGGCCGTTTTTTGCTGTTCCGGCGGTAATATAAACCGGCAGTGCATATTTGTTGGCCAGGGTTGAAACACCCTTGATATGATCGCCATGTTCATGCGAAATAAAAATAGCTTTCACTTTTTTCATGGACAGGTCAAGCTTTTTCATCCTTTTCTCCGTTTCCCTGCAGGAAATGCCCACATCAATTAATACAGCGTCTTCTTCGTTACCCACATAGTAACAATTGCCGTTGCTGCCCGAGTTTAAAGATGCGATGCGGAGTGCCATAATATGCAAAGAAAATCATTTTACAGTAAACAATTAGCAATCATCTGCTTAGAAAAATACAGGTAAAATTACGTCGTGAATTTTCATGGTTTTAAGCGTAATAAAAGGCAGCTGGAAATTTTAATATGGGCATACTTAGGCCTAATTTTACATTACCAAATTAACTGATACCACCCTTTAAACCGTATCCAATCCCTTAAGTCAAACCAACGGGCTGTTTCCAAATTATCCTTTGATTACTGTTGTATTTGCTGCTGAAAACGCAGTACAAAAATCCGTATTCTTTGTTTGAGCTAAAACCAAACACATTGTTTTATGCATCCCTGATCCGTTGCTGAAACACTGTTTGTAATTGATTACCTCATCAAAAAATGAAACAGTATGGAAACTTTTTACACTGCTTACACAAAACTGCTTGACTTCAAAACCTATTATTTTGTAAAAAAATTCAGCGCATTTCCTGAGCTGAAAGATGTACCGCCTTTTATGGAATCTTATGGTATGCATACCGACTTTGACCGTGCATGCAGTATTGCCGGCCTGAAGGATGAAGCCATTAAAGCGGATCTTTTAAAACAGGCAGAAGCCAGCCGCCATTCGGCCAAAGTGGTGGATTTAACAAATCCCCTGGCTACAGGCATCAGTGCCGCTGGCTGATCTTATTTCCCGGCGCAAGCACCTGTTAAATCCTGCTGTGATTGTTATGGCAGGATTTTTTTTACCGCTTACCCGCTGTTACCCGCTTCAGCCAGGTAATCAAATAAATTTTGTTCCTGAGGGATTCCCAGTTTTTTGCGCAGCCTGTACCTGCTGATCTCCACACCACGTACTGAAATATTCATCAGCTGTGCGATTTCCTTTGATGAAAGTTTAAGATGCAGGTAAGTGCACATTTTCAGATCAGTATTGGTAAGCGAAGGGAATTTCGTTTTCAGCTTTTTCAGAAAATCATTATTGATCTCATCAAAATGAGACGCAAACTGCTCCCAGCTGGAATTATTTTTTTCAACATCATTCAGCAGCTGTATTGCTTTTTTTATATCATGATTTTCTCCTGTTTTTTTATGCAGGCGCTGCAACTCGTCTTTCACCTTCAGCAATGCATCACTTCTTTCAACCAGGTGCATGCTTACATCAGCCAGTTCCTTGTTTTTGTAAATCACTTCGTTCACCAGTTTTTCATTCTGGAGTTTAATGATTTCTTTTTCATTCTTTTCCATCTCCAGCTGGTGGATGTATTTCAGTTTACGCTGTTCTTCTTCAAATTTCAGCTGCTGTACCTGCAGTTTCTTTTTTTGCCATTTCCCGGCGAGCAGTATCAGCACGATGGCGGCCAGTATGTAAAGGATATAGGCCGTCACTGTATTGTACCAGGCCGGTTTTACTTCAAAGCTGTAGGCAACCGCCTCAGATTCATTGCCCAGGTTATCGCGGGCCTTTACCCTGAATGTATAATGGCCATGGGGCAGGTTGGTATAATCCTTTTCTGGTTTACTCGTCCAGGGCGACCAGCTGTTATTATACCCGTTGAGCTGGTAACTGTATTCAATGTTTTTCTGGGTGCCAAATGCCGGGGCGCTGAATTCAAAGTGAAAGGAATTAAACCTGTTTGAAAATTGCAACGCATTTTTTTCTTCTGGCTGAGCAGCCGGGGTTTTGCCATTGCTGAAATAACCTCCAAATATCAAACTGTCTGACCGGTCGAGTAATTTGATCTGGGTGAGTAATACAGAAAGTTTGTAATTGGCTGCGCTGTATTTTTCAAAATTCAGGTGAATGATGCCATTGTCTGATGCAATGAAAATATTTTCCTTCGAGAAAGGATAGATATTTTCAAAGCCCAGCAAAATCTTCCCGGTAAGCTCCGGGAAATAGACCAGGCGGAACTGTTTTTCATTCAGCGGCATGGCCACGCCAATTTTTTTTCCGCTGCAAAACCAGATATTGCCTTGCGCATCTTCATTCAGGTATTGAATATTGAGTGGTCCGAAAACATTGTATAAGTAAGGTGAAGGGATAAACCTGTCTGCCGCAGCATCATACTCATAAATCCCTTTCTCTGTTGCAATCACCACGCGGTTATTGATGCGGAATGCATGATTACGGAAGGTGGAAGGCAACCCGTTCTTAGCAGTATATAACACATTACTGAACGACCTGGAAGCTGTATCGATACTGATCCTGTAAATTCCCCTGTAAGGATGTGATGCCCATATATAACCATTGTTGTCGGCAGCCAGAAAACGCAGCGATTCGCTCAAACCAGCAAGCGGCTCGCTCTTGAAAAAACGGTTGCCATCATATTCAAGCAAATTCAGCCCGGTATAGGTACCTGCAAGCACAAACCTCGAGGGGGCGATGTTAGAAAGCGGCACAAAAAGCCAGTTTCCGGCCCCCCTGGTTAGCTGCAGGGTTTCATTTCCCGAAAGAATAAAACTGCCATCGTGATGCCCCATCAGCAGCTGTTTATTTACTTCGCATAAGCGCCATACCTGCCCGCTGGTGTTTGGGATCAGTGAGAAAGAGCTTTTCGAAAAACTAATGTCTTTATTGTACGAAAACAGCGGGGCAGTGTAAGCGCCATCAGAAGAGGCGATATATAACTGGTTATTGAAAACGCAGGTACTGTAACCCGATACATCATTTGTTTTGCTGGGTTTGATGTATTTTATGGCTGAGTTGTAGGCAATAAAACTGATGCCATTATTCAGCCCGGTCCAGATGTTTTTTTCCTTATCTAAAAAAACACTGAGCACATTATTATTTTGCAGCCCCTCTGTTCTTGCAATTTGCTGCACTACCTGGCCCGAATTATTGAGTATATAACAGCCGTTGGAAGTGGTGCCGGCCACAAACTCATCTTTATTAATGCGTTCGATGCTGTAAATATGGTTTTCGGCAAAATCCCTGTCTGCCGGCGTTTGCTTTTTTATAAAGGTCCCGTTCACAAACAGGTACAAACCCGTATTCAGCGAACTAACCAGCAATGTATCGTGGTCTAGCGTGATGATACCTGTAATTTCAAAATCCGCTGCAGTATTTTCCTTTGATGCCGGCTGCCATCCGTTACCCGTGTATTCAAACAATCCCCGTTTCTTATCCTGTGCCAGCAGTTTACCATTTACTTTCTTTAAAAAACTCCAGCCAGAAACGGCCGGGTATACCTGGATGGTTTGATTTTTATATTCAAAAATGCGGTCGCTCGTGCGGAAAAAAACCGCCCCGTTCAGTATTTCAATATCCCAAACATCTGCAAACTGGTTTTGTGGTTTTGGCACCAGGTTTTTCAGCGATGTGTATTCAAGGGTACCTGCAGCATTTGGGGCAAAATAGCCCATTTCATCCTGGCCACCGGCATACACCCGGTTTTGAATGCTGTCTACGGCAATGGATCTTAAAATGGTTTTATTGGGCTGGGGGTATATTTTCCAATAAGTGCCATCATAGGTCAGCAGGCCTTCATTATTCGCAAAGTACATTCTGCCCCATTTATCCTGTTTTATATCCCAGGTTTGGGTACCACCTTTATAGTCTGCGTTAGAATAATTTATTATTTGAGGAAGGCCAATGGTGTTTTGAGATTGCACGATGAGTGCTGCCGGTATCAGCAAAAAAAATGCAGCAAGCTTTTTCATTATTTAAAGATAAAGGTTTTTGATGTAGTAATGATGTATTGTGTAATTATTGAAAACCACCAACTTAATGTTTTTTGATGTAGTGTAGTTGAGGTGAGAAATTGTAAGAGGGTGCATGCCTGATAGTAATTTTGAGCCGCATCAAATACTAATTGCATTTCTTCAAAACAAAAACTTGCGTATGAAAAAAGTACTGAAAAGTCTTTTCCTGTTCTTTTTTTTGGCAACGGCTATTTTATCACAGGCACAAAATAAAACTGTGAGCGGCCGGGTGCTTAATGAAAAAGGATCAGGGATTGCCAATGCATCTGTTGTTTCAAAGACGTCCAAAACCGGAACAACAACCAATGAAAGGGGTGAATTTACCCTTAGTGTTCCCTCCAATGCCAAAAGCCTTGTTATTACCTCGGTAGGTTATAACAGTAAGGAAGTGTTGATTACAGACGGGCTCAACGAAGTGGTGCTTACCGAGGCCGTTTCAAACCTGTCTGAAGTAGTGGTGGTAGGTTATGGTACACAGCGGGTAACCAAGGTATCGGGCGCTATCTCAACTGTAAAGGCCGCCGATATTGAAAAACTCAAACCCGTAAGGGCGGAGGAAGCCCTGCAGGGAAGGGCTGCGGGTGTAACCGTGATCTCTCCGGGAACACCGGGTGCCAAACCCACCGTACTCATCAGGGGTATTCCTTCTTTTTCGGGAACGGATCCAGTGGTGATCATCGATGGTGTTCCGCAAACATTGACCGATTTCAACTCTATCAATGCTGCTGATATAGAATCCATCAACGTATTGAAAGACGCTGCCACCACCGCTATTTACGGGGTAAAAGGCGGTAATGGGGTAATCGTGGTAACCACCAAGGGTGGCCGTAAAAACCAGCGGCTCGACATTACCGTTAACAGCAATTACGGTATGCAGGAAGTAATGAATAAGATCGGGGTGCTCAATGCCACCGAATATGCTGCCATGATCAATGAAGGAAGCACGGTTGCCGGTGGTAATATTATTTTTTCCGACCTGTCTAAACTGGGCGTGGGTACCAACTGGCAGGATGAGATATTTAAAAGGGCAGCCATGCAATCGCACAGCGTGGCAGCAAGGGGTGGCAGCGAAAAAATTACTTATTTCCTTTCTGCTGCTTATCTCAACCAGGGTGGTATTGTGGGCGGTAACGACAAATCACTGTTCAGCCGCGGCAACTTTACAGCCAACCTCAACTTTGACCTTAGCTCCAAACTTAAATTTATAATGAACACCACCGGTGTATTGCTTAACGGAAAAGGCATACAGGAAAATTCCTTCAACAGTATTATCGGCAGTGCACTCAACTTCGATCCTACAGTACCGGTGTACAATACAGTGCCCAATACCGTGGGTAAATATGGTTTCAGCAATTTATTATTGTCTGAAATTTTTAACCCGCTCACCAAGCTCGAGAATACTTATAATAAAAACAACGGTAATAAACTCTATGGCAAGTTCGAGTTCCAGTACGATGTGCTGAAGAACCTCAAACTCACCACACGTTTTGGTTATACCAAATACGATGGCAACAGCAAAAGCTTTACACCGCTTGTATTTTACGGTACCAATAACGTAGAGAACACCATGAATGCCGATGGTTCCACCGTTACCGGCAAACACAACAGTGTGTCGCACGACAAAACAAGCAACTTTAACTATACCTGGGAAAGTTTTGCCAACTATAATTTCAAAGTGAAGGAAGATCACAATTTTGAAACAGTGATTGGTTTTTCACTGGCAAAAATATCCGGTAACGCAGCAGGTGCCACCAGGCAGGATGTGCCCTTTAACTCCTGGGAATTTGCCGATTTTACTGCTGCCACCGGTAATAACACTGCTACCAATACCAATGCACTCAGTGGTTATTATTACCAGTACTTCAGGAAAAACCTTTCCGGTTTTGCAAGGGTGAACTACGATTACCAGGAAAAATACCTGGCATCCTTTACTGCACGCCGCGATGGTTCCTATGCATTTGGTTCAGATAATAAATATGCCAACTTCTTCTCTGGTTCACTCGGCTGGGTGGTTACAAAAGAAAACTTCTTCCAGTCAAGGTTTATCGATTACCTGAAAATAAGGGGCAGCTATGGTTCTATCGGTAACGAAAATGTAGACCCGCAGTTTGTACGTATTGTTACAGGAGGTCCCAGTTATGATGCTACAGCTAATAGCAACGGATATACATTTGGAAACGTGTTTTATCCAGGTTCCACCGTCGGTTCTGCTGCAAATGATGCCCTGCGTTGGGAAAAACAACTGCAGATGAATGCCGGTTTTGATATGAATTTCTATCACAGGAAATTTTCATTATCTGCTGACTACTTCCAGAAAAAAGTAGATGGTTTACTGTTTAAACCCACAGCTTCCCTGTACTTGGGAACCATTGACGTTCCTGTTGCCAATATCGGTTCTACCAAAAGCAGTGGTGTTGACATCACTTTAGGTTATAACGATATTATCAGGAGGGCAGTTAAGTTAAGCACTTCACTTACTTTCACCACCGCTAAAAATGAAGTGACTGCCACCAACGATGATGGCACGGCGAGATATATTGGCGGAGGCTACTTCAACGGCCAGTCACAAACAGTTACTGTTTTTGAAAAAGGACAAACTCCGGGTTATTTCTATGGTTATAAAACCGATGGTTTGTTCCAGACAGCAGCTGATGTTACCAAGTGGGCCACCCAATCAGGTGCACAGGCCGGCGATATCCGCTACGTGGATATGAATGGTGATGGTAAGATCACCGCGGCAGACCAGACAAAAATTGGTGATCCCTTCCCCGATTTTACCATGGGCTGGAACCTGAACCTGGAATACAAAAACTTTGATTTGAGTGCATTCACTTATGCATCCGTAGGTAATGATATTTACCGTGCATATGAAAGAAATGCCAACTACTCCAACAAAGACAGGTCGGTACTGGCAAGGTGGACAGGTGCCGGATCAACCAATGATGCCAGGTATCCGCGTTATTCTTTTACAGATGCCAACAGCAATATCCGTGTATCTGACAGGTACGTGGAGGATGGCTCTTTTATAAAAATTAAAAACATACAGCTGGGTTATACACTCCCGGCCACCCTTACCAAAAAAGTATTCAGGAGCCTGCGTGTATATGCACAGGTGAAGAACGCTTACACCTTTACAAAATACACCGGTTTTGATCCTGAAATACCCGGTGGTATCCTGGACACAGGCATCGACCGCGGTGCTTACCCGCAGGCAAGAACCTATGCCGTGGGTATTGATATCAAACTTTAATTTTTATAAAACATTATACAATGAAAAATATTAAAATACTGGGCCTGGTTTTACTGATCACCTCGCTCGCTTCATGTAAAAAATGGGTGGATTATAATCCGCACGATGAATTCAGGATCACGGACCTTGATTACCTGAAATCTGAAAGTGATTACCGCACCATGGCAGTGAGTGTGTACACTCCGCTCCAGTGGTTAAACCAGTCGGTTCCCATTGCCGACATCGCCTCAGATAATGCAGTGAGTGGCGGCGAAAACGCATCAGACGTACTCGCCCTGCAGCAGATTGATGATTATACTCACACACCGGTAAACTCAGCGCTGACTGAATTATGGCAGGCAGCTTATGAAGGCATTAACAGGGCCAATTATATGCACCAGTACAAAAACGTAAACAAAGCCGGTGAAACCGTAAACTTTACAGGTAAGGATGCATTGTATGGCGAAGTTTATTTTTTGCGTGCCTATTATTATTTTCACCTGGTTCGCTTTTTTGGCGATGTTCCTTTGTTTACTGAAAAACGTTTGGGACTTACAGAATCCAAAACGCTGCAGCGTTCACCAAAGGCCGAGGTATACAAACAAATAGAAGCCGACCTGAATACCGCCATCGCTTCATTGCCTGTTACCAATAATGAAAAAGGAAGGATCACCAAATATGCCGCACAGGCATTATTGGGAAAAGTGCTGTTGTATGAAAATAAATTTGATGCTGCGGCCACTGTATTGGAAAATGTTGTAAACGGCCCGTTTTCGCTGGTAACCGATTTTGCAGGCATCTTCCTGCAGTCGGGAGAAAATGGTCCCGAATCTGTTTTTGAGATTCAGTATTCCAATGCATCACCATATTATAACTGGGCAGGTTATAACCGTGGCCAGGGCAATTATGCGGTACAGCAGTGTGGTGTACGCGGACTGAATGGCAGTGCCGCCATGCCTTATGCCGCAGGCTGGAGCACCAATTTACCCACAGCAAATCTGGCAAATGCATATACAGCAGGCGACATAAGAAAAGCTGCCACCATACTGGATATTGAAGCCTATAAAAACGCCAATCCTGCATATAACATCACTTACCAGGTGGCGCCTTACAAAAACACCGGTTTGTACAACCAGAAATACCTGCCACGCAAGGGTGAAACATCCGGTCAGCTGGAACTGAACTACCTGAATAATTTCAGAACCATTCGTTATGCTGAAGTGCTCTTAATGGCAGCAGAAGCATTCAACAGGTCAACCAGCCCGAACGATACAAAAGCACAACTTTACCTGAACCGTGTGCGCCGCCGTGCATTCGCTGTAACTGATGCCAGCAAGGACATCACCGCTACCGGCACTGCATTGCGCCAGGCAATATGGGATGAAAGAAGACTGGAACTGGCAATGGAAGGTGACCGCTTTTTTGATTTGGTACGTACCGGTCAGGCTGCTTCAAAAATTACCGGTTTTGTTACCGGCAAACATGAAGTGTTTCCTGTACCGCAAACAGAAATCACCATTTCGGGTCTTACACAAAACCCCGGTTACTAATCATTAACCACTAAAACGAATTATAATGAAACTATTAAAATATTTCTTCAGCATCAGCTTTTTGCTGGCCATGGCTTCGGGCTGCAAAAAGATTGTAAATGATGATATCAGTTTACTGGAAACGGATGCCGCACCCAAAAGCCTGTCGACCTTTTTTGATATCACACAGGATAACACCGGCCTGGTAACCCTTACCCCCAACGGCGAAGGTGTTTCTTATTATGATGTTTATTATGGCGACGCCACCACCACGCCTGCAAAAGTGCAGCCGGGCAAAAACATTCAGCATGTATATGCAGAAGGTGTGTACAATGTGAAAGTGGTGGGCCACAGCATTACCGGCAAAACAGCCGAAGCAACCAAACAGCTCACGGTATCATTCAGGGCTCCCGAAAACCTTGATTTTACCATTACGGTTGATCCCAATAATAATTACAAGGTAACCGTAACCGCCACGGCGCTGTACGAAACATTCTTCAGGGTTTATTTTGGAGATGTGGCCAATGAAGTGCCGGTATCATTTACCGAAGGTTCTGCAGTAACACATATTTATCCTGCAGTGGGAACTTATAATATCAGGGTGGTTGCGTTAAGTGGCGGTGCAGCCACAACACAGCTGATTAAACCTGTAACCATTGTTGACCCGGTTTTACTTCCCATCACATTTGAATCTCCCACAGTGGATTATTCATTTACCAATTTTGGTGGTGGTGCCGTTACAAAAATTGCCAACCCGCAGGTGAATGGTATCAATACCAGTTCCAAAGTAGGTAAAATGGTAAAAAGCGCACCCGAGGTTTGGGGCGGCAGTTTTATCACACTGGGCAACCCGATCGATTTTTCTGTGAACAAGGTTTTCAGGATGAAAGTATTTTCTCCGAGGGTGGGTGCCAAGGTATTGTTGAAAGTGGAAAACCTCACCAATGGCGGTATCAGTTTTGAAAAAGAAGTAAGCACAACATTGGCCAATGCCTGGGAAGACCTTGCATTTGATTACAGTGGTATCAATACGGCCAACAGTTATCAAAAAGTTGTGCTGATATTTGAACTCGGTACTGTGGGAGATGGCACCGCCAATTTCACTTTCCTGTTTGATGATATCAGGCAAACCAATGTAATGCCGGGTAACCAGTTGCTGGTACCGATAGATTTCCAGTCGGCCACCATCAATTATAACTTCACCAACTTCGATGGCGGTGTGGCTTCAGTGATCAGCAACCCGCAAAGCAGCGGTATCAATACCAGCACCAAAGTGGGCCGCATGGTAAAAAATGCCGGGCAAACATGGGGTGGCAGTTATCTTACCCTGGATGCACCCATTGATTTCAGCGGCAGCAAAATTTTCAAAATGAAAGTGTTCTCTCCAAGAATCGGCGCCAAAGTACTGCTGAAAGTAGAGAACCTCACCAATGGCGGTATCAGTTTTGAAAAAGAAGTGACCACCACCACGGCCAATGCATGGGAACTGCTCACATTCGACTTCAGCACAATCAATACTGCCAACACTTACCAGAAAGTGGTGCTGATATTTGACAACGGCACCATGGGCGATGGTACTGCAAACTTTACTTATTTGTTTGACGACATCACACTGTAAACATTTTAAAAACTACATTATGACCACTAAAATAAAATTACTGATCACCCTGTTTTTGTCTGCAGGTGTTTTCTTCACCGCCTGTAAAAAGACAGAGTATAAATTCGGCGATTTAAAAGCGCCTTCAGGGCTTACATTAACCACCGCCATTGCGGGTGTGGATGCATCCAACCCCAATGGTAACGGCACCGGAATTGTAACCATTACGGCAGCTGCCAGCAATGCGCTCACCTATAATATTGATTTTGGTGATGGCAAAACCCAGGTGGTTCCCACCGGCACTATCAGTTATAAATACACCAGTCCCGGTACTTATGAATACACCATTACCGTAAATGCGGTAGGAACAGGCGGGGTGATTTCAAGCATTTCCAAAAAAGTAAAAGTGTTTGTGGCTTTTGAAATACCTGCAGGTATATTACAGTCTTTAACCGGTGGTTCATCAAAAGTGTGGATCACCAATAAAGATGTGGTGGGCCATTTTGGAGTGGGACCCAACGACCAGTTTGCGCCCATCTGGTATGCAGCCGCACCCAATACCAGGGAAGCCTGTGCCTATGATGATGAGATCACTTTTTCAAAAGACGCCAATAACAATGTGTTCATGAGTGTGAACAATAAGGGCGAAAACTTTTCAATCGGCGCAGCATCTGCATTCTATGGTTTCAGCGGCGGTGATGCATGTTATGCCATTAACACAGGCGGTAATAAAAAACTCGCCTTTATGGATGCCACCACTGCATCCACACCGGCCAATTCCACCAGGATACAGTTTACTGTACCCGGTAACGGCATCATTAATTTTGGTACAGGCGGCACCACGTATGAAATACTGGCCATTTCAGCCACGAGTTTGAGTTTGCGCAATATTGGTGCCGATGGCAATGCATGGTATCAAATACTTAAAAACAAATAACAAGCAATGAAGCACAGCAAAACAGCTGTACTGTTAACAGCGTTCATACTTTTCTTTATTGGCAGCAGCTGTAAAAAAAGCAGCAATAACGGCACGGGCGACACTGGGCCTTCCAACCTTACCGTATCAGCAACGGTGAGCACGGACGGTAGCGGGAATGTTTCTTTTACAGCGGCTGCCACCAACGCTGTTTCGTACGATTATGAGTTTGGAGACGGTACAATACTTACTGTTCCATCAGGTGTTACAACCTATAAATACATCCAGGTGGGCACCACCACATTTACGGTTACGGTTACAGCCAAAAGCAGCAGCGGGGCCACTGTAAAAAAATCGGTACAGGTAACGGTTACTGTTGTGGCAGCGGTTCCTGTACTGGTATGGTCAGAAGAATTCAATGTGGATGGCGCACCCAATTCAGCCAAATGGGGCTATGATATTGGTGCCGGCGGATGGGGCAACAATGAGCTGCA
The DNA here is from genome assembly GCA_046329655.1 of Ferruginibacter sp. GTDB lineage: Bacteria > Bacteroidota > Bacteroidia > Chitinophagales > Chitinophagaceae > Ferruginibacter. The sequence goes on from JAXLUD010000001.1 coordinate 66,116, forward strand.
GTATTATACCAGCCGCCCCGAAAATGCCGTGGTACTTAATGGTGTTTTAAAGATCAACGCCATTAAGGAATCCTACAGCGGCAGCGCTTACACTTCAGCCAGGCTGCTTACCAAAGACAAGTTTTCGTTTAAATACGGGCGGATAGAAGTACGGGCAAAACTGCCGTCCACAGGTGGTACCTGGCCTGCTATCTGGATGCTGGGCAGCAATATCAATACGGTGCCCTGGCCCGGATGTGGCGAAATCGACATCATGGAACATGTGGGAAATACACCCAATAAGATCTATGGCACCCTGCATCATCCCGGTCATTCGGGTGCTAACGGCGATGGTGCCACGGTAATTATCCCGGATGCCACCACAGCCTTTCATAATTATATACTCGAATGGTCGGCCAGCACCATTAAGTTCTATGTTGACACACAGCTCTTTTATACGTTTACGAATAACAGCAGTTTACCATTCAATCAAAACTTTTTTATTATCTTGAACATGGCGATGGGCGGAAACTTTGGCGGAGCCGTGAGTCCTTCATTTACATCCGATACTTTTGAAATCGACTATGTGAGAGTTTACCAGTAATTCACTTTTGTTATATGAAGCACAATTTTACCAGCCTGCTATGCACAGCTGTTGCAGCAGGTTTCTTACTCAGCGCCTGCAACCAGGCAACAGGTAATATGCCGCAGCCTGCGCCGGCAGCAGATAACACAAAAACTATTTTGTTTGATGATTTTTCCGGTCCCGGGCTCGACAGCTCCCGGTGGAATGTAGAAGTTACCGGCATGCACGTAAATGATGAGCTGCAGGCTTATGTTGATTCTGCACTTACCATCTCCTTTGATGCTGCCGCTGCAGGTGCACAAAATGGCGCCCTGGTATTGCAACCACGCTATACGCCTGGTTTTGTAACAAGGGATGGCCAGAAATTTGATTTTATTTCGGGCCGCATCAACACCCGTAACAAATTTGAATTTGCTTATGGTACGGCAGCAGCCAGGATAAAATTAACCGACGGTGTGGGCCTTTGGCCTGCATGGTGGATGCTGGGCAATGGTGCATGGCCCGAAACCGGTGAAATTGATATCATGGAATACGTGGGTGAAAAAGACTGGATCAGTGCAGCCATACATGGCAAAGGTTACAGCGGGGATGCAGGACTGGTGGACCGTTATTATTTTCCCGACAGCAACAATGTTACCGGCTGGCATATATATGCGGTTGACTGGACGCCGGAAAGCCTGGTGTTTAAGTATGATAATATGACCATGTTCCGTATAACAAAATCCATGACGAATTTCTTCGGGCCATGGGCATTTGACAATCCCAAATACCTGCTCCTGAATTTTGCCGTGGGTGGTATTTACCCGTTTAAGATCAATGGCATCAAGCAGCCTTATTATGGTTTGCCCGCCGCTACGCTTGAAGATATTAAAGCGGGTAAAAGTAAAATGCTGGTAGACTGGGTGAAGGTTACCAAAAATTAAGCAGCAGTTGGACTCTTCATAAAAAGCAGAAGGCCGGGATGTTCATCCTGGCCTTCTGCCATCTTCGGCGGATACAATAATTAGTATATATATGGAGAGGATTAACTGAACAGGCCGCCTTTCTTCAGTTCACGCACACCTTCACCAATCAGGAAACCATTTTGATAGATCTGTATCTTATAGCTTCCCTGCTGGAATTTATTACCGGGCGCAAATGCAAACTCCACATTTTTCTTTTTAGCGGTTTCAATTTCTACCGGCAGTTTTGCTGTAAAGCTTTTATCGCCGTCTTCACGGGTTGCAAATGTTTCTGCGCCTGAAGTCATGGGTGTGCCATCAGGACCAATCACCACAACATATACATCTGTAGTACCTGTTTGTGCAATGCGGTTGGTTACGTCAAAGCTCACCACCAGTTTGTCAACACGTTTAGCCGTGCTGGATACTTTTTCCTTGCCATTCTTCCTTATATCAACCGGTGTGATTGAAATATTGGAAGCATTCAGTGTTGAAGCAACATCCACTTTTTTCTCCAGCGTTTGTTTTACTTCGGTAGTTGCAGCCAGGTCCTGAGTAAGTTTATCTTTCTCCTGGGTCAGTACAACTTTATCATTGGTGAGTGTCTGGTTTTCTGCTGTTAACCTGGCCACATCTGCTTCAAGGCCGCCGATTTTTTCATTCAGCTCTTCAATCAGTTTTTTGGCCCTTGTCAGCTCTGCTGCGCTGGCGTTTTTCTTGTTTAAAATACCACGGATCTCACTTTTCAGTTTACCGATCTCGGTATTCTTGTCTGCCAGCTGGCTGTTGAGGCTGGTATTCACGGTGGTCATGGAATCCAGTCTTGCCAATGATGCATCAAAACTTGTTTGCAGGTCGCTTTTTTCATCACTTACTTTAGCAATCTGTGTCTGTTGCAGCTGCATGGTTTCTGATGCTTTGTTTTTGTCGTACATCATATAGCCACCCAGGCCTAAAATACCCGCGGATAAAATACCGATTGCTGCATTTTTGTAACCGGAAGCTTTTGAAGCAGCCTTTGGCTGATTTTCCTGTACAGGAGTTGGAAAGTTAGTTGTGCTCATGATAAATAGATTTATAAGTTTTAAAATAGAAAAGGATTCAGTTTAAGTGGTGTCACTTTTTTGTACCCTGTGCCCAAAATTCCAAAACCGTGCCAGTGTGTTTTCCGGGGGATAACTTCACCCCTTTTCCCGGGCGCCTGTTTTTTGTTAAAACCCTTTACCGTACAGCGTTTCAGCGGGTTTAAAATTTTTTTATAAAAACCTCACCCCGCTGTTAAAAAACTGTAAAAGCAACCCGCCCTGCTTCATCAACGATTATAAATTTGCCGCCTTAAAACAACCAAACCGGCATAAAAGAATGCCCGTTGCTGCTTTCAAATACAGATTCGCATCGCTTGGATCCGGCGGCCGCATTTTATGGCCCTGACGCTGAAAAATACTTTGCAACCGCTGCTGCCCGGTGAACGCCGGCAATTTTTCCTGTTTGCCTTTGCCGATCTTTTAATTGCCATACTGGATATTGCATTGTTAACCGTTTTACTGGCCCTTGCAAATAATTATTTGCAACCGGGAAACAAGCATTCAATACTGCCGCATTTTTTTTCATCACACAGCTTAATAAGCCTGGCAATGGTATTGTTTATATTGTTTGTGGTAAAGAACGGGGCCGCCTATGTTGCTGCATCGGCACAATTCAGGTTTGTTTATACAGTGGCTGCCCGCCTGTCTGAAAAAAACTGCGCTGCCTTCCTGGAGGGTTCTTATCAAAACTATGTGGCTACGGATACAGCGGTTTATATTAAACAGATAAGCCAGCAGCCGGTGGAGTATGCGCATTATGTACTTAACGGCTGGCAGCAGATCATTACACAGGGATTACTCCTGCTCATCACCACAGCCGCCCTGCTTTTATACAGCCCCGAAATTTTTTTATTGCTGGCTGTCCTGCTGGCTGCCCCGGTTTTTTTATTATTCTTTTATAACAGGAAAAAAATCCGGCAGGCACGCGGCGCTGTAAAGCAGTCGGGGGAAATATCCCTGCAGTATCTCAAAGAAGCATTGGCCGGTTTTATTGAGAGCAGGATGTACCAGAAAGAAATTTTTTTTACTGCACGGTACGCTGCCAAACAGCAGCAGCTAAATCATAACCTGTCGAAATTACAATCGGTGCAGGCGCTGCCCGCAAGATTTCTTGAATTGTTTATGGTGGCCGGTTTTGTATTGATGGTGCTTGTTTCATCTGCCGGCAGCCAGCCCGGCTTACCGCTTTTTACGGTGGGTGCTTTTATGGCCGCGGCTTATAAGATCATTCCCGGTGTGGTAAAGATCATCAATCACCTGGCACAGGTAAATACCTACAGTTATACCATTGCCGGTTTAACGGGTGATATCAGCACTGTTCCTGCCAGCAATAAAACGATCGGGAAAATTGAAGTTCGTAATATTTCGTTTGGTTACAGGCAACCGTTATTGCATGCATTCAGCTGCAGCCTGGTTCCGGGCGACATGGCGGGTATTGCGGCTGTATCCGGCAAAGGCAAATCAACCCTGGTTAACCTGCTGCTGGGCTTTGAGGAAATTCACTCAGGGGAAATTCTTTTTAACGGTGATGTGGTGAATGCGGCAGCAAGGATGCAGTTCAGAAATGATATTGCATATGTAAAGCAACAACCCTTCCTCGTACATGATAGTATCCGGAACAATATCACACTCAGTAATGAGGTGCCGGATGCAGGATGGTTAAATGAGATCCTCCGAGTCACTGGTATCCATAACTGGCTTACCAGCAGTGGCCTTGACCCGGATTTTGTTGTAAAGGAAAATGGCAGGAATATCAGCGGCGGCCAGCAGCAACGTATTGCCATCGCAAGGGCCCTGTTCAAAAATGCGGGTGTAATCATTTTAGATGAACCTTTTAGTGAACTGGATCACGCATCTGAAGAAAAACTGCTGCAGCATTTCAGGCAACTGGCAACAGGGGGAAAAATCATCGTCCTTATCTCGCATAAACAACAAAGCCTCTCTTACTGTAATAAAATTATTTGGGCCGATGCGTAAAGAAGAACCGGTATTGCTGCTGCTTACCCCCGGCTTTCCTGCCAATGAAAGTGACAGCACCTGTTTGCCTGCCCAGCAAAACTTTTTGCTTGCCTATAATAAGTTAAAGCCTGCTGTAAAAGTCATCATTATCAGTTTGCAATATCCCTTTGACAGAACTGTTTATCACTGGCATGGCAATATGGTTTTTGCCATGGGAGGTAAAAACAAAAAAGGACTGGTGAGAAGACTGCTGTGGCAGCGCACAGCTGTTTTATTAACGAAACTGCAGCAACAGCACCATGTTTGCGGCCTGCTTAGCTTTTGGTGTGATGAATGTGCCCTGCTTGCGGCCCGTTTTTCCAATAAATATCATTTGCCGCATTATTGCTGGCTGCTCGGCCAGGATGCTAAAAAAGGAAACAGGTATGTATCAAAAATTGCCGGCAGAAAAAACGGGTTTATCGCACTGTCTGATTTTATCAGCAGGTCTTTTACGGAGCATTATCATATTCAACCGGCTGCCACCATTCCGCTGGGGATTGAACCGGCACAATTTCCAGTTGCTTTTATGGAAAAAGATATCGACCTGCTGGCCGCGGGTTCGCTGATACCTTTAAAACAGTTTGACATATTTATCAGGGTGGCCGGCGTGATGAAGATTTTTTTTCCGGGGCTTAAAATTATTTTGTGCGGCGATGGCCCGGAGCTGAAGCATCTTAAAACACTGGCCATGCAGCAGGGCATTGCAGCGAATATCAGTTTTACGGGAGAACTGCCGCACAGCGCCCTGCTGCAACTGATGCAAAGAACAAAGGTCTTTCTTCACCCGTCTTTATACGAAGGCTTTGGAATGGTATGCGCCGAGGCTTTGTACGCAGGTGCACAGGTCATCAGCTTTTGCAAACCGGCAGATGTCACCATAAAAAACTGGCATATTGTTTCCGGTGAGGAAGAAATGAAACAAAAGGCTGCTCACTTACTGCAACATCTGCCAGCACCTGAAAGGGTATTGTACAGTTCTTCCGCAGAAACCGCTGCTGCAATAGCCGGATTATTCGGGATTTAATTGCCGGCAAACCCGGTAGATATCTGCGGCGATTGTTTCAAAACTGAGTTGGTTGCGAAACTGTTGCAGAACCTGTATGGAAAAAGCCTTCCTGTCAATATGCTCCAGCTGGTTCAGCAAATGCAGTAAGGTTGCGCTATCACCCGGGGGAAACAAAAAGCATGCACTGCCTTTTCCGGTTATTTTTCTGAATGAAGGAATATCAGTCACCACGGGAATACAACCGCAGGCCATGGCTTCAATGAGTGCGTACCCGCTGCCTTCTTTATGGCTCCCGCTTAGAAAAAAATCGGCAGCACTGTACCATGCGGCAAGCTCGCTGTGCAACAGTTTTCCCACCAGCTTCACCGCATTTTGTAAAAGGGGATTACTGTTCAGCAATGCTTTTATTTCGGGCAATAATTCGTCCGACTGGTAGATCATATAAAGTGTTGCCTGGCCGCCATTGTTTAAAAAACCTGCAAATGATTGTAACACCGTAATGGGATCTTTGAGCGTGTGCAGCCGCCCCACCCATAAAAAAACCATTTCATCACCCATTTCCAGTAATGCCCTGCAGGTGGTTTTATCTTCCTGTATAAAAAAGGTGGAAGCTTCCAATACTTCATGGCATTTTCCGGCATTGCTGATAATTTTTTTGTCAATCCATGCTGCCGCATTACCGTTGCTGGTAAAAAAACAGGCCTGTATAAATTTTCCGGCCAGCCGCTGCAGCAATAATTTCAAACCACGGCAGGGTCTTTCACCATGATGCTGTACAATGATGGTTGTTTTCCGGCCTAACAATATCGCCAGGAATATTAACTGCAGCGGAAAAACAAGTCCCTGCACGAGCACGATGCCGGGCTGCAGTTTTTTTACATAGCGGTGTGTGGCAAAAGGAATATGCCAAAACCTGTTGCGGCTTTTGAAAAAGCGGTATGTAATGTGGCCATCCCGGTGCAGCACATCCAGATCGGCATGTTTCACAAAATGCACTTCCATTTTTTCGCTGAGTAAATAAGCATACCTGTCTGACGGAGCATGAATAGCCAGTACATCCCCGGGTTGGGTAATGGCATCATGACAATGATAATTCAGGTCAACCAGCCGTAAACGGGAATTTTGCATCTGGATAATATTTTAAAATTTCACCTGCCAGCCCGGGCAGGTTTCCCGCCACAAATTTTTTATTTCCTCCTAGGGAGATCGTGCTGAATGTTTCCGGTTCAATGTAAGCCTGCAGCCTGTCTTTCAGTGCGGCGTCAAAAAGTTTCACCTGGCCATGACGCATCACCAGTAAAATATCCCCGGGAACTGTTTTAAAAACAGAACCATCATTTACTTTTTTATTGGCCCCCTTTACAATAACAATATCTGCAAATTTTCCGGCAGTAATTTTTCCATTTCCTGTATTCCAGGCTGCAGCAGCGGCTGCAGTAACCGCATCCCATAACGCTGCATAACTGAGCTGGGCTGTTTGCAGGGCATCATTTAAATGGTCCCATATATTCCAGCCGGCTGTAAGTGTTGAATCAGTACCAAACAAAATGGTGGTATTGTTTTTCAATTGCCCAACGGCAGCTGTCTTGCCCAGTAAAAAAAAATTGGAGACCGGGCACCATACCAATGCTTTGAAGTATTTGGCCTGTTCCATGCTCATGGCCACACCATGTATACCCACCAGTTTTTTCCGGAGTAAATTCCAGCGGACCAGCGCATCGATTTCTGCTGATGCCGCCTCATCCGTTCCCTCTCCTGTATGAATAGCTACGGGCCTGCCTGCGTTGAAGGGATTGTTCAGTTTCCGTTTCCAGTTATTTTCAAACCCGGCAGAATGCAATGAAACAGCCTGCTGGTGTACCGTGATCAGTTCGCTTGCTATCGGGATTTTATTTCCGTGATTGACCACCGTGGTGATACCGGCCAGTAAATTTTTATATAAGCCCCAGTCTGTACGCAGGCTCTCCGGTATTTTCAAAACAGCATCAATGGCAGCCCTGTTATGCTGGTGAATATCCTTTCCCCATTGGGTATAATTTTGATAAATGCGGTTGCCGGTTTGCGGGTAATTATTAAAATCGAGGTGGTCATGTGAGTTAATGAGCCCGGGCAATACAGAAGCATCCGTAAAATGGATGGCCGCTTCATTGCCGGGTATGGAATCAAAGTTTACAGCAGTAATGCTGTTGCCCTTCACCGCAATATTTACTGTGCGGCCATCTTCCACATTATTGAGATTACTGAGCCACATCTGCTTTTTGAAGTAACAGTCCGTAGATCACGGGTGTGCCTTTCCATTTTTCAAAAACATGCACTGCAGACTGTTGTTCATAATAGGGCAGCATGTTTTCATCAATGATTTTTTCTGTTAATCGTATCACGGATAAATTAAGTTGCTTTGCCCGTTCAATAACCTGTTCCACGGGATGCACATAATTTTTAATGCTGATCTCTTCATTGTTGGCGGTAAAAGTGCGCTGGGCTCCTTTGGCCAGTGCAGCCGGGTGATAATCGGTGATGATAATATATGCACCCGGTGCAACCACCCTGGCCCACTCTTTTAAAGCAGCATGCATATTTTCTATATGTGCAATGGTGAGAGTGGATACCAGCAGTCCGCAACTGTTATCCTGCAATGGTGCCAGGCTTTCATTTTTTACCAGGTGAGTTTCGGCACCCGGGTATTTTGCAACGAGTTTTGCCAGCATTTGTTCCGAAACATCAAAGCCGGTAATTTTTTGCGGCTGCAGCTGCAGCAGTTTTTGCCAGTGACGGCCGGTGCCACAGCCAATATCGGCAATCAGCCCTTTTGTAAAAGGAACCAGCTGCAGCAGTTCGCTGAAAACCGTTTCATCCAGTGCCAGCATCAGGTTATGGGGCTGGCTGTCGTAATAGCCGGCCCACAGGTTGTATGCCGTGGCGGCATCTTTTTCCTTTCCCCTTAGCTTTTTCCAGAATTGGTTAAGTGTTTTTTTCACCGGGTGATATGCATGTTTTACGGATAAAAATAATAATAAACCGGCAGTAAAAGCAGGCAACCATCTGCAGGGCGGTTTCGTTTTATGCAGTATGAATAAAGTGCTTTTATTCAATCCGAAAAGTGCCGATGCAAAATACCGCATTCCAAATTCACTGCTCAGTATTGCAGCAGCGGTGGAAGGTAAATTTGAATGGGCCATTGTGGATGGTAACCTTGAAGCAGATGCATACCAAAAACTATGCAGCTATCTTTCCTCAGGAAGTTATAAATACATCGGCTTTACGGTAATGCCGGGTCCGCAGGCAAAACAGGCCATTCCCTTTGCAAAAAAAATAAAAGAACAATTTCCCGGAACGGTGATGATATGGGGCGGTTATTTTCCTTCCAATCATTATAAGGTAATCCTTGCATCGGGCTATGTTGATTTTGTCATCAATGGCGCCGGTGATATGGCTTTTCCCCGCCTGCTGGAAGCGCTGGAGCACAACACTCCTTATGAACTGATCAGGAACCTTATTTATAAAAACGGGGATGATATTCTCCGCAATGCAAAAGACGACCTGCCCGAACAGGATATTTTGCCTGCCTTGCCATATGACAAGCTTCACCAGTTTTATCCCATCGGAAAATACCTGGGCAAAACCTACCTCGGTAATAAAACCATGGCCTATCATTCCAGTATCGGTTGCCCGTTTACCTGTTCATTTTGTGCCGTGGTCCCCATTTTTGAAGCGAGGTGGAAGGCCAAAACGGCAGCGCAGGTTTATAAGGATATAAAGTATATCAAGGACAACTGGGGCGCCGATGCCATCGAATTCCATGATAATAATTTCTTTGTTTCGGAAAAACGAGCCGTGGAGTTTGCACAAATGATCCTGCCCGAAAAAATGAACTGGTGGGCCATGGCACGTATTGACACGATGGATAAATTCAGTGATGCGTCCCTGGCGCTGATACGTGCATCGGGCTGCCGCATGATTTATTTCGGGGCAGAAAGCGGGAATGATAATGTGCTCAAACTGTTTGATAAGGGCGGTACACAAAGTGCAGACCAGATCCTTCGTTTTGCAAAGCGCATAAAAAAATTCGGTATCATACCTGAATATTCTTTTGTTACAGGCATCCCCGCGGCCACACCGGAAAAAGTGATGGAGCAGATAGACTTTGATATCCGCTTTGTAAAAAAAGTAAAACGTACCAACCCGGATGCCGAGATTGTATTGTATACCTACAGCCCGGTGCCTGCGGAAGGTTCTGAACTGTTCCGTGAAGTGCAGTCGGCAGGGTTCCGGTTTCCGCAAACACTGGAAGAATGGATAGCGCCGCAATGGGAAAAATTCGACCTGCGGAAAAATCCGCTTACACCATGGCTTACGCCTGCCATGATCGATAAAATAAAAAATTTTGAAACAGTACTGAACGGGGTTTATCCCACCGCCACCGATATAAGAATGGGTGAACTGAAACGGCGCATGATCAGCCTTTTTTCAGGACTGCGTTATAAACTGAATTTTTATAATTACCCTTACGAAATAAAGCTGCTGCAAAAAATATGGAAATACCGGCAGCCGGAAATCCAGGGTTTATAACCATATTTTGCCCGGCGCTCTTACCATAGCAAAACATTTATCGGTGAACAGCAAGGCTGCAGCCAGCATATTTGCTGAACAATACTGCCTGCTGCGGAGAAAGGAAAACCGTTTTTACAGCGATGAAGAACTGTTGCTGCTTCCGAAGCTTTCAAAAAAACATCCGCACTATAAAGAATGGCTTACCCGGAGAAATTCCTGCAGGCGGCTCATTAAATATCTCCGCAGCAAACAGCAGCCATTGCATATTCTTGAAGTGGGCTGCGGGAATGGCTGGCTGAGTGCGCAGCTGGCAGGCATCAAAAATGCCACCGTAACCGGTATCGATATCAATACAGAAGAGCTGGAACAGGCCCGCAGGGTTTTTGCAGACAAAAACAATCTCAGTTTTGCCCGGGGCGAACTGGGTAAAGATATTTTACCAGGCCAGCACTATGATGTCATTGTTTTTGCAGCTTCCATGCAGTATTTCCCATCGGTAAAAAGAACGGTGTCGGCCGCTTTATCACATTTAACCCTGATGGGTGAAGTGCATATTATGGATACGGTGCTTTACAAAAAGGAGGAAGTGTTTAAAGCCGGGCTGCGGAGCCAGGCATATTTTTCCGGGCTCAGCTTTCCTCAAATGGCAGAGTATTATTTTCATCATTGTATTGATACCATACAGCAATTTGATCACAGGGTGTTGTACAACCCGCTGTCATTTTTCAACAGGATCAAACCTGGCCGCAACCCTTTTTATCATATTCTTATCACCGGAAAAAAATAATGCTGCAGTCACTTTCACATACCTACAAACGATACCGCAGTTTGCAAACACATGTAATCACCGCTTTGCCTGTGGCCATCCTCATGCCGCACAGTGCCTGCAACTGCCGCTGTGTGATGTGTGATATATGGAAAGGCAATAACCGGTTAAAGCAGCTTTCGGAAAACGATATCAGCGGCATACTGCACACATTGAAACAACTCGGCACCCGCCATGTATTGATGAGCGGCGGCGAGGCACTGATGCACCCGCTTTTTTTCAGTTTTTGTGCGCTGCTGAAAAATGCAGGCATTAAAATAAGTCTCCACAGCACCGGCCTGCTGCTGGGAAAACATGCCCGTGATATTGTACAATGGACAGATGATGTGATTATTTCGCTGGATGGCGACGAACATATCCATAACAGCATCCGCAACGTTCCTGCGGGTTTTCAAAAAATGCGGGCTGGTATCCAAACGATCAAAGAGATTGAGCCAGGCTTTAAAATTTCAGCACGTACCGTCATCCATAAATCCAATTTCAGGATATGGCCTGCACTGGTAAAAACAGCAAAGGATCTTGGGTTGTCTTCCATCAGCTTTTTGCCCGCCGATGTTACGAGCCATGCGTTTAACCGCGAACAATCATGGGGTGAGGCAAAACAACATGAAATTGTACCGGCGGTAAACGAACTCGATGAGTTTAAAACCGTACTGGAAAACCTGGTGGTATCACATGCTGAAGATTTTTCGAATGGCTTTATTGCTGAATCTCCGGCAAAACTGTACAAAATATATGAACACTATGCAGCCTTTTACCAGCTGGCCCTGCCGCCTTTTAAAAAATGCAATGCACCATGGGTATCAGTGGTGGTGGAAGCCGATGGTGCGGTACGGCCCTGTTTTTTTCATGCGGCTTATGGCAATATCCATGATGCAGCGCTGGAAGATATCATCAACAGTGAAAAAGCAGTGGCATTCAGAAAACAGTTAGACACCTCTTCAAATATTACCTGCGTAAACTGTGTTTGTTACCTTCATTTAAAACCCGGCATTAAACCCTGATGCGATGGACAAGATCGTTTTTTCACATTCCTATTTCCTGCGTTTCGATCCCAAGCAGTGGTCGGCCGGGCAGCCTTATGCACCACTGGGTACATTGTATGCGGCGGCCGTAATGCGGGAAAGCGGTTACAAAGTGAGTTTGTTCGACAGCATGTTTGCAAAAACCGCAGATGAACTCATTCCCATTATTGAAGCTACAAGACCGGATTTTTTTGTGCTGTACGACGATGGCTTCAACTATCTTACCAAAATGTGCCTGACCAATATGCGTGAGGCGGCTTTTAAAATGATTGGTTATGCAAAGGAGCGGGGTTGTACTGTACTGGTATCGGGGTCAGACAGTACCGATCGATATGAAATGTACCTCGATGCGGGAGCAGATTTTATTTTAATGGGAGAAGCTGAAGTCACATTGCAGGAATTGATCACAGCCATTACAAACGGCCGGCAGGATTTTTTGCCGGTGAGCGGCATTGCATTCAGGCACCAGAATGCCACCGTAAAAACAAAGCGCCGTGAAGTAATCAGGGATCTTGATGCACTGCCGATGCCGGCATGGGACATCATTGATATGGAACCATACCGCAGCATGTGGCAGCAGCATGCCGGGTATTTTTCCATGAATATGGGCACAACAAGGGGCTGTCCTTTTAAATGTAACTGGTGTGCCAAACCCATTTATGGTAACCGGTACAATGTACGCAGTCCGCAGCATGTGATAAATGAACTGCTGTTTTTGAAAGCGAAGTACCGCTTTGACCATATCTGGTTTTGTGATGATATTTTTGGATTAAAACCCGGCTGGATCCATGAATTTGCCAACCTGGTGCAGGAACAGCAACTGGTATTTGATTTTAAGATACAATGCCGGGCCGACCTGCTGCTGCAGGAGGAGAACATCAAAGACCTGGCAAGGGCCGGTTGCAGCAATATATGGATGGGCGCAGAAAGCGGTTCTCAAAAAATACTGGATGCCATGGACAAGGGCACCACGGTACAGCAAATACAGGATGCCACACACCTGCTGAAAAAGCATGGCATCCACCCGTCTTTTTTTATACAGTTTGGTTATCCCGGCGAAACAAAAGAGGATATAGCACTTACGGTCAGGATGATCAATAATTTGCTGCCTTATGAAGTTGGCATCTCTGTTTCATACCCGCTGCCGGGCACCATTTTTTTTGAAAATGTGAAAAGCCAGCTGCAGCAAAAAACCAACTGGACGGATTCTGATGAGATGGCACTGATGTTCCGCAATACCTACCAGCCCGCATTTTATAAACAGCTGCATGTGTTTGTGCATAAAAACCACCGCAAACACAAGGCACTGGAAATGATGCGTCAGCTGATAAAGCATCCGGTAAAGCTGAATTACCGGAACCTGCGAAAAGCTTTATCATACCTGTATTTTCTGCCAGCGGCCTTTATTGAAAAATATAAACTGCAGCAATTGCAAAAACCTGCCACATGAATCACGCTTTGAACAATAGCGATGCATCAGCAGCAGCTGCCTTTACAAAGCAGTCTGCTGTGTTTGATGCATTGTATTCAAACAATCCCATCATCCAGTACAAGCGGGCAAGGGTGCGGGCGCATGTGATGCAATACCTGCAGCCAGGAAGTGATATCCTGGAACTCAATAGCGGTACGGGTGAAGATGCCTGGTGGTTTGCTGCAAACGGCCACCACGTACATGCAACGGACATCTCTGCAGGCATGCTGGAACAACTGCGGAAAAAGACAACCGCAGCAGGACTGGAAAGCAGGATTACTGCAGAACAAATATCCTTTACCAACCTTACGCAGCTGCAACAGCACAAACAGTATGATCTTATCTTTTCCAATTTTGCCGGGCTGAACTGCACCGGGGCGCTGGATAAAGTGATGGACTCATTCAGCGCCTTACTAAAACCCGGAGGTTTTGTAACACTGGTGCTGCTGCCCAGGTTTTGTTTATGGGAATTCCTGCTGCTGTTTAAGGGAAAATTCAAAACTGCTTTCCGCAGGCTGTTTTCCGGCAAGGGAGCCAGCGCACATATTGAAGGCGAATATTTCACCTGCTGGTATTATAACCCGTCTTTTGTAGCTGAACATATGGGGGAGGAATATGACCTGTTGTCGGCAGAAGGTTTGTGCACCATCGTGCCGCCGTCTTATATGGAGGACTTTGCAACAAAGCATCCCCGTTTGTATGCATTTTTATGCAGGAAGGAAGCCGCCTTAAAATCGCGGTGGCCCTGGCGAAGCGTGGGAGATTATTATATCATTTCACTGCGAAAGAAAAACTGCTAGCGGGAGATACGATGCTGTGATGCACCTTCCTGTTCAGCTGCTGCAACTTCTGGTCGTATGATACCAATATCTTTTGCTGAAAATTTACAGGATTGGGTTTTGCAAAATGCTTATCTGCAAGCATGCCGGTGCAAATTCCCTTGGTATTCTTTTTTTGCTGCTGTTTTTTTTGCCGCCAGTGTTTCCGGGTGAGCCTTAGTAACCAGTTGTCAAGCAGGTTGCCCAGGTTTCCCGACAGGATTTTTTCTGCAAGTACCCGGATCCATCCTTTTTTAGTTTTTGACAGAATTGGCGTTTTTGCAGCAGCGGCAGGAAAATAATCCTTTACCCAGTTATTGGCATTGGTGAAATTTTCAATGCAATCCAAACCTGCAGCCGGAAGCAGTGTAACAATTTCCATCGCGGTAAAAATATTCTCTTCAGGAATATGCAGTGCGGTTTCATCCACGTAATAGTTCATGCAAAACATGCGGCTGCGGCCGGTGAATACGGCCCATTTATAAAAAATATGCATCAGTGTGCGGGCAATCCATAAACGGTTGGGTGCCGTTATAATGAAAAAGTCTATATCCGAATTTTCATCCGCATAATTCTTGGACAGCGAACCTGAAATGGCCAGTCCGTTTACAAAAGGAAAACGGTATAAAACCCGGGCAGCCTTCGCGGCTTTTTTCAACTCACCTGCGGCACACCTGTTGCCGTTGTTCCGCCTGGTGGCCATGAAGATATCATCCTGCACGGCATAAAAATCATCCAGTTTATATACCAGTTCCTGTTGCTGCATATCATCCAGTTCCTGCTGCAGCACCTGTTTGCTTACCGGCAATGGCATATACTCCCTTATTTCAGCCGCAAGCAGCGGGTAGCTGAACATGTCGAAGTACGACAGCACCTGTAATATTTGCTGCTGCATTGTTTTCAAGAGGAGAAATCTGTTTTAAGTTCCTGTAAACTGTTCTTGCCGGCCTGAAGCTGTAAGAGGCGCAGTTTATTGTATTTTTTAAAGGATTGCCTCGTGGTATTCACGGCAATGATCCAGCCGGTGCGCCCGTTCAAAAATCCAAGTTTCAGAATATAACCGTTGATAAATGTCCATAGCGGACTAAAAAACAGTTTTGCCCATTGCAGCCTTTTGCCGCTTTCGAATAATGACTGTGCCGCTGCCGTGCTCACCTCTTCATTTCTTTTTTTATACGCTGCTTCTGAATCACAGGTATAATGAAGCAGTTCACCTTCCAGTTTCGCCACATCTATATTGCCGTGCACGATTACCCTGTCATGTGGATTTAAACCGCCACAGCCTGCAATACGTTTATCAAAGAGGCGGATCTTTTTATCAGGATACCAAAGCCCGTGCCGTACCGGCATACCACAATATATATTGCAGCGCTTTACCTGGTATGCCCTGTTGCTGAAGCCTGTTTGCTTTTCCACCAGTATGGCAATGCCGAGGTCCTTGTCCAGTGCTTCATCAGCATCCATCAGCAAAATATAATGATGCGATGCCAGCATGATCGCTTTATTTTTCTGCTGCACATAGCCGGCAAATGACTGCTGGTAAACCGTGGCGCCCTTACCTGCTGCAATTGCACAGGTATTATCTGTGGAAAAAGAATCCAGCACCACCACTTCATCAGCCACCATTGCAACCGAATCAATGCAGCGGGCAATGTTTTTTTCTTCGTTATAAGTAATAATTACGGCAGAAATTTTACTCATTGTTACGGGTTATACTCACCAATCGGTTTTGGCTCCTCATCAGTTGCCTTGCCAAACAGCGGGTTATTCACGGTGAGGAAAAATGACAGGAAAAAACTGTAGAAGAAAATGCCCTTGTTCACATCGAGTATGTTTTCTGATACCGATACGGTGCTCACCAGGATCAGAAAGGAAAGAAACAGGAAATCTTTTTCCCGGTAAGCTGTCAAATAGGCAAAGGCCAGTACAATCAGCAGCACACCAAGTCCAATGACCCCGCAGCGGATCAGCATGGCCAGGTACTGGCTGTGTGCATTAAAACTCCTGAGATAGGAGATATACAGTTTGTTACGGAAGTATGCTTCTTTCAGCAGGTCTTTTTCAGCGCCGTTTCCATAACCATATAAAGGAGATTTTGCCACCAGGCCGACAGCGAGTTTCCAGCGGAGGATCCTGGGCTCGAGTATTTCATTGGGTACAGGTGCATTTAACAGGTCATTCTTTAATTCACTCACATAACGTTGTTTAAAACTGTTTGTCTTTACAGCCGAAATACCGGCAGCCAGCGACAGTAATACGACGGCCCCTGCGAGACCCCAGCGTTTTGGTCCCTGTACCAGCAATGGAACTGCAGCCGCAACAGTAATGATCATGGCAATCAGCACAGCCCTTGAGGCCAGCTGTAATAAACCCGCTGCAAGGATCAGCAGGCAGATACCGTTTATTATCCGCAGCCATTGATTACTGCTGTTAAAAAAAACATACAATAATACCGCGATCGAAAAGCCTGTATACAAAGCCATATAGGTAGCGTGCAGTGCAATGGGGGATGAAAAGTTATGATTGGTAAAAGCCGCAGTGAAAAGGTTACTGGCCGGCAGGCTGAAATAGCGGATAGTGTATAACGCATCGGCAAAAAGATACAGTATGGTTGCGGTGCATGCGTAGGAAAAAATCTGCAGCAGCCGTATTTTATACTGAGCAAAACTGAAATTGCTGATGGCAAATAATATGGGCATGATCAGCATGGCGGATTGCCTTCCGCTGATATCGATGCCTTCTTTTTTATTGCTGCTGTATAATACCGACAGCAGCATTACAAAGTACAGCAGCAAAGGCAGCCAGGTTGCTGTTGCTTTCAGCAGCTGCAGCCGTTCCTTTTTGAAGTGGATGACCGTATGCAGTGCAAAACATCCCAGTACCAGCTGGCTGTAGAAATAGTCAAATGGAAACAAGGCAAGAAAACAGCTCAGCAAATAAAAGCTGATCTTGTTTTCAATGGTATCTTTTATGATAAAGGTATTTTTCACCTGGACCGGTTATAACAATTACAAATGAATTTTTCATACTGCTCAATAATCAGCGGCCAGTTATAGTCGGTCTTTATTTTTTCAAAATTTTTCTGTGTCATCAGCTCTTCTTTTACGGCTGAATGAAAACTTTCAATGATCGACCTTACATCACCTGAATTGGAAAAATAATACCCGTTTTCGCTGAGTACGGCACGGTTAAAATGATTGTCGTGCGCTGCAATCAGCACGCGGCTGGCCATGGCTTCAATGAGTGAAGGATTGGTGCCGCCCACGGTATGACCGTGAAAGTACAGCGGACAGTTATGTTTAAGTGTGTGCGTAAGTTCATTGTTGTAAATGGCGCCCGCAAAAACAATACGTTCATCACTGCTGAACCTGCGCAGTATATGCCTGCCGAACTTATTGTTCATATTACCCACCACCACGAATTTTTTGTCTGATGCCGACTGGTGAAAACCATCCAGTATCATTTCAATATTATTCTCCGGCTCCATGCGGGCCATCAGCATAAAATAATTTTTACTGCTCAGGTTATAGGATGCCAGCAGCTCTTCCCTTGCGCTGTTGAACACTTCAGCGCCGTAAGCAATATAGGCGCTGTCTTTCCCATATTTATTTTTTAAATAGGCATGCATGGCAATGGAATCCGCCACAAAATAATGGCTGTACTTTACAGCGAGTTTTTCAGCGTACCGCAAAAAGCGCTGCACCGGTTTTGAATACTTACGGCGCTTCCATTCAAACCCATCCATATTTGAAATGATGATCGCATGTTCCGGGTATAATTTCCCCCATACAGAACTGCTGGTATAACCCAGGAACAGCAGCACATCAAAATCCCGTTTGCGGGCATCCATCACACAATTGAAATCGTAAATAAACTGTCCCGCGGTTCCAATCAAATATTCCGCATCAAAACAGTGAACGATCTGCACACCATGGAATTCTTTCTGGCGGTAAGAATGCCGGTGCGAATTATATACAACCACCTCGTTACCTTTTTGTACCAGCCCCACGGAGAGTTTTTCGGCCAGTTGTTCAAAGCCGCCATATTCATTGGGGATGCCCCTTGTTCCGATGATACCGATCTTCATGATAAGGTTTTAATTGGTTATTGATTTTTTGCTGTGCCGCTGCCAAACAGGCTGTTTTTAAGTTTTACAGCTGGTCCGTACACCGCCGCAAGCATTTTTTTGACAGGCGCATTGCTGTTGATCTTCCAGTCGGTGGTTCGCGGCTTTTCGATATGATGTTTATGTACTGTGTAAGCATAGGTGGCAATGGAGGTTCTGTAATTGTTTTCCGGGAAGCGGGTCATCTCGTATCCGTGCAACGTATAGGGCCTGGTTTGCTGTATGATCATGCGGTTGAAGGGCACCGCTAATTCTTTTTCATCACCGCTGCGCAGGTCCACCAGTTTGAGATGCCCTTTGTATTCCGGTTTCCAGTCTTTATTCAGGTACAGCAGGAGGTTCATATTCCGGTACCAGTTTTTTTGAAGTGGATGGTAATTGAAGTCAAGATGCATGTCTAAAAAACTGTTCTTTTTTCCCTGGTGCAAACCGCCGCCGTGATTTTTTGGGTCTACAAAAACGGTTTCATGGGCAATGAAACTTAAAAAATCATTCATATTGTCTGAGCACAGTTCCCGCTGCAGTTCTTCCAGCAGGGGCGACAGGGTTTTGTAATTGGCTTTTTCAAATTTGTTATGCGCAAAAACATAATCACGGCTTTTCTGCTGCAGTTCTGGTATGGCTGCGCAGGCTTCTTCCAGTTTTGCCGTATCACAAAAATTATCAATTACCAGGTGGGGGAAAGGCCTGGCCAGCAGGTATTCTTCCCGAAGTTTTTCCCTGTTATTAATCAGTTTTTCAAAATGTATCATTGCCCGGATCTTGTTTGATGCGTGTAAGAAATGTGGTGGCAGCTTGGTGCCAGCTATAGTGTTCCTGTACATGCTTTTTTATGCGGCATGTTTCGCCGTTTTGCTCCCCGTTGTTAAGTATGCCCAGCAATCTTTCTTTAAAAAGTCGGCTGTTGGTGATGTCAATGTGATTTTTACAGAAAAAGCTGAAATCTGCCAGCGCAGTTTTGTTATTGCACAGAACAGGAACTGCGGCAGCAGCGGCTTCCAGCGGCGGCATGCCAAAACCTTCTGCGGCCGACGGGTATACAAAGCAGGTGGCACCCCGGTACAATTGCAGTAATGCGGCATCGTCCGGCTGATGAAGAATATGTACGTGTTGTTTTATGGCTGCAGGCAATGAAGCATACAGCTGTTCAAAATCGGGGGTTTCCAGTGAATGATGACCCGCAAACACCAGGTGATAATTTTGTTTGCTGAGCTCCAGCTCAAGAAAGACCTCCAGTAACAGCACATGGTTTTTACGCGGTTCAAAGCGGCTTGCGTAAAAAATATAATCACTGGTGCCGTACCTGTACTGTACCTGGTCCTTAATTTTTTGTTTATCGTACGGCTCAAAAAAATGTGCGGCAACACCATGTGATATTACATGGATTTTTTGCAATGCAATTCCGAGATGTTTGCTGATGGATTGTTTTGAATAGTCGGAAACAGTGGTAAGAATAGCGGCCCGCTTTGCGGCATACCTGTAAAGCCATTTTTTTTGAATACGGTACCATCTTGAAAAATACTGCGGGTGTTCAGAAAAAAGCACATCATGTATGGTTACAATATAGCGGCAATGCTTAAACAACGGCACGATGTACTGGAAATGGGCATAATCCACCCTGTGCTGCCGGATCATTGACGGGATATCCACGAGCAGCCGGTACAGCCTGTTCCTGCTCCTGTATTGCAAAAAACGGATATTGCCAGGCAGTGGAAATTCCTTTTGCAATGATGTAACATCATGTGCTGCCATAAAGACCTGCAGACCGGGTAACGGTGCCAGCGCAGTATAAAGTTCTTTTATAAAACTCCTGCTGCCCTGGTATTCGCTGTCAAAAACATGCGCATCCACAAACAGTTTTATGGTTCCGGGTGCTGTCATATTTTATACAGGTCTTTAATAAGATAATTACTGCCGCTTGAAACTTCCGTTACAGGCAGGTGCTTTATCATTTCCAGTCTTTGCGCAAAGGGCAGAAAACTGTTATTACCTTTTTCATCTTTTGAATCGCGGTTGGCAGAGGCATGAAAACCGGTTTTCGCAGTGTAATGAACAAACGGGGCCGAAAGATCTTTCCTTATAAAAAAGGCATTCACGCCGGCAGCGCTGGTGCCAATAAAATCATATCCTTTTTTTTCTGCCAGCAGGCATAATGCCGGCAGCGAGGCACCAAAATAAAGACAGGAATAATGCGCCTTGTTTTTTATAAACGCAGGATTGTAAGGAATGCTTACCGCATGGTCACTTCCAAAAACAGCATTGTATTCGCAAATCACCACACGTGGCTGTATGCAGCTGATGGCTTCCCAAACCCAGTAATCGTTTCCATCTATATCAATGCTTAAAAGCCCGGGGTCATTATTTGAAGTATAACCTGCAATGATGCCGTTTATGTTTTCCGCAGTGATAAAACTGTGCATTGCTGTGAGGTCGTATTTCCAGTAGATAAAATCTTTTTTTATAAAACGGATATTCAGCCGGCTGCTGTCCATCACCAGGCCCCGCCAGTTTTCAAACAGCAGCAGCCTGGTATTGGATTCGGTATAGTTCTCCACGCCAAATTCAATGAATGTTTTATCCGGCAGAGGAATTTTACTGCAGATATATTGTATGATCCCGTCTTCCCCCCTTTGTGAAAACACCCTGAAAGCCACTTCATCGAGTGAGGTGATATGCGCTTTTTGACTGTTGCCTGCTGCGAGCAGCTGTGCGGTAAGAATATTCCCCTTCACTGTCTCAGCATGAAGTTTTTGATAAAACCGGTGATAATAATATTTGAGCTGTTCCCTGATCATATACTGCCTGCAAAAGATTTATACCCGTTGTAAAAAAAGCTGACGATATTCTTCGGAAGAAAACTCATCAATAAAAGACCATAGCCTGTCAGTTGCAGTGGTTTCAGCCTGATGGCATGTTTTACATTTTGCCTTGCCTTTACGGGCTGGTAATTGTTCCACAAATATTTTTTGGCCACCAGTATATTATAACTGTATTTTTTAAACCCGCTGAAGTTCTGGCTTTGCAGTATCTGCAGCATTTCTGCTTCCTGCTTTTTTGAAATGATTTCACTAAAGAGCATTTCTTTTTTTAACCGGGCAAAACGCCTGCCCCGGAGTTTTTCATCCACCGTTACCGATTCGGGATTCAGCCGCACCATGATCAGCGCCTGATCGAGGTTGCAAACATGACCTTTACTGATGAACTGTATCCATAACCTGTAATCCTCAAAACTATGCGCACGTTCATCATAGCCGCCCAGTTCAAGCGCTATGTCTTTTTTATACATGACCGATGAATGAACAAAGGGACAACCCGAGTGAATGTATTTTTTTATGGCCTCATGATCGTAAGCGGCATTATAATAACGGTACAGGTGGGTGCCATTCCTGTCGGCATAATTCACGTCGCTGCCAACAAGTACATGGCCGGGGTGCGACTGCAAAAAATCATACTGCACTTTGAGACGTTCCGGGTAACAACAATCATCGGCATCAAATCTTGCCACCAGGTTTGCGGCGGCATTTACCAGGCCCAGGTTCAATGCGGCCGACACGCCACTGTGCGGCTGGTTGATCAGCCTGATCCTCGGGTCAGAAAAATTCCGGACAATATTTTCTGTATTATCTGTTGAACCGTCATTGATCACCAGCAGTTCAAAACAGGTGAAACTCTGGCGCAGCACTGACTGGATCGCCTCTGTGATATAGGCGGCTGCATTATACGCAGGCATCAGTACGGTGATGGCGGGTGTTGTTTTCATTCCGGTTGTGCCGTTTCTTTTATGTTGAGAAAAAGGAGCAGTTCAAAAACGGTCATGACTGATAACTGTTCAAACCAGTATTCCAAAAACAACAGCCCCATGGTGAAAACGATGAGCGGTAAGCCCCAGCTTAATCTTTTATAATGCCGGGCAAAAAACCACCAGTAGAAAGTGAACAATGCTGCCAGCCCGGCAAGGCCGTATTCACTCAGTAACTGGGCATACACAGAATCGGGTTTATTGATCAGTGAATGAAGCCCGGCAGATTTTGTAAAATACCGGATGTACAGGGCGAGGTGATTTTTTTCAAACCCGGGATGGATATACTGAAAACGCCGCGGGAAACCACCTGCAATTTTTAAGCAGCTTACTTTAAAGGCGAGCTTGGATGAAAAATTGGCCATACCAGTTCCCGTCAGCAGTTGCAGCGGGTGCTGCCTGAATAATGAAAATACTTCCATCATGGCCACCGCTTTTCCCGGCAGTGTACCGGGAGTATTGAGCGGAATTTTTTCATGCTCACTGAACTGAACAAGGCTTTTTTGAAAACTGGTCATGTCATCTTTGTGCTGGTAGGGAGCACTGTGAATATTGGGTTGCGGCAGCACTGGTTTTGTTTTTAGTCCGTTGCCGGCTGAAGACGCTTCATTATTGCCGGCCGTATGCCGCACGTATAAACTGTCGATATACCGGATAGCAATTTTTTGTTTCTTTTCTTCCTCACTGAGGGTGCTTGCTGGTTTTTCCATCAACGGAATTTCCTTTACAGCAGCAACCGGGGCATCATTTTTACCTTTTACAACACGCTCGTATGCAGCACTGATATAGCCATTATTTTGCGGTGATACCTTAACAAGAAACACCAGCAGCAGCGCAAAGCAACAGCCGATAATTGTTTTTTGCGCTTTGCTGGTCCTGTAAAAAAGCAGCAAGAGCAGCACGGCACATAAAAGCATATTGGTGATATTGCTGCCGGTAAGCAGCAGCATGCACATAAAAAAAAGACACCATTCAAAACGGTTCCGAAGCAGGCAGTACAAAACAGCAAAACTGTTCAGCACGGCATTGGTAGTGGAAGTGTCAAAACTGATACCCTTTATGTAATCACCCGTGCCGATAAAATATTTCTGATAATTGCCCTGGTATTTGTAGGGATTTAAGGCACCTGTTTCCATCACGATGCCTGCATAGGTTGCCAGTGACACCAGTGCATTGATGCAAAAAAAAACAAGCAGGGTCCGGTGGATAACGGCAGCATCATTCCTTTCCACTGAAAGTTTTACCTGGTGCATGGCCAGCAGGCATAGCAACCAGAAAAGCAAACCAGTCAAAACGGTCACACTGTAATTGAGCGATGTAAAACCTCCGAGCAAAAAATAGTTTACCAAAGCAATTACAGCTGCCGCAACATAAAACAGGGGCAGCCGGGAGTTGGTAAAGCTAAGCCCGAACCTGGAGTCAGGTCTCCATAAATAAACCAGGATGATGGCAGCCAGTTTTGCCGCAAGTTTGACATTGATAAAAAGCGTAAGGAAAATCAACAGCTGCCAGTCGGTTCCTGCCAACCGGCTTTTAATAAAGGCAAGCCCGGATCTGCTGCTCACGTGGTAGTTGTTTGCGTTAAAGAATGGTAGTTACTGCCGACTGTTCTCAAACGCAAATTTTCACGCCGCGGTTGCCTATATGTACCAAACCTGTTTCAGCAGGTGACCGTCTTTTTTTGAAATGCTGCCGCTGAGAAAAAGGAGTGCTATAAAAACCGCCATTGCTGCAGCAAGCTGTGGCAGCATACCCGTAAGAAAAACATGACTGGTGAACCCGGCTATAAACGCACAGGTTACAATAAGAAGGCAATGACCTGTGTGGTAGCTCAGGCGGTAAGCCCGCCGGTGATAACGTTCAAATAAGACCGATTGTAAAATGATGGAAGCAAGATAAGATGCAGCAGCACCCTCCGCATTATAAAATGGCACTGAAATTAATATACCGGCAATGTTAACAATAAAGCAGGCTAAAAATATCCTGAAAACAGCTTTCAGGTCGCCTTTTGTAAAGCAGATGCTCCACAAAAAATTATTGAAATATAAAAAAGGCATGGCTGATGCCAGCAACAGGATGGTTTGTTTGTTCACCGCACCGTATTTCCCATCAGTTATAAAATCCACCGCCGGTACCCAAATGACCTGCAGCACCAGCGCCACCAGGCATGCAATGATGATCTCGTAGCGCAACAGTACCTGTAATACCGGTTTCTTTTCCTTAAAGTCGCCGGGCTGCCTGGATATTTTTGTAAATCGCGGTATGAGCACGGGTGCGATTACCAGGAGCGGTACCAGGGAAACTTCAAACACCTTATAGGCAAAACTGTAATTGGCCAGTATCACGGTACTGCTGAAAAGGCCCAGGAATATCCAGTCGAACCGGGAGAGCGCCGCGGTAAACAGCACCACACCGGTTTGCGGCAGGGATTCTTTCAGCAGCGATTTGTAACTGGCGGTATTCCATTGCTGGAATATGGGCATTTTCAAGTGGTGTTTGGTTATCCAGATACACACAATAAATTCTGCTATATCACCGGCCACAAAGATCAGCAGTACGGGCATGGTGCTTATCTCCCCGATGAATAAAAGCACCAGCAGGGATACCGCACGTACAATATTTGATACGGTGCTCATAAACAACAAGGGCCTGAACTGTTCAAGACCGTTTGCCAGTTGCTTAAACGGAGATGAAAAAAACAGCAGTACTTTTCCAAAGGCCAGCAGTAATAAAAAATTATGCGTATCAAAGAATGAAGGAACCAGCCACCAGCCGGCAAACAGCAGCAGGTACAGCAGCAGGCCGGTTATGATCACATGCATGCTGAATGCCCCGAGTGTTGCATGGTTGTCTTCACTGGCTGCAATTTTTTTTACCATTACCTGGTCAATCCCAAAAGATAATATGCTGAAGGCGGTGAGCAAAACAGCGAGTGTCCAGTTCAGTTCCCCAAATATCTCCTTACTGAGCCTTGTTGAAAGTATGTAAAAGATAAGAAGGCCGCACAACTGGTTAATCATAACCTGCAGTGAACTTGCAGAAATATCAGATAACAATTTCTTTTTCATGAACAGCGTAGCATTGCGGCCGCTGTAATTTATACATTTATTCCCTTTTTTTATTGGCAACCCGTTTGCGCTTATATACGATAATGCTGTAAACAAAACCAACACTATGCAAAAGATCTTTTTGTTCTGCCTGCTCTTTGCGGGAGCCCGTGCTGCTGCGCAAACTGATACGGCAGTTGCAAATCTTATGAATTCGATGGATGAAAAAATTAAAAATTCCAAAACTGTCACCCCGGTATTTTATTCGCAAAAACTCATTAATACCAATACGGTTGAGGTACTGCATAAAGGAATCCTTGAGTTTAAAGTGATACATAATTTTGGTGATGTGGCCGGGAAGAATGGCGGTATCAAACGTTTTTTCGGCCTGGATAATGCATCAGATGTTAAGATCGCATTTCAGCTGGGTATAACCGATAAGCTCAACCTGGTGGCGGCAAGGGTGCGTGGCGGCGGTAACCTGCAGCAACTGTATGAAACCGGGATCAAATACCAGTTTATTAAACAGGAAGACGGTAATAAAAGCAGGCCGTTGTCTGTTACAGCTTATGCCAACCTGGTGATATGCACCATGACTGCCGATACCAATAAAACAGCTGCACAGCTTGCCATAAAAGAAAATCACTTTGAGAATTTCTCCGACAGGCTGAGTCAGCTGGTACAGGTAATGGTGGCCAAACATTTTGGTAAAATAAGCCTGCAGCTCACACCCACTTACCTGCATACCAATTATGTTGTTACCAACGATCAGAAAGGTATGTTTGCCATCGGTGGCGGTGCCCGTATTCCTTTATCAAAGAAATTTATACTGGTGGCCGATTATTTTCATCCCTTCCGTACAGCCGCTTCAGAAAAAGCACTCAAATCGCAGTACGCAGGATTTTATGATGAAGACCGTTATGACGTTTTTGGTGTGGGGGTGGAGATCGTTACACCCGGCCACCTGTTTCACCTCAATTTTACCAATGCCACCAATATACTGGAGAACCGTTTTCTGCCCCGCACATTTTCATCATGGGGAAAGGGACAGTACCGCTGGGGTTTTACTGTGGCAAGAAATTTTGTGGTGTTCAGGGATAAAAAGAATAAATAAGATGCTTGTCCAATGTTGAATTAATGCTGAAAAGCAGGATGGCCTTCAAGTGAAGGCCATCCTTTTATTACTGAAATGAAGAAGCGTGTAATTACTTTGATTTTGCAAATGGTTTTATAAATGCAGAGATCAGCACACCTGAACTGTTCAATTTTATTTTACCGGCCCCCACACCACCCAGCGGCAGTTTAAAATAAGGCTCTGCCGCGATTGATATGCGCTTGTTGAAGTGATACTGGTACCCACCCGATATTGTGATTACGGAAAAATAATGCTTGTTCTCGTCTGCAATGCTCCTGGTATAGGAGTATGACTGGCCGGTTGGTGTTTTATAGAGATATTTATAATCTTCCGTCTTCATCAGGAAAGATGAAATGCCGGTGCCTGCATAAAACTGATGCCTGTTATGCTGTTTAAAATTGTAAAAAACACTCACAGGGATTTCATACACTTTGCAGTCGGCATCAATGCCAGTCAGGTGCGGATACACAGCACCATTGGGAAATTTGTACTGGTAAGGCTCTGCATAGTACACTTTTTTGGAAACATAAAACCCGCTGCTGATCCTGATATGTTTTCCAATATTGTATGCTGCTCCCGCACCATAAAACAGTTTTACCTTACCCGGGTTTTTGAGATCTACAAAACTCATATCTGCACCCGTTGAAAAACTGAGTGCAAAATTGCTGGTAAAGCTGCGGTCTTTTTTGGTATTGCGGGTGGTGGCCGTTGTGGAAAGCGGCGGCTGTTTTTTTATGGCTGTATCGTTTTGCGCAGGCTGTTCTTTTTGTTTGGTTGTAGTGGCCGTTTTTTCTGCTGCATTGCTTTCCTCCACTGGTTTGGCGGCTGTATTACCGGAATTTGTTTCCGCCGGGTCACCTGAATTATTTTCCGCGGATGGCGTTGATTGTTTGATTGAATTTACAGCGATATCATCATCTGCTGCGGGCACGGACTGCTTCACTTTAACAACAGATTTCCCTTTTTGCTGAATGGCCGGCCTGTTATTTTTTACAAGTTCATCCTGCGGGGCTGCAACATTGCCTGCTTCGCTGATGGTATGGCGGGTAAATGATGGCCTTTTTTTCCCTGCAGTTACTGGCTGCTGCATCTTTTCAGCCGCCGGAGTGGCTGCGGTAACTGCTGTGCTGTTTTTGGAGCTACCACCTGTAGTTACGGGCACTGCAGTATTTTCTCCTGTAGCAGAACCCGTACTGCCAGCAACGGTATTGTTCACCACAGGATCATCTTCTCCCTTTTTTGTTCCGGCTGCAGCGGATTTTTTTTCTAAGGCAGCCAGGCTGCGCTCATCTTCTTTATGATTGTTCCATGGCTGTAAAATACCGAGTGTAATACCTCCGCCCAATAAGAGGAAGACCAGCCAGAAAATAACGGGCCTGCGCCTGTCCTTTTTCTCCGGCAAATGTTTATCCAGCAACACCAGCATTTTACTCCAGGCCTCATCATCATAAGGCGGGTGATGCTGGTTTGCGGCATCGTTAATGAGATTATCTAATTCTTTATCCTGCATTTTTAGCAATTTGAGTTATGTTTTCACGGTATAAGATTTTTTGTAACTGCTTGCGGGCTTTCGCAAGGTTGGATTTGGATGTGCCGACAGAAATGCCCAGCTGCACTGAAATTTCCTCGTGGCTGAAACCATCCACAATAAACATATTGAGCACGGCCCTGTAAGCAGGAGACAGCTCCTGTATCAGGCGGATGATCTCGTCGTATGAAATTTTTTCGATGGGAGTTTCTTCCGCAGCGGTCAGGTGAATGATGGCAGAATCCGGCTCGGCAATGTTTTTGTGTTTCTGATTTTTTCTGAAATGATCAATGGCGGTATATACCATTATTTTGCGCAGCCATCCCTTGAATGAACTTACCACATCGGCATAGGCCGGCTTGAACTGGTGAATCTCCTTAAATATTTTTAAAAACCCGTCATTTAATATTTCTGAAACATCTTCATCCCGGCTGGTATAGCGGTCACAAACAGACATGGCATAGCCGTAGAAAGAGTGGTATAGTTTTTTCTGACTCTCCCTGTCATTAAGGGCACATCCCCTTATATATCCAATCAATTCTTCCTGGGTTAACAAAACACGTGTTTAAGACGCTATAAAATCGTATAAAGTATACGGCCGGTTGCCAGCGAAAAGGTACATTTTTTTAAAATCAGTTTATAATAATATATCAGAGGTGCATTTGCCTGTTATGTATGATAGTAAACTATAAAGTCTGCGGTTTTACTATCTTTTTATGGGTTCATCCCTCGTATTTATACGAGAAAAAGCATGTGAAAAAAATATATCTTTTTCAGCAGGGGTGCCGGCACAATAAAAAGGTTATTTGCAACGATTTATACGTACACTTGATCCAACCAGGTATCCAACTGAAAACCCAACAAGAATGAGATTAAACCGTATCGTAACAGCTGCGATTTCGCTGCCGCTCCTTATGGCAAACAGTTCAGCTCCTGTTGTTATT
Source organism: Ferruginibacter sp. (assembly GCA_046329655.1). Taxonomy (GTDB): domain Bacteria; phylum Bacteroidota; class Bacteroidia; order Chitinophagales; family Chitinophagaceae; genus Ferruginibacter. Next base: position 94,984 of record JAXLUD010000001.1, read on the forward strand.
GAAAATCCTGTAAAGCCTGCCCTGTATACAATGGCACCGGCTGTTTCAGAAAATTCAGATTGTTATACTGCGTGGAATTTAACCGCAGCCGGTTTATCCAAAGAAGCATTTGATTGCGCCATGAAGGGCTATACAAAACTGCTTGAAGCAAACCGCCTGCAAAAAACAACCGTGCTCACCATTGTGGATTACAGCATGCCATCCACCCAAAAAAGATTGTATGTACTCGATATGAGTGATGGCAAACTGCTTTTTCATTCCCTGGCGGCACATGGAAGAAATTCGGGCCTTTTATATGCCAGTAATTTTTCCAACCAGCCTTCTTCTTTAAAAACCAGCCTTGGTTTTTTCATCACGGCAGGTACTTATATTGGCAATAACGGGTATTCATTAAAGCTGGATGGTTGTGAAAAAGGCATCAATGACAAGGCGATGGAAAGGGCGATAGTAATGCATGGTGCAGATTATGTGGACGAAGGTTTTATACGCCAGAATGGTTACCTGGGCCGCAGCCATGGTTGCCCGGCCATACCGGAAAATATCAGTAAAAAATTAATTGATGTAATAAAGGGCGGCAGCTGTGTGTTTTTATACCACCCGGAAAAAACATATATCAGTCACTCAAAAATATTAAACAGCAAGGCTTAGTTAACAGCCAGTATGTAAAGTTTTATTGTTAGGCACGACAGGAAAAGATACCCCGCTGTAACAGGCGGGGGATTCTTTTTTACAGCATTATGTAAGCTGCTGCCAGCTGGCAAAAAACGCCGGCAAGAAATCCCAGGTAAATATCTTTTGGTGTATGCCCGTTAAGAATAAGACGGGAAGTGCAAACAATACCTGCAATCAAAAGCGCCAGGCTCAGGGGCCAGGTCATAAGCATACTGTTATAGGTCATGATCACGAGGAACAAACCTACCGCACCACCTGCGCCCATGGCATGCATGCTGATCTTAAAATAAATATTGGCCAGCAGTGCGGCCGATGAGGTTAACAGCACCCCGAAAAAGAAGGACGCAAAGATGGGATGGTACTGTGATTGCTGCCTGAAAACATGCCAGGTCCAGAAAAAGAAAATACCGCTGGCGATATAAGGAATGATCCTGTCTTTTTGGGTACGCAGCATAATGGACTGTACAAATCCCAGCCCCTTTAACAGCAGTACCGAAAACAAGGGAAAGAAAACCGCATTCAACGCCACGATCATCATCATCTGCATTTTGATGCGGATATCAAAACCTGCAGCATAGGACGGGTGTACAAACACCAGGAAATACATCACATACAGCGGAATAAAAACCGGGTGAAACACATAGGAAAAAACATGTGCCAATAAACGCAATGCTGCCGGGGAGTCTGCCGGTGTAAGATTGTTTCCGGGCAGTTCGTCTTGTTCGGCTGCATATAATCCCTTGTCTGTTATCATAACTCTTTTCTTAACCTTGCCACGGGAATATTTAATTGTTCCCTGTACTTGGCTACGGTACGGCGGGCAATATTGTAACCTTTTTCCTGCAGGAGTTCGGTGAGGCGTTCATCACTCAGCGGGTGTTTCTTGCTTTCGCCCTCGATCAGGTCGCTCAATATCTTTTTCACTTCGCGGGTGCTTACCTCTTCGCCGCTTTCTGTTTGCAGGCTTTCGCTGAAGAAAAATTTAAGACGGTAAGTGCCGAATTCTGTTTGTACAAATTTGCTGTTGGCCACACGGCTTACGGTGGAAATATCCAGGCTGGTGGCTTCTGCAATATCTTTCAAAATCATGGGACGAAGTTCCGTTTCATCACCGGTAATAAAAAAGTCACGCTGGTAATCCATAATAGCTTCCATGGTGGAAAGCAGAGTATGCTGGCGCTGCTTGATGGCATCAATGAACCATTTGGCGGCATCAATTTTTTGTTTGATGAAAAGCACCGCTTCCTTTTGACGCTTGTCTTTCTTGCTTCCCCGGTCGTAATCTTTCAGCATATCGCGGTAGCCTTCGCTGATACGGAGATCGGGGGCGTTTTTGCTGTTCAGGGTAAGTTCCAGCTTGCCATTATTGTTGAAGATGAAAAAATCCGGCACCACGTAGCTTTCTGCCCGGCCAGAATCACCCACGCTGCCCGCAGGTTTTGGGTTGAGCTTAATGATCTGGTTGATGATTTCTTTCAGCTGTTCATCCGTTAACCCAAGCCCCCGCTGGATTTTTTCGTAATGTTTCTTTGTAAACTCGTCAAAGTATTTTTCCAGCACCCGGATGGCCAGTTCAACATGTTTTCCTTCATCCATTTTACGTTCCAGCTGCAGCAGCAAACATTCCTGCAGGTTGCGTGCGCAAATGCCGGGGGGATCAAACTGCTGAATCTGTAAAACCAGCTCGGCTACTTCTTCTTCACTGGTAATAATATTCTGCCTGAAAGCCAGGTCATCCACGATGGATGATATTTCGCGGCGCAAATAACCATCATCGTCCAGGTTGCCGATGATCTGTTCGGCCACGGCCTGTTTGTGATCATCCAGGTTTAACTGGCCCAGTTGTTCCAGCATCAGTTCATTAAAACCGGTCTCTACTTTATGCGGGATCACTTTGTTGTCATCCGCCTCCGGGTAATTATCGTCCCTCAGTTTATAATCCGCAATTTCATCATCTCCGTCGCTTACATATTCACTGATATCAATATTATCGTAATCTTCCTCGCTGCCGTCTTTTTCAAAATCATCCTCCTCCCCATCCTTGAACTCATCATTGGCCTCGCTGTATTCATCCAGGTGGCCTTCTTCTGCTTCTTCAAGGGCGGGATTTTCCTCCATTTCTTCCTTGATCCTGTCTTCCAGCAGGGCTGTAGGCACCTGCAGCAGTTTCATCAGCTGAATTTGCTGGGGCGATAGTTTTTGTAATTGTTTTTGGTATAGTCCCTGACTTAAAGCCATATTTTGCTGCCCTTCAAAAGGGCATTTTTTATTTTATTTTTTTAGGTGGTTTCTGCATCTTTCCGCTCAATTCTGCCGTAAATTTAGTCACAAACTTCTTCTTTAATGAACGGAAAAGTTAAAATTTTATTTTTTTGCATGATTTTTGTGGCAGGGCGGGGCTTTTGCCAAAAAACCCAGCGTATAACATTGCTGCAAAAGGATTTGTACTATTACAAAAAGGCCGGGTTATTATCACACACCAGGCCTCCGGCAGCCAATAACAGCATTGCCCGGCCATTTTTTACTGTCTCTGCCAGAAATATTCCTGTCATTAATGCAGACTATTACAGCAGCCGGCTTGGTTTCTTTTGCAAAAAGGAATGGCAGTTTGAAAAAATCACGAAGCTGCCTTTTAAATTCAGGCTGGGCAGTGTGCAGGAGTGCGACAGGCTGGAAGGGAAACCCAATACCCAATATTGACTTTTATTTATCATCACCTGCCCTTCTTCCTGCAGTTTATGCTTTGTTACATAATTTTACCCGGCAGATGAACTGCTGCGTAAACCAAAACGATGAAAGGAAAGTCATTACAGCATACCGCTGCTCCGCTGATCAGTTATTTTGATCAGCTGATTGTACTTACTGAAGCGGAAAAAGAGCTGGTGATGGAAAGATTTCATCCGAGGCTTTTTCGTAAACGGCAGTATGCATTGCAGGAAGGGGATATTTGCACCCAGATATATTTTGTTATCAGCGGTTGCCTGCGGATGTATAAAATTGACGACCAGGGCAACACCCATATTGTACAGTTTGCCGCCGAAAACTGGTGGATCAACGACCTGGGCAGCTTTCACAGTAAAAAACCTTCTGAGCTCAATATTGATGCACTGGAAGATACCACGGTGCTGCAGATCAGTCATGCAGATCTTTTGTCACTATATGACCAGGCACCAAAATTTCACCGCATTTTTCGCGTGCTGATTGAAAACAGTTTTGTAAGCCTGCAAAAAAGGCTGCTGCAAAATATCAGCTCCACTGCAGATGACCGCTACAAAGCTTTTTTAGAAACCTATCCGCATTTGGTAAACCGACTGCCTCAAACCCAGGTTGCCGCTTTTTTGGGTATCACACCCGAATTCCTCAGCCGCCTTCGTAATAAGGCCAGCAAGGCAAAATCTTAAACTAGATCAAGACTGTTTCTTAAACAATGTCATTGGACACCGGCTGTTTGGTGTCGGAAATTTGTGTTATCAAAATTTCATCACCATTAAAAGAAACAGAATATGCAAACAACATTAAAAACTGCTGTCATCGGCCTTGGCAGTATTGGTAAAGTGGCCGCTGCAAATCTTGTAAAGGGAAACCGTGCAGTCATTGTAGCTGACAGAACCATTGAAAAAGCCAAAGCCATTGCCGGAGAGCTGGGCAGCCTCGCCAGTCCCATGCGTATTGAAGATGCCATTAAAGAAGCAGATATTATTGTATTTGCCGTTTGGTTCAATGCCATTAAAGAACTGTTGGGCACTTATGCAAAAGAACTGGCGGGTAAAATAATCGTGGATCCTTCTAATCCCATTGCGCTGGATGACAAGGGCGGTTTCAAAAAAATTATTGGCGAAAATGAATCGGCAGGTGAAATACTTGCCGGCCTGGTTCCTGCAGGCGCAAAATTGGTAAAAGCCCTGGGCACACTGGGTGCTGCCACGCTGCAAAACGCGGCTTTTCAAAACCCCGCCAATGTATTGTTTTATGCAACAGATGATACCGGCATCCATGCTGCGGTTGAACAATTAATTCATGACAGTGGTTTTGAACCCCTGCGTGCCGGTAACCTCAGTCAGTCCATACGCATGGAAGTATTTGGCGACCTGCACGAATACGGCGCACTGGGAAAAACGGTAAGTCTTGCAGAAGCCACAAAAAAATTATAATTCACCTTAATAAAAAAACATGAAACAGAGAAACATTGCCACACGTATGATCGCCTCAGGATTGATCCTTTCAGCAGTTATGATTGCGGGCTGCCAGCAGCCTTCCTCATCTGCGGGTGCGGCCAGTAATACCGACAGTCTTAAAAATATAGTATTGCAGCTGGCCGCAACCAACGACAGTATTGCATCCCGTCTTACAAAATTTGATGACCTGGATTTTAATGTATTCAGCAACCAGCAATGGGACAGGCTCAAAGAAAGCCATGCTGCAAATATAAAAGTGTACTGGCCCGACGGACATATAACCGAAGGGATCGCTGTGCATATTGAAGACCTGAAAAAATTGTTTGTACATGCACCCGACACCCGGATCAAAGAACACCCGATAAAATTCGGTTCGGGCAATTATACCCTGGTTACCGGTGTGTTTGAAGGCACGTTCACCAGGCCTATGCCCATTGGTGGCGGCAAATTCATCCAGCCAACCGGTAAGGCTTTTAAAATGCCCATGGCAACTGTGGGTATCTGGGAAAATGGTGTGATGACGGAAGAACATCTTTTCTGGGATAACCAGACCTATGCCAAACAGATTGGGCTGCAGTAAAAAAAACTTCAAAGGGAAGGTAATATTATCTTCCCTTTTGTTTTGCCTGCCTGGGCTGTTTATGACTTTAAATCAAACCATATAATTGCAGGGCATGCAGCTTTTTGTTTTACTTTTATGGCATGCAAAAGAAACTATTCCTGCTCGATGCTTTTGCCCTTGTTTTCAGGGCTTATTATGCTTTAATACGCAATCCCCGCATTACCAGTAAAGGCCGTAACACCAATGCACAGTTTGGCTTTACCAATACTTTGCTGGAACTGATCAAGAACCAGCAGCCCACCCATATGGCGGTATGTTTTGATACCAGCGCCGCCACCGAACGTCATACTGATTTTGCAGATTATAAAGCCAACCGCCAGGAAACCCCCGAAGATATTTCTGCCGCGGTGCCCGACATCAAAAAAATAATTGAAGGGTTTAATATCCCTGTAATTGGTATTGATGGTTACGAAGCCGATGATGTAATTGGCGCACTGGCCAAACAGGCCGAGAAAGAAGGCTACGAGGTTTTTATGGTTACCCCTGATAAAGATTATGGACAGCTGGTTTCTGAAAATATTAAAATCTATAAGCCCCCTTACCAGGGAAATGCGTATGAAATTTTAGGTCCGAAAGAAGTGTGTGAAAAATGGGATATTGAAAAAGTGGAACAGGTAATTGATATATTAGGAATGATGGGTGACGCGGTAGATAATATTCCTGGTATTCCCGGAGTAGGAGAGAAAACCGCCGCCAAATTACTGAAAGAATATGGCAGCCTCGAAAACGTACTGGAGAATGCTGCTAACATCAAAGGCAAGCTGGGCGAAAAAATTGTTGCAGGCAAAGATCTCGCCTTAATGAGCAAGAAACTGGCCACCATCATTACCAATGTACCGGTGGAGTTTCATGAAGAGAACTTCCGTATCAAGGAAATGAATAAGGAAGCCCTGCGTGAAATTTTTACAGAGCTGGAATTTAAAACACTGGGCAAGCGTTTGCTGGGAGAAGATATTGGAACAGATGCCCCGTCAGCGGTTGTAAGCCCTGACGGCGGCTCAAAAGAAGCCGCCAACGTACAAATGGACCTGTTTGGAAATATCATTGAACCAGCACCGCAACCAGTGAAAGAAACCGCCAAACAGCTTGCAGCAGATGATGAAACGGAAACGGTTTTGTCAGTTGATAAAAATATTCATAACACCCCTCATAATTATATTCTCTGCAACACTGCAGAACTAATTAACCAATTAACCGATCAGCTTAAAACGCAAAATGAGATTTGCTTCGATACAGAAACCACCGGTATTGATGCCAACGACGCGGAACTGGTGGGACTGAGTTTTTCTTTTAATCCCGGCGAAGCCTTTTATGTTCCATGCCCGGCCGAAAAGGAAGCATGTATTGCACTGCTCAATAAATTCAAACCAATACTTGATGATGCAGGTAAGGTATGGGTGGGCCAGAATTTAAAGTACGATATGCTGATGCTGAAGTGGTATGGATTTGAATTTACCGGCACCATTTTCGATACCATGCTGGCGCATTATGTAATTGAACCGGATGGTAAACGTGGTATGGATGCGCTGAGTGCAAAATACCTGGGATATGAACCCGTGCATATTGAAGAACTCATTGGTAAAAAAACGGCCAAGGGAAAACAGGGCAGCATGCGTGATGTGGAACTGGAAAAAATAAAAGACTATGCTGCTGAAGATGCTGATATCACGCTGCAGTTAAAAAATATTTTCCTGCCACAGCTAAAAACCAAAGCTGTTGAAAAAGTTTTTTACGAAGTGGAAAACCCGCTGGTAAAAGTGCTTACCGATATGGAGTTTGAAGGCATCCGTATTGACGAAGGCTTTTTGAATGATTACAGCAGGCAGCTTGAAGCAGAAGCTAAAATTGCTGAAGAGAGTGTGTACAAACAGGCCGGTGTGCGCTTTAACCTTGCCAGTCCCAAACAACTGGGTGAAGTGCTGTTTGAAAAACTGCAGCTGGATCCCAAGGCAAAAAAAACAAAGACGGGCCAGTATGCCACAGGCGAAGATGTGCTGCTGAAGCTGGCATCAAAAAATAAGATCGTTGATGATATTTTAATTTTCCGGGAGTACACCAAACTCAAATCAACCTATGTGGATGCGCTGCCGCTGATGATCAATAAAAAAACGGGGCGTGTGCATACATCTTATGCACAGGCGGTGGCGGTAACAGGCAGGCTGAGCAGTAACAATCCCAACCTGCAGAATATACCGGTGCGTACAGACAGAGGAAAGGAAATACGAAAGGCATTTATCCCCAGGGACAAAGATCATGTGCTGGTTTCGGCTGATTACTCACAAATTGAACTGCGTATTGTGGCCGCCATCAGTGGCGATGAAAACATGTGCAATGCATTTAAAACAGGGAAGGACATTCACACGGCCACTGCGGCAAAAGTTTTTAATGTAGATGAAAAGGAAGTGACTAAAGAAATGCGTTACAAGGCCAAGAGCGTGAACTTTGGTATCATTTACGGGCAGGGTGCCTTTGGCCTTGCCGAAAACCTGGGCATACCCAGGGCTGAGGCAAAAGAGATCATCGACAACTATAAAAAAGAGTTTCCGCTGATTCAGAAGTATATGGATGATACCATCAATTTTGCAAAGGAAGCCGGTTATGTGGAAACCCTGATGGGCCGCAAACGCTGGCTGCGTGATATCAACAGTGCCAATTTTACCGTGCGTGGTTTTGCGGAACGAAATGCCATCAACTCTCCGATACAGGGAACAGCCGCAGACATGATCAAACTGGCCATGATAAAAATTCATGCGGCTTTCAAAAAACATCAGTTCAAAAGTAAAATGCTGCTGCAGGTACATGATGAACTGGTGTTTGATGCGCACAAAGACGAGATTGAAGTCATTAAACCTGTAATACTGGATTGTATGCAAACAGCCCTGAACCTGCCACATGGTGTACCAACAGATGCGGAAGTGGGAACGGGTGACAACTGGCTGGAAGCTCATTAAACAATAACATGAACTGGGAAGCTTTTTTCAAAAACGCCGGCATTATCGGAAGCCGCTACCTGATGCTGTCGGGTATTGCTTTTTTGCTTTGCTACGTATTGTTGCGCCGTATCATCGCATCAAAAAAAATACAGCAGCGTTTTCCAAAGTTTGGTGACTATGCACGTGAAATATTTTTCTCCCTGCTATCCATAGGGATTCTCGCCTTTATACCTACATTGGTTCTTAATACACCGCAGATAGCCCGGCACACTTTTTTTTACAAAGATATTCACCAGCACAGTATGCTGTATTTTGTACTGGCATTTCCCTTAATGGCCATTATACACGATACTTATTTTTACTGGGCGCACCGTTTTATGCACCACCCGGCTGTTTTTAAAATAGTACACCTGGTGCATCATAAATCCACCAACCCAAGCCCGTTTGCCGCTTATGCCTTTCACCCGCTGGAAGCTGTGGTGGAGTCGGGCATATTTTTGATCTTTATTTTTACAATGCCCGTGCATCTTTTCCACCTGCTGTTTTTCTTTTTATTCATGATCATTTACAATGTATATGGTCATTTGGGCTGGGAACTGTATCCAAAGGGATTCAGCAAACACTGGCTGGGAAAATGGATCAATACATCAGTGTGCCATAACCAGCACCACCAGTTTTTCAAGGGCAATTATGGTTTGTATTTTTTATTCTGGGACCGGATGATGGGCACGCTGCGGGAAGACTATGATGACAGTTTTGATGCTGTGAAAAACAAAAAATAATTACCAATGAAACCTTTACTGATATATTGTTACGACGCTTACTGCGGCTGGTGTTACGGCTTCAGTTCGGTAATGAAAAAAATTGCGGCCGGATATGCTGAAAAACTGGATATAGAAGTATTCAGCGGCGGCATGATGACCGGCGAAAACAAAATGCCCATCGAAAAGATTGGTCCGTATATACAAGGCGCCTACAAACGCGTGGAAGAACTGACCGGGATAAAATTTGGCGAAGATTTTTTGTGGCATGTATTCAACCCGGATAAAAGCGACTGGGTGATGAACAGTGAGAAACCGGCCATCGCACTTTGCATTTTCAAGGAGTTATTTCCCGGGAGGCAGCTGGATTTTGCCACATCACTTCAATATGCACTGAATGATGAAGGACGTGACCTGGATGATGATGAGGCTTACCGTCATTTGCTCGAAAAATACCAGCTTGACCCGGAAGATTTTTATGCGAAACTTCATAGTGGGGAATATAAAGAGAAAGCCTTTTACGAATTTGCCCTGTGCAAACAGCTGCAGGTAACCGGTTTTCCAACAGTATTGCTGCAAACCGGGGAAACGAAATTTTATTTGCTGGCCAGGGGCTTTACCCCATATGAAGATATCCGGTCAGCACTTGAACATGTACTGAACGAAACCGCCTTATAAAATAAAAGCAGCCTTGTGGCTGCTTTTATTTTATTGCTCTGACTGAATTATTTCAGTGTGCGCATGTAGTTTACAACTGCCCAAATGTCGTTTGCATCTGGTATTTTCTTTTTGTAAGAAGGCATGTCTTTACGGCCTTCAGATGTTTTGTAAAACAAAGCACCGTCTGTTTGTGACTGGAATGCCGCTTTTGTAAAATCGCCGCATTCAGTATCCAGCTGTGCTGCTTTTGGACCATCACCTTTACCTTTTGCTCCATGACATGATTTACAGTGCTGGTTAAACAGGTCTTTACCTTTTGTTACAGAAGCTGCATCACCTTTTAAGGGATTTGCTTTGTTCTTTGCAGCATCAGGCACATTCCAGGGTTGCTGGTTGGCTGATGTAAATGCAAATAACCCAATAACTACCAGCCCGCTGGCTAACATTATCAGTTTTTTCATTTTCATTGTTGTTTTTGTTTATTAATAGATAGATGATAAAATTGCCTAAACAGCTGCATGGGATTCCTCTTTTCTTAACCGCCACAGCTGGTATACAATTACAAAAAAATGCCCCCAAACAACACCCATTAAGATAATAAAAGTAATCAGCATCCACAACGGGGGGTGCGGGCTCCATAAGGCGCGGGGTTGTTCTTTAATGATATCAGATACCGGCACACCCCACTGCTGGGATACACCCGCTTCGAGGTTGCCGTAGGTTTCGTTTTCATCCAGTTTGGCCAGTAAAGTGATATTTCCTTTGGTATCGCCGGGGAGGTTATTGGGTATTTCCACGGTAATTTCCCCGTTTTCGTCAGTAGTGGCGGTACCGATCTTCAGTGGCAGGAAGGACCTTTTTACAAAAACACCCAGTTCCGTTTCTTTAATGGGTGTTTCTTTTCCATCCACCATTTCTGTAAGTCTTACTTTAACCGATAACAGGGAGTCTTCTTTAACCGGTGTAATTTCCAGTTTGGCCCTTTTCACTGTTACTTCTTCCTCGGCAGCTTCCATGGCTTTATTACCCGCAAACTTTGCCTTGAAATGTATTTTACCTTCCGCATCGGTGGCAATACTGTCTTTTACGGTAAAAACCGCCTTGCCTTCACTGTTGGTAATAGCATAACCGAGTTCTTTTTCTGTTTCGCCGGTTACAGCAATGAACGTTACTTTTAAATGCGGCAGTTTGATAAAGCTGCCTTTGATTTTTGTTTTCAGTGCTGCATTCAGGTCAACCGTATTATCTCCTTTTTGCACGCAGGAAAAACTGAGTGAAGGGGAGATCAGTTCCGGCGCTTCTGCTGCTGGTTGTTCGGCCGGCGCTGTTGCTGCGGCAGTGCTGTCTTTTTTAGCAGTGTCGGATTGTGCCATTAAACCTGCAGGTAAAAGTAATATTGCCAGTAACAGGATGTTGGCTGCATGTATTTTTTTGCAATTCTTTTTCATACAATATCTTTTAAGCAGGTTGAACATTTTCTTGTTTGATCACTGCGGGTTCGTGGTGATGGCCGTGCTGCAGGTGCGGATCTTCAAGACCGGTAACCGGTACCACGGTAACAAATTTTGCTATCAGTGTAAAGAATAAGAGGAAGGTGGCAACACCCGCAAAAGTGAGCGCCCATTCGGGCCAGGTGGCGGTATACTTCACATATTCCATCCTTGTATCCTGCATCGGCAATGCCGGGGTTTCGAGGGTGGGTATAATGATGAGGTAACGTTTTACCCATAAAGCCATTACCATAATGAATGCAGAAAGGGTAATCAAACCGGTTTTACGCAATTTGGGTATGGCCACAACCAATATTGGAAGTAAAATACCTGCACCATTTGCAAACAGCGTCCACCAGCCATATTCTTTTGTATTGAAAAGCTTGTTAATTACCTCGCTGTCCCATTTTTCAGAACCAAACCAGTCGGTAAAATATTCTGAGAATGTAAAGTAACCATAACCGGCGGCCAGCATCATCATTACATAGCCCATATTTTTAAAATGCCTGTCGGTGATATAGGAATCCAGCTTATACATTTTGCGGTAAACCCACATGGCAACAATTAAAACACCGCTGCCGGAGAATAAGGCGCCCAGTACAAAGTACGGACCGAAGATGGTACTATGCCATCCGGGTCTTAACGTCATACCGAATATCCAGGAAAGGATGGAAGCAACAATAATAGAAAGCGGTATCATGATTATCGCCAGCAGGTTTTGCGAAATGATGATATGCCTTTTCTGGCTGGCGGCACCGCGGTAACCAATGGCTAAAAATTTATACAGCCACTGTTTCCATTTGGGTATATCCAGTTTTGCATCGCGGTAAACGGCCAGGTCCTTGATCAATGCGAGGTACAGGAATAATACGCTGCCTGCAAAAAAAGTAACCACGGCCATTACATCCCATGTCATGGGCGATTGTATCCTGGGGTACACAAACAAATGCCACAGCCTGTCGAACCGGCCCACGCATAACAAAATAAATATCGGGCCTACAATTACCGAGATCAGGGTCATCATTTGTGCCAGCCGCACAATAGGTTTACCCCAGGGCACTTTTAATAAATGCAGCACACCGGCAATAATGGCACCGGCATAGCTGAGGCCGATAAAGAAAATAAAGTTTACAATAAAAAGGCCCCAAACCACATTGTCACGCATGCCGGTTACACCATGACCTTTTGCTATTTGAAGGTACAGGGCATAACCACCCACAACAATAAAGCAGAGAAAAAGAATGGTAAAAAACCAGTTAAGCTTACCGAACTTTTCAATATGCGGCCGCTGGTAGTTGAAAGCTTCCTGTTGATATGAATTGAGTTCCATAAAAATAAATTCAGTTAGTGATAATTACTGTTAAGGTTTTTTTGTACCGGGTTCCATGATATCCCTGAACCTGTCTTTCAAATTATTGGGCAGGTTTTCATAACCTCTTTCCACAGGGAACTGCCTGTCTTTTGGCGGCAGGTAATAAACCCTCGGCTTGGTGCCCAGTTCTTCCAGGAAACGATAGCCGGCACGGTCTTTTATCAATTGGGTAAAGCTTACGGTTTCTTCACCATTGGTAACCGTGTCTTCGTTTTCATCACCGAAATAGAATACGCCATTGGGGCAGGCTTCCACACAGGGTGGAAGCAGGCCTTCACGTGACCTGTCCGGACAGAAATCACATTTCTCCACTGTACCTACTTTAGCAGGAATATTGGTTTCAGGATTATCGTGCTGCTCTCTTACATCTGCAGGCATTTCGGGTTCGCTCCAGTTAAACACCCTGGTTGAATAAGGGCAGGCAGCCATACAGAATTTACAACCGATGCAGCGATCGTTATCGATCAGTACAAGCCCGTCCGTTCTTTTAAAAGTAGCATCCACGGGGCAAACCTTTACACAGGGCGGGTTATCACAATGAAAGCACTGTTTGGGGAACCAGTAAGGTGCACCCTTTTCACTGTCTTTCATCAGCTTTACGGTGAGCCACTCTTTTTCTTCAGGGCGGTAATGCCATTTCTGGCAGGCGCTGATACACTTGCGGGCATTTTTACAGCGGGCAAGATCCACCACCATTACGAATTTTTTTCCGGCAATGCCTTCTCTGGCTTCCAGCTTGGACACAATGGCCATATGCTCCTGGTGATTGAGATAAGATGAATCTATCTCCACAATTTCGCCCTCGGGAGAAAGCAGTTTCACTTTCTCATTCACAGCGGGCTTTTTCGAAGAACAGGAACAGGTTAAGCTGCCGCATGCGGCGGTGGCTACAGCAGCAACTGCCGCGGTTTTTAAAAAACTGCGCCGGCTGTTCTCATTGATAATATCTTTTTCTTCCTGTTGCATAATTCCAGGTTTTATAGTTTTATTTAAAAATCTTTACTGGGATTTTTCATCCAGTCAAGTATCATTTTATTGTCAGCTTTTTGTTTTTCTGCCTTTTCAAACACAGATTTGTCAACTTCCACCAGCTTGCCATCAGGTGTGAGCATTTTCACTTTTTCACCTGCACTGTTTTTTTCTTTACCGTTTACAAACAGTGATAAAAACCAGCGGCGGGATTTATTGCTTTCATTATTGTTATTGTCTCCCATATAGTTATGAGTTTAGGATGAATGCTTTTTAATGTTACAACACAATTTTATTAAGCTCTGCAAATTGTTTATATGAGCAGCCGCAGCACGGCAGATGATATATATCAGGCAGGTTTCAAAACTGAAATCAATCAAAAACGCAGGTGAGTAAGGTCACAATTAAATATGAGGTATGTCATAGAAATGTCATGCATCCTCCAGCTACTTTTATACCCTGAAAAATTAACCAATAACTAAGTGCAGGTGATTTTATTAAAGCTAAAATGAATTTTATGAAAAAAATGACAACCACAAAAGCCGCCCTCATGGTAATTGCAGCAGCAATTACAGTGCTTTCTGTAATTCAATGTACAAAAGTGGGTGATGTTGTAAGCGGGCTTGACAGGTCGCTTCAGGGTGTTCCTGATTCAGCTGTTTTTGCCTCTTATTATGACACTACAGTAATTAACAACAGCGATCCCACCAAGGCTGATGTGAATGATGTGATCAGGGTGCGGGGCGTGCAAACCATTATTAAAGAATATTGTGGTACTTCTAACTGCCATGGCGGTCCGATCAACCCCAAAATTTTCACATACAATGATATCATGCAGTATGTAACACCGGGCAATCCTGAAGGAAGCAAATTATGGGAATACCTTACCACCAATAATTTTGATAAGGCAATGCCTCCTGTAAGTTCCAACCACGAAATGTCAACCACCGATAAGGTTACCATCTATAACTGGATACGCAATGGTGCAAAAGTTCAGCCCGACCTGAAAGACTTCCGTCCTGCAGCCATCAGACTGATTGTGGATGGTTGCGGTTCTGCCAACTGCCATAACCAGGCAACAGCAACCGGCGGCTGGGCACGCAAAGGCCTGCTGGGAACATTAACTACATCAGATACGTCTCAATATTTCTATATCAACCCAGGAACAGGGCTTACAACAATTTACTGCCAGCTTTCCAACGCCACCATGCGCAACCAGGTTTGGGGTGCATATAAAGACAGTGTGAAAAAATTCTACGCTGATACAGTGGCAAATGCCAGCTTCAGGCCATACAAAATACTGGGTACCCCGGTTTCAGCACTCAGCACACGCGGTCCGCTGAATACTTATGATGATATTATACTCGATGCGCTGTATCCCAAATCTGTAAGAAGCAATTCATCAGTAGTATATACAGATGGTTCCGGTAATAAATATTATGTAAGGGGCGATTACCTGAATGCTACCAGCTCGCTGGTAACCAGGATCGACTCCACCTTGCTGCTTGCCAACCCACGCACAGGTGTGTATGCAACAACACAGCAGGGTGATATGGCTTATGGCGATGGTGGTTTGAAGGGTTCAGAAATTGCGCTGATCAAAGCATGGTATTTCGCTGATCCCAATATTCCGGATGTATGGAAATACGGACAAAATAATGTGGGCATTTTCAAATACAGGAAAACAGGAAACATTATCACTAAAAAATAACCGCCCACAACATCTTTAACTACTAAACTTCAGTTTATGAACAATAAAATTAAATTACTGGCAACATTGGGAACCGCAATACTGATCATTGCTTCCTGCTACAACAATAAAGAAGATATTCTTTCATTGCCAAAAGTTTCATTCCGCGGCGAAGTGGTGCCCATCGTTACCGCCGGCCCATGCGGATGCCATAATAACGGCGCAACTCGTGCTATACAGTTTTCTCATGGCGATACCATTTTTTATGATGCCATACTGGCACGTAAAACAAAATTCGACTCCATGGCGAGGTATACAGGCTATCACCCCGGGCAAGGTGTGATCGAATTCTCTGCCAATGAAAAAATCATTATTAAAAACTGGGTGGCCCAGGGCGGACTGGATGATGCCGGTGGATGTACTGTTACAGGTGCCATTACCTATACAGCGAAAATCCTTCCTATTTATAACACCACCTGTAAAGGCGCAACCTGCCACGGCGGTATAGCAGCAGCGTTAGACTATACCAAACTGGTGACCAAAAAAGATGTGCTTACCACGATTATGAACAGCGGCGGCAACAGCGGACACCCCGGAGGTGCCATGAGCCTCAGTTCCTGCACCATTAACATTTTCAAAGAATGGATTAAACAGGGACAACCTCAATAACCATTACCGCTGAAAACAAATTGATCAACATTTAAAACAAACAGTATGAAAAAAATATTTTTCCTGGCAATAAGCGGGGTGTTCTCATTGAGTGTATTTGCTCAGGATGCAGCCACCACAGAAGAAGCACCAGCCAAAAAAACACCTAAATACACAAAAGCAACTTTTAAATCAACCCGTTTAATCAACAGGCATACAACAGAAATTATCAGCAAGGGTAACCTGCAGTTTATGATTGCCCACCACTTCAGTTATTTGTGGAATAAAGACGCCACCGGCGGACAAAATTTTTCTCAAATGCTGGGTTTGAACTCTGGCGTGGCCCATACTTATCTTTCTCTTGACTATTCACCCACCACCTGGGGTAATGTTGGTTTGGCTGCTGCCGGATCATCAAAATTTGAAGGATGGGTTAAATTCAAACTGCTGCGTCAGCAAACCGGTTTACGGAATATTCCGGTAACTGTTGGCTGGGTATCACAGGCCAGCGTGGATGCAGGCAAAGATAAAGAAGAGTTTGGCGGACTGGCATGGAACAAATATGCTTTCATGCACCAGCTGATGATTGCAAGAAAATTCTCTGACAAATTCTCCCTGCAATTAAATCCCACACTGATTCACTTTAACCTGGTGCCTTATGGCAGCAATAACTCCAATAATGTATTCTCTCTTGGATTGGGCGGCCGTTATAAACTGGGAAGCAAAAGAGCCGTTACATTCGAATATTCAAGACAGTTCAATATGTATGAAAACCTGATGGATAAAAACGGTAATATCGTACAGTACAAACCCGACCTGCTTTCCCTGGGTTATGAAATCACCACCGGAAACCACGTATTTGAATTCTTTATTGGCAACACCATCAACTCTTCAGTAATCGACCAGCTGGCACGCAATACCAGCAGCCTGAAACTGAAAGACGGACAGTTTGCACTGGGTTTCCACCTGAACAGGGCATTTACAATTGCGAATAAAGAATAATAGCAAGGGCGAGGATTAATTTCCTTAAGAGATAAAGGGTAATGTAGCAGTTACCCTTTATTTTTTTGTCCATCCAGGGAGTTATTTGCATTGCAATACAGCAACGCCATAGGGAAATACCCGGGTAAGCATTATATTGTTTTTAACAGCGGGATCATCCATCATAAACTGCAGCGCTTCCTTTTCATCTTTGGCCCTGAAGATCACAAGACCTTTCATATCCGGGTCGTTTAACGGCAGGTCCATCCGGCCGGCAAGTATGATCACACCTGCTTCTTTCATTTTTACAAGCCTTTTGAAGTGCTCTCCCACAACGGCATTTTCAGCTGCCGTCCAGTTTTTTTCATCCTTATATTTTTCCACAAGGGTAAGTACCCCCAGCCATTCTTTTGGTTTTGTTTTTGTGCTGTCCTGCGCAGCTGCGGATAAAAAACTGAAAATAAAAACGGCGAATAAGAGTTGTTTCATGCTGATAAATTATTTCTTTTTGAGATTGTTCTTGTAATTGGCCTCATACAGGGCGATCCATTTTTCAGGCGTTATCCGGGCTGCCAGTTCACCTATTAATTTATAAGGAATATCTTCAGGCTTTTTATAGCGCATACATGATTTACCCATATCCAGTTTTTTGGCAGATGCTTTGGCGTGTTCTGCTGTAAACCATTTCAGCAGTTTTTCATCTGCATACACACCCATATGGTACACTGCAATGAAATTTTTTTGCGAAGCAATATTCAAAAAGGGGAGCGGCAGCTTTGGATCGCAATGGTACCCGGGCGGATATTTGCTGTGCGGTACCACGTAACCGATCATGCCATAGCTCATGCATTCCTGGAAACCTTTGGGCAGGTTTTTTTTGATCACTTTGCGTAACTCATTGATGGCTTTCTGCCTGTCTTCCGGCAATTCGGCCAGGTAAGCATCAACGGTGCTTGCTTTTGACTGCATAAAAAAATAATTTAGAAACTTAAAATACGAAAAAATTCAGGCCAGGGCCCCATTTCATCCTTGTACTGTTTGGCCATCACCCTTGTTATTTGTGCGATGTGCGTGAGATCATGCACCACCCAGGTGGCTAAAAGATTTTTCAATGTTACTTCGCCCAGTACCGGGTGCATACCCTTGCGCTCAAGATCGGCGTCGGTTAAACCGAGCGACCTGAACCAAATAATATTTTCTTTTCTTACCTGGTCGAACTCCTCCAGCAATTGCTGTAATGTTTTCCCTTTGCTGATTTCATATTGCGCAAAGCGGTCCCATCTTTCAAATGGTTTGCTGTTGCCATGTTCCAGTATTACCCTGATCCTGGCCGTCCAGTCTGTTTTTTCCCCGTGTATCAAATGGCCCACCACATCAAAGGGTGAAAATGTTTCAGGCCCTTCATTATTCATGACCCATTCATCACTTAATCCTGCAAGCAAGCACTGCAGTACGGAGGGTGTTTTTTCAAGTATCTCTACTGACTTTTCAATACTGTAATTCATTTCTTTTTCTTTTTGGAAGCTTTGGCAATTTTATTGTAATCGAGCGCCAGTTTCATCCAGTAACTGAGTTTCTTTTTAGTGCTCAATGCTGCTGCATCCACAAAAACATATCCTTTCATCACTTTTCCTGTAAAGTCCATGGGAAAGCAGCCTTCCTTTTCCAAAACTGTGTCATATACAGCAGGGTCTAGCCGTACCATCAGTCTTTCTTTTTCCACGCCCACGCACATTTTGCCATTCACCATAAAACATAACCCGCCAAACATCGCTTTTTCTTCCACATCGGAATGGGTGAGCGCAATAAGCTCACGTACCTGGTTAGCCAGTTTTTCATTGTATGCCATAATTATTTTT
This sequence comes from Ferruginibacter sp., assembly GCA_046329655.1. Lineage (GTDB taxonomy): Bacteria > Bacteroidota > Bacteroidia > Chitinophagales > Chitinophagaceae > Ferruginibacter. The sequence goes on from JAXLUD010000001.1 coordinate 113,816, forward strand.
TATTACGCCTGTAATAGAATTCCGCTTTTTTCAAAGGGGCTGCAGCGCCATCATCAATAAATGCCACCACCGAATCTGCACGGATCATTTTGTACCCGATGCGTTTGGGAAAATCATGCGCCGGGTTTTCTGCTACAAATGCGGAGTCGGAAAAGCGGATGATTTTAAATGCCACCGGTTGTTCATTATTTTGCCCGGCCGCTTTGGCTTCATAATAAAAATCCGGGCCATTTTTATAAATCCTGATTGTTTCAAACGGAATTACTGAATCCCCTTTGATGAAATCCGATTTACCTGTCATCAGCGAATCGTTGACGGTTATCCAGTCTTCTGTGGTGTTGCCGCCCGTTTCCTCCATGATCCAGGCGCCATTGAGCCAGCTGAATTTTTTAATAGACGGACCAGTTTCTTTCTGATCACCAGAACAGGATGCAGCGGTTACAAGAAAAATGTAAAGGAGTTTTTTCATGGTATTATTTTTCAAGCAGGGCCTTCAGGTTATTCAGCCCGGTGCTGAAGTCGTTCCCAATGGCATTGTTCATGTTCATAAACAGTTTCATTATATTCATCGGGTAATTCATCTGGCTTTTAAATCCCCAGCTTACAACCGTGGCATGGTCACCGGAAGGCGCGGTGGTCATCACCGCCTGTGCAACCGATTTGAAGGGTTTTTCAAAGCGTATCTCAAAACTGATTTTCTTGTTGTCTTCAATCGCCCTGATTTCCTGTTCTCCCTTTCCCACTTTTTTATTGCCATCCCAGGCGCTTACAAAACCCGGCGTGGCATCGGTGCCGCGGAATTCTTTTTTCATGGCCGGGTCCATGCTGGCCCATTTACTGAAATTATCCTGGTTCTTTAAATACTTGATATAATTGAAAACTTCGGCAACAGGTTTGTTGATGGTGATTTCCCTTTTTGCTTCCAGGTCTTTACTGATTACAAGTCCCAGTAAAAGTACAAGTACAATAATGCCTGCGATAATATATACTGCGATCATAGTTGCTGTTTAATGATGATGAATAAAATTACTGCATTGATTTTGGAATATTGTGAAATGCGATGCGGTTGCCTTCGGTATCGAGTATAACTGCCATATCGCCGTATTCAGGACTGATCTCCATTTTCGGCACCAGTATTTTTCCGCCGGCAGCTTCCACTTTATCCAGTATCCGCTGGCAGTCGGGGTTGCCATTTAAATAGATCAGCGGGCCCTCGGTGGGAGAAGCTTTGTGAAAGCCGCCGCTGTCAACCAGGGCCCCGCCCACGCCGTCCATCGGGTTGTCTAATGGGAACATGCGCATTTTGATATTTTCCATATCAATGGCTGTCATGGTAATGCCGAAAATGGTTTCATAAAATTTCTGTGCCCTGTTAATATCGCTGGTGGGTATTTCAAACCAGCTGATCGCGTGTTTCATGTGTTTGATTCTTTTAGTGACTTAATATGTTTCGGTAACCGGGTTTACTGGTTAATATCTTTTCCTTCTTTCAGTTTTAGAATCATTGCTTCCAGTTGTTTTTTACTGGCATCATCCGGCGCCTGTGCCAAAGCTTTTTCTGCATGTTTCTGTGCATTTTTAAAATCAGTCTTTGCGCTGTATCCATTCACCAGCCCGCTGTTCACACCAAATACATCACCATATCTTTTCTGGCTGGCTTTTAAAATCTCCAAAGCCTTATCGGCTCTTTTCTGTCCGATTAAAATACGGCCATAAGCCGTGTACTGGTTGGCGGTTGCAATCAGCAATGCTTCGTTCATCACACTGTCAGCTTCAGGAATGCGGCTCAGTTTTTCGTAAGCTGTGGCGAGGTTGCGCAGGGTGATATAGGTTCTTTGTCCCGCCGGACCTGTAATGGCATTTTTGCTCCATGCAAGTGCTTCATCCAGGTTGATATTTTTATTAAGACAATATTGTGCAGCCTGTAACTCCAGTGCCGGGATAAAACTTTTACGGCTCGTCATCTCCTTGCGCAGTTTGGCAATCACAATATTGTCCACATCCACATCCACCCTGAATGGTACGGATACATATTCCCACTGCAAGGCGATTACACAATGTTTTTCTCCATGCTGGATAAATTCATACTTAAGCCACTCCACACTTTTATCCAGCTTAACCGGTTTAACATCCACCCTCAGTGCATCGTCTTCTGGTTTATAACTGAAACTGCCCCAGGCTTCATTCTGGTTGGAAAATATGAGTGTTACATCATCTGCTCCCATGGCCATGAACAGTGCATAGGTGCCGGCCCGGAGATCCTTACCCTCCACTTTTACATCATGTTCAAAGCTGATGGTGGTGGCTTCATTGGCACCTGCCCTCCAGGGTGCATCATTTTTGCCGCTTACATTATTTTGCTCACTAAAACCATAGGGTACTTTGCTGCCAAAAAGTTTTCCTTCCCGTTTGTTTACATCGGGCCGGCTGTATTTTATGGTGATGGATGTAATACCCACTTCCTCACTGACTGTTGCACGGGGATTGCCGCCACTGGGAGGCAGGTCCATTTGTGAAAAAGAGATCGTTGAAACGGCAAATGCCATCAGCAGCAGTGCTGTTTTTTTCATACTGGTAAATTTTATTTTTTTTGAGATGCGATATCTGTATTCCATATTTCCCATTTACGGTCTTCATGTTTCCACATACGATATCAAATGCGCCTGGCTGGTGATGCTGGTGCAGGAGACAGGAAAGCATTGCCATTGATGGCAATAGAAGCAGCAGTTTCATGTCTGTGTTTTTTATTTGATAACAGCATTCAGCATGTTGCCGTATTGTGCGTCATTCGCTTCCCACAATTCAACCCGGTTACCTTCAATATCCAGGATATGAATAAACTTTCCGTATTCATAAATTTCCATTTCATCCACGATGGTAACACCTTCCGCTCTCAGTTTTTTTACCAGTGCTTCCAGGTCATCCACCCTGTAATTGATCATGTATTGCTGTGCAGTGCTGCCAAAATAATCAGTCTCTTTGCCAAAAGTGCTCCAGGCGGTATATCCTTTTTTCGAAGCATCTTCCGCATGCCGCCATTCAAAACTGGTGCCGTACTGGTCCATGCTTATGCCGAGATGCTGCTCATACCATTGTCTTTGCGCATCCGGGTCTTTGCATTTGAAAAAGACGCCTCCAATTGCAGTTACTTTTTTCATCTGGTAAATTGAACAGTTAAAATAGACATACCCGCTGATTAATACAAGCTTTTTTTATGAACGGCGATGCAATCATCCCGGTAATTCCATAAAAATTTATTTGAGCTGCATTTGCAATTAATTAACAAGATGACTGTGTAAATGCTGCTGCAAAAACATCCGGAAGATAAATCAACTTTATGCAATCGAGTTTTTTTAAAGACGCACGGTATTTCCAGATATTATTTCAATCGGCATTTTTAAGTTACGGTTTGGTTTACCTGCAGTGGAAGGCTGAATGGTGGCTGTATGCCACTTATTTTATTACAAGCCTGTCGGCACAATTTATTTTTGAATGGCTGCTTGGGAAAAAGGATATTCCCCTTGCAACACGCTTCAGGAATACAGCCCCCTCTGTCATCATTTCTTCATTTGGACTGAGCCTGCTGCTTAAAACAAATTTTGTATGGGTGGCCGCACTGGCTGCATTCATTTCCATTGCATCCAAATTTCTGCTGCGTGTGAGGGGCAAGCATATTTTTAATCCATCGGCACTGGCCATTGTAAGCAGTATTGTACTTACTGGTAAGGCCTGGTTCAGCCCGGGCCAATGGGGCAGCAGTACAGTAATATTATTTGGTGTTTGCTGCCTGGGCATTATTGTAACCACGCGGGTGCAAAAACTGGATACCAGTCTTGCTTTTTTGATCACGTTTGCATCATTGCTCTTTATACGGCAGGTGGTTTACCTCGGCTGGCCCCTGGATTTTTTTGTACAGAGTATCAGCACAGGCAGCCTGTTATTATTTTCTTTTTTCATGATCACCGATCCTAAAACCACGCCCAATCATACAGCCGCCCGGATTATATGGAGTATGATGGTTGCGGCCCTTGCCTTTTATGTTGCCACATTCAAATTTGTAAATGGCGCACCGGTTTGGGTAATGGTATGCCTGCAGCCGCTGGTGCCACTGCTCGATCTTGTCTTCAGGGCAAAGCCATTCGACTGGAAACCATCATCCGTACAGCAGCAACCATCCCCGGCCATGTCTGCTTAAAACAGGTGTTCAGCCGGCAACACTTAAACAACATCTTCCATTCAACAATAAAAAACACAGTTATGAAAATGAAAACAGTAACCATTGCAGCACTGGTAATTGGTGCCTTTGCATTGATGAGCTTCTGCGGCTTTTATGTAAGCAAGGCCGATGGCGCTCTTAAAAACAAAACCAGCCAGGTAATACTGGTAAGGGATGGTAACAGAAATGTAATTACCATGTACAACGATTTTAAAGGCGATACAAAAGATTTTGCGATGGTGGTGCCGGTACCGGTTGTGCTGCGCAAAGATGATATCAAAGTGGTGGAACAGGGCATTTTTCAACGGCTGAATGATTACAGTGCGCCCAGGCTGGTGGAGTACTGGGACCAGAATCCCTGTTATGCCTACGAAGAATCCAAAGCCGATATGATGCTTTCCGGTAAGGTTGCTGGTGTGCAGCTGAACAAAGTGGCTGAATCGGCCGTTGCAAAAAAGGAAGTGGTGAAGATCGAGGCAAAATACCTGGTGGGTGAATATGATATTCTGATATTGAGTGCAAAGGAAAGCGCCGGCTTAAAAACATGGCTGAATGAAAATGGCTATAAAATTCCTGAAGGTGCAGAAGAAGTGCTGGACCCTTATGTTAAGAGCAACCTGAAATTTTTTGTGGTAAAAGTAAATGAGAAGGAAAAGGCCAAACTCAATAATAATTTCCTTCGGCCCATTCAAATAAGTTTTACCTCGCCCAAGTTTATGCTGCCCATCAGGCTGGGCATGGCCAATGCTGATGGCGACCAGGACCTGATCGTATATGCTTTTACCCGAAAAGGAAGGATCGAATGCACGAACTACCGCAATGTAAATATCCCGACCGACAAGAATGTGCCGCTGTTTGTGCAAAACAATTTTGGTGCTTTTTATGGTAACCTTTTCAATCATCAATGGAAAAATGAAGATAAGAGTGTGGCCTTCCTGGAATATGCATGGGATGTGAGCCCGCAAAATTATTATCACTGCGATCCCTGTATTGCAACGGCGCCCTCCCAGCAGGACCTGGTGCAGAGCGGTGTTTGGTGGCTTTCTGGGAAAGACTGGAGCGATTACAGTGATGTGGACAATGATGAGCTGGATAACGGCAGTAAGAATGTACACTTTACCAGGCTTCATTTCCGCTATAACAGGAATTCCTTTCCGCAGGACCTGATGTTCCAGGTTACGCCCAATACAGAAACTTTCCAGGCGAGATACGTAATCACGCATCCTGCCAGCGGGGAATTTACCTGTGATGCCGGGAAAAAATATTTGCAGGACCTGCGTGCAAGAAGAAAAAAAGAATTGCGTGAGTTGTCATCGCTTACCGGAACCAATATGGCCAACTGGCAGGATGATGCCACCGCAGTGAAAGATGAAGAGCCGGCTACAGAAGCGCAGTACACCACGCTGTTAAAAGAAGTGGAACGGGAGGGCAATCACAATGGCCCTGCAGGGCTGATCATTTTCAGCGCCCTGGTATTGGGCAGCGCCGGCTATCTTAAATGGAAAGGGTTTGTATAAAAGTGTTTAGTTATTCAGGTTTGGTTTGCGGCCCCGTTTTCTAACGGGGCTTTTTTTGAAGTAGGGAGAGGGAAGTCAAGTTTGTGAAACTTGACTTCCCTGCAAAAAAAAAGCCCCGCCAAAAATGGCGGGAGCTTCCTGCTATTCGTATTCACCTTTGTACTATCATTAGTTCCTTCCGCCGCCGCCACCTCTTTGCGGCCTTGTGGTAGGTTCAATTTGTTCTTTCCATATTTTCATCTGCTCTTCAGTAAGCACCGCTTTTAATTTTTTATCCCTTTCATCCATCATCGCCTGACGGGCAGCCATCATGGCATCACGGTCCATTTGCCCGCCACCAGCTCTTAACTCTTCCATTTTTTTGTCAGATTCCCTGAACGATTGTAAAAAGATACTGTCAACCTGGGCCAGCTTGGCGGGTTCCAGTTTGAAAGCACTGTCAATTTTTTCGTGAATGGGTTTTAACCTTTCTTCAGGTGTGCGGCGCTGGAAATTACCACCGCCCTGAGCCATTGCTGCGATGCTGAAAGTTGCTGCTGCAGCCAGTAATAAAACTTGCTTTTTCATGTGTTTATTTTACTTGTTAATAGTGGCGTTGTTAATAAGACGAAGGCTTTGGAAAAAACCGTCGGCGGTTTTTATTTTTTTTCTTCCGGTTTTTTGGGTTTGCGGCTCCACATTTTATAAAAGAGCGAATCAAATTTGGGCAGCTGTTCGGCCGAACACAGTTTCCTTATTTCCAGCATATGATTATAAAACTGCATCTCCATGAGTTTTTGCTTTTCAGAAGACTGGATAATGGCATCTGCGATGGCCGAATCACTGAAGGCCCTGCGGCCAATATCCCTGAACAGCTGTTCCTTTGAGTTGCGCATTTCATCGAAGGTGGTTTTCATTTTATCCCGGTGCTGCTTTGCCAGTGTATCATACTGCTGCAGCTGGGTTGCTGTAAACCCGATCTCCTTTTGTAAAAACTCTTTGGCGGCTGAATCGCGGTTGTTTCTGCCCTGGGGTTTACCGGGGGTGCCGTCTTTTGAAAATAAAAAATACAGCAGGGCAATATTGGTAAGCAGCAATATCGCAATTACCAGCAGGAAAAGTTTGCTTTTGGTTTGTGTGCTCATTTTATGGTTCTATATTTTCTATATCTCTTAATAATGATACGGTGCCGTTGTAGCCGTCGATGGCAGCGATCGGATCTTCGCTGTTTGCAGGAATGATATTTTGCCGGTGCATGGTGAATACCATTACATTAATGGCCACCACCAGTAGCACACAGGCCATGGCCACTGCGGGTCGGGAAATAAAGCGGAGTGCACTATCCCAGGCGCCATCATTTTTGCGCTGCATTCTTGCCGTAAGCCTTGTAAACAAATAAGGCTTTGGGCTGGCGGGCTGCACGCCATCCAGGCTGTTCAGTGTATCGTCAACCAGTTTGTTTAATTGATCGTTGTTCATAGTCTTAAGCAATATTTTTGTTATAGTAGTCTTTTAATATTCTCCGCAGGTTTGCCTTGGCCCTTGCAATGAGTGATTCCACCGCCGTTACGCTGATCTGCATCACATCACCGATCTCCTGGTGTTTAAGTCCTTCCAGTTTATGCAGCGTAAAAACGATCCGCTGGTTTTCGGGCAGCTGTTCCAGAGCCTTAAACAGGGTGGCGGCTTTTTCCTTTTGTTCCATCAGCACGCCCGGGTGATTAAAATCTTCGGGGTGCAGGCTTTCTTCATTGCTGTTGCCAAACAGGCGCTGTACAAATGCAAAACGTTTTTTTGTCTTTTTTCGTTTTAAATGGTCCAGCGATTTTGTAACCGTAATACGGTACAGCCAGGTGCTGAATTTACTTTCGCCTTTAAAAGAACTGACCGACTGGTAAACCTGTATAAAAACCTCCTGGGTAACGTCATCGGCATCATCTTCCTGCTGCACAATACCCAGCGCCGTATTGTATACCATATGCTGCCACTCATCCACCAGCTTTCTGAAAGCTGATTCATCTCCCTGCTGCAGTTGTTCAATTATTTCAGGCCGGTTCAAAACAGTTTTTTATATCCATGCTAAGTTATTAAAATCCACCCGGGTTCATACCTCCGCCGGGAGGGGGTCCAAACCCGCCCATTGGCCTGTTAAAATTGCCTCCGCCGTTTTGCCTTGCCGGTGTACCAAAGTTTTTAAGCTTGTAAGTAAATGTAAGCATAAAGTATTGTTGCAAAACCTGAGTTTGGGCATCAATTGTCTGGTACCCGTTCACGGTTCTTGATATACTCTGATTCTGTTTCAGCAGGTCAAATACCGACAGCTTCAGTTCACCGGCCTGTTTCTTTAATATCTTTTTACCTACCGCAGCATTCCACAACCAGAAACTCTGGTTGCCGGTGGTTAAACCCTTGTAGGCATTGGCCGAAACATCGTTTTGCAAAAACCATCCTTTTTTACTCAGCAGGTTCAGCTGGGCACCCGCCACCTGGTTGGTGTATTTGTTGGAAGTGGTGAGGGTTGATATGGTATTTGAATTATTGAAATTTACATTGTACGAAAGGTTGAAATCAACATACTCACTGATATTGCTTGCAAACACCACACCGGCATTATAGGCATAGCTGTTTGTTTTGGTGGCCAGGTAATCAACCATCCCGGGTATTTTGGTATAACTGATGCCTGTATTCAGGTTAAGCGTTGTTTTGATAAATTTAAGCGGCATACTGTATGTGAAAAAAGTACGCAGGCTTTGGTAGCCATTCAGGTTAACCGGTTTTGTAAACTGTGCATTCGCCTTAACAGTGGTGTTTTGAATCACGGTATCGGCAACAGGATAGTAAGTGGCCGTGGTGATATAATTTCCGGCTGTTTGTAAAAACAGGTTTGCAAAAAAGCTCTTGCTGGTTTTTGTATTGGTGTAACTGTACCTGCCCGAGAGGAAATTGGTATAGGTTTGTTTCAGCTCAGGATTACCACTGCTTACACTCAGCGGGTTGGAGGCATTCACCACATCCTGTAATTGTGTAACCGAAGGGAAGTTGGTGGAAGCCCTGTAAAACACCCTGATATTACTGTACATACCGATTTTTTTACGGTACATCAGGTTGGGTAATATATTGGTGAAAGGCTGGCTTACGGATGACTTTGTAGGGAAAGTGCGTTCGCTTTCCAGTTTGGAAGTTTGCAGGCTTACACCAAAAGACAGCTGCTCATCCCTGCTTTGTCCCAGCCTGTAATTGATGCCGGCATTATGCGTGGTAATGGTATTATTGAACAGGTTGGAAAGTGATGGAATGAATACAGAATATTTCTGCCCGTCATAATCATAAGTCTGCTGGTCGGCATTGTTCTTTTGCACCGTGGGGTTATAATCAATCTGCAACTGACCTTTTTTACCAATGGGTTCTGTATAGGCAATGGTACCGCCAACGGTAAATCCATCGGTATTGTTCAGGTTATACCTGTTCACCACCGAATCGGTCATGATGGATTTGTTGTATGTTTTGTAGTCGCCGTCAGAATAACTGTCGCCGTCATTTTTACTCCAGGTGGTATTAAAGCCAAACGAAATGGTGCGGCCTCTTTTTGCAAAAGAGTGGCGGAACATGATATTGTTCCGGATATTATAACCCGTACGGCTGGAAGTGCTGTTATTATATGAACGGTTCACAGAATCATACAGGTTCTCGTAAGGAATATCGTAGGTGTTGGTGCTTGAAAAAGACCTTGATTTATTATGCTGGAAACTGATACTTGGTATAATGAACAGGGAATTGGAAGAGTCGATCTTATACTCCAGCCTTAAATTAATTCGGTGGTTGGTATTGTCTGATGATGAATTGCCCTCCTGCGTACTGAACCTGTTCTTGGGCGACCTGGAAGTTTCAGTATTGGTGAGACTTTCGTTCGTATTATGACTGTTATTGAAAAAATAACTGCCCGATAAAGTAAGTTTGGTGCCATACTGGTTGCTGAAGTTTAAACCGGCCGCATTGGTTTTGCTGATACCGGCCGCCTGGCCCACACTGAAGTTATCCATACCACCGCCAAATCCGCCACCGCCACCACGGTTGCCACCACCACCACCGCCGCGGTTACCGCCGCCGCCACTGCTGGTAACACCCAGCAGGTCCTGGCTGGCAAAGTTTTGCTGGTTGATATTATTCAGATTTGCTACCAGCGAAAGCCTGCGGTTACCTTTAAAAAAGCTTACGTTACCACCGGCAGAATAAGTTTCATTGGTGCCGGCCCCGGCATAAATACGGCCAAACTGCCCGTTACGGATACCGTTTTTGGTAACAATATTCACTGTTTTTACTGAGTTACCGTCATCAAAACCTGTAAGCTGTGCCTGGTCGCTCAGGCGGTCAAACACCTGTATTTTATCAATAACATCGGCTGGCAGGTTTTTGAGTGCGGCGGTGGCATCATCGCCAAAAAAGTCGCGGCCATCCACCGTTACTTTACGCACCTGTTCGCCCATGGCGGTTACGGTACCATCTTTAGCCACGGTAATACCCGGCAGTTTTTTTACCAGGTCTTCTGCGGTGGCATCAGGATTAACCTTGAACTGGCTGGCACTGAATTCGGAGGTATCGCCTTTTTGTTTAACGGGCGCTGTAGTGGCCACCACGGTAACACCGGTTAATTCGGTGGCCATTTTGGTGAGGCTGAAAGGAATGGGCTCTTTATTACTGGCCTGGAGATTGATCTTTTGTTCGATTTTTTCATAGCCGCTGAAACTGATCCGCACCACATAGGCTGCTGCTTCCAGTCCGCTGAACTGGAAATTGCCCTTGCCATCCGATACACGCATTTGCTTTTTAGCCGTGTCTTTCTGGTTCACCAGGGATATGGTTGCCCCGGCAATGGCTGCTTTATCTGCCTTGTCGGCAATTTTGCCCTTTAAAACAATATTTTGTGCATGCCCTGTTACCGCTGAAAACAGCAGTATTGCTGGTAATGAGAGTGTTGTCAGTATGGCTTTTGTTCGCATACCCATTAGACGACATGAGAGGGAAAAGCCGTCGCTGTCAAAAAAAGGTTGCCAGCCTTAAGCAGGAAGGTTGAAAACCTTTTCCTAACTTGCGGCCCTAAATTTTACAGCATGGAGTATAATAAATTAGTTTCCGTAACCGGTTTAGGAGGTTTGTTCGAACTGCTTTCTTCAAAGTCTGACGGGGCGGTGGTGCGTTCGCTTGAAGACAACAGCACCAAATTTGTGAGCAGCCGTATTCATAATTTTTCGCACCTGGAAAGTATTGAAGTATATACAACAAAAGATAATGTGAACCTGGTGGATGTTTTCCAGGCCATGAAAGGCAGCAAGGAAAAACGCCCCGATGCCGGCGATGCCAAAGCCGTAAAAAAGTATTTTGAAAAAGTATTCCCCGATATGGATTTTGAAAGGGTATACAGCAGCGATATGAAAAAGATGGTAAAATGGTACGAAGTGCTGGAAAAACATAATATCGAGATCAAGCTGTCTGAACTGCCTGTACAGGAAGAAGCGGAAGCCACAGCCGTTAAAGCCAAACCGACCGAACAAAAAGCTGCCGCAGTGAAAAATGCGCCTGCCAAGAAGATCAATGCGCCACGTAAAATGGCTTGATAGAAACACCGATGACACTGATCAAACGGATTTGAATTGATTTTTAATAGATGATATCCTGCTGCGGCAACTGCTTCAGCAGGATATTTAAATTATAATCCTTTCCCATTCACCATTCACAACTCACCATTCACTATATGTATTCCGCCAACATACAAAAACTGCCCCGTCATTATTTGCCCGCTGATTTTACAGTAACCAGTTGGGCAGCACTGGAACCTTTTTTTAAGGAATTGCTCGACAGACCCGTAAATACAAAACAGGAACTGGAGCAATGGCTCAAAGACCAGAGTGAACTGGAAGCGGTGGTGAATGAAGACAGCTGCTGGCGCCAGATCCGTATGACCTGTGATACCGAAAACAAAGCACTGGAAGAAGCTTTTAATTTCTTTGTGATGGAGATCCAGCCACATATTCAGCCCTATGCTGATGCACTCAATAAAAAACTGGTGAACCATCCCCTGCTGAAAGAACTGGACGCGGATAAATATTTTACCTACCTCCGCAGTGTGAAGAAGAGTATTGAATTGTTCAGGGAAGCCAATATCCCCCTGCAGGCTGAACTGTCGGTATTGCAGCAGCAGTATGGTGTTACCACGGGCAAGATGACGGTAACAGTAGACGGGCAGGAATATACATTGCAACAGGCGGCGAAATTTTTAGAAAGCCACGACCGCAGTAAAAGGGAAGAAGTATACCATAAAATACAGAGCCGCCGCCTGGAAGATAAGGCAGCACTGAACGGCCTGTTTAACCAGCTTGCGGCTAAACGCGGCGAATTGGCAAAAAATGCGGGCTTTAATACTTATACCGGGTACCGGTTTAAAGAACTGGGCCGTTTTGATTACACCGAAAATGACTGCTTCCAGTTTCATGAAGCCGTGAAACAGCATGTGCTGCCGCTGGTGAATGAAATTTATAAGAAGAAAAAGGCAAAACTGGGTTTGGATACTTTACGTCCATGGGATGTGGATGCCGAGCCCGCAGGTACAGCACCACTGCGCCCGTTTAAAACCGGCGATGAACTGCTGCAAAAATCCATTGCATGCTTTACAAAGCTGCGGCCTTTCTTTGGCGACTGCCTTACTAAAATGAATGAGCTGAAACACCTGGACCTCGAAAGCAGGAAGGGCAAGGCGCCGGGCGGCTATAACTGCCCGTTAGCGGAGAGCGGTGCCCCCTTTATTTTTATGAATGCAGCCGGGCAAATGCATGATGTTACCACGATGGTGCATGAGGGCGGTCATGCTGTGCATTCTTTCCTGGCGCACAATTTAGAACTGAGCGGTTTTAAGGAATACCCCATGGAAATTGCCGAAGTGGCCAGCATGAGCATGGAACTCTTCAGTATGGATCATTGGCAAACATTTTTTGATAATGACGCCGACCTGCAGCGGGCCAAAGAGCACCAGCTCGAAAGGGTGATTACCATTTTTCCATGGATTGCCATCATTGATAAATTCCAGCACTGGATATACAGCCACCCGGCACATACCAACGAAGAACGTACTGCGGCATGGGTGAGTATTTTAAAAGAATTCCAGGATGATGTGATCGATTACAGCGGACTCGAAGCTTACCGCAGCAATGCATGGCAGCGCCAGCTTCATTTGTTTGAAGTGCCGTTTTATTATATTGAATATGGCATTGCACAACTGGGCGCCATTGGCATGTGGATGCAATACAAACAAAACCCGCAGCAGGCCATGGACAACTATTGCAGTGCACTGGCATTAGGGGGCACCAAAACCTTACCGCAATTATTTGCTGCAGCAGGACTGCAATTTGATTTCAGTCCCGGAAAAATAAAGGGGTTGATGGATTTTGTGAAAGGGGAGATGGATACGATTACCTAGCTGGTTTGGTAAATGGCTAAAATGATACAAAACGCTTTTTTTGATCAAGTAATATTTTTTTTGTTAAAAACATTTGTTTAGTGACTAAACTTTATTGGCAATATGGTATTCGAGTAAGATTATCCAATTAATTTTATTATACGAATGAAACAAGAAAAAAGCAAAATATAGTTTTACTTGCCCCAAAAAATTTTTCTAATTGCTAGTAGTATTTGCGATAAGCTAGAATCGGAAGACTGGTAACATTTCTTTTTTGGGAATTCACATTCTTGTACATAAGCTTTAGCATTATTTGCAAGCATAGCACGAGCCGCAGTACTAAATAATCTTACCCAACCAGTTTTGGGTCTGTCAAAAAGTACTTCAGGTTGTTTGTTAAGGTATTCAAAATTCTCGTTAACCCATCGTACCGAAAAATGCCAGTAATTCCATTTCATCGGCGTATGCTCAACAACACATTTACCATTAGTATTTGTATCATTTTGGGGATAAGTAATAATCTTATTATTAATGCTGCCAACTTTAAAGGAGATAAATTTCCTGTTATTGTCAATAAGGAAATCGTCATTAAATATTAAAGGAGTAATCAAACTATTGGGCTCACAGTATTCATTATATTTCTTTTTGCCTTCATTTGTCAACCTTATGGCCAAGTGTTTTATTGTAAAAATCCCAAATAGACTAGTAGAATAATCAGCTATATGCTTAGTTTGTTGAGAAATATATTTCAGCTTTACATTGCCAGTTTCAGGATCTTCTATTTCATAATCATTGTCCTTTATGTCAATATGCCTAATTAATAGAGAATTACTAATGTCACAATTAATTATTTTGTATTTTTTTTGCGGCAACAGTTTTGTAGGGTAGTTCATAAATTAATTTATAAATTAGTAAACTACTCACCACTTATAGTTGAGTTTTGAATATCGTTTATTATTCTTGTTATACTACCACTGCTTATTAATTTGACTTCATCTGATTTGAATGCTGTTAAAATAAATTCATCATCCTCATTTTTATTGAGGTCAATATATTGGTCGATATAGAAATTCTTATTGTTTTTTTTAATCGTGTAAAATAAGGTTGCATCTTCACTAATTTCAATAGAAAGAGCATCTGGATTTAAAGTCAAAAAATTAGATAATGAACTAGTGACCTTTTGCCTAATCTCCTCTTCAGAATATCCAATTAAAAATTCTTTGTGATGTTCATATTCTTTATTAAATCTTTGAATATAGCTAATAAAGACCTTTGTTTGAGGAAGTATTGTTTGCTGTTCTTCAAAAGATTCTAATATATACTTTCCCAAGGTATTATCCATAGAAGGATAGGGATAAGTTGTATCTACAAAAAGAGATCTATTTCTTAATCTGTCTGAATCACAAATAATTTGTTGATAGGCAAATGGAAACAAAAGATTCGCTGGTATGTTTGCAGCAGGTGAAGCCATAATAATTATTAATAAACTGGATTAAGTTTTTTCAAATAGTCTTCGCTTATTATACTAAAAAAAACCTCTTTTTCTTTATCATGTATTTTATCCAAAAAGTCACTCAATTCAGGAACTGTAAAGAGCGAAAGATTTTCAGCAATAACATCAATATCAATTGTTGAAATTGGTTTAGTTTCAGCAACGTTGTTTATAAATTTACCAGTTAACATTTGTGCTTTATGCTGAAGAGATAAGATTATTCTAAAATATTCTTGATTAAATTCGGTTCTGAAAACATAAGTATCAGATACAACTTCTGGCATTCCAAATGAAAAATTGAATTTGGTGCAACTAGTAATGTCTGTTTCAGAATACTGGCTTATATACCTAACGCCAATCCTGTTGTATTTTTCAATTTCTTTTACTGTCGAAATTTGGTTTAAAGTTTTTTCAATTTCACTTTTATATGTCAGCCATCCTCTATAGCCGTTTAGACAATTAAAAATTAGGGAGTTTGGTCGAATATCCAACTTTATAGTTTCAGTAAAAAAAATATTCAAAGGAGCAATTTGAAACTCTATACTACTTGGTAGCCCACCTACTTGTTGATTATTATTTGGAGCTGGTCTGTTGGTATACTTATAAGTATCATCTAAAGCATTATATATAAAGCCAACTAAAACTTCGAAGGGAGTACGCGATGAGTATTTGATTTCAACAATTGAATCTTTAATGCTATCTGGAGTAATTTTAACAGGCAGTCTCATATTACTTTAAGGCTTTTTAACACCACCAAGTGCTTATGCCTTTATTTAGTAGTAACGAAAATAAGAAATACTTTTATATAATAAATAATTTCAAACTAAAAAATTAAACAAAACTCTTTGATTAACTCTAAATTAACTTAAATCATTTTCTACCTCGCCCCGCTTGTAAACTGCTGGTTCACTTTTTTCATAATGTACCCGCTGATCCAGCCAACATAAGCGTACTTGGGATAAATGAATTTTTTACCCGGGTTAATGGTATTGATTTGTTTCACCAGTTCATCCAGCCAGATACTGCCGGCCTGCATGGCTTTTTGGTCGTAGGTATTGATGGCACGGTTCAGGTTTTTTTCGGTGGTCACCAGGTCTTCATAACTTTTTATAAACGACAGGTCAGGCTTCACCAGGCTGCTGTAATCCATGGCCACGCGGCGGCGGAACTCACTGATATCAGCGCTGCTGATTTCTGTATAATTATTTATGGCAGCGCTTTGCGGGTGCAGCAATGTGGCCATGCACCATACAATACCACCGGAGAGGTAAATCACATCCCTCGATTTAAAATCGGCCTTGCTTACCAGTTCATCAATGATCACTTTATTGAGGCTGTCCCTGAAAAGCTGGTCGGCGGTTTTTACAAAAGCATCCGCACCACTGCCGGTTTTACCCTCTATCAGCCGCTGGAATGATTTAGTGCCCAGCGAAAAATTTACGGGTATAAATTTTCTTTCCTTGCTGAAAAAACCACCCTTGGTGTTCCCGCTGCCCACATCCAGCTGGTTATTGGCAAATTTGTTTTTTTGCGGTACGATTCCTGTAAAGCTCAGCTCACTTTCCTGCTCTGGGTTTATATAACTGATATGAATGGCGGTATCTAAATTTTTCGGGCGTATGACCTGTGTGAAATAATCCACTTTTTCATATTTATCCAGTTCCTGTTTCAGGCCGCTGCTCACTACGATATAGGTTCTTTTGGGAACGATGTTAAACCGGTTAACGGCAATATCCATCAGTATGGTAATGGCATCGCGGCTTTCTTTTTCACTTTGATAGGAGAGAGAGGCGGCATCGGTATTGATGGATGTGTCAGCTTTTAGCGTGTAATCAAACTGGCGTTCTTTATTCAGTTTTACTTCGATCACGCTCAGTTTAATGCCCTTGGCCCCCACCTCGATACCGGCATATAAATCGCCAATGCCCTGCACGCTTTTCAAAAGGCTTTCAGTGATCAATGCGCTCATGTTAAGATTTTGCGCTTTGTACAGGGTGATGGCTTTTTTATAATAGGCCGTGGCAGAATCAGTCTGTTCTGTTTTGGAAAAATAATTACCCAGCCCCTCGCAGGCTACAGCCTGGCAGTAAAGATCCTGGAACTGTTTAGCGCTTTGCAGTCCTTTCCTGAAATATTCTTCGGCGGCTTCAAATTGCTGGGCTTCGAGCAATGAGCTGGCGGTTTTCAATGTACGGAAGGTGGCCTGGCTTTTTATTTTTTGCGCATTGGCAGCAACACCAATAAACAACAAAGCCGAAAAAAAGAGTTTTTTAAAAAGCATTCTGTCTTTTTTAATAAAAATTTTGGTAAAACATTGCAGTTATGCAGGGTTACGGCTATAATTTTTTTGCTGAGGGGGTAGTTCCGCTAAGATAAAGCCGGGGATGATACGGATGAAATAAATTGAAAATTTTTTATTGACCGTTCGCCAGATATAAAAATAATATGACATCGGATGGAAGCTTAAAGGCTACTTACAATCATCACAAACCCCCTTTACCACCATTTCTGATAATTCGGGTGTAAAGCCCTTGGGCAGTTTTACCTCTGGTACGGTTACATCGTCCAGGCAAATGGTTTTGCCGCATTGGGTGCAGATGAAGTGTACATGGTTATCGTGGTGATGACCGGCTTCGCAATCATGTTTACAAAGGGCATATAAAATGGAGTTGTCGGTGGTGGGGATGTTGTGGATGATGCCCTTCTCTGTAAATGTTTGTAAGGTGCGGTAAACTGTTACGCGGTCAAATACTTCGCCGGTGCTTTTTTCAATGTCTGCATGGGCCAGCGCCCCCGGACTTTTTAAAAAAAGTTCCAGTATTTTTTTACGGCTGTCGGTTACGCTCAGCTGGTTTCTTTTTAGTATGTCGAGGAGTTCGGTCATTGTTGTCAGTTGTCAATGGTCAATGGTCAATGGTCAATGGTCAATGAGGTTTGGCGTCCCAAGGTATTCACAAATACTCACTACTCACTACTCACTATTCACCACTCACCACTCACTAATTCGGATTATTGCTAAACCCGTTCATAAAACGTTTGCTGGTTACTTTCTCTTTCAGCAGGTCTTTAATATCACGTTTTAGTTTCTCTATTTCGTCATTCTGCAGCCCGTCATAAATACCACGCAGTCGGCGCTCCTTATCCACCAGTGCAAAAAACTGCGTGTGGATGAACTGGTCTTTTATCAGTTGTGTGCTGTCGGGTTTGTTATTATCGATCATATAACTCTGTCGGGCCATTTTATACAAAGGCTCCTTATCACCCGTAACAAAAAACCAGTTGGTGGCATTCAGTCCGCCTTTTTTTACGGCATTGCTGTCTTCATCCAGCCGGTAAGATCCATCCGTATTTTGTGAAACCCTTGCACTCAGCATGCGCTGTTCGTATTTTTTCAGTAAAGGAACCGAATCCACTTCCGGCATGCAGGAATGTGAAACAATCATAAAGCCCGGCTCATCTTTAAACAGGTCATACACCCGGCGCATGTTGGCATTCATTTTTGGGCAAATACCGCGGCAGGTGGTAAAAAAATACTCGGCAACGTACACTTTACCATCCACATTGCGCTGTGTAAATGCTTTGCCATTTTGATCTGTAAAGGCAAATTCCTGGATATTGTCATTAATAACCGGAAGGTTTGATTTGCTGAAATCGTAATCCCTGAACACAAGGATATAAAAGAAGACCAGCAGGGCGGCAAAAAATAAAATGTATATCCAAAGCTTTCGCTTCATGCGTAAAATTTTTGCAAAATTAAGCTGCGGCAAACTCCTTTGCGGTATAAAACCATATTTATATTTTGCAACAGTATTGCAAATATCGTATATTTGCCCCCTGCAAAAAAATGAAAGTGAAACTGAACTGGGATAAAATGGGGATTGCCACATCTGTGATATGTGCCATTCACTGTGCGCTGCTGCCGGCGCTCACGGCCACCCTGCCTGTGTTTGGGATTAATATTGTTGACAATGCGTTTTTTGAATGGGGCATGATAACGCTGGCTTTTTTTGTAGGCGTGTACTCCCTGTATCATGGTTTTATAAAGCATCACCGCAATTACCTGCCGGTGTACATTTTTGCGACCGGCTTTTTCTTTTTGGTGCTGAAACAGTTTTTTAAGCAATACGAATATCTGTTTTTGGCAATCGCTGTTATACTTATCATTTCTGCACACTATTATAACTACCAGCTTTGCCACCGCAGCAAATGTGCTTCCCCGCATCACTCACATTAAACATACAACCAAACCCCAAGGGGTTTGCAAAGCGTATAAAATTTAGTGGAGGATTTTATTATCTTGTCGGTCTTAAAAATCAGCAATGAAAAAATATCTTTTATCAATCCTTCTGTATTTTGTTTTTGCTGCAGCAAACGCACAGTCAAAAGATGAAACCATTGTACGCAATGTGCTGGAAACACAGCGCCATGCCTGGAATGAAGGCAACGTGGAAAAATACATGGAGGGTTACTGGAAGAGTGATTCTCTCATGTTTATCGGTAAAAGCGGTGTTACTTACGGCTGGCAAAAAACACTTGAAAATTACAAAAAAGGATACCCGGATACTGCCACCATGGGTAAACTTGATTTTGATATACTGGAAGTGAAACGTCTTTCTGTGATGTATTTTTTTGTGGTGGGTAAATGGCATTTAACCCGCAGTATTGGGAACGTGGGCGGGCACTTTACGCTGCTGTTCAAAAAAATAAAAAACAGGTGGGTAATTGTTGCAGATCACAGCAGCTGATCACAGGTTCCATTTTCTTTTCAGGTGGAATATGAGCCATACCAGTGTGGCGAGGGCTAAAAAATAATAGAGCCCGTTTTTCCATGTAAAATGACCTTCAATAATACCGAACTCCCTGTAAATCCCCAAAAACACGTTCAGCATCATCCACAATAAAATAATGGCGATGGTGTTGGCGATCTTAACCAGGAACCGTCTTGTTTCATCTTCCATTCCCATGCGGTAAAGTTCGGCAACATTTTTATACTGACTTAAAAAAATATAGTTTAAAATTTAAGCCGGCGGTATAATAAGCCTGTGCTATTTGCAGGTTAACAACTCAACTGATTCATTATTCACTTTGGTATTATTTGATGAGCAGGTTTTTAAAATCACTGCTGTCGCCATTGAATGCATTGAAATCAACAAAAGCATCAATGCCATTTACATGCCCGGTTTCGTTGTGCTGCCAGAAAAGCCAGTTGCGTTTGATACGTGGTTTGTCTTTCACCAGGTAATGCGCCACCCAGAGCGGGTAATCATCAAACTGCCCTGCTAAAAAGTTTTCGTAAAAAACCACGTTGGTATAAATGATGGGTTTAACCTTACAGCGTTTTTCAACCAGCAGCAACCAGTCCTTGGCCCGCTGCTGAATTTGCTCTGCTGATGCACCATAGGTCCGTTCGATATCCAGCACCGGAGGCAGGTCACCTTTATCCAATGCCACATTATCCATAAAATTTTCAGCCTGTGCCCTGCCGCTTTTGCTGGGTACAAAAAAATGATAGGCACCCCGGGGTATTCCTGCTTCTTTTGCTTTTACCCAGTTGCGGCGGAAGGTATTGTCGATGTCACCGACGCCTTCAGTGGCTTTTATAAATGCAAACCCGATCCGGATATTTTTGTCCTGCATGGTTTTTACTGCATTCCAGTCGATGGCCGACTGGTAATGGCTTACATCAATACCATGAATGTTGTAGCTTACAGGAAGCGGGATACCAAAGGCGGGATATCTCACAAACTTGGGACGGTTCAGGTACCAGGTAATTAAATAAACAGCCGTAATGGCTGCTGCCAGGTAAATAAAAATGATCGATATGGGTTTTAGAACGCCTTTCTTTTTTTTCGCCACCGGTTGAATATGCAATAGAATTGCAGCTGCAAATTTGCAGTAAACCCGGTAAATCGGCCTGATAATTTTTTGATAAAAACTACTTCAGCAGTTTTTTACTGTATTTAAAATCTCCGGCAGTTAAACGCAATGTATAAATACCTGCGGGCAAATGTGCGCTGGGGAGTTCTGTATATTCAGCGCCATTGGTGAGTGTGATCTTTTGTTTTAACAGCAGCTGACCAGATGCATTGTACAGGGTAACCCAGGCTTCCGGTACAGTAAAATTGCGGAGCCAGATACTGAACTGGCTTTTTATGGGATTGGGATATACCATCACCGTATTGGGTGCAATATTATTATCTGCCACTTTTGCAACCGTATTGTTTTTTGTGATGAGCCATGCTTCCGGGTCGATGAAAATACTGTCGGGCACAAAACCAATTTGCTCCAGAAATTCCTGCCCGTTACTGGTATTGTTCAGTATGATGGTTTTTTGCTGCGTGGCATTTTTCAGTTTCAGCGGAACAGGCAATTCAAAAAAGTTAACCGAAGCATGTGAAGTGGTCTGGCTGAGTTTGATCCTTACACGGCTGCTTCCCACGGGTGTCCATTCCAGTTTGTAACTGGGATAACCCTGCCCGGTATACCAGTCGTTAAAAAATTCGGTGAGACTGATACCACTTACCTGTTCCAGATGTCTTTTTAAATCCGCCGTGCGTGCAAAACCATAAGCAAGCTTTGGATCCTGCAGGTAAGAACGGATAGCCCTGAAATAAACGGAGTCGGTGAGTTTCAACCGCAGCATATTCAGCACCAGTGCACCCTTTGTATAACTCAGCCTGCCATCGAAGATGCGGTTCACACTGGTGGTATCATCCACTTTTAATGTACCGCCCGGTTCGGAAGTAACATAATTGATATCATCCAGGCGAAGAGAGACAGTATATTGTGGCAATGTTTTTTCGAAATAGAGTTTTGTAAGATTGGTGGCAAATCCTTCATTAAGCCAGATATCTTCCCAGGAGCCGCAGGTTATTTTATCACCAAACCACTGGTGGGCCAGTTCATGTGCCGTAAGATAATTCACAATGGAAACAACAAAGGAGGCCGTTTGATGCTCCATCCCACCGCCCCAGTTAAATTGCACATGCCCGTATTTTTCCTTGCTGAAAGGGTAGTCTCCAAAAAGATTGTAGAAGATTACCATCGCATCCAGCGTGCTTTGTGTACCATTTTGCCAGGCGGCTAGGTTTTCCGGGTAACAATAGGTTACCATTGGCAAATTGGTGGGTCCCAGCTGAACAGACCTGTTGAACACCGAGTAATTGGTAACAGCAAAGCAAACCAGGTAGGTGGCAATGGGGTAGCGGTGTTTCCACCAGGCTGTTTTTTTTGTACCACCTGCTGTAAGTATTTCACTTTGCAGCAAACCATTGGATGCGGCTTTGTATTGTGAAGGAGTGGTAATCATCACGTCGAGCGAATCGGCCTTATCATCATTGCCGTTTTTACAGGGCCACCAGTCTCGGGCACCATAAGGTTCACTCAGGCTCCACAAAATGGGTGTGCCGGCGTGCTGGTCCTGTATGAATGAACCAAAGCCGGTATTGGGTGGCACGCCTTTATAATAAATACTGATTGAATCGAGAGTGCCTGCAGTTACACCGGAAGGAAAGAATACCTGCAGTGTATTGTTTGTTTGCTGTTTGTTCAGGCTGCTGTTTCGCTGTTTTACACTGTCGGCCACCAGCGGGCTCATCAGGTCGAAAGTAATATCTGAAGCTGCAGCAGTGATCACATAGTAGACAGTTACTTTACCTGCGATATAACGGATTGCAGGATCAACCTCCCATTCACAGCGGTAATATTTTACATCAAAATTGGTGGAAGCACCACAGAGTCCGTCTGCCGTTGCCGGCGACTGTGGTGATAACCTGGCATGCGCATTTCCTTCCTGTGCTGCCAGCTCTTTTACCTGCTTGATATGCAGCAGGGGCTGCTGGGCAGTAGCCTGCAATACAGTAAACAATAAACAAGTAAAAAATATCCGCATAATCAGCCAGTTTTAAATATTATAACAATCAGTTATTAAAGTTCTTAAAATTTTGTGAACAGGCAATAAGGAAAAAACTGTGTCGTTTATATAATTCCTGTCCCTTTTAAAAACGAAATCCGGCCATAATTATTTCATTAAATATGACTAAAAGAAATCGTACCGTATCCATCCTTTTCAGCAGTATTTTAGGTGTGGTGATTTTATGCAGCTTTAAACCTGCGGCTGCACAACGTTTAAAAGACACTGCCCGAAAAGTGCTGCTGGCCGCTGCCGGCAAAAATGAAACAGGTAATTACCTGGTGAGGGAAGCCAATGTTGTATATCCCGACCTGTTATGCGGTGCAGAGGAAAACACTGCGGCCTATATTGAAAAATTTTCTTCCAGCAGGAGAGAATACCTCATGCGCATGTATAAAAAAGGAAAATCTTTTTTTCCAAAAGCAGTTACCATTTTGCGCAAACACCGTTTGCCCGACGAGTATAAAGTGCTGCTGGCGCTGGAAAGTGCCTTTAATGCCAATGCGGTTTCAAAAGCAGGTGCCGTGGGTTACTGGCAGATTATGGATGAAGTGGCCAGGGAGTACGGACTGAAATATGCCCCGCAACTAAGTGCGGCCGGAAAAAAGAAACTCGCAAAAGAAGAAAAGAAGCTGCATAAGAAGGGAAGCAAAAAAGAAAAAAAGGCTGTGGTAAAGGACGACCGTAAAAACTTTATCAAATCAACATATGCGGCTGCAAGATATTTGAAGGACAGGACAAGAAACCTGGACAATGATCCGTTATTAGTGGTAGCAAGTTATAATTGCGGTGTGGGCAATGTTTGGGAAGCGATGAAGAAGACCGGTCTCGCCGATCCTGATTTCTGGGATGTGAAGAACTACCTGCCTTCAGAAACCCGCAGTTATGTAATGAACTTTATTGCGCTGAATGTGATCTTTAACAACTACGATAAATTTTTAAACAATAACCTCAACTTTAAACCCATTAAAGTAAAGGCCGAAAATATGGAGAACAATGTAAGTGCGTCAGCATCTGCCTCCATCAACGAATTTTAGGATTAAGCATTTCGTATAATTTCAGACGACCGGTTCTTTTGCACTGGTCTTTTTTATTTTCCCCCATTCATAAATAAAATCAATGCCGCCGGATTAACTTTGTCGCATGCCGCAGTTTAACTTTGCAGACAGCACCAACTTATTGAGCAAGCTTACTTTTCGCAGGTTCTGGAACGGCATCAAAGTGCTCAGCAGTTTTTATGCAAGCCGCATTTTTAACAAACCGGTGCAGTGGGGTTACCCGGTTTCCATTTCATTTGAACCCACCACCAGTTGCAATTTGCGCTGCCCCGAATGTCCCAGTGGCCTCCGACAGTTTACAAGGCCCACGGGTATGCTGCAAAAAGATTTTTTCAGGCAAACCATTGATGATATCCATAAAGAACTGCTCTACCTTATTTTTTATTTCCAGGGAGAACCTTACCTGAACCCCGATTTCCTTGAAATGGTAAAATACGCATCCCAAAAAAAAATCTACACTGCCACCAGCACCAATGCCCATTATCTCACCGATGAAAATGCAAAGCGCACCGTGGAGAGCGGGCTCGACCGGCTGATCATTTCCATTGACGGCACCACGCAGGATGTGTACAAACAATACCGTGTGGGTGGTAACCTGGATAAAGTGATAGAAGGTGCCAGGAACATTGTAAAATGGAAAAAGCAGCTGAACAGTAAAACGCCGTTCGTTTTTTTCCAGTTCCTGGTGGTTAAACCCAACGAACACCAGATAGAAGCAGTAAAACGGCTTGCTGAAGAAGTGGGCGTGGATGAAGTGCGTTTTAAAACCGCACAGGTGTACGATTATGCAGCAGATCCCAATAACCTGATCCCCACCATTGATAAATTCAGCCGTTATAAAAAACAGGCAGATGGCAGCTACCTCCCCAAAAACAAAATGGCCAACCGCTGCTGGAAACTGCAGCATTCCAATGTAATTACCTGGGACGGGCTGGTGGTGCCCTGCTGTTTTGATAAGGATGCCCTGCACCAGCTGGGCAATTTAAAAATGCAGTCATTCAAAGAAGTGTGGCAAAATGATAACTACAAACAGTTCAGGGCAGACCTGATGCAGGGCCGCCGCAATATTGATATATGCGCCAACTGCAGCGAAGGGGTAAGTGTTTGGAGGGACTGACCGGCTATTTTGCCTAATTTTGCACTATGGCATCCACCTTTAATAACCGCCTGCGCCAGGTTGTATTATTACTCATCATTGTTTTACTCGCTTTTTTGCTGCTGAAACAACTGTATGTTTTTTTGCCGGGTTTCCTGGGAGCCATTACCCTGTACATCCTTTTCAGGGAATCTTATTACCGGCTTACCATCAAAAAAAAATGGAACAAAACTGCCACGGCGGTGATGTTTATCACTGCAAGTATTGTGGCAATCGCCCTGCCGCTGTATTTTTCCATCATGCTCATCACAAATGAAATTGCCGGCATACTCAGCAATCCAACCGAGCTGGTGATCGATGCAAAAATTGTGAGCGAGAAAATCTATAATGTCACCAAAATGCAGCTGCTCTCGGATGAAAACCTGGTGGCTTTCCAGAAAAAAGCAGCCACGATTGTGCCCACCATTTTGAACAGCTCCGCCAATATACTCAGCAATTTTGCCGTGCTTTTTTTCCTGCTGTATTTCTTACTGGTAAATGGCCGGGAAATGGAAAAGTTTCTTGACAGGTTTATTCCCTTAAAGGATGAAAACATCGATTTGCTGGGCAACGAAACCCGGAATATAATCAAGGCCAATGCCATCGGGATCCCGGTGCTGGCCATTATCCAGGGTATTGTTGCCACCATCGGCTACTGGATATTCGGCGTAAAGGATTTTGTGTTATGGGGATTTTTAACCGGCATCTGTTCCATGCTGCCCGTGGTGGGTACGGCTATCATCTGGGTGCCGCTGGTGCTTTACCTGTATGCCATCAATAAAAGCGGTGCCGCACTGGGCCTGTTCCTGTACGCAGCCATCATCATCACCAATGTGGATTATGCTGCAAGGCTTACCATTTTAAAAAAACTGATGAATGTACACCCCCTTATTACCGTGTTCGGGGTGATTGTGGGTATTGGGCTTTTTGGCTTTTGGGGTGTTATCTTTGGGCCCTTATTTATCAGCTATTTTATCATACTTGTTAAAATTTATATCAATGAATTCGGGGCAGCCAAAGTGACCGCTCCGGACGCATAAAATCTATGAATATGTCGCTCGAAGAAGATATCAACCAGCAAAAATTCCGGAACGAATTCCAAAAGGCAGGCATCAATATCATTTTTACTTTTAACTGGATGAGTGAAAAAATGCGCAGTCTTTTTGAAGAGCACGGGCTTACATCACAGCAGTTTAATATACTGCGGATATTGCGTGGCGCCGGGCAGCCTTTGTCCACCCTGCAGATCCGCCAGCGCATGCTGGACAAAATGAGTGATACCAGCCGCATTGTAGACCGGCTGATATTAAAAGGCCTCGTAAAAAAAGCCGTTTGCAAAACCGACAAACGCCTGGTGGATGTATCCATTACAGATAAAGGAAAAAACCTGCTGGCCAAACTGGATGAACACCAGGAAGAGATGGATAAAGTGGTGGGCAACCTCAGTGAGCAGGAAGCCAAACAATTAAATGAACTGCTGGATAAGATCCGTAAGTCTAATTAACAGGAATGAAACTATTTTCTTTTTGCCTTGTTACCTGCTGCTGTATTGCATTGCATACGCATGCACAAAACAAACCTGAGTTCCGTGGTGTTTGGGTGGCAACGGTAAGCAATATCGACTGGCCAACTTCAGGTAACAACAATCCTGATTCGCAGCGGGCAGAATTTATCAAGCTGCTGGATATGCACAAGACCAATGGCATGAATGCCATTGTGGCCCAGGTTCGCCCCGCCACCGATGCATTTTACCCTTCGCAGTATGAACCCTGGAGCCAGTGGCTTACCGGCAAACAGGGCCAGCCGCCATCACCTTATTACGACCCGCTGAAGTTTATGATCGATGAAACCCATAAACGCGGCATGGAGTTTCATGCATGGATGAACCCCTACAGGGCAACATTCAATATCAATACCTCTTCTGTTGCTGCCACGCATATCACCCGCATTCATCCCGATTGGTTTGTGACGTATGGAGATACCCGTTATTTTGATCCCGGCAATAAAGAAGTACTGCAGTATGTGGCCAACGTGGTAAAAGATGTGGTGAGCCGTTATAATGTGGATGCGGTGCATTTTGATGATTATTTTTATCCTTACCGCATTGCAGGAAAGGAATTTCCCGATGATGCCGGTTACCAGTTATATGGTAACGGGATGAACAAAGATGACTGGCGCAGGAGCAATGTGGATTCGATCATTGTAATGCTGCACCGCACCATTAAAAAAACCAACAGCAAATGCCAGTTTGGTATTTCACCCTTTGGTGTGTGGCGCAATGCTGATAAAGATCCCGAAGGCAGCAATACCCATGCCGGGCAAACCAATTACGACGACCTGTATGCGGATATTCTGCTCTGGCTCAAAAAAGACTGGATAGATTATGTGGCCCCGCAATTGTACTGGGAGTTCGGTCACAAAGCGGCACCGTATGAAGTGCTGATCGACTGGTGGGGAAAACATACCTACGGCAAAAACTGCTATATCGGGCTGGGTATTTACCGTGCCGGCAGCAACGAGGCATGGAAAGATAAAACACAACTGCCCAGGCAAATAGAACTTATCCGCAACACACCGAATCTTAACGGTATGATATTCTTCAGCAGCAAATCATTCAATAATAACCCCAATGGCTGGAATGACAGTTTGCGGATCAATTATTTTTCTGTCCCGGTGCCTGCACCCGCCATGAAATAGCTGTTGCAACATATTGCTTACTTTTGCTGCAGTAATTACTCATTATTCATTCTTAATTATTCATTGTTATGCCCGGTTTTGAATTATGGAGCAATCTCGAACGCAAACATTTAAATGATGTAGTGCAAAGCGGCGTGCTGATGCGCTATGGTTTTGACGGTAACCGCAACGGTCACTGGAAAGCTAAAGAACTCGAAAGCGCCATCAACAGTTATTTCGGTTGTAAATATTCACAGCTGGTGAGCAGCGGCACAGCGGCATTAACCACCGTGATGAGTGCGCTGGGCATTGGTTATGGCGATGAGATCATTATGCCTTCCTTCACATTCGTGGCCAGTTTTGAAGCGGTGTTAAGTGTGGGTGCTGTGCCTGTGATGGTGGATGTGGATGATACACTTACACTTGATATTGCAGCTGTGAAGGCGGCCATCACCCCCAAAACAAAATGTATTATGCCCGTGCATATGTGCGGCAGCATGGCAGACCTGGATGCCCTTCAGGCCATTTGCAAAGAACATAATTTAATATTGCTGGAAGATGCCTGCCAGGCAATCGGCGCCACATACAAAGGAAAAAAACTGGGCACCATTGGTGATGCCGGTACGTTTAGTTTTGATTATGTAAAAACCATGACCTGCGGGGAAGGCGGCGTGGTAATGACCAACAGGGAAGATGTATATATCAACAGTGATGGTTACAGCGATCATGGTCACGATCATTTGGGCGCAGACCGTGGTGCAGATTTACACCCTTTTATCGGTTATAATTTCCGCATCAGCGAACTGCATGCAGCAGTCGGACTGGCACAGGTAGGCCGGTTGGATGAATTCCTGTCCATACAAAGAAAAAATCATGCGGCTTTAAAGAATATCCTGTCGCAGGTTCCGGAAATCAGTTTCAGAAGGATACCGGATGCGGATGGCGACAGCTGCACTTTCTTAAGCTGGTTCCTCCCAACTGCGGCAATCACACAGGCAGTGGTGGATGAGCTGAAAGCACAGGGAATACTGGCGGGCAATTTTTACTGGTACAATAATAACTGGCATTATATCCGCAAGTGGGATCATTTAAAAAATGCCATCACTTTAAATGCGCTGAGCCCGGAACTGAAAGAAAAAGTAATGTACCATGCCAATAAAGATTTCAGCGCAAGCGATGCTATCATGAGCCGTTGTATTTCCACTGCTGTCAGTCTTGCGTGGACAGAAGCGCAGCTGAATGAGAAAGGAGAGAAGATCATAGCTGCGGTAAAGCTGGTACTGAGTAAAATGAGTGTAACAGTGTAAGCTGTTTATATAAAAAGCAAAGCCGCTCTAACCAGAGCGGCTTTTTTTATAAAAAGATGCCTGAACTATAAAGCGGTTATGTAAAGTTTGTCGGTATCACTGCCAGCCTTTTTCTCAAAGCTGATCTCCCCGTCTTTTATGGATGCGATATTCCAGTAATCATTTAAATTATCAAGTGCGGTACCCGAGTTTTTAAAACTGATGGTGATCTTTTGGTGAATATCGTCTTCAAACCAGTTGCCCTTTACGATTTGCCCGTTCTTTATAGCTGTAACGGTACCGGTGGGATCAAATGTAAAACTGTAGCCATCAAAAATACAGGTATTGTCTGTCGCGGTATTGCTGTAACAGTTCACTTTCCAGTTGCCCCTGGTTACCTGGGGTGTTACCGATTTGGTGCTGGTAAACGCATCAAGCCCCGAACAGGCTGCAAAATAGATAATGACAGTGCATTTAAGTGTAAAAAGCAGTGCTGGTTTCTTCATGTGACTGGATTTAGGATTCCAGTTTTGATAACAGCAAATGAGCGCTTTTTATTGTGTTTATGCGTAAAATACCTAAAACCGGGTATTCAGGTAATGCGGCAGCATGGCCCTCCAGGTTGGCCAGTCGTGTTTCCAGTGCGGTCCCCAGTCATCCAGCTCGTATGTTATCCCCTTGTTATATAAAATACCGGCAAAATCACGGGCTGCCTCGGGCGCTTCATATGCCCCGCTGCCGGTGAGGATGTGAATATGCTGGCTGCTGCGGATCTGCTCCAGGGTATGATGATCTGTAAGGTTGGGCATATAATGGGCCGGGGAATTAAAATACACCTGCTCATCATAAAATCCATCGGTATATTCCATCAGGTTGTATACCCCGCTCATCGCAATTACACCATTGATCAGGTCAGGGCGTTTCAGAAACAGGTTCATACTGTGCAAAGCGCCAAAAGATGCGCCGCTTACAATGATGGGTGTTTCCCAGGAAGTGCTGTTTTTGATAAAGGGTACCACTTCATTGTATATGTACTGGTTGAACTGGTTGTGACGGATGCCCTTATGTTCGCCCTGCATTTGCTTGTTAAGCCAGCTTTCGGTGTTGATGCTGTTTACCGAAAACACTTTTACCTTTCCAGCATTGATAAAGGGTTCCAGGTCGTTCATCAGCTGGAAGCGTTCATATTCCAGGTAATCTGCAGCCGCAGTAGGCACCAGCAGCAATGCAAATCCGTAATCGCCATAGGTTACAATGGGCATTTCTTTATCGAGCGAAGGGCTGTACCAGCTGGTGATTTCTTTCTTCATTTTAGAGTTATTACGCAAAGATGCACAAAGATTTTACACAAAGATGCACCATGGTATTGTTATTAGTGAATGATTTTTAAAAGCTGCATTTTAGGGTTACACACAGTATCGCAGCGGAATTATTCAGCATTTACTCCAGCACTCCCTCCTTGATCTCCGTCCATAATTCCCGGTAGCATTGGGAAGCATAACTGCTGTTGGCAAATTCCATAACGGGCGCTTTGTGTATGCCCATCTTTTCCACGTCGGATAAATAAGGAATGTAATTCTGGAAGAAACGCTTGTCTTTGTACAGTTCATCCATGATCTCGTTGTGCAGGTTCTTGCGCAGGTCGGCCATGGTGAAAAAGCACATCATTTTATTAATATCAAGATCCTTTTCCTTAAAATAGTCCTTCACCATATGGTAAGTGCGGATGGATAAAGTGGTAGGTATAACCGGCATCAGTACAATATCGGCCGCATTGAAAATATTTTCACTCAGTACACTGAATCCCGGAGGACAGTCGATAAAAACAAAGTCATAATCCTTGTCAAGCTGTTTCAATACTGTTTTCAGCCTGTTCTTATTGCCCTTCATTTCCTCGAGCATAATATCAAAACTCCTGTGGCTGTTATCGGCAGGTATTACATCCAGCAGTTCAAAATCGCTGCTCATGATGGCATTTTCCAGGTCAGCATCTTTGGTGATGAGTTTCTTAATACCCGGATGCGTTTTGGGTTTTGCTTTATAATAAAACGAAGAAGATCCCTGGGGATCGATATCCCATAACAATGTTTTAAAACCATCGGCTGCTGCCAGGTAAGCAAAGTTTACACAACTGGCTGTTTTGCCCACACCGCCTTTGAGATTGTACAATGCGATTGTTGTCATACTCCGTATAATTTAGGATAAGTAAGATAACAAAATATTTTTAAGAAAAGCAGGCGGTAAGCGCCTTTAGCAGCACAGGCTTAGTTTATCCCGTTCCACCAACGGGGAAATTGCTGGTGACGGTCGGCCAGGTTCATTTTCTGACCAATCATGGGTGTGGCAACGGGCAGAAAGGCTGCCCCGGCAGCGGCCGTTACCCGGTTAATGGGTTCATCCCAGCTGTGCAGGCTGAGCGCAAATTTGCCCCAGTGAACGGGTAATAGTTTTTTTGCCCCCAGGTCGATGGCTGCATCCACCGTTTCTTCGGGCATCATATGAATGTGTTTCCAGTACTGGTTATACTGCCCGCATTCCAGGATGGCAAGATCAAAGGGACCATATTGCTGCCCGATCTCTTTAAAATGTGTGTCGTAACCACTGTCGCCTCCCAGGTAAATTTTTTGACTGGGGGTTTGCAGCGCAAATGAAACCCAAACAGCTTTATTACGCGTAAAAGTTCGTCCTGAAAAATGGCGGCCCGGTAATACGGTTACGGTAAAACCGGGTGCAATTTCAGCGTTTTCATACCAGTTCTTTTCGGTGATCATGCTTTTGCTGAAACCCCATCTTTCAAGATGCGCCGCTGTGCCCAGGCCGGTAATGATATGTTTTATTTTAGGCCTTAGTTTGGAAATGGTCTTATAATCCAGGTGGTCCCAGTGATCATGACTGATAAATAAAAAATCGGTTTCAGGAATATCATCTGTTGTATAAATATCAGACCCGGGAAAGCTGTTAGTAGTAAAACTGAAAGGAGATGCATGTCCGCTCAGTACAGGATCCACCAGTATTTTCTTGCCATCCACCTGTATAAAATAAGAGGAATGCCCCATCCATATCAGTACATTTTCTTCCTTGCTTAATTGTTTCAGATCTGTTTTTACAGATGGTAAAGCAACAGATGGTTTATTCCGCTCTTTTTTGCTGAAGAAAAAACTATAGAACACTTTGGAAAAACTGGCGCCATCGGTAAAACTGGGTGTGAAGCGCTGGTTTTGAAAGGCACCGTCTTTATAATTCACGGCCTGTTGTATTTGCTGCAATCTTGTGCCTGCCGGTTTGCGGCCAAACATGGGTTGCTGCATGAAAAGATAAATGGCTATAACTAAAATAAGAATTACAAAGACTGTTATAAGCATGCTGAAATGAGATTATTTATGCACCTCTTTATGCAAAGACGAACAGCGTAAGAAAATATTTTAGGGAAGTCAAGTTTTTAAAACTTGACTTCCCTGTGAGAAAAAGCGCCCTCTGAGGAGATAAAAAACAACCCTACATACTTAAACAAAGATACATTCGCAGTCATAACCCAGTTACAGTGCCCGTAAATACAAAATACCTGGTATCTTTTGAGGCCAACGGTTTTTTTCATGTGATCGCCAAAGCGGCGGGTGACAGCACTTTATTTCAGTCTGATAATAACCGGCATTATTTCCTGAAAAAATACCAATTGGCTTCTGCAGGATATTTTGAGACCTATTCTTATGTGCTGCTCAATAACCATGTGCACTGGCTGGTTAAATGTAATAGTCATGAAGGGTTAAAGGATCATATCAGGGCTGTTCCGCCGCAACTGCAAAAAACACACCAGCAGCGCTTCTTAAATGATACAATCAGTTTTGAAGAAGCACAGGAGTTTCAATGGAAAGACTTTTTTATCAGCTATGCGATGGCATTTAACAAGGAAAATAACCGGAAGGGGGCGCTGTTTATAAATCCATTCCGCCGGGTGCAAATACTGGATGCAGCACATTTTACCCAGCTCGTAATTTATCATCACGCAAATCCTTTGAAACATTTCGGGCAAAAAACTTTTCAAAATTACCCATGGTCCTCTTATCAAACGATATTGTCAGATAAGCCCACTCAATTAAAACGGCTTGAAGTGCTGGATTGGTTTGGAGGAAAGGAACAGTTTATAAAGGTGCATGCCGAGGGTGCAGCTTATTATTATACCCATTCACAAGCAATGGAGTAGTATGCTAAAAGGAAGTCAAGTTTTAAAAACTTGACTTCCTTGAGGATATTATTTTTTCAT
Source organism: Ferruginibacter sp. (assembly GCA_046329655.1). Classification (GTDB taxonomy): domain Bacteria; phylum Bacteroidota; class Bacteroidia; order Chitinophagales; family Chitinophagaceae; genus Ferruginibacter. The sequence continues at coordinate 146,795 of JAXLUD010000001.1, forward strand.
CCCCTCCAGCTCCTTCTGCATCCTGAACATCTCATCACGCAGCCGGGCGGCTTCCATAAAGTCGAGGTCTTTGGCCGCTTTTTCCATTTGCTTTTTAATTTTTGCAATGCCTTTTTCCATTTGTGGAATGGTTTTGTATTCAGCCTGTTCTTCGGCTGCAACAGGAACAAGGTCTTGATCCGGCTTAACCGAATACGGATTGGCGGGATCGTAACCTTTCACATCCAGCACCGATCCCTGTGCCATGATCTGTTCGGTGGTCTTCTTTACCGTTTTTGGCGTGATATTGTGTTCCGTGTTGTAAGCAATTTGTTTTTCGCGGCGGCGGCCGGTTTCATCCATCGTCTTCTGCATGCTTTCGGTAATTTTATCGGCATAAAAAATTACCAGTCCGTCCACGTTACGGGCAGCACGTCCTGCTGTTTGTGTCAGGCTTTTTTCATTGCGCAGGTAACCTTCCTTATCCGCATCCAGTACAGCCACCAGTGATACTTCCGGCAGGTCAAGTCCTTCACGCAATAAGTTCACACCCACCAGCACATCAATCACACCCAGGCGCAGCTCACGTAAAATCTCCACCCGCTCCAGTGCATCCACTTCGCTGTGTATGTATTTGCATTTGATATTGATTCGCTCCAGGTATTTGGTCATTTCCTCTGCCATGCGTTTGGTAAGGGTGGTTACAAGCACACGGTCGCCCTTGGTAATGCGTTTGTCAATTTCATCCAGCAAATCATCGATCTGGTTTACAGAAGGACGTACTTCAATGGGTGGATCAAGCAAGCCTGTAGGCCGCACCACCTGCTCCACCACCACGCCGCCGCATTTTTCCAGTTCATAATCTCCCGGTGTGGCAGATACAAAAACTGTTTGACCGGTCACGGCTTCAAACTCATGAAAATTCAGCGGGCGGTTATCCAGTGCGCTGGGCAGGCGGAATCCATAATCCACTAAAATCAATTTCCTGCTCCTGTCGCCGCCATACATACCGCTAACCTGCGGAACGGTCTGGTGACTTTCATCGATCATCAGTACAAAATCACCGGGAAAATAATCCAGCAGGCAGAACGGCCTCGTGCCGGGCATGCGCCGGTCGAAGAAGCGGCTGTAATTTTCAATACCATTGCAATAGCCCAGCTCCCGGATCATCTCCAGGTCATAATTCACCCTTTCGCCGATGCGCTGGGCTTCGATATATTTTCCGCTGCTTTTAAAATAGTCCGTTTGTGCGGCACATTCATCCTGGATCTCATGTATCACCTGTTGCAGCACATCTTTAGGTGCCACGTATAAATTTGCAGGGAAGATTGCCGCATGCTCCACGCTGCTGATGCGTTTGCCGGTTTTTAATTCCAGGGTTTCGATGCTTTCAATTTCATCTCCAAAAAAAGTGATGCGGTAACCAAAATCAACATAGGGAAGGTTGATGTCGATCGTGTCACCTTTAACACGAAATGTCCCTCTTGTAAAATCACCTTCACTTCGGTTGTATAAAGAGTTGACAAGTGCATGTAAAAAACCCTGTCTTGATATGGCCTGACCGGGCTGAATGCGGATGATCCCGTTCTCATAATCTGTCGGGTTGCCCATACCATAGATACAGCTCACACTCGCCACAATGATGATATCCCTTCTGCCGCTGAGTAATTGAGCCGTAGCCTGCAGGCGCAGTTTATCCAGTTCATCATTAATGCTCAGGTCTTTTTCAATATAAGTATTGCTGGTGGGAATATAGGCTTCCGGCTGGTAGTAATCATAATAACTTACAAAATAGCCTACCGCATTTTCTGGAAAGAACTGTTTGAACTCACCATACAATTGCGCCACCAAAGTTTTATTGTGTGTAAGTACCAATGTGGGCCGCTGGATGTTCTGGATCACATTGGCCATGGTGAATGTTTTACCGCTGCCGGTTACACCCAGCAGGGTTTGATAGCGCTCACCATTGATAATGCCTTCCGTTAACTGGCGGATGGCTTCGGGCTGATCGCCACTGGGTGCATAGGGAGCATGAAGTTGAAAAGCCATGATAATTGTTAAGGAACAAATTTACTTAATCTGCCTTTGCGAAATTCGCAACCTTTCGGCTTCATTTTTCCGGATGAACCATGCAATGGTGAATGAAGGGATAATGTCGGTAAGCGGAATGATCTCTTCCAGAAAATTGAGTACGCCGCCGATAAGGCCAAACCTGCCGCCAAATAATTTATAAAACAGGAAACCTGAAACGGGTGCCCAAACAATGTCACCAAATTCACCCAGCGCCGGTATCAGGTAGGTCAACATACCAACAGCATCCAGCAGCATACAGATTGCCAGGCCGGGTACAAAAATTTGTTTGTTGTTCATGCTTTATTTTTTATGAAAGGATATCAATTTCCCTGCCATATCCACGTACTGACAAATTGTAAGTAAAAAGCCGGTTGCATGCAACCGGCTTCTGTTTTATGGATGTACTTGAATTATTTTGCGGCCAGTTCAATCATGCTGTCGATCTCATCCACCAGCGCATCATCGTTGCCGCCAAAGCCAACGCTTTTAAAACGGATGCTGCCGTTTTTGTCGATGATGAATTTGGTGGGAATGCCGCTTACTTTAAAATCGGCCACCACTTTGCTGTCATCATCCATCAGTACATGGAAGGGATAATTGTTCTTCTTCATAAAATCTGTTGCGTTTTGCAGTTTATTATCCACGGTTTCCCAGGTATCGATGAATACAAACTTCACATCACTGCGATCCTTGTATTTTTCCTGCGCCCTTTTCATGGCCGGCATGGAGGCGATACAGGGTCCGCACCAGGTTGCCCAGAAATCCACGATCACCACTTTGCCTTTTAAACCTTCTAGGCTTACGGTATTGCCTTCCATATCTTTCAGGCTGAATTTCGGTGCCGCATCACTCAGCATGGTTTTGGCCAGCTCCTCACGCTTTTTGATTTTTGCAGCCATTTCGAGGTTGGTAAGATAGGCCTCGTATCCTTCGGCGTTGTTTTTTTGTTTTACATACAGCTGCTTCAGTATTTCTTTTGTTTTGGACGAAGCAGCCCCGTCTTTTACCAGCTGCTCAATGTTTTTTTGAGCGGTTGCGGCGGGTTGCGTTTTCTCAAGCAGCATGGCATATCGTTCGTTGTATTCGGCATTTTTCATTTCGAAGTGCCCGGCAGCTTCTTTAGCATAGGGATAGCCTTCTGTGTATTCACCCAGTTTGTACAATATGAATGCATAGGTATCGGCATACATGGCATAGGCGCCTTTGCGGTTTTGTTCCCATTGCTTTACGGTGATGGCATCCGGTTTTTTGGATGAAGGATTGGTCATTTCTTTTTTAGCCCACATAGTGGCAATGGCCGACATCCTTTTCGCATCCTGGAGTGCTTCATCTTTTTCTGCCATATTCCAGGATATATTGTTGTAGTTGGATGCCATGCTCACGGTATCGAGCTGTTTGTTCCATTCATCAAATGAGGCATAATCCTTTGCACTGGCATATGCGTTGGCAAGCTGGTATTTATAATTATCAATAAGCGCTTTATTTTCTTTGGTAGGGGGATATTTAGCGATATAATCCTGGAACAAAGCCAGTTTTTTTGCCGGGTCTTTTTCCCTGAAGAAGTTCATGCCCGCTTCACCTTTTTTCCAGTTGCCTTCGGGGAAGGCAGCTTTCATGACAGCAGTGAGGCTGTCGGCTTTAGTTTTGTTTTTATTTCGTGTTTGCCATTGAATTAATAAATTATAATCTTCTTCATTTAATTTTTTTGCTGTTTCATATTTTATAAGTTCGGCTGCTATTAATTCTTTGGCTTCACCTTTTTTTACATCACTAAGCATACGCAGGTAATTGCCGAAATTGCTGGGGTCATATTTAATTCCGGGATATAATTTTATACCATCCTCCAATATGGTAAGTCCTTTAGCATTGTTGATATCCATGCCAAACAAATACTCCCCATAACCGGTTTGCAAAACACTTGCATTGTTAAAATATTTTTGTGTGGGTTCATTTTTTGAAGTGTAAACCGGGATAATATAACCCCTGCCATTATTGTTATCTTTTTCTTTACCCGCAGAAAAGGCAAATGCGATACAGGAAGCAGTTGAATCCGTTTTAAAACTGCCGCTGTATAATTTACCGGCTTTGGTTAGTTTTGGCTCATAAACAATAACCCCGTTTTTGTTAAATACATAAACCGCTGCATCCACATTCTTTTCATCTATCAATGGCGATAATTGCGCATTGTATTTAAAGCTCACGGTTTGCCCGGCCTGAGGATACTGCGGCGAAAACTGCAGTGCTTCAAATTTTACCTGGCTGTTTACGGTGGCAGCAAATAATACTGCCAGTGCGAGTGTGATTGTTTTAATCATAAGCGGGGGAATTATTTATATAAATATAATGTCAAATACCGTTGGGTGCAATAAAAGAAAGTTAAAGTGTATAAGCGTGCAGCTCAGGCAATATATGTACGGATAAGCCCCTGGATACCGCGGCCATTGAGGAAATCTTTTTGGTATTGTTTGATCCTATCAACGGAAAGGCTGATCAGGCCTTCCTGCTGCAGTTCCCTGATCTGGAGTTTTTCATTCAGTGATAATCTTCCATCCAGTATAAAACCCACACAGATCAGCAGCTGGCATACTTCTTTTTCTTCCTTTCCTGCCGCATGCAGTTTTTGGTAATAACCTTTTTCGAGCCAGTGGTTTTCTTTGGGTGTGATATCATAGAGATCGAATAAGTTTTTAGTGAGGATATAATGGTTTTGATGAAAGTCGCGTTTGCTTACGGCTATATACTGCAGTGTATCGTACAGCAAATTTTTGAAAGCATCTGTAGGTGGCTGGTCTTTCCGTATGGCAGCCACCAGTGTTTCCACCAGGTTTTGCCCCATGATGATCACACGGGCTTCTTTTAAAATCACTTTGGTGCCATAAGCATTCCACAGGGCAAAGATGGGGATGCCGGCAAAATCCTGCAGCGCTTTTACGGCATAGCGGCCCAGCAAACGCTGTATCAGCACCTTGAACAGCATATTGCTGAGCGTGGCTTTTAAAATGAAAAAGAAATTCCAGAGCATAAGCGCCTTCCTGTTTATGCCCTGCAGCGGATCGATTCCGTATTTCAATACATCCTTGTTCTTTTTCTCCAGGCCGATATTGATGAGCAGGCTGCGCTTGTCTTTTTCTTTTTTATTTTGATAATTGAGAAAACCGGTGGCGACTGCAATTTCATGTGCACACCAGATATTCAAAAAAGTGAGCAGCATGATTTCGATTACCACCAGCATTAAACTGTACACCAGCATCGTTACGGGAACAGCGATTGTTTTTCCAAACAGGCTGATGGATGTGTCGGGAAAAAAATGTGGCAGTGCATACTGCGGAACATACAGCAGTACCACGCCCATTGCACCAAAAAATGCAGCCAGCCATACCGCAATGATCTCCTTCCGGCGGATGGTTTTTATTTCATCGTCGGTCAGTAAAAAAAGCTGCCCGTCGGTATTCACCTTTTTAACGGGCAGCCATTTGTAAAATAAATTATAGAAGGGTCTCACTGTTACCAAACAGGGTCGTTATGATTGAGGATCATGATTCAAAGATTCAGCTGCCGCGAAGCGCTGCCCGGCTAAAATATCCAGTGCATTGCTTACAGTTTTACTTCCATTACTTTTTTATGCTTGCGGCTTTCTTCAGCCATAAAGCCCATCACATGGCTTTCAATCGAAGCGTCAATGGTGGAAGTAAGCAATGCAGGGTCATGTTTGGAAACAGCATTGAGCCAGTCGGTCACCAGCCGCCAGTCGCCGCCGCCATGACCATCGGTATCCTGTTTCCATTCGGTTTTTTTGCCAGTCAGGAAATCGGTCATCACAAAAGATGACATATCACCGACCACATCGCCCAGGCTGCCCATCACCCTGGTTCTTCTGCCTTCATAGGAAGTGAATGCTTCCATTGAAAAAGCAGCCGTTACCCCATCTTCAAACAAAATATTCGAAGTGTAATGGTCGGGCTGATCATTATCCATTTTGTATACACAGCGGCCGTAGTTGGTGGTTTTTAATTGTTCCAGCACATAAGCGGCCTGTTTTTCTTTATCATCCGGGAGGTCGAACACATAATTGCGCTGGCGCTTGCGGTAATAAATATCCAAAGCTGAATAGGGGCATTTTCCTTCCACGGCGCAGCCATCGGTGCAACGGGCTGTGCTGCCAGCTGGTGCATTTTTGCCGGTAAACCATTTCAGGTTACCAAATGCCTGTATATGGGTGGATGGTTTATTGATCATCCATCTTAAAATATCCAGGTCGTGGCAGGATTTTGCAAGGATGATAGGTGTTGTTTCCTTACTGTTATGCCAGTTGCCCCGAACATACGAATGGCTCATATGTATATGTTCAATGGGCTCCATGTGCTGAATGCTTACAATATCACCCAGTACACCGCTTTGCATGATTTCTTTGAGCTTTACAAAATACGGGGCATAGCGCAGCACATGACATACCGCCACAATACGGCCGGTTTTTTTGGCAAGTGCCAGTATATCACGGCATTCTTTTTCACTGGGCGAAATGGGTTTTTCCAGCAATACATCATAACCCATTTCCAGCGCCTTCATACAAGGGCCATAGTGTAAATTATCCGGCGTGGTGATGATGATGGCATCGGCAAATTTTGGACGCTTGAACACATCTTCCCATGTTTTGAAACGGTTCTCTTCTTTTATATTATGTTTTTGCGCATAGCGCTCATTGCGGATGGGAATGGGTTCGGCCACACCCACAATATCGAGCTGGTCAGGGTACTGTACCGCATAGCCGCCATATACATTACCCCTGTTCCCGGCTCCGCAGGTAATGGCAGTTACAGGCTTGTTCAGCCGCAATTTTTTATCCGGCAGCAAAATGGGTTGTTTGTTTTCATCAACAGCCCAGGTGGAAAAAGGCAGTGCGGCGCCACCCAGGGATAAACCCAGTGCACGAATGGCATCCCTGCGGTTCCAGGATTTAGACATAGCAAGATTTTTTGTATTGGTTCAAGATGCTTAAAGTTACAAATGTTTGAGTTGTGGCAAATAAAAAATGAGTACATTGTACAATCACAATCCTGATGTATGACGCTTGCTTCCCAACGATTTACCGCACTCGATGTTTTCCGGGGCATGACAGTTTGTTTTATGATCATTGTAAACATGCCGGGTAATGGCGCTACCACTTTTTCCCCTTTATTGCATGCGCACTGGCATGGCTTTACGCCTACCGACCTGGTGTTCCCGTCTTTTTTATTTGCAGTGGGCAATGCCATGAGTTTTGTGATGAATAAATGGACGAACCTGGCTCAGCAGCAGGTGCTGTTGAAAATATTAAAACGCACCTGTATCATTTTCCTGTTGGGATACCTCATGTACTGGTTTCCTTTTCTTAAAAGGGATGCTGCCGGTAACTTTACGGCCTTCCCCTTTGCAGAAACAAGGGTGTTTGGCGTGCTGCAGCGTATTGCACTCTGCTATGGTGCCGCATCGCTGCTGGTATATTACTGCAGACCTAAAACCGTTTTATTCCTGAGTGCTGTATTGCTGTTATTGTACTGGGCATTGCTGTACGGGTTTAATTACGGAGGCGATCCGCTGGGTATGCAGACCAATGCCGGCTTTTACCTCGACCGGTGGTTAGTGGGCGAGCCACATATGTACCATGGCGAAGGGGTGGCTTTTGACCCGGAAGGGTTACTGAGTACCCTGCCGGCCATTGTGAATGTTATGGCCGGTTATCTCGCCGGTAAATATTTGCAGCAAAAGGGCAGCAGTTATGAAGGCATTGCAGTGTTATTGCTGAGTGGCGTATTGCTGGTATTTATTGCTTACTGCTGGAATTTTTACTTTCCTGTAAATAAAAAATTATGGACCAGCAGTTTTGTTTCACTTACAACAGGGCTGGATTGTATCATCCTGGCAGGACTTGTATATATCATCCATATCAAATCCAAAACAGGGTTTACTTATTTCTTTGAAGTAATGGGGCGCAACCCGCTCTTTATTTATCTTTTATCAGAACTGGGGGCCACGCTCTTATATTTTTTCAGGGCTGATGTGAAAACCAGTTTATACCAGTGGGTTTACCAGCATGTTTTCAGTTATGCCGGAAGCTATACAGGGTCCTTACTTTTTGCAGTTGCTTTTATGATGCTTTGCTGGCTGGCGGGGTATGGGCTTGATAAAAAGAAATGGTATATACGGGTATAGTGCTACAGCTTTCTTTTTAAATAGCCATCATAATCGGGCAGCTGGATATCGTAATCACCATGCATTAATGGGGATGTGAGGATAAAATCGGCCGTTGCCCGGTCGCATGCCAGCAATATATTCCAGGCCACACCCAAACGCAATAATGCTTTTACATCACTGTCGTGTGGCTGCGCCTGCATGGGATCCCAGAAAAAAATCAATACATCCAGTTTCCCTTCAGCGATCATTGAACCAATCTGCTGGTCGCCGCCCAGGGGTCCGCTCAGTAATTTTTTAACGGGTCTTTCCAGTTTCTCTTCCAGTAATTTGCCCGTGGTGCCTGTGGCATAAAGATCATGTGCCGAGAGCACCACTTTATTATGTTCAGCCCATTCAGCCAGGTCTTTTTTCTTGTTGTCGTGTGCCACCAGTGCAATGCGTTTTACCTGGGGTATTTTTCTTGCCTTTTTCATAAACGGTTTATTAGATCAATGTGGTAAAAGTACCAATCTTTTAAAATACAGGCTGGATTGCAGGTTGTTATCCGTTGATTTATTTATGAATGACTGTTTTGTGCAGCATATAATCCCTTATCATTATTTAATAATGCCAAAACCCGGCATAAATGATGTACCTTCGCAGCTTCAAAAAAAAATGCTGCACAATGTTTTATTGTAACAGCCTGAATCAGAACTATGAACATTCGTAATATAGCTATAATAGCTCACGTTGACCACGGTAAGACTACCCTGGTTGACAAAATTTTGCATGCCACCAAGGTTTTTCGTGAAAACCAGGAAACCGGCGAACTCATCATGGACAGCAATGATCTTGAAAGGGAACGCGGTATCACCATTTTCAGCAAGAACGCATCGGTAACCTACAACGGCGTAAAAATTAACGTGATTGATACGCCGGGTCACGCCGATTTTGGCGGTGAAGTGGAGCGTGTACTCAAGATGGCCGATGGTGTTATTTTGCTGGTGGATGCTTTTGAAGGCCCCATGCCGCAAACACGTTTCGTGTTACAGAAAGCATTGCATCTAAACCTGAAACCCATCGTTGTAATTAATAAAGTAGATAAGCCCAACTGCCGTCCTGATGAAGTGCACGATGCGGTATTTGAGTTATTCTTTAACCTGGATGCAACAGAAGAGCAGCTGGATTTCCCTACTTTTTATGGCAGCGGTAAAAACGGCTGGTTCAATGATTCATTAACACAGATCGATAATATCAATCCCCTGCTGGATGGTATTTTAAAATATGTTCCCGAACCAAAAGTAAGTGAGGGTAACCTGCAGATGCAGATTACTTCACTGGATTATTCATCCTTCCTTGGCCGTATCGCCATTGGTAAGGTTGCACGCGGTTTTATCAAGGAGGGCATGCCCTTTACGCTGATGCAAACCGACGGCACCCAGAAAAAATCCCGGGTAAAGGAACTGTATGTGTTTGAAGGAATGGGCAAGAAGAAAGTAACTGAAGTGCAGGCCGGTGATTTGTGTGCTGTGGTGGGTATTGAAGATTTTAATATCGGTGATACCATTGCAGATTTTGAAAGCCCCGAAGCATTGCCGGTGATCAGCGTGGATGAACCCACGATGAACATGCTGTTCAGCATCAACAACTCTCCTTTTTATGGCAAGGATGGTAAGTTTGTTACCAGCCGTCACCTGCGTGACCGCCTGATGAAGGAAACAGAAAAAAACCTGGCACTCCGCGTGGAAGACAGTGAAGGCGGTGAAGCCTTTGTAGTATATGGCCGTGGTATTTTGCACCTGGGTATTTTGATAGAAACCATGCGACGTGAAGGATATGAATTAACCGTGGGTCAGCCACAGGTAATTATCAAAAACATCAATGGTGTGAAGTCGGAGCCATACGAAAATTTAGTGGTGGATGTACCGCAGGAATTTGCCAGCAAGGTGATTGACCTGGTAAGCCGCCGTAAAGGTGAGATGCAGATCATGGAAACAAAGGGTGATATGCAGCACCTGGAATTTGAGATTCCTTCAAGGGGATTGATCGGGCTGCGTACGCAAATGCTTACAGCCACCACCGGCGAAGCTGTAATGGCTCACCGTTTTACAGAATACAAACCATGGAAAGGACAGATACCCGGAAGAAATAACGGCGTGCTGCTGTCAAAAAACCAGGAAAAAACAACCGGTTATTCCATCGATAAACTGCAGGACAGGGGCACGTTCTTTGTTGACCCGGGTGAAGATGTATATGCCGGGCAGATCATTGCCGAGCACATTAAGCCGGGCGACCTGGTGGTAAATGCCACCGAAGGAAAAAAACTCACTAACCACCGTGCCAGCGGAAGTGACGATGCCACACGCATTGCGCCCAAAACCCTGATGACACTGGAAGAATGTATGGAATATATTGAGCAGGATGAGTGTATTGAAGTTACACCGAACTTCATCCGCATGCGTAAAGTGATACTGAATGAAGAGGACCGTAAAAAAGCGCAGAAGCAAATGAGTTCTGAAGCAGTTTAAAAAATTATAAGTGCAATAAAAATCCCGGAACCAGTTCCGGGATTTTTTATTAAAGTCAGTTCTGTTATTTTTTATTTTAACACCTCACTTAGTTTCGCTGTCAATGCAGGTCCACGCAGTTCGGTTGCCAGCACCTTACCCTGCGGATCGATCAAAACGTTATATGGAATACCATTGAAACCATATAAAGGCACCGCGGCACTGTTCCAGTATTGCAGGTCGCTGATATGCTGCCAGGTTAAACCATCGTCTTTAATCGCTTTAAGCCAGGAGGCTTTGTCTTTATCGAGCGATACACCCAGCACGGTGAAATTTTTATTTTTAAACTGGTTATAAGCTGCCACCACATTCGGATTTTCTCCGCGGCAGGGGCCGCACCAGCTGGCCCAAAAATCCACCAGCACATATTTACCCCTTAGCTGGCTTAGCGAAAAAGGCTTGTCATTTACATCATTCATCGTGATGTCCGGTGCCATACTGCCAACAGGTATCTTACCATTTTGCTGCTGTTCCTGCTGTTGCTTCATGCTCAGCTGTGTTTTGGCATAATTGGTAAAGGCTATGATGGCATTGTGATTGGGAAAACGCTGCGCCAGTTTTTGCATGGGTGCCTGGATCTGTTCCAGTGTTACCGGTGCAGACGTGGTGGTGAAGAGTGCCAGCGCCGGGCTTTTAGTGGTATCAGCATACTGGAAACAGAATTTTGCAACCGCATCTTTGGCGCTGTTAAAATCACCCTGAACGGCAACAACGATACTGTCACCAGGCTGGGCACCATCTTTCTCCAGTTGCTGCAACTGGCTGTAACATCCGTTCAGTTTTTTTACCAGGCTGTCGTTCACACTGATGAAATTCTTCAAAGAATTATTGGCAGGGGATGAAAACGAGGGACCGCTGAGGCTGATATCTTTCAGGTCGGCAGTAAAACTGATCTCATGCTGATCGTTGATGAAAAGGAAACCACGGTTCAGTTTTTCGAGCCTGATGCGGTAAACACCTTCCTCTGAAGAAAGACCGGTAAGGGTGAATTTTCCGCCTTTCATTTCCGCTGTATCCAGCACTTCGGGATCTTTCTGGCTGAAGAATACTTCTTCCAGGTACACATGCTGGTCTTCCGCATTTTTCAGCTGGCCGTTAACGGTCAGTTTGTTCTTGTTATCTGCATTGTTGCATGAAAATAACAGTGCGGCGAGTGAAATGCTCAATAATAACTGCTTCATTCGTATCATATTCCGGATGGCTTTTAATGTGTACTGATATACGCAAAACCGTTATACCGGGTTTTGCCCAAAATTATTTTAACTTTTCTGCCAGCAGTTTATTTACTGCCTGCATATCTGCTTTCCCTTTACTTGCTTTTTTTACTTCACCGGCAAAAAGCCCGATCAGTCCTTTTTTACCGCTCTTATATTCCTTTACCTTGTCGGGCATTTTGGCAATCACTTCATCCACCCAGGCTTCCAGCGAGCTGCTGTCGCTTTCCTGTATCAGGTTCAGTTCAAGGGCAAGCGCTGAAGGCGCCTTACCGGGTTCCTGCATCAGTGCATTGAATATTTTTGTACTGGCATTGCTGAAACTTACTTTACCCTCATCCACCAGCAGAATCAGCCCTGCAATGGTTGCAGGCGGCAAAGTAAAATCCTTTAAAGCGGTCTGTGTGTGATTAATGTTACTTTTCACCGGTCCCAGCAGCCAGTTGGCCGCTGCTTTAAAATTACTGGTATGTTGTATGATGGCTTCAAAATAATCAACCGATTCCTTGTCTGCACAAATTACCTGCGCATCGTATGCAGGCAGTTGCAATACCTCCTGGTATTTTCTTTCCAGCGATTCCGGTAATGCGGGAATGCTTTCTTTTATTTTCTGTAAAAAATCATCTGCAATAAAAAAGGGCGTCAGGTCCGGCTCCGGAAAATAACGGTAATCATCCGCGTCTTCCTTGGTGCGCAGGGAAAAAGTGCTGTTGTTATCAGCATCATAACTTCTTGTTTCCTGCACAATAGTTCCGCCTGTTTCAGTGATCCCAATCAGCCGGGCCACTTCCACATCAATGGCACGCTTTACATTGCGGATGCTGTTAAGGTTTTTTACTTCCACGCGGGTGCCGAGTTTTGTTTCTCCTATTAAACGGATAGAAATATTGGCATCGCAGCGCATGCTGCCTTCTTCCATATTGCCATCGCAGATATCCAGCCAGCGCACCAGTTTTCTTAACTCGGTCAAATAGGCAAAAGCCTCATCGCTGCTGTGTATGCAGGGCTCAGATACGATTTCCAGCAGGGGCACACCGGCACGGTTCAGGTCGATGCAGGTGTAATGATCATCCACATCGTGCAGGCTTTTGCCGGCATCTTCTTCCATATGGATCCGGTTAAGCAGTACATTCTTTTCCCCTTCAGCGGTTTTTATTTTTACATGACCGTTTTTGCAAATGGGGGTGGTATGCTGGCTCACCTGGTAACCCTTTGGCAAATCAGGATAAAAATAATTTTTACGGGCAAAATAATTATGCTGTTCAATATCACAGTGCAATGCCAGTCCGAGCTTTACTGCATATTCAATGGCCTTTTTATTCATTTTGGGCAGTGTGCCGGGATGTGCAAGGGAAATGGGACTGATATGAGAATTGGGTGCCGCACCAAAGGAAGCGCTGTCTCCGCAGAATAATTTGCTGTAGGTCATCAGCTGGGCATGTACTTCAAGCCCGATTACCACCTGGTATTTGTCTGTTGTATTCACGGCGCAAAGGTAAGTCAATAGTGAATAGTCAATGGTGAATGGTCAATAAAAAAGCCCCGGGTAACCCGGGGCTTTTCAGGTTGTTTTACGATGGCTTATAAATCAGCTGTCTTTAATTTTTTCGGGATCCTGATATCAAAGCTTATTTCTTTTCCATTGCGTTTTGCCTTGATGGTATAATTGGATTTACCGGCATTTTCACGCAGCTGCTCCCGGGCGTCATCAGTGTTATTCACTTTCACACCGCCAATCTCAGTAACGATATCATCTTTTTGCAGACCTGCTTTTTCGGCCGGAGAATCTTTGTCGGCATCCAGCACTTTCACACCTGCGCCATCTTCAGTATCCTGTATGCGCAAACCCAGTTTTTGCTGGCGGGGAAACCCTGTTACCGTCAGTTCTTTAAATGGTTCAAAGTTGCCGTTCATATCTTCATTCCATTCAAATCCCGGTACAGTTTGTATGCGGGGCTGCATATTATTTCTTGGCATGGTAAAGGAACGCATTTGTCCGCCGGGGCCAGAAAATGAATAAGACATGGACCTGCTTTGTTTGGTTTCGCCCAATGTTGCTTTGGCGCTCATGTCTTTTCCGTCTCTTTTATAATAAACGGTTACTTCATCTTTAGGCTTGTGGCTGGTGATGGCTTCGGTAAGGTCTGCGGGGTTTTCAACTTTGGCATTGTCAACCTTTGTAATGATATCCCCTTCTTTCAGGCCGGCTTTTTCAGCAGCGCTGCCTTTGCTTACATTGGTGATTTCTGCACCTGCTTTTGACTCCTTACCGTCTTCAACATTGCTGTTGGTGGTAACGCCCAAAAATGCACGGGGCTTGCCTTCATCCATACCAAAACTGCCGAGATGATCGCCGTTCAGCAGCATTTCCATTTCTTCACCAGGGCCAAAAGCAAAATTGCGCTGGCCATCAAAAAACTTAAACTCCCTTTTGTTAATAGTGATATCACCATCTTTAAATTCGTTGAGGGGCTTGCCGTTTACGGTAATTTTATCGCCCTTGATCTCAACAGTGATCTTGGTATCCTTATCGCCCTTTTTGCGGATAATGATCTCCTGGGTTTCTTTCCTGTCCTTTTCTGCCACTGCTTTATCCTTTTTGGATTTTTCAATGATCACTTCTTTATCTTCCTGCGCACTGGCAGTAAAAGAAAGTGCTGAAAACCCGATGACAGCAGCCGTTAATAATACCTTTTTCATGACTTTGTAATTTATGTACGAAGATTTTAGTAGAACAAATATAGAGCAGATTTCGTGATTACGAAATTTTTCGGAGATTATTTTCGGGCTTTAACAAATTTTTGATTTCAGGGACGGGGTGACGCGAATTTGACGAATTACACTAATTGCACGAATTGAGTTTTCTAGTGCCGGCTCATTGCTGATTTGGGTTGATTTTGATATAAGTTTTTACCGGGCAGTTGTCCACCACGTCATTCTTAACATACTGCATGCCTATTTTTTGCAGCACATTCAGCGAGGCAATGTTTTCAATATGCGCCATACCGGTAATGGCATTTAAGTGAAGTTGATCAAAACCATAATCCAGTGTATGGCTGGCGGCTTCTGTTGCGTATCCCTTGCCCCATTGTTCCGGCAAAAACCGGTAACCAAGATCGGTCTCGTTTCTTTCTGCCAGGTATTTTAATCCGCACCAGCCAATAAAAGTATTGCTGTCTTTTATAAATGCAGCCCAGCGGCCCAGGTTCAGTTCGTACTGGGGGAGGGTGATATTGCTGAGTACTTCCCTTGCATGTGCTTCATCCCTTACCAGCGGCTCGTGCAGGTATTGCAGCACTTCGGGCTTGCTGTTAAGATTGTAAATAAGCGGGGCGTCATCAAGCGTAAAGCGGCGCAGGTAAAGCCGGGGTGTTTCGAAAATAATATGCATAATGTGAAGGTAGGTGCATAAAGAGAAGTCAAGTTTTTAAAACTTGACTTCTCTTTATGCAAAAATTATTTCTTTAATACTGTTTCAAACAATTTATAAATCCGCTTGTACTCATCCGTCCAGCTGCTGGGTTCCACAAAACCGTGGTCTTCCATGGGGTAAGGCGCCAGTTCCCAGTTATCTTTTCCCAGCTCGATCAGCCGCTGCGATAATTTCACCGCATCCTGGAAATGCACATTCACATCCACCATACCATGACAGATGAGTAAATGTCCTTTTAATCCTTCAGCAAAATAAAAGGGGGAACTCCTGCGGTAAGCAATGCTGTCGGTAAAAGGTTCATTCAAAATATTCGAAGTATAACCATGGTTGTAATTGGCCCAGTCAGTAACCGGTCTTAATGCTGCGCCGGCTGCAAATGTGCCGGGTTTGGTAAACAGGGCCATTAAAGTAATGAAGCCGCCATAAGAGCCGCCGTAAATGCCAATACGCTGCGGATCCACCCCAAATGTTTTTACCAAGTAATCTGCCGCATCCACATGGTCACTCAGATCTTTTCCGCCCATAAAGCGGTAAATACCGGTACGCCAGTCGCGGCCATAACCTGCACTTCCGCGGTAATCAATATCCATTACATAGTAGCCGTTATCGGCCAGCATATTGTGAAACATATATTCCCTGAAATAACTGCTCCACCATTTATGTGCATTTTGGAGGTAGCCTGCACCGTGTACAAAGATCACGGCCGGTTTACCGGGGTGGGGATTGGCGGGTTTGTATACACGGGCATATACCAAAGCGCCATCGGCTGCGGTAAAGCTGATCAGTTCGGGATCACGCCAGGGATAGGATTTAAATTCTTCACTCTGCGCCTTGCTGGTGATTTGTACGGCCTTGCTGCCGGCTTTATTCTCCTGCAGGTACAGCTCCCATGGTTTATTGGAATAAGCGTATAAATAAGCAATATATTTTTCATCGGGTGAAATACGTGCATCATTTGAGCCCGTCATCGTGGTGAGGCGTTCTTTTTTTCCATCTGCAAGGGATAATTTATACAACTGCTTTTCACCGGGATGCACTTCGTTGGTGCTGATGTAAAAATATTTTTTATCCAGGCTCAGCTGCGCATCCTGCACTTCATATTTGCCGGAAGTTAGTGCTTTCACCTGTTTGCTTACAATATCTGCACTGTACAAATGCGAATAACCCGTTGCTTCCGACTGGAACCAGAACGTATGTTCATCAATCCACCCGGTATTGCCACCAAATCCAATGCCGGGGCCGCCAATCCATGCTTCGTCCCGCTGCCTGTTCAGCAGCTGCAGTTTTTTTGTGGCCGTATCCCATAACATCAGCCAGCGGTCTTTATTATCTGCAGCACGGATTTCAAGCACGGCATAAGTACCATCCGGTGACCAGGAGATATTACCAAAACTTACCGCACGGTTCACCGGTTTTTTTGTACGCTCTTCCAGTTGTTTGGGATAATCCTTTACATAATCGGGCAGGTCTTTAATACCGGGAATGGAATCTGTTTTAATGGCGAAAACACTGTCTGTAACACGGTCGTACATAAAAAAATCAGATATCCCTTGCAGGGCGCCCACCTTGGTACGGCCCTGTATATCGGTGGTAAAACCAGTTTCGGTTATATAGCTGGGAACAATCGTTGTTTTTGCATTGACCGCAGCTTTAAACAAACGGTAACTGATAAACCTTCCATCCGGGCTGATGCGTAATCCCTGCAATGATTTGTCTTCAATGGCAATGCTGCGCAGTTCTTTTGGTTTGGGTAAAGATTTATTATAGGCTTCACCTTTTTCACGGTCTTCCTTACGCTGGCGAAGCACTTCAAAATATTTAAGCTGGTCTGTTTTCAACCAGTCTTCCTGCTGGTTGGCTGCAGCATTATTGCTGGTGTTTCTTCCCAATGCCCTGTTGCCCTGTGCCGGAGCAGCAGCCGGAACTGCATCGCTGCTTTTAATATTGGTTAGCTGGATGGTTTCGCCACTGGTAATATCCCACGCAAATAAATTTTGCGAACGGGTGTAAACGATTTTTGTACTGTTAAATGAAAACTGCGGATTGCTTTCTGCATCCGTGGTTTGGGTGAGTTGTTTTGTTTTACCTGTTTTGATCTCGGTGTAAAAAATATCACCATCCTTACTGTACACATAGGCCGAACGGGTTTGATTGTACACCCGGTTGCCTGTGCTGTTGATATCCTGAACCTGCTGCAAACTTGCTTTTACCGGAATGTGGTTGCCTGTACTGATATAATACAATGAATCTGCCGGTGCTTTTTCGGGGTTCCATTTAAAATACAGGCTGCGGCTATCATTGCTCCATAGTATTGCTGACGGGGATGTGCCCATCCATTTGGGATCACGCATGATTTTTTCTACAGTAAGCGGTTGCAGCTGTGCCATGGCGGCGCATGCAAACAGCATACTGCCAAACAGGAAGGATAGTTTGTGCATTTGTTAAGGTTGTAAGATCAAATATATTAACTGCAAGACAGCTGCAGAAATTTGCGCAGCGGTTTATGCGGTCAATTATATGGACGGTAGTGTGTAAAAAGAGGTGACACCTTTCAAAAAGGTGTCACCTCTAGGAAGTTTAAAAGAAGTCAAGTTTTTAAAACTTAACTTCTTTGGAGTTTACAGCAACCCCTTCACTTTTTCAATTACTTCTTTCAAATGGCTGATATCCTGCCCGCCGGCCGTGGCCAGTGTTTTTTGACCGCCGCCGCCGCCTTTTATCAATGGCGCAATATGTTCTTTAATGATCTTGCCTGCATCGAGACCTTTTGCTGCCACCACGGTATCACTGATGCCAACAGCCACAAATGGTTTACCGTCGATATTAGCCACAAGCACGGCTACATAATCATTCAGTTTTGTTTTCAGGTCGAAGCAGAGTTTTTTCAAGTTGTCGGCACTGCTCACTTCCACTATTTCACCAATAAAAGTTACGTTATTGATGATCTGGTCTTTTTGCAGCAGCTCATTGCGCATGGCCACCAGTTGCCTGGCTTCCAAAGCCTCAATATGTTTTTTGAGTGATGCATTTTCGCTTTGCAGGTTTTCGATCGCTTTTGCTAAGTCTTTCGGATTTTTTAAAAGATCACGAATTACACGAATTTCCTCTAATTGCACTGATACAAATCTTTCTGCTGCGGCACCGCACACCGCTTCAATGCGTCTTACTCCTGCAGCAACAGCGCTTTCACTTTTGATTTTAAACAGTCCCAGTTCGCCGGTTTGACCCACATGTGTGCCACCGCAGAGTTCAATGCTGTAATTGGGATCCATGATCACCACACGAACGCTGTCGCCATATTTTTCGCCAAACAATGCCATAGCGCCCATGGCCACGGCATCCTCTTTTTTCATTTCCTTTATCACCACCGGAATGTTCTCACGAATCTTTTCATTCACCAGTTTTTCAACTGCGGCCAGTTCTGCATCGGTCACTTTTGCAAAATGGCTAAAGTCGAAGCGCAGCTGCTCTTCATTATTCAGGCTTCCCTTTTGTGCCACATGTGCGCCCAGCACATTGCGCAGTGCCGCATGCATGAGGTGGGTAACGCTGTGGTGTACGGTGATGGCCTTTCTTCTGGCGGCATTAACAGTTGCTGTGGCTTCACCACTCATATCTGGTAAAACAGTTTCGCTGAAATGGATGATGAGATCGTTTTCTTTTTTTGTATCAATTATTGTTAATTGTTCATTGTTAATTGTCAATTGCCCACTGTCGCCCACCTGTCCGCCGCTTTCGGCATAAAAGGGTGTGCTGTCTAAAACAATTTGATACAGCTCTTTTCCCTTGCCGCTTACCTTGCGGTATTTCATCACCTTGCTTTTTGTTTCCAGCGAATCGTAACCCACAAACCTGGATGAAGCGATATCATTTACAATAACCCAGTCTTCCGTTTCCAGGGCGGTGGCAGCACGGCTGCGGTCTTTTTGTTCGTTAAGTGCTTTTTCAAAACCGGCTTCATCAATATTGAGTTTGTTTTCTGAAGCGATCAGTCTTGTAAGATCGATCGGGAAACCATAAGTATCGTATAATTCAAAGGCATCCCGGCCTTCTATCAAATTTCCTGCACTGGCTGCAGTTTTAATGATATCATCAATTCTTTTCAATCCCTTTTCCAGCGTTCTTAAAAATGCATCTTCTTCTTCCTTGATCACCTTGGTAACAAAATCAAGCTGCTGCTGCAGTTCGGGAAAAACGTTTTCAAACTGTTTGGCAATCACCGGCAGCAATTGATGCAGCAGTGGTTGTTTATAATCGAGGTAAGAATAATAATACCGTACAGCACGGCGCAAGATGCGGCGTATCACATAACCTGCACCGGTGTTTGAAGGCAACTGCCCGTCGGCAATGGTAAAACTGATGGCACGGATATGATCGGCCAATACCCTGAAAGCGATGCTTTCTTTGTCGTCGCCTGCTTTATATGCTTTATTTACTTTTTTACTGATCGCCTCTATTGTTCCCGTAAACACATCCGTATCATAATTACTCTGCTTGCCCTGCAGCACACGTACCAAACGTTCAAAGCCCATACCGGTGTCCACATGTTTGGCAGGTAAGGATTCAAGGCTGCCGTCTTTTTTGCGGTTGAACTGGATGAACACATTGTTCCATATTTCTATCACCTGCGGGTGGTCGTTGTTCACCAGTGTTTTCCCGTCAACGGCTTTTCTTTCTGCTTCGCTGCGGCAGTCCACATGTATTTCGGTACAGGGCCCGCAGGGCCCGGTATCGCCCATTTCCCAGAAATTATCTTTTTTATTGCCGAGTAAGATGCGGTCTTCGGCAATTACTTTTTTCCATTCGTTAAAGGCTTCTTCATCTTTGGGCAGCCCCTCTTTGGCATCGCCTTCAAAAATGGTTACATACAGGCGGTCTTTATCCAGTTTGTACACTTCAGTCAAAAGTTCCCAGCTCCAGGCAATGGCTTCTTTTTTAAAATACCCGCCTGCCGGACGGGCAGGATCACCAAAACTCCAGTTACCCAGCATTTCAAACATGGTATGGTGGTAGGTATCCACGCCCACTTCTTCCAGGTCGTTGTGCTTACCGCTCACACGCAAACACTTTTGTGTATCGGCAATACGGGAAGAAGGGGATTGTTTGTTACCCAGGAAATAATCTTTGAACTGGTTCATCCCCGCATTGGTAAACAGCAGGGTGGGGTCGTTTTTCACCACGATGGGTGCAGAGGGCACAATACTATGTCCTTTCGATTTAAAAAAATCCAGAAACTGTTGACGGATATCAGCGCTTGTCATCTATTATTCGGGTTGATTTTTGTTGTGTAAAGTCTATATTTGTAAACTTGGCAAAGGTAAAGAAAAAAGCCCCCTCCGCCCCCTGAAGGGGAACTGATTATGGAGAAGATTTGAGCGAAATATACGGCTCAGCAGGGAGCGAAGGTTGAAGTGTGCGACGCCACTGAACCCCGGGGATGTTACAAAAGCCGGGAACAAAATAAATATTCAAGCCTTAAAGGGCCGCATGAAGAAAATCAAATATTTCTATAACACCAATACGCTCCGGTACGAAAAGCTTGTTACACCGCTCCGGGTAAAGCTGCTGCGTATTTTTGGTTTCCTCTCGGCCATTGCGGTAAGCTGCCTGATCGTGATTTACCTGTACACCAAATTTTTTCCCAAAGCCACCGACCGGGAAGTGCAGCTTAAATACGAGGCGCTGAAGGATAATTACGGGGTGCTGAACACCCGGGTTAAAACCCTGCAGCAGCAAATGGAAGCATTGGAGAAAAGAGATAACCAGGTATACCGCTCTATTTTTGAAGCCACACCGCTTACTGACAGTGCACGCCAAAAACTGATTGAGCAAAAGAAGGAAATTGATAAGGTGAACCTGATGAACGATGATCAGCTGGGCGATTCCATTGCCAAAACGCTCAATAATCTTGCTGCACGCATGGCTTTCCAGTTTACCAGTTATGATGCCATTGCAAAACTGATCAACAGCCAGGAGAACAAGCTGGCCAGCATACCCGCCATCCAGCCGGTGAGCAATAAGGAACTTACCCGTATTGCCAGTGGTTTTGGTTACCGTATTCATCCCATTTACGGTATTGCAAAAATGCATAACGGGCTTGATTTTACAGCACCGCAGGGCACACCGATTTATGCCACCGGCGATGGCGTGGTTACCACGGCGGGTGTGGGTACGGGCACGGGTAACGAAGTGATCATTAACCATGGCTATGGTTACGAAACCGTGTACATGCACATGGTGCGTATCAAGGCAAGGGAAGGACAAAGGGTAAAACGCGGCGAAGTGATAGGATGGGTGGGCAGCACCGGCGCCAGTACTGGTCCGCATTGCCATTACGAAGTGCATATCAATAGCACACCGGTTGACCCGGTATACTTTTTCTTTAATGACCTGAATGCAGAACAATATGACCGGGTGCTGAAAATTGCGAGCACCGGCAGTGCCAAAAGTTTTGACTAAGCAGCAATACTTGTGTATTTTTATAATGATATATGGCAGGACTGAAACAAATAGCGTTTGATTTTGAAGCAACGGCAGCACCTGTTGCGGAGCCTGTAGTTGAAACGCAGGTAACCGTGCCGGTGGCAGCAACTGTTTTGCCCGTGGTGGAAGAAGCGGAAGAACCTGCGATTGATTTTTCTGAACCGGTAAACACTGCTGTAACAGCACCTGCCGCTAAAAGAAAAAAACTGCACAACAAAAAGAGCACCCGGGGCCGTATGAGCCTGAAGGAAGCCGATACCGGTGCCGACCTGATAGAGATACCGGAAGATGAGGTGCTTTTTCAAAAACTGTATTACCCCATCGGCACCGTGGCTGAAATGTTTAAGGTAAACCAGAGCCTGATCCGTTTTTGGGAAAATGAATTTGATATACTGAAGCCACGGAAAAACGGCAAGGGCGACAGGCTCTTCCGCCCCGAAGACGTAAAAAACCTCAAGCTGATCTATCACCTGCTGCGGGAACGCAAATACACCATTGAAGGCGCCAAGGAATTTTTAAAGAACAGCAAAAAGGCAGATGAAAAATTTGCGCTGATAGAATCGCTGAAAAAAATAAAAAGTTTCCTGCTCGAATTAAAGGCCAGCCTGTAGTAACCACTCCTTAACAAAATTGATTTTTGCTGTAAGTTTTTTACGCAGAACTTTAGCTGCATAAACCCTGTATGATCATGAAAGTTTTTTTTACGCTGACCGCTGCTGCATTTTTTACCTGCACATCATTTGGACAGGCACAGTATGAAATTGTGAAAGATGAAAAGCATCCTGAACAACTGTACCTGCGTGGCATCATTAATAAATACCTGGTTCAGAATGATGCGGAATATGGCAAGTGGTACAACAGCAGCATGAGTTATTATACGCCAGATACGGCCACGCTGGCTGCTTTTGAAAAGGCCAGGAAAGGCGTTCAGTTCGTAATATTCGGCGGCACATGGTGCGAAGACACACAATTTGTACTGCCCAAATTTTTCAAGCTGCAGGAAATGAGCGGTGTGCCCGACAGCGTGATCACATTTTTTGCGGTGAACAGGGCCAAAAAATCGCTCGCATCCATTGCAGATGCTTTTGGCGTGGTAAATGTTCCCACCATCATTGTGATGAAAGACGGCAAAGAAGCCGGCCGTGTGGTGGAATATGGCAAAACCGGCAAGTGGGATAAAGAACTGGCCGATATTATCAGGGGCAATTAACCTTCCCGGGATTCATTTATAATTGTAACGGTATTTGCCGCCGCGGTGAGTGCCACATGCTGGTCTTCCAGTATTTTCTTAACTGCAAAACCAATTTCTTCTTTCAGCAGGTTGAATGTTTCGAGCGGCACAGCTTCTGTAAAATATTCAGCAGCCACAGTTATCCCGTTTTTATTGATATCGGTAAGAAATACGGATGAAGAACTGATGCCTGTTTTAGCTGAAAGGATTTTCTTTACCGCATCAATCAGTTGCTGCACCTGGATGGCAGTGGTTGCAGGAGAAAGCTCCAGTTTGAATTCACCCCTTCTTTGTGTGCGCATGCTCCAGTTGTCCACCACGCTGTCTACCATTTGCTTGTTGGGAACGGTTACCAGGGTTTTATCGGCCGTGCGGATGCGTGTGCTGCGCAAACCTATTCTTTCAACGGTACCTGTTACCGCATTTACTTTTACCGTATCATCTACGCGGAAGGGTTTATCGAAAAATATGATGAAGGAAGCGATCAGGTTTTCCAGGCTTTCTTTGGCCGCAAGTGCCACGGCCGCACCCACAATACTCAGGCTGGTAAGCAGGCCTGTGATGGGCTGGTTGAAACAGGCTTTCAGCAGCATCAGCACACCAATAATCCCCACGATCACTTTTAAAAAATCACGGAGAAAGATCACGAGCTGGTCATCCGATTTATCCTGTGTTTTCAATGCCCTTTGTTCCAGCACCAGTGCGATAAAATCGATGATGCGGAGCAGGAAACGGGTAAAGGCGATGATGATGATGGCAATGCCGATCTTGTCGGTGATCTCTTCAATGGCATGGCCATAAATTTTAAAATGCAGGTCAGACGGGAAGTTGAGCTTATCAATCGCAAAAATGGCAATCACGATAAACAGCAACCAGTCCAGCGGCTGCACCACCAGGCTGGTGAAACTCTGTTTGTCAAATGTTTTCCAGATGCGGCTGAATATGCGGCAAAGAAACCAGGCGATATACCGGGAGAGATACCGCTTAATCAGCAGCATAATCAAAATGGTGCCGCCAACGGTAAGATAACTCCTGATGCTGTTGTCGAGAAAAACCCTGTCTAAGAAATCCATGTGGCAAAATTACTGTTTTGCCCCAACTATTTCAGCTGCCAGATGCTGATGCCTGTGTCATTGAGCAAATAGAGTTTGTTGTTCATCGCTTTAATGGTGGTGTAATGGCTGATGAAATCGGGCAATACATATTCTTTCAGGCTGAAAGAGAGCGGCTGGTAGCTGAGCAGTTTACCATTGCTGAAACCATAGATCGTTTTTTCAGATACCGCCGTATTGTTCCAGTAAAGAAAGGGCAGCCGGTTTTTGTAAGTGCCATAATAGTCAAAAATGTAAAAACCCCTGCTGCTGTCGTAGATATAAACAAAATTATTCCGGTCGGTTAACTGCGTTGCGGAAGGAACAGAATCCAGCAGCATCCGCATATCATTGCTTTCGAGCAAAACCGTGCCGTCGTCATCTATTTTTTTCAGTTTGTATTCCTGCTCGTCATACAGCCAGATATTATTATCGTATGATGTGCTGATGGCATTTACGGCAAACAGGTTTTTCTTGCGCAGGTTGATGGTATTGCGGATGTTTAAAAACCGGTCGAGTACCACGATGCTGGAAAAGTTCTTATAGTACAGCAAAATCTTCAGCGGGTTGGTAGCATCCACCTGTGTTACGGTGCCAAAACGTTTTACATCATTGAATACCGCCAGTGAATCGCCGCGGCTGTTCATTTTTTTAAGCTGGTTGGTGGGGGTAAGCACATAAATATTTTCAAGATTATCAACTGTAAAATCAGTAAAATTCCCCCGGATGGTTTTGATAAATGCAAATAAGGAATCACCCTGGGCTTTTGATAGCTGAGCAGCGCAGCAGCACAGCACAAGGAATAATATGTTGCGGGAGGCTTTCAACCAATATCAGTTTGTATAATACTTCAGTTCAAGATTGCTGCCATCAAATACAGCATAGCTGCAATATTTTAACCAGTCGCCTAAATTTACATAAAGGCTGCTTTCGTTTAAGTTAAAATGAATGGGGAGGTGGCGGTGACCGAACACAAAAAAATCATAATGCTGTTGCTGCAGCACTTCCCTGCAATGGATGATGAGCCATTCCTTGTCTTCTCCCAGGAAATGATCATCTGTATTTTTCGCAAGCGCTTTGGCCCTGCTTTTCCTGCTGAAATAATTGGCAACACCCACGCCGATTAAAGGAGGCAGTAAACCAAACAACCACTGGCAAACAGGGTTACGAAAAATCTTTTTTAAAAACTTATAACCATGATCGCCGGGACCCAGTCCATCACCATGGCCCACCAGGAATTTTTTCCCGTTGAATTCAAAACTCACGGGTTCAAAATACACCGGCACCTGCAGCTCTTTTTGAAAATAATCCTTCATCCACATATCGTGGTTGCCCACAAAAAAGTGAACGGGGATGCCGCTGTCGGTTAATTCGGCCATTTTACCCAATATGCGCACAAAACCTTTGGGCACCACGTTCTTGTATTCGTACCAGAAATCAAAGAGGTCGCCGACGATAAATACCACTGCGGCATCCTGTTTTATTTCATCCAAAAACCGCACGATCTTTTTTTCCCTTTCAAGGCTGGAGGCGGCATCGGGCACGCCCAAATGAAAATCGGAGAGAAAGTAGATTTTTTTACCGGGAGCCAGTTGCATCAGGAGTTCTGTTTATTTTTCTCTTGCAGGTATTGCAATACATCACCGGAAGCCACTGCAGGTAATCCATCCACCGGTCCGGCATACCAATAAATCCATGCGGTGTATTGCTGCCCGTTACAGTCAACAAGTGTTTCTTCCCTTTTATAAGAAGCGGTTTCGCCTTCTTCCACATACAGGCCTTCGTAATCATCCAGCTGCCCGATGATATAGGAAAACTCGTGGGCTTCTTTCGCCGTATATAGTTCACCCTGGATGAAGGCATCTTCCGTTACCGGAATGGCCACCGGGTAATCACCTTTGTCAAATAGCTTTCCCCTTACGGTTGCTGCTCCCAGCAGGTTGAAATATTGCGCCATGTATTGAAAAGCATCGTGCTGGAAACCACTGCGAAGCGAACCGTATACAAACAGGTTGTAATTACTGTTGTTCATAACACTATAAAGGTAAAAGTAAAAATGTAATTATGCTTCTACTAAAAAGCAATAAACTTCTTTAGGGCCGTGCACGCCCGTAACCAGTGTTTTTTCAATGTCGGCCGTACGGCTGGGGCCGCTGGCAAAAGTGATAAGGGAGGGGATATTGCCTGCATATTTTTCCTTCAGCTGCTGCAGGGCATCTTTTATATCATACACCAGCTGGCTGGTATAGGCAATGCAGATGTGCACGGGGGCATACACACTCACGGTGCGGCCGCTTTGCTGTGCCGCACTCATTACAATGGTGCCGGTACGGGCCACCAGCAGTTCGCAACCGGTAATGGAAGCATCGCAGGTGGAAAGGCTGATGGTATTGCTGAAAACATGGTTCCATTTGTCTTCGTTGCAGTAAATCTTGTTCCATTCCTTTGCGGTCACCAGTTGCTGTACCTGTTGCATCATATCCTGTTCATCGGCACAAAATGCAAACTTCCCCTGCAGTTTTACAAACTCTTCGGCAAACACCACACCGAGGTCATCCGGAACCGGGTGAAAAACAGAGTTCACGCCTTCACTTTGGGGAAAAGGAACAGGCACCGGGTTACTCAGTGCCTGCCTGATTCGTTTTAAAATATTTTCTTTTGCAGGAGAAACGCCCATGATCTTACATCGGGTTGTTTATGGCATCAATATCATTAACGTCTTGTGAAGGTGCATCAGCCACGGCATTTTTTACCGTTGTTTCATCCTGCACATCCAGTACTTTCTTTTCTTCAAAGGGGCGCTTGCCGATCAGGGATTCCACATCGCTCTGGAACAGCACTTCTTTTTTAAGCAGTTCCTTGGCCAGTTTCTCCACGTCGCCTTTCTTTTCGGTGAGCAGTTTAACAGTTCTTTGGTAGGCGTCTTCTATCAGTTTGCGCACTTCTTCGTCAATCAGTTTACCCGTTTCCTCGCTGTAGGGCTTGGTAAAATAATTTTCCTGTGAAGGATCATAATAACTGATATTACCCACTTTATTATTCATACCATATACCGTGATCATGCTGTAGGCAATTTTGGTGATCTGCTGCAGGTCGTTGCTGGCGCCGGTGCTGATCTTGCCAAAAAAGATCTCTTCACTGGCACGTCCGCCCAGGGTCATGCAAATCTGGTCCATCAGCTGGTCAGTATTGTACAGGTACTGTTCTTTTGGTGTGTACTGCGCATAACCCAGTGCCGCTGTTCCCCTTGGAACGATGGTAACTTTAAGCAGGGGATAGGCATGTTCGAGATACCAGCCACAAATAGCGTGACCGGCTTCGTGGTAGGCGATGATCTCTTTTTCTTCCGGCAGAATGAGTTTGTTCTTTTTCTCCAGGCCGCCAATCACACGGTCTATCGCATCCTGGAAATCACTCATGTCAACCGCTTCCTTATTTTTACGTGCAGCGATCAGGGCTGCTTCATTACAAACATTGGCAATATCTGCACCTGCAAAGCCGGGGGTTTGTTCAGCCAGTTTGTGTATGTCGAGTGTTTGAGAAACTTTTATGGGGGCCAGGTGCACTTTGAAAATGGCTTCCCTTCCCACAAGGTCAGGACGGTCGATGGATATCTGGCGGTCGAAACGGCCCGGGCGCAATAAAGCGCTGTCGAGCACATCCGGCCTGTTGGTGGCGGCGAGGATGATGATGCCGAGGTCGGTACCAAAGCCATCCATTTCCACCAGCAGCTGGTTCAACGTGTTTTCCCTTTCGTCGTTGCTCATCATCACATTTTTTCCGCGGGCACGGCCAATGGCATCAATCTCATCAATAAAAATGATACAGGGGGCTTTTTCCCTTGCCTGTTTAAACAGGTCACGCACACGGCTGGCGCCCACACCCACAAACATTTCCACAAAATCACTTCCGCTTAAACTGAAGAAAGGGACCTGCGCTTCACCGGCAACGGCTTTGGCCAAAAGGGTTTTACCAGTACCGGGAGGGCCTACCAGCAAGGCGCCTTTGGGTATTTTACCACCCAGGTTGGTGTATTTTTTCGGATTTTTAAGAAAGTCAACAATTTCCATTACTTCCACTTTGGCTTCATCGAGCCCGGCCACATCAGCAAAAGTGATATTCACCCTGGTGCCTTTATCAAATAAAGTGGCTTTTGATTTGCCAATATTGAAAATGCCGCCTGGTCCGCCACCGCCGCCCGGTCCGCCTACTTTACGCATCATCAGCACAAACAATAACCCGATTAATAAAATGGGCAGGAGGGTACTGATGACCTGGCTGAAAATTTCGCCTTCTTCGGTATACCAGGGCATTATTTTGCGTGGAACAGTAGGATCTTTTACATAAAAATCATCCAGCTGTTTGGCAAAGGTTTCGTCTTTTGCGATGGTGAAATACAGCTGCGGGTTATCATTCTTTTTTAAAGCCTCATAGGTTTTGTCATCGAGCATGCTTTTATAGTAGCTGCTCTTGTTCTTCAGGCTGTCGGGGTATAAAAATATCCGGGTGATTTTTTTATTTCTTACCACCACAATTCCGGTATTATCCTTTGCCTTTTTTTCATCCTTGAAAATATCACCCGCTTTCAGGATCTCATAAAAACGGTCCTGGCCAATTTCAATACCGGCGGTTCTTACATCCCTGAATAAGTTGAAAGCAATAATGGCGATGAACAGCAGTCCGTAAAACCAGTAAATATTAAACCGGCTTTTTTTCTTGGGGTCTTCGCTGCCCGGGGGCATATTGTTTTCGGGTCCGAATTTCTTTCTGCTGTTATCTTGCTGACTCATGGTTTTTGTGTCCTTTTATTTGTTTGCGCTGTAACGTTTTTTTGTACAGACGATTGCGGGTTGCATTTATTTTATCTGAAACTAAATCGGATGAAATTTCTATTCATCGTTGTGTTCGGTCAGCGGCGCATCACTCCACATTTCTTCCAGCTGGTAAAACTTTCTTGAATCGGTGAGCATCACATGCACCACCACATTCACATAGTCGATCAGGATCCACTGCAGGGCCTGCCGGCCTTCGTGTTTGTAGGGAGATTCCAGGCATTTGCTTTTTACAGCTTCCTCCACAGAATCGGCGATGGCCTTCAGCTGCGTGGTATTGCCTGCCTGGCAGATGATAAAGAAATCGGCTACTGCTTCGTGAATTTTTCTCAGGTCCAGGCTAACGATATTTTCTCCTTTTTTATCCTGTATGGCCTGGATGATTGTTTTAAAGATCTTGCTGTTACGGGTGAGCTTTACAACACTGCTCTTTTTACGGGTGTTTAAAATGGTTAAATTGTTCAAATGAAAACCGGTTTTATTTAATAAGGCACTGGATAAAAACTATTAACGCAGTGCATAAACTTTTGTTTTTTACAAACTTGCTTGTAGCTTGCAGTTAACGGCAAAAATAGCACTTCTTTACCATTCGACTGTTACCATAAAGCCAAAGCTTTGCTCAAAATACTTGATCATACAGACAGCACCAACAATTATGCCATGCGGCTGGTACGTGAAGGACTGGCAAAAGACGGAATGGGCGTGGCTGCGCTGGATCAAACCGCCGGGAAGGGACAGCGGGGCAAGAGCTGGCAGGCCCAGCCGGGCAAGAATATTGCGCTGAGTGTATTACTGGATACTTCGGCACTTAAAACCGGGCAGCAGTTTTGCCTGAGCATGGCCGTTGCCCTGGGCGTACATGATTTTATTAAGAAATATGTGCAGGAAGACCTGTTTGTAAAATGGCCCAATGATCTTTACTGGCGTGACAGAAAGACAGGCGGCATTTTGATTGAAAACGTTTTTAACGGCAGCAAGTGGAACTGGGCCGTGGCCGGGGTGGGGATCAATGTAAACCAGACCAGTTTCAGTAAAGTACTGCCCAACCCTGTTTCACTGCGGCAGATAACCGAAAGGGAATTTAATATTCCCAGGCTGCTGGAGGAGCTGCATGAAAAAATATTGAACCGCACCGCTAAACTGAAAGGGCAGCCGCAGGAAAAATTGCTGAAGGAATACAATAAAAACCTCTACTGCCTGAACGAAAAAGTTAAGCTGAAAAAGGGGAACCTCACTTTTGAAACCACCATTACAGGTGTTTCACTCCATGGTCAGCTGCATACGAAAGATGCCATGGAACGGTATTTTGATTTTGGAGAAGTGCAATGGCTCTTATAATTCCTCCGCTGCCCTGGCCTCCACTTCAAAACGGTTATTATAATAGCCTTTTTTGATGCTTTCCCACAGGTATTTTATAATGAACGGCACAAACCCGTGCTGCTGGAACTGGCGCACATGGCAGAGCTCGTGTTTGAGCCAGCGATGGTTTTGCAGAAAATCTTTTTTACTGGCATTGTGCAGGTGAATGGTATTGCCCATTACAATGGCCACACTGCCGCTCCGGAGTTTTGCCGCTGCAATTTTAGCCAGCCAGGAAGATTCCCTCACCGTGATAGAATGTTCTTTCATTGTTTTAGTTATTGGGTGCGCCGCTGTCGATCCAGCAAATGAATGCATTGATCTGTGCCTGGGATATTGATCCTGTCTGGGGCATCACACCAGATAAAATGGCTGCACGGATATTTGACTTTTTTGCATTCACTTCTGCATAAGTGGTAAATGGACCGCCTGAATTGGTGCTGCCGGCTGCGTGGCAATTACTGTTGATAGAACAAACGGTATTGA
This sequence comes from Ferruginibacter sp., assembly GCA_046329655.1. Lineage (GTDB taxonomy): Bacteria > Bacteroidota > Bacteroidia > Chitinophagales > Chitinophagaceae > Ferruginibacter. The sequence goes on from JAXLUD010000001.1 coordinate 177,693, forward strand.
GTATTGGCTTAACATCTGCAGTAAATGCAGGAGAAATTCCCACGCAGGTAAATGTTCTTGGACTGCTGCCACCGGAACCGCCGGTTGTGGTGGTGTCTGAACTTTTTTTACAGGAGGCATAGAATAAGGTACAGCCTGCCGCAAGCAGGAACGCAGCTGCTAATTTTTTCATAAGAGCATTTTAATTTGTAAGTATTATTTTTCTTCTTAGAATAAAACGCAGTTATGCGGTAATGAGTTGCCAGGCTTTTAAAATTTCTTCGCTGTGCTGCTTGTTACGGGGCTTCAGGAATATTTTTTTGATGACGCCTTTTTCATCAATTAAAAAAGTGGTGCGGTGTAATCCCATGTATTTGCGGCCATACAGTTGCTTTTCGCCCCATACCCCGTATTTTTCAATGATGGTATGTTTTGGATCGGCAATCAGTGTGAAGGGAAGTTTGTATTTGTCTTCGAATTTTTTATGTTTTTTTTCTTCATCAGGACTTACCCCGATTACTTCAAAGCCATTTGCTTTCAGTATGCTGTAATTATCTCTCAGGTTACAGGCCTGTAGGGTGCAGGTCGGTGTGTCATCTTCCGGGTAAAAATAAAGTACGATTTTTTTCCCTTTAAGATCTGAAAGTGAAATGGCGTTGCCGTCCTGGTCTTTTCCTTTAAATGCCGGGGCTTTTATTCCTTCTGTTAAATGTGTTGCCATATAAAACTGACGGGTTAATTTGTTAATCAGTAATGCCGTTTTTGTCAGCGGGTAAACTGATATACTTTTTCACTGGTGTTACCCACTTGGTCTTCTGCAATGATCTTTAATTCATGTTCACCCGGGGTGCAGTTTTCATCAAACTTATAGACGAATGTTCGCCCTTTATCATTGGAAAAACACAGCCAGTTCCCGTCCAGCGTTGCAGTGAATTTTTTTATTTCTTCTGTATTGTCTGTAATAACAAATGCAATGCGGTTTAGTTTACTGCAGTTCATACCATCTTTAAAACCTACTGGAGCAATCACCGGTGGTAAACTGTCGATCATCAGCTGAAAATTTCCAAACTCACGAAAGCTTGCCTTATACCAGCCGTTTTCAGGAATGGCTTTGGCATAATCCTTTTTACTTCCTGCAAAACGGTACATCACCATTTTATCCGGGAATGCCGTGCTGGCTTTTATTTTTACCGGGAAATAGCATTGCACCGGCACACTGGCATTGTGCAGCTGGAATATGGGATACCCGGCTGCGGAAGCTGTTTCACTGTAGCGGAAACGTATGGAATCATACAGGGCATTTTCGGGCAGGTAAAAACTGATCTTGCTGTTTTCGAAAACATTCACATAACCCGGAACAAATTCCATCGGTGAAAAATTATTTTTTACAGTTTTTGTCTTCATGCTTCCCGCCTGCCGCTGTACAGCAAATTCAACAACTGATGTATTGTTGTTTGCATCCTTTACCACAATTTTAATTTGATGGATGCTGTCATCTTCAATCGAAATCACCCCGTCGCCATTGAAGGTGGTATATACTGAATGGTTGTACCCGGGCAGTTTTGATAAATGCTGTACAAAGGGGCCGCCGTTGCTGCGTAATTTATAGTCTATATGTGCATTAAGATAGCGGGTTTCGTCGTAACTGATACTGTCCAGCTGAAATCCCGTTTGTGGTATATCATTATCATAGATCACAGCCTCGTAAATACCGTTCTTATTGCTGCTGCCGGTATAAGTGTCAAAAGCGGAGATGGCAAAGCTTACTTCATCAGTATTGGTAAGTATAAGGGCAGGTGTTGTTTTGTATATGCCATTTGTTTTTTTAACAGAAAAAAAGCGGGGGCTTTGTTCATAAGTACTGATGCACCTGTCGTACATCGCCAGCCTTGTAATCACCGGGGGCACATTATCGGGGATGGGAATATCGAATAAAGAGGGATTAAGTACCTTATCGGTTTTGGTATCCCGTATTTCAAAGTGCAGGTGCGGTCCCTGCGAACCTCCCGTGTTGCCGCTGTACGCAATAAAACTTCCTTTTTTAACAGCAAACAATCCAGGTGGAATATTTTCCAAATATATATTCCAGCTTTGCTGTTTGTACTGCTGCTCTTTTACATATTGCTCCAGTTCAGGAAAAAAATCATTCAGGTGGGCATATAAAGTGGTCAGCCCGTTGGGATGGTTAATATAAATGGCCCGGCCAAATCCGTATGGTTCAATCTTTACTTTGGCAATATAACCGTCGGCTGCGGCAAGCACGGGCAGGTTTTGCTTCTGATCGGTTTTACAATCGAGCCCCATATGGTAATGGTTCGGGCGCAGCTCCCCAAAATTGGCAGCCAGTCCTTTAGCCGCACTAACCGGCCAGGTAAAATAGCCCTGGGGGTAATGTTTTTCCGGGAAATCCTGGGCATGGAGAAAAAAAACAGTTAAAACTGTACAGAATACCAAAACTTGTATTTTTTTAATCATTATATTTACCTGCCTTGAATAAACAATTTTAGACTGTGTGCAATACATAATAAAAATACATCTATTCATGTAAACACCAGTTAATTTAAAACTACTCATTATGAAAAAGATCTTTTTACTCCTGTTGTCTGCCATTTCTTTTAACATCTTGCAAGCCCAAAACAGCACCTGTACCGTAATGCCCGATTCACTCAAAGGCAGTTATGATGGTGAGTGCAGCAGTGGTAAAGCCAATGGCTTTGGCAAAGCAAAAGGGGCAGACAGCTATGAAGGAAATTTCAAAAACGGCTATCCCGATGGCAAAGGTAAATATACCTGGAAGAATGGCAATTTCTATGATGGCAGCTGGAAAAAGGGATTGAAAGAAGGACAGGGAGTGATGCATATCCTCACCAAAAACAGGGATTCAGTAATTACGGGCTTTTGGAAAAAAGATAATTATAAAGGACTGTACGAGGAGCCCTATAAGATCATTGAAATGGGTTCGGCGGTAAGTTATAAAAATATCCAGCTTTTGCAAAGCACCAACCGGCGCAGTATCTATGTGTCCATGCGTACCGGTGCACTTGGTGTAGCCAATGTGGAAACCTACCAGGTGATGGAAGGTTATTTTCAGCGTACGAATGTTACATCAGGTATGTCGCAAACACAGGCCATCGAGTTCCAGGATGTACAGTTCCCGTTCAGGTTAAGGTTTACGGGGATTGACAAGGGGGTGATCGATATCCAGTTTTTTGAAGCGGCGGAGTGGAAGGTTGAAATCGTATTATAAATATAAACAGCAATACCATGAGTGTGCATGCAAAACATCTCGCCACATTTTTGCTGGGGGCTGCCGCAGGACTGGCCGCTGCCAAATACATGAGCATGACCCCCGAGGAAAAAAAACAACTGGCAGATGATATAAAAGACAAAGCAAATAAGTTTAAAACTGAAGCTGAGAATTTTGCAGAGAAAGCAAAAGATTATTTTGAGGAGCTGCGTGCGAAGGGCGGGGAGGCGCTGAAGGATAACCTGGCCGATGCAGAAAAGATGATGAATGATTTATTTGGAAAAAAAGAGAAAACAGCACCCAATTCATAGCTGTTTTTAGATAATTACAAAAAACTGTGCAATAACCTGCACAGTTTTTTTATTTACGGCATTAACAGTTACTTTTGCACGCCATTTCAGGCGCCTCTCACACTATGCCAAAAGACAATTCAATTAAATCGGTACTAATTATAGGCAGCGGCCCCATTATTATTGGCCAGGCCTGCGAATTTGATTACAGCGGAACCCAGGCTGCACGCAGCTTACGGGAAGAAGGGATAAAAGTGATCCTGATTAACAGTAACCCCGCCACAATCATGACAGATCCCATGATGGCCGACAAGGTTTACCTGTTACCATTAACCGTGGAAAGTATTGAACAGATCCTGGAAGAAAACCAGGTTGATGCCGTACTGCCCACGATGGGAGGCCAGACTGCATTGAACCTTTGTAAAGATGTGGATGAACTCGGTATCTGGGAAAAATACAATGTACGCCTGGTAGGTGTGGATATTAAAGCCATTGATAAGGCGGAAGACAGGGAAAAATTCCGCCAGTGGATGATAGAAATGGGCATACCGGTTTGCCCGGCAAAAATTGCCAACAGTTTTTTAGAAGGAAAAGAGTTTGCACAGGAAATCGGCTTTCCGCTGGTACTGCGTCCTTCCTTTACACTGGGCGGAACCGGTGGCGGTATCGTATTTAAAAAAGAAGAACTGGACGAAGCGCTCAACCGTGCATTAAGTGCAAGCCCGATACATGAAGTGCTGGTGGAAAAAGCCGTGCTGGGCTGGAAAGAATTTGAGCTGGAGCTGCTGCGTGATGCGGCAGATAATGTAGCCATCATTTGTACGGTGGAAAATTTTGACCCGATGGGTGTGCATACCGGCGACTCCATTACGGTTGCACCGGCCATGACACTGAGCGATACCGGGTTTCAGCTGATGCGTAACACGGCCATCCGCATGATGCGGGCACTGGGTAATTTTGCCGGTGGTTGTAATGTACAGTTCGCCATGAACCCGCAAACAGAAGAAATCATCGTGGTGGAAATCAATCCAAGGGTAAGCCGCTCATCAGCCCTGGCAAGTAAGGCCACCGGTTACCCCATTGCAAAAATTGCCGCCAAACTGGCCGTGGGTTATAACCTGGATGAATTAAAGAACCAGATCACGCAATCCACTTCTGCATATTTTGAACCCGTGCAGGATTACGTGATCGTTAAAATACCAAGGTGGAATTTTGATAAGTTCAAAGGCGCTGATGACACACTGGGATTCCAGATGAAATCGGTGGGTGAGGTAATGGGTATTGGCCGCAGTTTTGCCGAAGCCGTGCAAAAAGCCTGTCAGAGCCTGGAGAATGAAGCGGTGGGTTTGGGTTATTATGGTAAAAGCCTGATGCACGCGGATGAACTGATTGAATATATCAAGATACCCAAGTGGGACCGCATATTCCGTATCAAGGATGCACTGATGGCTGGTGCCAGCGTGAAGCGTATATGCGAAAGCACCAAGATCGACCGCTGGTTTATTTACCAGGTACAACGCATCTGTGATTGCGAAAAACAAATTGCACAATACGATCTTAAAACATTGCCGGATGCATTGCTGAAAGAAGCCAAATACCTTGGTTTTAGTGATGAACAGATTGTGAGGATAATGAAGGAGGAAGATGCGGAAGCTGTGTATGAAAGAAGGAAAGCCATGGGACTCACCCGTGTGTTTAAAATGGTGGATACCTGTTCTGCAGAGTTTGAAGCCAAAACACCTTATTTCTACAGCACTTTCGAAAATAAACCTGTTGTGCCCGGTGCGCTGGTGAGCAACGAAAGCAAATCTTCAGATAAAAAGAAAATAATTGTACTCGGCAGCGGTCCCAACCGTATCGGCCAGGGCATTGAGTTTGATTATTGCTGTGTGCACGGATTGCTGGCCATTAAAGAAGCGGGTTACGAAGCCATCATGGTTAACTGTAACCCTGAAACAGTAAGTACAGATTTTGATATTGCCGATAAACTTTACTTCGAGCCTGTTTTCTGGGAACATCTCTGGGAAATCATTGAACATGAAAAACCCTTTGGTGTGATTGTGCAGTTGGGAGGACAAACCGCATTGAAGCTTGCCAAACGACTGACTGAAAAAGGTATCCGTATCATTGGTACATCATTCGACAGCATGGATATTGCCGAAGACCGAGGCCGTTTCAGCGATATGCTGAAAGAGCTGGGCATTCCTTACCCCAAATACGGTACTGCATACAATACGGATGAAGCCATTGAAGTGGCCAACGAAGTGGGTTATCCTGTGCTTATCCGGCCCAGTTATGTATTGGGCGGACAAAGAATGCGGATCGTGATCAATGATGAAGAACTGGAGAAAGGTGTGCTGAGCCTGATCAAGCACCTGCCCGGTAATAAAATCCTCATCGATCACTTCCTCGACCGTTGCCAGGAAGCCGAGATCGACGCCATTTTTGACGGCGAAACCTTTCATGTAATGGGTGTGATGGAGCACATTGAGCCAGCCGGTATTCATAGCGGCGACAGTAATGCCGTACTGCCGCAATTCAACCTGTCGCCACTGATCGTGCACACCATGGAAGAATATGCCGAAAAAATTGCAAGGGCTTTAAACATCAAGGGACTGATCAATATTCAATTTGCGATTAAAGACGGTAATGTATATGTGATTGAAGCAAACCCGAGGGCCAGCCGTACCACGCCGTTTATTGCAAAAGCTTACCAGATACCTTACCTGAATGTTGCCACCAAGGTGATGATGGGTGAAGTAAAACTCAAAGACCTGAAGTTTGAGAAAAAACTAAAAGGCTTTGCGATCAAGGAACCGGTATTCTCTTTCAATAAATTTCCGGGTGTAAACAAAGAGTTAGGTCCAGAAATGAAAAGTACCGGCGAAGCCATCCGCTATATAAAAGACCTGCGTGATCCCTACTTCAGACAGCTGTATAAAGAAAGGAGTATGCACCTGAGTAAATAATGCCGGAATTTTATAAAAGAATTAAAGGGTTGTCAGTTTAAAAAGCTGACAGCCCTTTTTGTTATCGTTCTTTATGGTCACGATTTGCAGACTTGTATTTTTTCACATACCGGGAGGTAACCCCAACCTCAACAGGTTTACGAAGCAAGCTAATACCTGCCGGATAAAAAATAACCGAACGAAATTGAGAAGAACCGGAGCTGCTTGGGTTTAATAATTCCTGATCCCACATTCAGGCTATACAGCTTCTGCAGTTTTGACGCTATCTTTATTGGGTGACTAAAAAACTCTTTCGCTTTTTTATTTACTGTTTTGCATACACCACGCCTGTATTTGCACAAATACAAACAGGCAATGCTTATGTTGAACACCTCACCGTTGATAATGGTATCAGCAGCAATAATGTTAACTGTATCTTCCAGGACAGCCGTGGTTTTATCTGGATCGGCACCAGTAACGGCCTGAACCGTTACGACGGGGTACAGGTACTGCAGCTGCATCATAATGAAGAAAATCCCAACAGCCTTCCGGGAAATTTTATCTGCAATATCACTGAAGACAGCCAGCACCGCCTTTGGATCGGAACGAATGAAGGCATTTGTTCTTATCTGCCACTGAAAAATCAGTTTGCCAGTTACCTGCATACTGCCAAAGACTTTGACATTCTTAATGCCACCAGGTTTTATGTTATGGTTGCTGCTGACGGGATGATTTGGGCGGCCAGCAACACCCATCTCTCGGCCATTGATCCTGTAAAAAATACAGTCAGCCATTTTAAAATTGATGTGGGCAACCAGTTGCCGCAGCCCCGTAACTTTAATATCCGCACACCTTTTGAAGACAGTAAAAAAAGATTATGGCTGCCCACCAGTTATGGAGTAAAAATTTTTAACCGGAAGGACAGCTCCGTTCAGTCTTTTCATTTCAGTGAAAATGGCATCTCGATTCCAGAAAACGCGGTGATATGTATAAAGGAAACACCTGGAAAAAAAATTATGGCAGGCACCTGGGGGGCAGGCATCCTTATTTTTAATGAAGATACCCGGCGTTTTGAGAAAATGAGTCTTGCTGAAAATGCAGCCTACAATTCAAATGAAGCATACAGGAATATCGTATTTGATATTTTATCCGATGGCAAAGAAATGTACCTGGCTACCGGGAATGGTGTGCTGGTATTGCCCCTTGCAGCTGTTATGCCCGGCAACTGCAACAGCTTTACGCAATATATACCCGGGGAAAATAACAGTAAAACCATCAGCAGCAACTTTATCAATGCGGTAATAAAAGACCGTGATCATACCATGTGGATTGCCGCAAAAGGTGTTGACAAGATCGACCCTTCCAAACAGCAATTTCACACACAGTTTATTCCGGCGCAGCAAAATTCATTGCTTCCTGTTTCGGGTATCATTTTCAGCAATAACAAAATGCTGCTGGGTGCAGATGATGCTTATTTTTTTGCCGGAAACAGTTTGCTGTCCCTTGGTTTGAAAAATAAGTTTGCAGGGAAGAAACATGCGCCGCAGGTATGGGATATGGCCGAAGGCAAAAATGATTTCTGGCTGGCCAGCAATAACGGATTGATCCGGCTGGATAAAAACGGAAAACTAACCGGGCATTATAAGTATGCAGATGGTTCAGCAAACAGCATTGCAGGTGAAAGGATTTGGAAAGTGTATGAAGACAGCAAGGGGCTTGTATGGTTAAGCAGCATCCGCCGGGGACTCAGCCTGGTTGACCCTGTAAATGGTACAGTACAAAATTTTTTCAATGCTCCGGATGCTGCCAGTTCACTTTTCAACAATTTTACCTCTGATTTTTTTGAAGACAGGGAAGGAAATATCTGGCTGGGTGCGCTGGATAATAAACTTTTTTGTTACAGGCGTTTGACCAGAACATTCGAAATATGCACACTCCAGCTGGCAAACAAGAAAAAACTCAGTGGTGTCATTCTTCCTTTCAGCCAAACAGCAGCAGGTGATATTATTGTTGCTACAGAAAAAGGCATTCTCTCTTTTTCAATGAAGGATAAGATCACCACGCAGCTGGCAACGCACCCCGATTTACAAAATATTCATCTCGCCATTGCCGACCGGAAAAATCATTACTGGTTAATGACCAATACCAGCCTCCTGCAATACGATCTGTCCACAAAAAGATTTACACGTTATACAACAGCAGATGGTTTATATACTACTGAAAATACAGATGTGCTCAAGTTGTCGCCTGCCGGGGATATTGTTCTGGCCGGCCCCGGATATATTACAACATTCCATAACAGTGAAACCGCAGCCAGGCCTGCAACACCGCCGGTACTCATTACTAAAGTGCTGGCCAATGGCAGCGACAGTCTTTTTGATGACAGTGATACAAAGCTGAGCTATTTATCTGGTATCGAATTTCACTTTACAGCATTCAGTTTTACCAATGCAGCCCAAAATAAATACCAGTACCGGCTGCTGGGAGCCAGTAACCAATGGAGTGTGCCCGCTTACGAACGCAGTGTGAGTTATGCACGTCTTCCGCCGGGAAATTATGTGTTTGAAGTAAGAAGCAGCAATGAAGCCGGCGGGGCAACTGCCCCGGTCGCAAAATTTGCATTTACCATTAAACGTCCCTTTTACAAAACATTTTGGTTTTATTTACTGGCAGCCATGCTGGTGGCAGCGTTGATATATGCATTCTACCGGTACCGTTTGCGAAAAGCGGTTGAAGTGGAAAAAATCCGGACCAGGATTGCCACCGACCTGCACGATGATATCGGTGCCACGCTCAGCAGTATTTCAATGTACAGCGAATCATTAAAAACGCAGGTAAAGGAAAAGCTGCCGCATTTGGAACCGGTATTGAATAAGATCGGGGAGAACAGCCGCGAAATGGTTACGGGCATGAGTGATATTGTGTGGGCCATCAACCCCGGTAATGATACCGGCCATAAACTGCTGCAGCGGATGGAAAATTATGCAACAGATATTTGTGCAGCCAAAAACATACAGCTGATTTTTGAGGCAGATGAAAAAATCAGCCAGCTGCATCTTCCGCTGGAACACAGAAAAAATATTTACCTGGTATTTAAAGAAGCAGTGAATAATGCGGTAAAATATTCTGGTGCCACCACGATTCATGTACAGTTGCTGCTGCACAAAAAATTGCTGCTGCAGTTGAAAGATGATGGTGCCGGTTTTGATATGGCGAGGATCAAAAAAGGAAACGGGCTGGATAATATGCAGCTTCGTGCCCGCGAAATAGGAGCGTTGCTGCAAATCATAACTGCTCCTGGAAGGGGAACAACGGTACAACTGGAAAGCATGCTTCAATAACCCGAATTGGTGATGGGCCTTATGCAGCAATAACAGCATCTTTAACTGATTAAAACCATGCAATGAAAATCGCCGTTTTTGAAGACAATAAAAAATTCAGGGAAAGCCTGGAGTTTGTGATTGTAACCAGCGCTGATATGGAACTCTGCGGATGCTTTGAAGATACCAGCCGGCTGAAGCAGCGGATTGAGGCGGTACAGCCTGATGTGGTATTGATGGATATTAATATCCCCGGTAAAAACGGTATCGAGGCGGTAAAAGAGATCAAAGATCATTTTCCGTTGGTGCAGGTCTGCATGCAAACTGTATTTGAAGATGATGATAAAATATTCGCATCGCTCTGTGCCGGTGCTTCGGGCTATATTTTAAAGAACACACCGCCCGATAAAATACTGCAGGCGGTGAGGGAAGTGGCTGAAGGCGGTGCATTTTTTACGCCTTCCATTGCAAAAAAAGTGCTCAGCAATTTTCAGCAACAACCTCACACGCCCGAATACATTCAGCTTACCGGGAAGGAAAGGGAAGTGTTGAAATACCTGGTGGAAGGGCTGAGTTATAAAATGATTGCAGACCAGGTGAACCTTAGTTTTCATACCGTGCATACACACCTGCGGCATATATATGAGAAGCTGCATGTAAACAGCAAGGGAGAAGCGGTGGCAAAAGCCATCAAAAACAAACTGGTATAATGCTCTTGTCAAAAAGCGGTTTATCTCCACGGCGCTTTTTGGTAATAGCTTACATACTCTGTTCCGTTGATCACAATACAGGGATCCCCATTTTTATTGTTTCTTTTTTGAAACGGGTATTGCTGCACACCTCTCTGACGGGAATTTGCAACCAGTACATTGCCTTTCACTGTCCATGTGCCTTCATCATAACCATTGCTGCTGGTGCCGCCGTATCCTGCATCATTGGTTGCACTCCTGCTGCTTTCAGAATAATACTGGTAGGTGCCGTTGGCGTTTAAAATAAAATATTCACCACTGGAATAGGTGCCCTGGCTGTTGTAGCCTCCGCCGCCACTGTTCATCACACCCCAGCGGCCCACCATGGTGGGGTCAATCCCCCCGGCAGCATTTACGCCATTGCCCGCAGCTGCATTATTATTACCGGCCGCTCTTTTATAATACGTGGTTACCCCGTTATTGGTAACATTAAAATTATTGCCGCTTAACGTATAGGCAAAAACCACGTTGCCTGCCGGTGCAGTGATCGTAATGGTGCTGGCATCATAGGTATAGGTAAGGTCGTAGCCTTCGAGCGTCATGCGGCCGCCATCCATCATGGTGAGGTGTTCGTTATTGGTGGAAACCCAGTTCCCTAAAAATCCCGGCTTCCTGTTATCTGCTGCTGCATTATTTGCCGGCACGCCGGTTCCTGATTTTTTTTGAAGCATCATGGTATTGCCATTATAATTCAGCAACAGGTGGTCCTGGTTGATTTGATACTGGTAGGTTACTTCAACACCTGCCTGTGTATTCACGCAGTGCAATGTGTTGCCGTTTACAGTATAGTCCATGGTTTTATCGTTGTAAAACATTTTGCCGCCGTTTTCAAAAGTAAACAGCATGCCCTGTGCCTGCCAGCTGCCTAAAAGTGCGGGATCACCGCTGCCGTTGCTGGATGAAGCATTACTGTTTGCAGCGTTGTTACGCACAAATGTGGCAGGCTGGGAGAGGTCTCCGCCGGATAGGATAAGATTGTTGCCGTTTTGCTTATAGGTGTATTTTATTATTCCGGTGCCGCTTTTTAATTGCAAAATATTATTGCTGGTTGTCCACGTCATCGCATCTCCATCCAGTTCGGCGCTGCCATTTGCCATCAGCAATAAGGTTACCGTATTTCCATTGGGCACTTTCATGAACCAGGTTCCGGGTAAATCAGCGATAGCGGGGCCTTTTACCTTTTGGCCTATCTGGCCATAGCCTGAAATGCTGCATACTACGAGCAGCAGTGCACCAACGATCTGTTTCATAGCAGTTATTTTCTCAAAGAAAACACTAAATAAAAAAATCTTCCATCACCATTATGGGGGATGTTAAAAGCCGGCCTCCCCCGTTTTGGCGATAACAGTCAGCGGGTTTCTATTACATATTTGGTACTAAATGTTTTGTATGAAAAAAAGGCTGTTTGCCGCAAGCTGCATGTTATTGCTGTTGGTTGCTGCTGATGCACAAAATGTGGGTATTGGCACGGTAACCCCGAAGGCAAAAATGCATGTAAAGGATGGAACAGTTTTATTTGATGGCGCAACCGGCAGCACTCCTGTAAGTGGCGGCGGCACAAGGATGATGTGGATCCCTGCAAAATCGGCATTCAGGGCGGGTTATGTAACTGGAAATAAGTGGGATGATATAGAGATTGGAGAATACAGTTTTGCTGTAGGAAATAATACAAATGCTCCTGAAATGTATTCGGTGGCAACGGGGTATTTTACAACGGCTTCAGGTTATATTTCTACTGCAATGGGCTCTTCTACAACTGCCTCGGGTTATATATCCACTGCTATCGGGTATAATGCAAAAGCTACTGGTGATTATTCAATCGCTATTGGAAACGGCTCGTTGGCTTCGGGCGGATATTATACAGCATCCATTGCAATTGGAAATGGCGCAATTGCTACCGGAAGTGGCTCCACGTCTATTGGACAAAGCACCATTGCTTCCGGAATTAATGCCACCGCATTGGGTTACAATGCTAAAGTATCAGGGAACTACGCAAGCTCCATTGGATACGGAACATTTTCTAAGTCATACGGAGGATTTGTAATTGGAACATACAATGACAGTACAAACGCGGCCGACCCACTGAACTTCGATAATAATAACCGGCTTTTTCAAATCGGGAATGGTACGGGAAATACAGCAAGGAGCAATGCCATGACGGTTTTGCAAAATGGCAATGTGGGTATCGGGGTGCTTAGCCCGGGCCAGCAGCTTAGTGTAGCTAATGGAGTTAATATAGATGAAAGCAATCTAAATGCCGGTACTACAGCAAACGCACTCATATTTGGCGCTAACAGCGGGGAAGCCATAGGTTCAAAAAGAACGCCGGGAGGCAACCAATATGGCCTTGACTTTTATATAAACTATATTACCAGGGTGTCAATTACAGGTGCGGGCAACGTAGGTATAGGAACCACAGCTCCCGCAGTGCCTTTACAGTTTGCCAATGCAGCCGGCAATAAAATTTCATTATTTCAAAGTGGAAGCAACCACTATGGAATGGGTACCCAAACATCACTGTTACAAATTTATACCCCAACCGGTGCCGATGATATTGCTTTTGGTTATGGCAACAGTTCATCCTTTACAGAAAATATAAGAATGGATGGCAGCGGATCACTGGCTGTAAAAACAAACCTCACCGTGCAAAATGGCAAAGGCATCATCCGCAGTACAGATGGTACCCAAAAAAAACAACTCTCTGCCTCCGTAACTGTAAATACCAGTTTTTTGGGAGGTGAAACCAAACAGTTTGCGGTTACCTGGCCCGAAACGTTTTCCGGAACACCGGAAGCTTATATAGGTAACGTAACCGGTGGCGCCGGTGGCTGGGCCGAAGCGGTGATGTCCCTTGCATCGGTTACAACTACAGGCGCAACACTTTATGTTTTTAACCCGAGAACAATTTCTTTCAGCCCGAATTTCACCATTAAAATTATTGCCATCGGCCAGCAGTAATACCCCGTTTTGGCGATATGCTGCTGATTATTTACTTGTCATATTTGAAACCAAAAGTTCAGACATGAGAAAGATACTGTCATTATTGTTTGCACTGCTTTTTTTTACCGTTACACACTCACAAAATGTAGGTATTGGTACCACAACACCAGAAGGAGTGCTGCATCTTAAAGGCACCAACTGGATAAAAACCATTTTTGAGAACAATACCGGCGAGGCCAGGAGCTATATAGGGGCAGATAATAACGGAACACTCACCATCGGGAGTAATGCTTACTGGAACGGAAGTTCCTGGGTGTACCCTTTTAGCGGTTCATCATTATATATGCTCTTACACAAGCTTAATAACAGGTTTGAATTCAGGGTGAGAAAGGATGGTGGCAGCCAGGTCACCGCCATGACCATTGATACCGGGAGCAATGTGGTTATTGGTGGCAGTTTGGTGATTGACCAGGAAGATGGAAATACAGGCGCTGTTGGTAATTCGCTGCGCTTTGGGAGCAATAGTGGTGAAGCAATCGGCAGCAAAAGAAACAGCGGCACGGGGCAATATGGATTAGATTTTTATACCAACAGCATTAACCGGATGACTATTGCCAATAATGGAAATGTGGGCATTGGTACCAATACCCCGCAATCAAAACTGGATGTGAACGGTGATCTGAATATTGAAAACAAATTGCTGCTGAATAATTCCGCTGGAAACAACAGGCAGGTACTGGTCAGCAATGGCAGCAGTGCCGCACCCACCTGGCAAAATATTGCATACAGCAATAACGACCGGTTTTATTATAAAACAGATACGGGAATATCTTCAACTATTGCTACGGGTTTAGCCCACAAGTTTATACAGGTGTATGCCTATAGCACAGCCATTACACAAAGCAGCCCCAACATATTTCAGGTAAACAAAAGCGGTTTTTATAAAATTAAATATGATGTGACCCCGGCGGTTCAAAAATCGGCAGAAAGCTCCGGCCTTACTGCAATAGGTTATTTCCATATTACATTCCCCGCAATGCCCACATATAGTGAAAATTTTTTCCAAAGCAGCTTAACTTATCATGGTCTTTTTCCGGCGGGGCATGTATATGCAGCTACTATAAGTAAGGAGTGGGAAATTTATATGCCATCCGGAACAAGTTTTCAATTTGTAATAACAATGCTGGCAACCAATGCTACTAAATTTTTATTAAGCAATAATACCGGGTTAAGCATCCATCTTATTTCAGAATAAAGCGTTACCAAATGAAATACCAGTGTATCTCACACTGGGCCCCCAATAAAAAAAACTCAAAGTATTTACCCGCCATTAATACCTTGTCTGTAAATACCCGTTTTCACACGGGTGTTTTTTTTATTATTTGTACTTTGTATGCATGCACAAACCCTATGGACTGCCGGTTTACAAAACGGCACCGCTGCTCCGTATCCTGCCGCCATTTATTGCAGGCACACTCCTGCAATGGTATGGAAAAGCTTCGCTGCAAATCATTGCAGTGGCACTCACCTGTTTTACCATCGCATACATACTGTTCGGCTTGCTGCCACTGAATATCCGCTTTAAGCTAACCGTATTGCAGGGGATTTTACTGCATGCTATACTGGCAGCAGCAGCCATGCTGATCACCTGGCAGAAGGATATCCGGCATCATGCATCATGGTATGGAAACCATTACCGCGACAGTGCCTTTATAGTAGCTGTAATGGCCGAACCTTTAGAGGAGAAAAACCGCTCGTATAAAACAACTGCTTTCGTGGAAAAAGTGATAACGGGAGATACGGTCATTGATACAAAAGGAAAATTGCTCCTGTATTTTTCAAAAGATACTGTGATGCCGGAGCTGCGATACGGCGACCGCGTATTGATTCATACAAACCTGCAGTCCATCAAAAACTCCGGCAATCCCGGTGCTTTCAACTATGAACAATATGCCGCTTTCCAGCAGCTGTTTCACAACGTATTTCTGAAACCGGCCAACTGGCAGCTGCTCAATCATAACAACAACCGCAGTTTTGGCCGTTTTATTACTGATGCAAGAGAAAGGATATTGTCTGTTCTAAAAAGCAAACTGCCAGCCGCAAAAGATGAACTGGGTATTGCTGAAGCACTGCTGATCGGTTATACCCACGACCTGGATAAAGACCTGGTGCAGGCATACAGCAATACAGGTGTGGTGCATATCATTGCCATTTCGGGGATGCATCTGGGCCTGATCTATGTGATACTGGTTTGGCTCTTTGCACGAATACCTGGTCTCAAAAAATCGGGCTGGTTGCAGGCATTGCTTATCCTGTCCTGTTTATGGTTGTTTTCGTTGCTTACGGGCGGGGCAGCCTCAGTAATACGTTCCGCCGTTATGTTTACATTCATCACAGTGGGCAAAGCCATCCTTGGAAAAAAATCTTCCATCTTCAATTCACTCGCGGCTTCTGCATGGGTGATGCTGTGCTATAACCCGTATTATTTATGGGATGTGGGTTTCCAGCTTTCCTATCTTGCTGTTACAGGTATAGTCGTGTTTCAGCGGCCCATTGCCGGTATGCTGTACATTAAAAACAAATGGGCTGATAAAATCTGGCAGCTAACGGCCGTTTCACTCGCGGCACAATTGCTTACCTTCCCTGTTTGTATTTATTATTTTCACCAGTTTCCCAATCTTTTTTTAATCACCAACCTGGTGGCCGTGCCGCTTTCCACGGTTATTTTGTTTACAGAAATTGCATTGCTGGCTTTTTCATGGCTGCCCTTTGCCGGTGTTTATATCGGCAAACTGGCTGGCTGGCTGCTGGAACGGATGAACCAGTTTATTCTATCAGTAAATAAACTGCCGCATGCGGTGTGGGATCATATCCCGGCTACGGTTACCAGTACCTGGTTACTGTATGCAGTTATCATTGCACTGGGCGCCTGGCTGATGCAAAAGAACCGTCAATGGCTAAAACCGGGTTTGTGGATGCTGCTGGGCTGGGTGACCGTTCATGCCTTTTATGGCTGGAGGGTGCAGCAACAGCAAAAACTGGTGGTGTATAATGTTCCCAGGATGCAGGCCATTGATTTTATCAGCGGAAGCCATTATTATTTTAAAGGCGATCGTATGCTGTCGCAGCCGGGCATGCTGCAAAACTTTCACCTCAAACCCGGCCGTATTGCATGGCAACTGGAGCATCAAACACAAATACTGAACGGACTTTCTGTTAATGCCCCTTTCTTTCTTTTTGGCGGAAAAAAGATACTCCTGTTTGATAATACCCTTCATATTGATATTCCGCCGCACCCGGTGGAGATGGATCTCATCATTATTTCAGGGAATCCAACACTGTCTTTTGCAGCACTGGTAAAACAGTTTAACTGCAAACAATATGTGGCCGATGCTTCTAACAGTTTGTGGAAAATTGAAAAATGGAAACAAGACTGCGATCAGCTAAATTTGCGCTTTCATTCAATTCCGGAAGAGGGTCCATTTGTGATGGATTTGTAGAGTGGGTTCATTGTTCATGGCAAATGGTTCATAGTAAATGTATTTTTAACCCCAGTTGATTGAAATTATGGCTTTCAGGTTTGAAAATTTGAGGGTTTGGCAGGAAGCACTCCGGCTGAGCAATGAAATTGATATGCTGGCCGAATCCTTTCCCAGAAAGGAATTGTACAGTCTTTCATCGCAAATAAAAAGAGCAGCCGATTCAGTGGTATTAAATATTGCTGAAGGAAGTACAGGGCAGAGCATTCCTGAATACAAGCGGTTTTTAAGAATGGCACTGCAGTCTGGAATAGAAGTAGTGGCATGTTTATTTATAGGAAAAACGAGGAGGTATATTCCTGAGGATATATTTCAACGATATTATAATGGGTATGAAATACTCAGTAAAATGATTACTAAACTCATCAGTTCTATGGGTGGGTCTCACCAGCTATGAACCATGAACAATTAACCATCAACCATCAAAAATGAACAAAAAAATTCAATCAGCGCTTATTTCTGTTTTCTATAAAGACGGACTGGAAAATATTGTTCAGCAACTGCACAAACTGGGTGTTACCATTTACAGCACGGGCGGCACACAAAAATTTATTGAAGACCTGCAGGTGCCCTGCGTACCGGTAGAATCTCTCACCACCTATCCTTCCATTTTGGGCGGAAGGGTGAAGACCCTGCACCCGGCAGTATTTGGCGGTATTTTGGGAAAACGTGACGACGCACAGCATGTGGCTGAAATGAAACAATACCATATTCCTGAAATTGACCTGGTGATTGTTGACCTGTATCCTTTTGAAGAAACCGTGGCCAGTACAAAAGATGAAAGCCTGATCATTGAAAAAATTGATATCGGGGGCCCGAGCATGATCCGCGGCGCTGCCAAAAATCATAAAGATGTGGTGGTGGTGGCTGCCAAAAAAGATTATGCATTGCTGGAAGATATCCTCGCCGGCCAGCAGGGCGAAACCACGCTGGAGCAGCGCCGTATGTTTGCCATCAAGGCATTTGATGTGTGCACCGGGTACGATTTGGCCATTTCAAATTATTTCAACCATACTGAATTTGTAAATCCTTTTAATAAAGACAGGTCGGTGTTGCGCTACGGTGAAAATCCGCACCAGCAGGGTGTGTTTTATGGTAACCAGGAAGAGATATTTGACAAACTGCACGGGAAGGAATTATCCTACAATAACCTGGTGGATGTGGACGCCGCTGTTCAGATCATTAGTGAATTTACCGATACCACTTTCGGCATCATCAAGCACACCAATGTTTGCGGTATAGCGCAGCGCCCCACGGTAAAGGAGGCATGGGATGCCGCACTGGCGGGTGACCCGGAAAGTGCCTTTGGCGGTGTGCTGGTTTGTAACGGTACAATTGACAAGGCCACGGCTGTTGCCATTAACGAAATATTTTTCGAAGTGCTGATTGCGCCGGCTTACGAAGGCGATGCGCTGGATATTTTAAAAACAAAAAAGAACAGGATATTGCTGGTGCAGAAAAAAACTGCCAGCGCCACCAGCCAGAACAGAACCGTGCTGAACGGGATACTGGTGCAGCAAAATGATATTGGCAACTATACCGAATGGAAAGAAGCCGGCGGCAGGGAATCATCGGCATCAGAAAAAGAAGATTTAATTTTCAGCAACCTCGTGTGCAAGCATTTAAAAAGCAATGCGATTGCACTAGTGAAAAACAAACAGCTGATTGGTAAGGGCTGCGGTCAAACATCCCGGATTGACTCATTGCGTCATGCCATTGAAAAAGCAAGGCAGTTTAAATTTGATCTGAATGGTGCAGTGCTGGCAAGCGATGCGTTTTTCCCGTTTGATGATTGTGTAAAGATTGCAGATGCCGCAGGTATCAGCGCCTTTATACAGCCGGGCGGTTCAATCCGTGACAACGATTCCATTGAGTTTTGCAAACAGCATAACCTCGCGATGGTGATCACAGCTATGCGCCATTTTAAACACTAGGGTTCACACCATAACAATTATAAAGGCTTCGCTTGCCGGGGCCGGTTATTCATTCAAAGGATTCAGGCCCTGAACATCCTGGCCCCGTTAACGCCATGCTCTCATCTAAAACAACAAAACAAAAAGCCGTTTGGGCACTGGTTTGGGTATGCTTTTTCTGGGGCACCACCTGGCTGGCTTCTAAAATAGCTGTCAGCAACGGGGTGCATGGTTTACAGGTTGCAGCTATCAGGCATATTTTAGGAGGCGGATTATACATAAGTTTCTTCCTGTTTAAAAAGCAGCCTTTGCCAAAAGGAAAAGCGCTCTGGACCACCATTATTATACTGAGCGTTTTGAATTTCATGCTCAGTAACGGACTTAGTTACTGGGGCCTGCAATACATCAGCAGCGGTTTGGGTGCCATCATTGGTGCCATTTTCCCTCTATGGATTGTGATTATAGATTTATTCAAGGGTGATAAACTGCCCCGCAGGGCAATTGTGGGTTTGTTGCTGGGCTTTGGCGGCATATGCATAATCTTCAGCGATCACCTGAAAGATTTTTTGAACGCCGGTTTTACATTCGGTATCATCCTTTCCGTACTGGCAACCATGAGCTGGGCCCTGGGCACCATCTATACAAAAAAACATGCTGCCAGTTTTAACCCATATTTCAGCCTGGGTTTGCAGATGTTTATTTCCGGTATCATGCTTACCGGCGTCATCAAATCAACCGGGCTCTACATGCCGCTGAAAGATATCCCGGCAAATGCCTGGTGGGCCCTGCTGTATTTATTAATCATAGGTTCGGTACTTACATTTGTGGCATACCTGTACTGCCTGCAGCATTTGCCCACATCTGTGGCATCCTTATATGCGTATATAAACCCGGTAGTGGCTATTTTGCTGGGGGCACTGCTGTTCAGCGAAAAACTGAACATGCTGATTGCCATTGGCGGTGCCGTTACCATTGGCGGGGTGTACCTGGTAAATGACGCTTTCAAAAAAGGAAGCTGACAAAAACCTTTTCGTATTTCTCCTGTTAAACTGCCGTGAACAGTCACTATACATATTTTATCATCCTGGCCGCTTCGCTGGCCGGCCCCCTGTTATTGAGTTTTGATAAGAAAGTGGCCTTTTATAAAAACTGGAAATACCTGTTCCCTGCAATGATCATCCCGGCCCTGCTGTATATTTTATGGGATTTTTATTTTACGGGTAAGGCCGTATGGGGTTTTAATGAAGCTTTCATAACCGGTATCAAACTGTACAACCTGCCGGTGGAAGAAGTGCTGTTCTTTTTTGTGGTGCCTTATTGCTGTGTGTTTATTTATGAATGCATCCGTACTTATTTCCCGCAGGTAAATAATATCACCTGGGCCAATACATTATTGCTGATACTGGCGGCAGCTTTATTGGTCACCGGCATCTTTCATTACGATAAATATTATACCAGCTGGACATTTGTTTTCACGGCCGTCTTTATTACAGTCCTGCACCAGGTCAATAAGAAAACAACATTTTTCAATGCAGGTTTGTTTGTGGTTTCCTATGCCGTAATGCTGTTGCCCTTTTTAATTGTAAATGGCTTTCTTACCGCCATTCCTGTAGTGCAGTATAATGATGCCGAAAACCTGGGCATCCGTATATACAGCATTCCGGTGGAGGATGTTTTTTATGGGATGCTGCTGGTGCTGATGGATTTGGTGATATATGAAAAGCTGAGAATCAAAAAATCTAACCGCACTGGATAACACAGACTCTACCGATTTTTTATCTGCCTTACCCCGGCAATTCGTGTAATTTGTTTTAATTCGTGTAATAAAGAAAAAATGGAATTTGGAAGAGTAACTACGGAAGAACTGGCAGGTATTGACTTTTCATTACCGGCTGAACCTGTATATAATGCAACTATCTTAAAAGGCAAAGCTGTGCAATCACCCAAAATTTACCTGGGTTGCGCCAAATGGGGCCGGGAGGAATGGGTGGGTAAAATATATCCTCCCAAAACGAGGGAAAAAGATTTCCTGCAGCACTATGTACAGCATTACAACTCGATTGAATTAAACGCCACTCATTATAAAGTATACGGCGAGGCGGGCATAAAAAAATGGGTGGAAAAAGCTGCGGGCAAAGATTTTAAATTCTGTCCCAAACTGTACCAGGGTATTACCCATCGTGGCAGCTTAAAGGGCAAACAGTTTATCACCAACGAATTTTTCCGGGGTATTGTATCATTTGAACAATACCTTGGCCCGGTATTTATGCAGGTGAGCGATACGTTTTCTCCCAAAAGAAAAGAAGAGCTGTTTGATTTTTTAAAAACACTGCCCACCGATCTGCAGTTTTTTTTAGAGGTGCGGCATCCCGACTGGTTTAAAAAAGATGCCTTCCGTGAGGAGCTGTTCGCCACGCTGTCTTCACTGAACATGGGTGCGGTGATCACGGATACGGCAGGCCGCAGGGATTGCGCCCATATGCACCTCACCATACCCAAAGCCTTTATCCGTTATGTGGGCAACAGTTTACACCCATCAGACTATACCCGTTGCGATGCCTGGGTGCAGCGTATGAAAACATGGCTTGACCAGGGACTGGAGGAGCTGTATTTTTTTATGCATATGCATGATGAGGCCACTTCGCCGGAACTGACAGTTTACCTGGTGGATAAGATGAACCAGGAGCTGGGTCTCAGCCTGGTAAAACCCGTTTTTGTATCACAGCAAAAAAAACTGTTTTAAAAACATAAGCCCCCGCAAAAATGCGGAGGCTTAAGCAATCCAAAACCCTAACAAACTATTTCTTTGTTTTTGTTACCACGCTGATATCGCCGTTTGACAGGCATTTCAGTTTTAAAACATGCTTGCTGTTTTCAACAGTAACATAGTAGCTGTCCTGTCCTTCAAAATGGATCTCTGACCCGAGTTTTCCCACTTCGTAGTCATTGTATTTTTCGCTGATGGCCAGCGAAACACAGGTTGGCAGTTCATCGATGGTGATGATTCTTGAAGAACCCACCATTTCCCCGTTTTCATCGTAGGCAACCGACATGTCACGATCTTTCATTTTGAAATTGACGAAGTAAAAATTATCCGCTCTTTCCCAGCTTACTTTTTCTGCTGTGCTGAATTGCTTTTCAAAAGCTTTTTTTACTGCGGCACTGATTTTTTCGGGGCCTTTTGCTGCAAAGGCGCTTGTGGCAAACAGCAATGCTGCAGCTGCCAAAATGGTTTGAAACTTTTTCATAACTATACTTTTTTAGGTTTAATGATGCTGCCTCATGGCTGGCAGCGGTTAATGATATATCAAAAGTATAATCAGCCGCAGAATTGTTGCAGCGCTCTGTGATTAAAACAGCGATAAAGGTGTATGAATTGTATGAACGGTTGCAGCTGTTGCATAAAAACAATGTGATGAAGCGCTGAAATCCGCTGCTGCAGCGGCTTTGCTGATTTTTCTTAAAGGAATATTAAAACTTGTGTTGGTAGTGTTAAAAAGTAAATATGGTCAGGGACGCCTGCGATAAAACAGCAAAAACTATCTTTACTGAAATGAATTACCTGGCACATGCACGGCTGTCTTTTGATAATGCCCCGGTTTTGACTGGTAATATGATCAGCGATTTTATCAAGGGAAAAAAACAGTTTGATTACCCGTTGCCCGTTCAAACGGGCATACAGTTACACCGGGCCATTGATGCATTTACCGACAGCCACGCCGCCACACTCGAAATGCGGGAATTTTTCAGGCCCTATTACCGGTTATATGCAGGCGCTTTCTGTGATGTGGTATACGATCATTTTCTTGCCAATGACCCCGCTGAGTTTGCCACAGAAACAGCCTTGCAGCATTTCGCCACCGGTGTGTATGACAGCCTGGATAATTACGAGGCAGTTTTACCCGAAGTGTTCAGGAAAATGCTGCCATGGATGAAGGCACAGAACTGGCTGTTCAATTACCGCAGCCGCTGGGGTACCGAAAAAAGTTTTGGCGGACTGGTAAGGCGTGCTACCTATCTCAATGATGCATCCACGGCTTTTGAGATATTCAATGAGCATTATGATGCGATGCAGCGCCTGTACAACCAGTTTTATCCTGAAGTAAAAAGCTTTGCCGCTAATCAATTACAGCAATTATCAATGCGCTGATGCTTTATCTTTGAAAAAATGATTTTTATGAAGAAACTATTGGTACTTTTTTTTGCAGCCGGCCTTTGCATTACTGCTGCCAATGCACAGACAAAACTGCCGCCCGTTGATAAATCACCCATGGATATGAGTTATTATCCCAATGGTTACCCGGTTTCTAAAATACAGGACAAACCGCTGGATCCCCTGGTGGCAAGGGTGATCTACAGCAGGCCCATGAAAAACGGGCGCACGGTATTCGGGGATTTGCTGGAATATGGAAAAGTGTGGAGGCTGGGTGCCAATGAAGCTACCGAGATCGAGTTTTACCAGAATGTAAAAGCAGGCAGCACCAAAATAAAAAAAGGACGTTACACCTTATATTGTATTCCTTTTGCGGATAAGTGGACAGTGATCATCAATAAGGATACCGATACCTGGGGTTCATTTAAGTACGACAGTAAAAAAGATATCGCCCGGGTGGATGTGCCTGTACAGAAACAAACCGATTTAACCGAAGCTTTTACAATGGTGTTTGAAAAGGCTGATGGCGGCGCCAGCCTGGTGATGGCATGGGATGATGTAAAAGTAAGCCTGCCTATTTTGTTTTAACGAGCGCCATATGTTATATACACAAGTGATAAAACCAATACTGCTGCTGGCCCTGGGCTGCGGCCTGTTTTCCTGCAGCAGCGATAAAAAACCGGCAGAAACCATCATTCAGCCCGAACTGCCCCGCCAGGTGATTGAACCTGCCAACCCCTATGCGGTAGTGGATAAATCACCCATGGATATCAGCTATTACCCGGTTGACTATCCCAAGCAGCTGATGGACAGGAATGATTCTGCCGCACTGGCAGTAAGGGTGATCTACAGCAGGCCGCATAAAATGGGCCGGCAGATATTTGGCAAGGATGCGCCACCCAAATGTATCCAGCAATATGGTGCATACTGGAGGCTGGGTGCCAACGAAGCCACCGAAATCGAATTCTTCAAACCCGCGAGCATC
Organism: Ferruginibacter sp.; assembly: GCA_046329655.1. Taxonomy (GTDB): domain Bacteria; phylum Bacteroidota; class Bacteroidia; order Chitinophagales; family Chitinophagaceae; genus Ferruginibacter. The sequence continues at coordinate 201,756 of JAXLUD010000001.1, forward strand.
CAGGGCCGCAGTATACCCCGTGGCCGTTATATCATTTACTGCATTCCTTACGAAACCCAATGGAATATTGTGCTCAACAGCAACCTGTATTCTTTTGGCCTGCACCAGGACAGCGCCAAAGACCTGCTGCAGTTTCAAATACCTGTGCAGCATACGGCAGATGATATCGAGTACTTCACCATGGTGTTTCAGCAATCACCCGGCGGTGCAAACCTGGTGATGGCATGGGGTGATGCCAAGGCCGAATTGCCCATTTCTTTTTAAGCGGCAGCCTTCAGAATTTTTATTGATATTTACAATATGTGCGGCATATCAGGCATATTATCTGCAGAGAAGGAACAGCTTTCTTTTTATCCCCTGAAAAAAATGCTGCAAGCAATTGCCCATCGGGGCCCTGATGGCGAAGGGGTATGGCAAAATGAAACTAAAGATGTTTTATTGGGTCACCGCCGCCTGGCAGTAATAGATCTTACCCCCGCAGCTGCACAGCCCATGCATTACCTGAACCGCCGTTACAGCATTGTGCACAACGGGGAAATTTATAACTACAAGGAACTGCGCAGTTTTTTGCAGCAACAGGATTACAGTTTTGTTTCGCAGTCGGACACGGAAGTGATACTGGCCGCCTATGATTTCTGGAAAGAACGCTGCCTGCAGCATTTCGATGGCATGTTTGCCTTTGCCATTTGGGATGAAAAGGAAAAAGTATTATTTGCCGCCCGTGACCGGTTTGGCGAAAAGCCATTTTATTATTTTGAAAACGGTCCTTACTTTTTATTCGCCAGTGAAATAAAAGCGCTCTGGGCCGCCGGTGTTGAAAAGGAAATGGAGGAAAAAATGCTGCTGAATTACCTGGCGCTTGGCCAGGTGCAAAACGCAGCAGATAAGGAATATACTTTTTATAAAAATATCTGGGCATTGCCACCGGCGCATTATTTAAAGTATACGCCGGCACTTCAAAAACTGTCGGTTAAACAATACTGGCAGCTGGATAAGGAAAATCAAATTGACATAACATCCGCAGCAGCGGTGGAGAAATTCAATACCCTTTTTCTCAATTCTGTAAAGAAACGGCTGCGCAGCGATGTGCCGGTGGGCACCAGTTTAAGCGGCGGCATCGACAGTGCTTCCATAGCGGCCGCCATTAACGGTATTGGCCGTGCCGGTGGCCTGCAAAAATCTTTCTCGGCGGTATTTCCCGGTTATGAAAAAGATGAAACCGCATTTATCAATCTCGTGGCGGACAAATTGAAAATTGAAAACAGCAAAACCATTCCCCAGGTAAATGATTTGGTACAGCAATTTGAAGCGGTTTGCAGAAGCCAGGACGAACCATTTGCATCGTCCAGTATTTTTGCACAGTACAAAGTTTTTGAACTGGCAGCAGGGGAGGGAATTAAAGTACTGCTCGACGGGCAGGGAGCAGATGAAATACTGGCCGGCTATCACAAATATATACGCTGGTACCTGCAGGACCTGCTGACCCACAGCTATGCGGCCGAAAGGAAAAAACTGGTGGCAGCGCTCCGGCAAAACCAGCTGCCACATTCAATAGGCTTTAAAAATTATATCGCTGCACTGCTGCCCATGCACGCGGCCATGTACCTGGAAAGAAAGGAATATCATATGGTAAAACACCAGCCCGACCTGAATCCTGAATTTCTTTATCAGCACCTCCGGGGAAAGGAATGGGAAGGGATTCATAAGGCGCCGGTTACAAAGCTGAATGATATACTGCATTACAATGTAACGGAACTGGGACTGGAGGAACTGCTGCGTTATGCCGACCGCAACAGCATGGCGCATGGCCGTGAAGTGCGGCTGCCTTTTTTAGATCATACACTGGTGGAATTTGTTTTTTCATTGCCGCCCACCCTTAAAATAAACGAAGGGTATACCAAATGGCTGCTGCGCAAAACCATGGAAAAAAAATTGCCGCAGGAAATTGTATGGCGTAAGGATAAAGTGGGATATGAACCACCCCAGAAACAATGGATGGAATCGCCGCTTTTGCAGGATCTTATCCGCCAGGCCAAACAAAAACTGGTGGATAAAGGATTGCTGCATTCCAAAGTGCTTAATAAAAAAATTATTCCCGGAGATGCGGTGGCGGCCAATAACCACGACTGGAGATATTTGTGTGCCGCACAGTTTTATTGAGATAATTTCTTCAACTTTGCCCCTAAATTATTGATTGTATAATGAAGCCAGCTACAAAATTTGTACACGCGGGAATGGAGCCTGATCCTTCCACCGGTGCCATCATGACTCCCATTTATCAAACCAGTACCTATGTACAGGAAGCGCCTGCCACACATAAGGGATATGAATATGCACGCAGCCAGAACCCCACCCGTACGGCACTGGAATCGGCTTATGCGCAAATTGAAAACGCAAAGCATGCACTGGCTTTTGGCAGTGGCGTGGCTGCCACCGACAGCGTGATAAAACTGCTGAATCCCGGTGATGAAGTAATTGCAGCCAATGATATGTATGGCGGCAGTTACCGTCTCTTTAGTAAAGTGTGGGAACGTTATGGTATCAAATTCATTTATGTGGACACCACCGATGCAGCCAATGTAAAAGCAGCCGTTTCTGCAAATACAAAACTGGTGTGGGTGGAAACTCCCACCAACCCGCTGATGAATATAACGGATATCGCGGTAGTGGCCGCTATTGCAAAGGAAGCGGGTGCATGGCTTTGTGTGGACAATACATTTGCGTCTCCCGCCCTGCAAAACCCGCTCGATCATGGTGCCGATATCGTGATGCACAGCGCCACAAAATATTTGGGCGGTCACAGTGATGTGATACAGGGCGCCCTGATGATGAATGATGATGCACTTCGAGAAAAACTTTATTTTATACAAAAAAGCTGTGGTGCAGTACCGGGTCCGCAGGATTGCTTCCTCGTGCTCCGCGGTATCAAAACACTGGGGCTGCGTATGAAAGCACATTGTGCCAATGGCGAAAAAATTGCACACTGGCTGCGCAGCCATTCCAAAGTTGCCAAAGTGTACTGGCCGGGTTTTGAAGACAATGCTGGTTACGCCATTGCCAAAAAACAAATGAACGGTTTTGGCGGTATGATCAGTTTTGAACTGAAGAATGATGATGTGAATGAAGCCAAACGTGTGCTGTCATCCACGCATTTGTTTTCACTGGCCGAAAGTTTGGGAGGCGTGGAAAGCCTGATCAATCATCCTGCGAGTATGACGCATGCCAGTATCCCGAGGGAAGAACGTATCAAAAACGGGCTGTCAGATTCACTTATCCGCCTGAGTGTTGGAATAGAAGATGCAGACGACCTGGTGGAGGATTTGAAAAAGGCAATAGGATAAATTTGGAAAAGCATAAACTGGTAACATTATTAAACAGTAAGGTTGATTTGTATAATCAACCTTCTTTTATTGCGGCCGATCCTGTTTCTATTCCTCACCGGTTTACAAAAAAACAGGATATTGAAATTGCAGGATTTTTCGCGGCCATTTTTGCCTGGGGAAACCGCACCACCATTATCAGCAAAACAACCGAACTGCTGCGGCTGATGGATAATAAGCCGCATGATTTTGTACTGCATGCCGGCGCCGCTGAATTAAAAAGACTGGAAGGTTTTAAACACCGCACCTTTAATACCACCGACCTGCTGTATTGCATGGAATTTTTTAAGATGCACTATTCAGCAAACAACTCACTTGAATCAGCCTTCTCTAAATGGATGCATCGGCAGGATGCGGATGTGGAAAAAGCGCTTACCGGTTTTCATCACTATTTTTTTTCGCTGCCATATATACCGGAGCGTACGAGAAAACATATCGCCACCCCTGAAAAAAATTCTTCCTGCAAAAGGCTGAACATGTTTTTGCGGTGGATGGTGCGCAGGGATGATAAGGGGGTTGATTTCGGTATCTGGAAAAAAATCAAACCCTCGCAGCTGATCTGCCCGCTGGATGTGCATGTATCAAGGGTGGCACGAAATACCGGCCTGCTGCAACGGCAGCAAAATGACTGGGCAGCAGCAAAGGAACTCACCGCCAATCTTCGTAATTTAGATGCGGCCGACCCGGTAAAATATGATTTTGCCCTGTTTGGCCTGGGTGTGATGGAAAAATACTGATAACATGAACAGCGATGCACTGGTATTGTCGGTGAATAAAGACCTCGGGCTAGAACTGCCTGTTACCATTTCGCAGGAAAAATTACAGGAAGCGCTCGCTGCATATATCAATCACCTGATCAATACAGATTTTGAAAAACTGGTTACACTCTTATACCGAATTGATGTAAGCGAGGCAAAGCTGAAAGCAATGCTGCAGCATCAGCCCGCCCACAATGCCGGCGACCTGGTTGCCGCACTCATGATTGAACGCCAGCTGCAGAAAATAAAATCCCGGCAGCAAAGCCACCGGGATAACAATATTGACGAAAATGACCGCTGGTGATCAAACCAGTTCGGAAGTTTTTTTACTGGCCTTGCGGGTATACATCAGCTCCTTCACTTTTTCCTTGTCTTCTTTTTCATTTTTAAGATCGAACATGGTGCCGAAGATATGGTCCCATAAAGTGCTGCTTACGCCAAAACCCTTGTGCTCATTTTTATAATGATGCAGGTGATGGTTGCGCCACAAAGGTTTCATCCATTTTGCCGGCGGGTTCCAGGCATGAATGGCATAGTGCATGCTGCCGTACATCAGGTATCCCACTAAAAAACCCGGGAAGAAACTAAATGCGTACTTGCCCAGCACAAGATAGGTAAGACCGAAAATTGCAGACGCAATAATGATACTCGGTACCGGAGGCATAAACAGCCTTTGTTTATCTCTGGGGTAATGATGGTGGTTGCCATGCAGTGTGTACACCAGTTTTTGTCCCCTTTTGCTTTCTGCTATCCAGTGAAACAAAAAGCGGTGCGCCAGGTATTCAAAAAATGACCAGAATAACATGCCGCCCAGGAATAGAACTGTTGCCCTTGATGCAGTGAATTCAAGTGTGCTGCCGCTATAGTATAAAAAATAAACAATCACCGGCAGGTACATGCCCCATATTACCAATGGGTGTGCTTTGGTCAGCATTTCTAAAAAAGAATTTTTAAAAAGCCTGGCCTGTCCTTTATTGTGTATTTTATCAAATTCCATATTACAAAAGTAGGGAGATTTGTTTTTGATGTCAACCCGCTTATCCGAATTTAACACAGATAATCTTTGCCCGCAAATCATAAATTTAATTTACTGATGCAGTCATGTCGCAATCTTCAACCGCATAACTTTGTCCGCAAATACAAACGAAGGCATATGAAATTAGTTACACATTTGAAAGACGGGCACGAGCAACTGGCATTTTTAGTGGAGGGCATATTATATGATACCGATACAGTGAATCCCGAACTGGCATCCAGTATGGGTATGTTTTTAAATTACTGGGATGATATGTACCCGATTGCAGTGGCTGCCAACCAGCAGATCATAGAAGGCCACCTGGGCCGCAGGGCTTTTACCACACCCTATGATGATACAGCCGTGATGGCGCCCGTTCCCTTCCCCACCAGTTGCAGGGATGGGTATGCCTTCAGGCAGCATGTGGCTGCAGCAAGGCGCAACAGGGGTGTGGCCATGATACCGGAGTTTGACCAGTATCCCATTTTTTATTTTACCAATCATAACAGCATACAGGGGCCCGGCCCGGTTTTATGCATGCCCGATCATTTGAATAAACTGGATTTTGAACTGGAAGTGGCCGTGGTGCTGTGCCGTCACGGACGTAATATCAAAGCTGCTGATGCAGATGAGTATATCGGCGGACTGATGATCATGAATGATATGAGCGCACGCACCCTTCAAATGGAGGAAATGCTGCTGAACCTGGGGCCGGCAAAAGGAAAAGATTTCAGTACGGTAACCGGTCCCATGCTGGTTACGCTTGATGAGCTGCAGCCTTTTGAAGTGCCCTGCAAAGAAAACCATACCGGCAAAAGCTGGAACCTGAAAATGACCTGCAGCGTGAATGGCGTGCAGGTGAGCGAAGGCAATGTGTGTGAAATGGACTGGACCTTTGCCGAAATCATTGAAAGGGTGAGTTATGGTGTGAATGTGTTCCCGGGAGATGTGATCGGCAGCGGCACAGTGGGCACAGGTTGTTTCCTGGAACTGAACGGTACCGGCAAACTGAACGATCCCGACTACCGGGAGCAGTGGTTACAGGAAGGCGATGAAGTGGTGATGGAAATTGAAAACCTTGGCAGGTTAAGCAATACCATTGCACTGGATGAAACAGATTTTTCAATCTTAGCACTCAAGAAAAATGTATAAAACGATCAATCCCCGGGAACTGAAACCGATGGAGGTGCAAAACTACCTGCAGCATGTGATTGCCCCACGCCCCATTTGTTTTGCATCTACGATTGACAGGGAAGGCCATACCAATCTTTCCCCCTTCAGCTTTTTTAATTTGTTTTCTTCTAACCCGCCCATTGTGGTGTTTTCACCGGCTAGAAGGGTGAGGGATAATACCAGCAAACACACACTGGACAATGTATTGCAGGTGCCGGAAGTGAATATCAGCATTGTTACCTATGATATGGTGCAGCAAACTTCGTTATCGAGCTGCGAATACCCGCAGGGCACCGATGAATTTGAAAAGGCGGGGTTTACCAAAAAAGCATCGCAGCTGATACAGCCGTCCGGCGTTGCAGAAAGCCCGGTGCAACTGGAATGTAAAGTGACAGAAGTAAAACCGCTGGGAACTGAAGGCGGTGCAGGCAACCTCGTGATTTGTGAAGTGTTGCTGATACATATGGACGAAAAAATACTGAATGAAGAAGGCAAACCTGATCAGCGCAAGCTTGACCTGGTGGCCAGGCTGGGCGGCAACTGGTACAGCAGGGCCAACGCAAATACCATTTTTGAAGTGGCCAAGCCAAACACGCAGCTCGGCATCGGGGTGGATGCACTGCCCAAAGACATCAGGCACAGCAGTATTTTAACCGGCAATAACCTGGGGCAATTGGGCAATATGGCTGAGCTGCCGCAGGTGGATCCCGCATTTGACGACGAAAAGCTTAAGAACATTATCCAGTATTTCTCCATCAACCCCGACGAAATGGAAAAAGAACTGCACCGGTATGCCAAAGAACTGCTGGATGCCGGCAAGGTATATGAAGCCTGGCAGGTATTACTGGCCGATGAAAATGTGTAGCCTTTAACAATCTGTTTTTAATTGTTGCTTCTAAATTTACAGCATGTATAAACTGCTGCTGTTACTGCTGCTGCCATTTACAGGCATTGCGCAATCAACCAATCAATATACTAACCTGGTGCTGGAAGGCGGCGGTGTGCGTGGACTGGCCTATGCCGGTGTGTTCAGCGTGCTGGAAGAAAAAAATATACTCCGGCAAATTGAAAAAGTGGGCGGCTCCTCTGCCGGTGCCATTGCCGGTTTTATGGTTTGCCTGGGTTACAATGCAGCGGAAATTGACAGTATGATGCAACAGCTGCCGGTACAGCAATTTAACGATGGGAAGGGCGGACTGCTGGGTAAATACAAAAGGGTGAAAAACGATTTTGGTATTTACGAGGGAAAAAAATTTGAGCAGTGGGTGCAGCAGCTGGCAACAATAAAAACCGGCAAACCCAATCTCAGTTTTGCCGAACTGCACCAGCTAAAACAAAGCGATCCTCATTTTAAAGATCTTTACTGCACCGGCACCAACCTCAGCCGCCAGCAGCTGGAAGTGTTTTCTTTCGAACATTCACCTGCTATGCCGGTGGCGCTGGCGGTACGGATCAGTGCGGGCATACCACTGTATTTTGAACCAGTTGCGCTGGATAACCAGCTTCAAAAAATCCGGAAAAACGATACCAGCTCCTTTCTCAATTATTATGTGGATGGCGGGATGCTTTGTAATTATCCCATCAGCATGTTCGATACCTGTGAGAGCGGCAAGAATCCTTTGCTATGTAATACGGTAAAATTCAACCGGCATACCATCGGTATTAAACTGGAGCGGCCGGAACAGATCGATTCTCTGCAAAAAAACAATATCACCATTCCGCCATATGATGTAAATAATTTCAACGAATACCTGGCGGCCTTCAGCAACCTGATGATCGAAACACTCAACCGCAAATACCCCAACCTGGAAAATGAACGCGGCCGCACCATCTATGTGAGTTATGGAAACATCGGTTCCAAAGTGCGGAAGATGAAACCGGCAGAAAAAAAGCTGCTCTTTGATAACGGTGCAGCCGCAGCCCGCCAATTCTTTGAAAAAAAGGATAGCGGCCTTTACTAAAATTTATAAGCCGTAACATTAAAGTATCCGTCCTGCGCCAGTCCAGCGCATTTGCCAGTTGGGCCGCCATTACACTCAATCGCTACCGGAAAGCTGAGCCTGAATAGTGAATCCATCCGCATACCCGGGAGTGAATCGATATGGTAGGTTTTATTTTCAGTTTTGAAGTATACACCCCCGCTGCAGGCAGTCATGGTAAAATCCGGACCTGTTAATGTGCCGGTATAAGCAAATTCCCGGCTTTTTTTTGAACAAGCTGCGATGCATGCCAGCATACAGGCAGATAAAACCATTTTTTTCATACCCGCTTTTATTAAGTTGACAATTCTCTCAGGCAAGGCGTTGCGTCACCATTTCTGCCCAAACACTTTTTTTAAAAGATCGGTGGTACGGGCCGCAAGATTGGTGCGGATATTCACTTCTTCCTTTGCCACCAGGTCAAACAGCGCATCGGTGGCTTTTGCTGTAACAAAGGATGGCAGGTCGGGGTTGATCTTTTTAAGGGTGGTGGGAAAATTATTGTATTTGTTCACCACGTCGCCATAATATTTGGTGGCTTCCACTTTATCCAGTGATGATTTGATCACGGGCTGGAATGCAGCCAGAAGTTTTTCCGTTGTTTTCTCCCTGAAAAAATGGGTGGCGCTGGTATCGCCGTTTTTTACCAGCCCGATAGCGTCCTGCAGGGTCATGCTCTTCACCGCATCCACAAATATCGGTTTGGCATAACCGGCCGCATCCTCCGCACCGCGGTTGATTTGCAAAATGGCTTTGTCCACCAGGTTATTGAACCCGAGGCTGCGCAGGGTGTTTTCTATTTTCTTAGCATCCGGCGGCAATAAAATTTTATAGAGGGCATCTTTAAAAAAGCCATCTTCTTTGTTGAGTTTTAACACTGCATTTGTCAGCCCCTGGGCAAGTGCTTCTTTAATGCCCTGCCCGGCTTCGGCTTCCGTAATACCGCCGCCAGTTCCCGCGGGCAGGTTTTTGATCACATCACAGCTGTTTAGTGCAAAAGCAGTCAGTAATAACAGGATAAATTTTTTCATGATGGCGTTTTTTTTAAACAGGCTAATTCTGTGCCAGTAATATAATTAACCGCAAAGACGGCAAATATGGACGATTGGTTGCCATAAATTATCTTTGCCGGAAATTTTTATTAATCAAATTTACTATGCAACATTTAAGTGAGCAGGAAATTATCAGGAGGGAGAAACTGGAAGAGCTGAAAAAACTGGGCATTGATGCCTACCCGGCACCGCTGTACCCGGTAAACACCACATCGGTTTATATAAAAGAACACTATAAAGGCGAGGAGAATAAGGCAGATTTTGCAGATGTATGCATCGCCGGCCGTATCATGAGTGTGCGTGATATGGGCAAGGCCAATTTTGCGGTGATACAGGATGCGGTGGGTAAAATACAGATCTATATCAAACAGGATGATATTTGCCCTGGCGATGATAAAACCATGTTCCAGTCTGTTTGGAAAAAACTGCTCGATATCGGGGATATTGTGGGTATTAAAGGGTATGTGTTCACCACCAAAACCGGCGAAACTTCCATCCACGTAAAAGAATTTACCCTGCTCACAAAATCGCTCAGGCCATTGCCTGTGGTAAAGGAAAAAGACGGCGAGGCTTTTGATGAAGTGACCGATCCGGAATTCCGTTACCGCCAGCGTTATGCCGACCTGATCGTAAATCCCGGTGTAAAGGAAACCTTTGTAAAGCGCACCAAAATGATGAACGCCATCCGTGAATTCCTGAATGAACGCGGTGCGCTTGAAGTGGACACACCCGTATTGCAAAGTATCCCGGGTGGTGCTGCGGCAAGGCCGTTCATTACACACCACAATGCACTGGATGTGCCGATGTACATGCGTATTGCGAATGAACTGTATTTAAAACGTTTGATTGTGGGCGGGTTCGACTGGGTGTATGAATTCAGCCGCAACTTCCGTAATGAAGGGATGGACCGCACGCACAATCCAGAGTTTACAGTGCTGGAGTTTTATGTTGCCTATAAAGATTATGAATGGATGATGGAAACCACCGAACAGCTGCTGGAGCGTGCCGCCATCGCCACCAATGGTTCAACCAAAGTAACGGTGGGAGATAAAGAAATTGATTTTAAAGCGCCCTTCAAACGCATTACCATGTTTGATGCGATTAAAGAACATACTGGTTTCGACATCAGCCAGATGGACGAAGCCGGTATCCGCGAAGTTTGCGCAAAGCTTAAAATTCATGCGGATGAAAAATGGGGCAAGGGCAAACTGATTGATGAAATTTTTGGTGAGAAATGCGAAGGCAGTTATATACAACCCACCTTTATTACGGATTACCCGGTAGAGATGAGTCCGCTTACCAAAAAGCACCGCAGCAAACCCGGGCTGGTGGAGCGTTTTGAACTGATGTGCAATGGCAAGGAAATTGCCAATGCATACAGTGAACTCAATGATCCGATCGACCAGCGGGAGCGTTTTGAAGACCAGGTGAAACTGATGGAAAGAGGTGATGATGAAGCCATGTTCATCGACTACGACTTTTTGCGTGCACTGGAATATGGTATGCCGCCCACCAGCGGTATTGGTTTTGGTATTGACCGTATTGCCATGCTGCTCACCAACCAGCATTCTATCCAGGATGTGCTGTTCTTCCCGATGATGCGGCCGGAGAACCTGGAAGGATAATTCAAAAAATACATTTGTATGGCCGCAGTCTTTGCTGCGGCTTTTTTATTTTCCGCTCATCAATTTGAATTTTCTGGCGGAACTAAAAAAACTATCTTGTCTGCCAATCAAAATCTTAACAAAGCATGAATTTGTTTGTACAAAAAACAATGGCAGCTGCTGCCATTTTAATGCTGGCATTTACTGCCAATGCTCAAAAAAAGGAACTCGGCGCCGACCAGTATTTCCGCAGTAATTTCAAAGGCATCACACAGGCATTGCCCACGGTTTTGCGCTGGACAGACGGCACCCATGTTGCTATTATGAAAGATGGCAAACGCATTTTGATCGACTGCAAAACAGGTAATGAAACCGAGTTTAAGGAAGCAGCCACTGCGAAAGACCTGGTGGTGCCCAAACCGGTGATCAGTTTTAAAGACAATGATATCTATACTACCAAAGATGGTAAAGAGATCCGGCTCACAAATGATAAAGACAGGGAAGTAAATCCCGTGGTGAGTCCGGATGGTAACTATGTGGCTTTTACCAAAAACAATAACCTGTATAGTGTTAACCTGAACACACAAAAGGAAACACAGCTTACCAGCGACGGCAGTGATGTGATCCTGAACGGGTTTTCAAGCTGGGTGTACTGGGAAGAAATTTTAGGAAGGGGAACGGCCAATAAAGCTTTCTGGTGGAGTCCGGACAGCAAACACATCGCTTATTTCCGCAGTGATGATACAAAAGTGCCGGTGTATACCATTACCGATGGTACCGGCCAGCACGGGCTGGTTGAAAAACAGCATTATCCCAAAGTGGGCGATCCAAACCCTGAAGTAAAAGTGGGTATTGTGGCCCCTGATGGCGGCGCCACTGTTTGGGCCGACTTTAATGAAAAGGATGACCAGTATTTTGGAATGCCCTACTGGAAACCCGATGGCAGTGCGTTGCTGGTGCAATGGATGAACAGGCTGCAAAATAACCTGGTGATCTATGATGTGAATTTAACCAGCGGCGCTAAAAAAGAGTTTTATAATGAAACACAAAAAACCTGGGTTGACCTGGATGATAACGACCGGATAACATTTTTACAAAATGGCAAGGGCTTTATTTTACAAAGCGATGCCACCGGCTGGCGCCATTTGTATTATTATGATATGAATGGAAAACTGGTCAATGCCATTACAACGGGAAAATTCACAGTGACAGATCTTACCTGGGTGGATGAAAAAAACAGTATCGTTTATTTTACTGCCCGCAGCAGGGAAAACACTGCCACCAGGGATTATTACCGTGTAAGCCTGAATGGTAAAAACCTGCAGCGTCTCACCTTCGGCGATTACAATCATGGCTTTATCAATCCCTCACCAACCGGTGAGTATTTTGTAACCACTTACAGCAATGCGGTTTCACCGGCAAAAATGGCGCTTGTAAGCAATAAGGGAAAGATTGTAAAAGAACTGGGTGATGCGAAAGGAGCTGAGTTTGATAATTATAATATCGCCAAAACCGAACTGCTGCGTGTAAAAAGTGAGGATGGGTTATATGACCTTCCCATGAAAATTACCTGGCCTTTGAATATGGTGGCAGGTAAAAAATACCCGGTGATTATTTCTATTTACGGCGGACCCAATGCAGGAACTGTAATGGATGGATTCCAGTTAACGGGCACACAGCAATGGTATGCAAAAGAAGGATTGATACAGGTGTCGATGGATCACCGTGCCAGCGGCCATTTTGGCAAGGAAGGGGTGAACTATATGTATCATGACCTGGGCGACTGGGAGCTGAAAGATTACAGCACCATGGTAAAATGGCTCATTGCAAACGGCAGTGCCGATCCTTCCAAAATTTGTATCACCGGTTTCAGTTATGGTGGTTATATGACCTGCATGGCGCTTACCAAGTACAGCGATGTGTTTACTTATGGCATGGCGGGTGGCAGTGTTACAGACTGGACCCTGTATGATTCTCATTATACCGAACGGTTTATGGGTACGCCTGCCAACAATGCCGAAGGCTATAAAACAAGCACAGCCATGAATTTTGCAGATAAATACAAGGGTGGTCTTCAGATTGTACACGGCGTGATTGATGACAATGTGCATATGCAAAACAGCCTGCAATTAATCAGTAAACTGGAAGACGCGAAAAAAGATTTTGAATTCATGATCTATCCCGGCGGGCGGCACGGATGGGGCGGCAATAAAGGGCTGCATTTTCAAAACCTTAAAACAAAATTCATTTATAAAAACCTGCTCGAACGGGAAGTGCCGAAAGAACTGATACGATAAGTACTAGTAAAAATGCCGCAGCTTTAACTGCGGCTTTTTTATTACCGCTTGCAAAGCTGCTTTTTAATGATTATTTTTCAACTTACTAAAACAGCAGTATGAAACAGTTTATACCTACCAGGATTGCAGAGTTTTTCTTTGCCATTGTTATAGCGGGTTTTGGCCTGCTGCATTACAAGTATGCTAATGACCCGGCGGCAGTCCCGGATTTTATACCGGGGAAATCTGAATACTGGATGTACTTTACCGGTACTGCATTTATACTTGCAGCACTTTCAATCATCTTAAACAAGTACAAAACTGCGGGGTGTTACCTGCTGGCCCTGATGATTGGGATCTTTGTGATTATTTTCCACGGGAATGACCTGATTCACCTGAAAAATTTAAAACCGCCATTAAAAGATATTGGCCTGGCGCTTGCCGCAATACTGGTTGGTAATAACGCAAAAAAATAAAAAGAGGCTGCATTATTGCAGCCTCTTTTATGAGTGCTCAGACCGTCCTTATTTCTTTTTTGCCAGTTGTTTCCTGGCTGTGAGATAATCAAGGAAATAAATTACACGGATGGAAAAACTGTTTGCCTGCGGACCACTGATGGTTCTGTCAAAGTTTTTAAAATAGTTCTTCTCAAAATCCCTGTTGAAAGATTCCGCAATGTCTTTCCATACAATATTGATAAAGCTGCCCTGTGCAAACTGCCAGGTATACACCATATCGGTACTTAAGTAATTGTAGTTCTGGTTGCGGTTTTCATTATAGGCAACGGTTGGACTAACCAGTTTGCCAAAATCGTTCAGCTGGTAAAATTGCTGTGGTGCCACCTTGCTCCAGTAATGCCTTATCCTCAGGTTGATGCCCATTTTGTTGGTAAAACTGTACTTGGCGCTCAGTACATTTTCAACCGTTCTCAGGTCTCGGCTTGCAAAGAAGATATTACCGGTGACGTCAATACCAGCCCATCCCGGGTTATTTTTATGAAACTCGGTGCTGATGCTGTGATCGATTGAAAACTTACTGTTGAAACGGATTTTTCCAAACAGCATCGGGTTAAATGTTTTTCTTTTGAAAACACCGCCCGTGCCCGTAAATATTTCACCGCCCCAGGAAAGTTTTTTTGCCTGGTTACTGTTCCACCAGATATCAAGCCCGATCCTTCCCTTATTCTGGAACACCCTGCCCGGAACTCGGGCTTCATAAAAATCATTATAGTTATAACCCCAGTTCACATTGGCGCCCACCCACCATAATTTTTTTGTCTGCCCGTTCATATTCACATTACCGCCACCGTTCTGGTACATCATTTCTTTTCTTTTCAAGTAATCTATCGGCGTTACCAGCCTGCTGTACCAGGAATTGAAATTGAGACGCAGCTGGTTAAACCATTTTTTAGGTTTTATCCAGTTATAACCCAGCCAGATTCCCTGGTCCATGGTATTGTTATTGGTAAAATAACCCAGGTCGCTTTTATCGTATTTGTTATTATATAATTCCTGCCATACATTAAAATTGAACTTGCCGCTGGTTTTTCCAAAATAAATGGAGTGTGCATAGCCATAGGTGTTGGTGCCATATTTGCCCAGCAACTGGCTCACGCTGGCACTGCCGCCCACATTCCATTTGTTCTTCTTGTCGTTCAGGTCAAATAAAAAGGCGCTCACATTCGCATCATAATCCTTGCCTGCCCGCCATACATTGGTATTTACAAATGAAACACTGCTGTTGTGTTTCATCGTTTGATCCAGCACCAGCACATTGTAATTGGTAAGCGGATCGGTTTCGATCTTGCGCTGTTCTTTTCCATTACTCTCAACAGTGGCAAATTGCGGTTTTGTAATGGCATTGAGCACACCAATACCCAGCCCTTTTTGTGTACGCCCGCTTATTTTAGTGGCATTCATCAGCTTGCTTTGCTGCGGGTTTTTCAAAACGTATTCCCCGTTGTTCAGCTGGCCATCCACATCCCAGAAGTGAATGGGCTCGCCGCCGATACGCCTGCTGTAAAAAAGATTGCCCTTATTGAAAAGCTCTGTGCCTTCAGTAAAAAAGGTACGGTTCTCATTATACTTTACTTCAAATGGCGTGAGATTGAGTACACGGTTATCACTCTGCACCTGGCCGAAATCGGGAATCAGGGTCATATCCAGCGTAAATGCCTGGTTGATGCCATACTTTACATCCATGCCGCCGTTTACCTGGCTGTTCCAGTTTTTGATGTCAGACTGGTTATAGGGATAATGATTGGCATAAGTTGAAAAATAGGGGGAGAACTGCAGTCTTAACGGTGGTTTGATATCGGTTAAACCCATCAGCATGCCTTCCTGTGTTAAAAAGCCATTTGCAGTTGGATCGATCGATTGCCAGAACAGCTGTTCCCCGCTTTTTTGCCTGCGTCTTACAATATTAAGTCCCCAGTCCTGCACTTTCTTTTTACCAAAACGTATGGCAGAATAGGGAAGAAATATTTCAAAGCTCCAGCCATCATTGTGGATTTTGGCAGCGCTTTGCCAAACAGCATTCCAGCTGAAATCTTCACTGTTGCCATTGGGATTGGGGGCCTGCTTGGCATCCATTTGTTCTCCCAGCGGGGTGATAAAATATTCAAAGCCGTTGATCTTGTCGTTGTAGGTGTCGAATATCACCCCAACAAAATCATTGTTGCCAAAGCCATCACGGCCTATCAGTTCAGAAGCGATGCTGTCTTTTGTTTTTTCATGAAAATAGCCCCCGATATAGAGCCCTTCATTATTGTATAAAAAATACAATTCACTCCGGTTGTCATATGATTCGGGTACAAAGGGCGTGGGCCGCAGTGCGATAAATTTATCTGCAACGGGTGCCTGTTTCCATTCAGGTTCATCAATAATACCATCCAGCTTTAAGGAGGTGGAAATGCGGACTGCATTGATTTTTTTCCTGGGAATTTTTTCAGTACCCTGTCCAAGGATGGCAGTACTGCAAAGCAGGCATAAGAATGCCGCCATAGCAGGTTTGTAAAAGTTCATGGCTATACAGTTTGGTTATAAGGCGTTACGAAATTATACGTATGAACAGCGGTTTTGTTACCGCTTATCAAATCGTAAAACGCTTTAACAATTCATTATAAAGAGAACGGGAAAAAGAAAATGTTGCATCAGACAAATAAATCTGTGTACAACTGCGCACCCGGAACAACGGAATATGCGGAGAGATCAGTAATGCCTTCTTTTGCAAGTACTTCCTCGTCGATAAAACTGTTGCCGCTGCACTGGGATGCAGGTTTGGATAATATATAATAAGCGGCATCAGCCACAATATCCACGGTACGGCTCATTTTCATCAGCATTTCGCCACCCAGGAGATTGTTTACAGCGGCGGTAGCAATGGTGGTTTTGGGCCACAGGGTGTTTGCTGCGATATTATACTTTTTTAATTCGGCCGAGAGACCCAGCGCAATCATGGTCATATCGTATTTGCTGATCGTATATGCCAGGTGGTTCTGGAACCATTTAAGGTCCATATTAACCGGGGGCGACAGGTTCAGTATATGGGCGTTGGTGGATTTTTTCAAAAAAGGAATGCAGGCACGGCTCATCATAAACGTACCCCTTACATTGATATCATACATCAGGTCAAAACGCTTGGGTTCTGTTTGTTCGGTTGGGGAAAGGTTGATGGCAGAGGCATTGTTTACCAAAATATCGATGCCGCCAAATTTGTCAACTGTTTGTTTTATTACGTTATCGATCTGCTCTTCAAAACGGATATCACATTGCACTGCCAGAGCCTTGCCGCCCGCCTTTTCCATTTCTTCGGCAGCAGAAAAAATGGTGCCGCCCAGTTTGGGATTTTCCTCCACACTTTTGCTGGCGATCACAATGTTGGCTCCTGCTGCGGCCAGTTTTAAACCGATGGCTTTGCCAATTCCCCTGGAGGCCCCGGTGATGATAACTGTCTTATTTTCAAATAACATGCGGTAATTTTTTCCAAATCTAACTAAAACAAGCGTTCGCTTTAACCAGCGGTTAAGAAAAAAAATTAAACAAATGTTTGATTAATTTTAAACAATTGTTTAATTTTGTCTTCTCAACTTCAATCTATGAACGGGTATAATGAAAAGCAGCTCCAGATAATTGATACGGCGGAGCGCTTGTTTGCAAAAAAAGGATTTGATGGTACTTCGGTAAGGGATATTTCGGAAGCCGCGGGTATTAATGTGGCCATGATCTCCTATTATTTCGGTTCCAAGGAAAAACTGATGGAAGCCATTTTTGAAGTGAAAATTGGCCGTGTGCAGGTAAGGGTTGAGGAACTTTTGAAAGACCAAAGCCTGACCATGCTGCAAAAAATGAATATTCTCATTGATGAGCATATTGACAGGGTAATGAAAAGCCAGCAGTTTTACCGCATTATGATCTGCGACCAGGTAAACAACAGCAACCCCACGATTATGGAAAAGGTAAAACAGCTGAAACTCCGGAATACCGAGCTGATAGGTGAATTGGTAAAAGACGGCCAGAAAAAAGGTGATTTTAAGAAGAAAGTGGATGTGGTGCTGATGCAGAACACACTGGTAGGTACCGTGTGGCAGTCGATCATCAACAAAGAATATTTCCGGGAGCTGTACAATGCCCAGTCGCTTTCAGATGAGGCGTACGATGAGGTATTAAAAAAGAAATTAAGCACACATATAAAAACACTGTATAAAGCAATTCTTTCAAATGAAGCATAGACTATTGATCACAATCGGTGCGGTATTGTTTTTTGCAAGCATGCACGCACAGCAAAGCAGAACACTTACACTAAAGGAGGCTGTTGATCTTACATTGGCTTATAACAAAACACTGAAGGCCAACCAGGTTAAAATCCAGGAAGCGGCAGCTGCCATCCAGGAAGCATACGAAAAAAAATTACCCGATGCCGGTGTAAGCGGTTCCTATCTCTACCTGCCCGTACAACCGAATATCAGTATGAAGACAGGCAGTTCTTCGGGTGGTGGCGGACCCAAAGTAAACCAGGTGGTATATGGCATGGCCAATGTATCGGTGCCGGTGTATACGGCCAACCGTTTAAAATATGGAATCGAATCAGCCAAATTCCTGGAGCAGGCTGTTAAGCTGAATGCGGATAATGACAGGGAGCAGGTTGTTTTAAACACCGTAAACGCCTGTATCAATTTATACAAAGCCTATACCGCCATCGGGCTGGTGAAGGAAAACCTGGAAACCGCTAACCAGCGTGTAAAGGATTTTAGCAGCCTTGAAAAAAATGGTTTGCTGGCAAGAAACGACCTGATGAAGGCAGAACTGCAGGCCTCCAATATTGAGCTCTCCCTGCTGGATGCAGAAACAAATTATAAACTCGCCTGTGTAAATATGAACCTGATGATGGGACTGCCGGAAGAAACCACGCTGGTGCCTGATAAAAGCGGGCTCGCATTGCCTGCATCGGTAAAAACGCTGGAAGAATATAAAACAGCTGCTTTTACAAACCGTAAAGATGCAACAGCACTTACATACAGGAAAAAAGTGGCCGAACTGGGCGTTAAATCAGCCAGGGCAGGTTATTATCCTTCAGTAGCGCTCACGGGCGGATATGTAGCAGCAGATATTCCTAAGTTTTTAACAGTAACCAATGCGGTGAATATTGGTGTGGGTGTGAAATATGATATCGCCTCACTCTGGAAAACAAAAACAAAGATCCAGCAGGCCCAATTAAAAGTACAGGAAGTAAAACTGGGAGAAGAAACACTGGCAGACAATATCAAACTGCAGGTGAACCAGGCCTACCAGGCTTATTTGCTCAGCCAGAAAAAGATAGAAGTGTATGAAAAGTCGGTGGAACAGGCAACAGAAAACTACCGTGTTACAAAAAACAAATACGACAATGCGCTGGCCACCACCACAGAGCTGCTGGATGCCGATGCGGCATTGCTGCAAAGCAGGCTGGGTGTAACCAATGCAAAAGCCGATTCATTTTTAGCCTATAATAAATTATTACAGGTAACAGGAACCATTAACTATTAAACCAACACTTAAAAAGAAAGATATTATGGAACAGCAGCAAAAAGCGCAGCCCAAAAAAAGAAGCAAGGGATTTATCATCGTTCTGGGATTACTGGTAATTGCCGGTGCATGGTTTGGCATCAGCAAATACCAGCATGGTCAGCACCACGAAGAAACGGATGATGCCCAGGTGGAAGCCAACATCAGCCCGGTAATTCCGAGGGTATCAGGTTATGTAAAAGAAGTAAGAGTAAAAGACAACCAGTTTGTAAAAAAAGGTGATACGTTGATGATACTGGACGACCGCGACCTTGCATTGCGTGTAATGCAGGCAGAAGCCGCACTTGCAACAGCCAGAACAAACCTGGGTGTGGCCAATGCCAATACCAATGCATCGAGGGCGAATATTGCCACCTCTGCTGCAGGCATTTCCACAGCGGATGCACAAATTGAAGCAGCCAAAGTAAACGTGTGGCGAACCACGCAGGATTATGAACGCTATTCAAACCTGATCAAAGACCATTCAATTACACAGCAGCAATACGAGCAGGCACTGGCAGCAAAGCAAAGTGCTGAAAAACAGCTTGCCATTTTGCAGGCACAGAAAGCACAGGTGGCAAAACAAACCAGTGCCGTTGCAACACAGAGCACCGCAGCTGCTTCACAAATTGATGTGGCCAGTGCTTCCATCAAGCAAAAAGAAGTGGAGCTGGAAGAAGCGAAACTGAATAAATCCTATACCATCATAACAGCACCCGAAAGTGGCATGGTGTCAAAAGTAAATGTACAGCCCGGCCAGTTCCTTCAACCGGGTCAGTCGGTTTTCAGTATAGTATTAAGCAATGATGTTTGGGTGGTGGCGAATTTCAAGGAAACACAATTTGAAAAAATGAAGATCGGGCAAAAAGTAACCGTGCATGCAGATGCCTATCCCGATCATCCGTTTGAAGCAACCCTCACTTCCTTCAGCCCGGCAACAGGCTCCCGTTTTGCCTTACTGCCCCCGGATAATGCCAGCGGCAACTTTGTAAAAGTGGTGCAGCGTCTCCCGGTGAAAATCGAATTCAGCCAGGCAGCAGATTCACTGGTGAAACAACTGCGTCCCGGCATGAACGTAATGGTGGATGTGCATCTTTAAACGGAATGATTTTTTAAAAGCAGACAGCAATTTATGCATCAGACAGAATCTTTAGTGGAGTATGGGGGCAGGCGTGCGATTATTACCATTACAGCGATATTGTGCACCTTGCTTGAAATTGTGGATACCACCATTGTAAATGTGGCGCTGAATGATATGCGGGGAACGCTGGGAGCCACTTTAACAGAAGTGGGATGGGTGGTTACGGCTTATGCCATCGGTAACGTGATCATTGTACCCATGACAAGCTGGTTATCGATACAGTTTGGCCGCAGGAATTATTTTGCCGCTTCGATTATACTTTTTACGATCTGTTCCTTTCTGTGTGGCAATGCCACGGGTATATGGGAACTGGTAATATTCCGTTTTTTACAGGGTATTGGTGGCGGCGCATTGCTCGTAACTTCTCAAACCATTATCACAGAAAGTTACCCGGTGGAAAAACGAAGCATGGCACAGGCCATTTATGGGATGGGTGTGATCATTGGTCCAACGCTGGGCCCGCCGCTGGGCGGTTATATCGTTTACCATTATACCTGGCCGCTGATATTTTATATCAATATTCCCATTGGTGTTATTGCAACACTGCTTACGCTTCAATATGTACGCAGCCCGAAATACGGTACAAAAAGCTCTGCAAGGGATGTTGACTGGCTTGGTATTGGTTTGCTGGCAATCACAATTGGCTCGCTGCAATACGTGCTTGAAAAAGGGCAGGATGATGACTGGTTCAACAGCACCACCATCATTGTGCTCACAGTGGCAGCTGCTGTAGGACTTTATTTATTTGTTTGGCGGGAGCTTACTTACCGTAATCCGATCGTGGAATTGCGGGTATTGAAAAATTCCAACCTGCGGGTGGGTACCATCCTTTCGTTTATCATGGGTTTTGGATTGTATGGATCCACTTTTATCATTCCGCTCTACACACAGTCGATTTTAGGGTGGACGGCATTACAGGCCGGTATGCTGATGGTGCCGGCAGCCATTACAACCGCATTCATGATGCCGTTGATCGGTAATCTTTTACAGAAGGGCGTGCCGCAGCAGTTTTTGGTTGCAGGCGGAATGATCCTGTTTTCCATATTCACACTCTGGGGTTATTATATCCTTACACCCGATACCGCATCAGATAATTTCTTCTGGATGCTGATTGTACGCGGGGTGGGGATGGGGATGTTGTTTATACCGGTTACATCTCTTTCCCTTTCAAGACTTAAAGGTCCGCAAATAGGACAGGGCGCCGCATTTACCGGTATGATGCGGCAGCTGGGCGGTTCTTTCGGGATAGCACTGATTACAACTTTTATGAGCCGGCAAAACCAGGTGCACCGGGGAGACCTCATAAGCAAACTCGATGTAAACAATCCTGCGGTGCAGCAACAGATTGCCGGTATGCAGCATAATTTAATTGCAAAGGGTAAAGGTGCCGCCGAAGCTTTAAAGGCAGCCTATGCCATGATGGAGGGAAGGGTGATGAAGCAGGCCGCCGTGATGTCGTATATGGATGTATTCCTGTACCTGTCTGTTATGTTCTTACTCTGTGTGCCCTTTGTATTAATGGTAAAGGGCAACCGCGGACAAAAATTAAATATGGCCGATGCGCATTAAAGTATTCAACATTGTAAAATGCACATAAAATAAATGCCCTGTACACAGGGCATTTATTTTATCAGTATAGTTGCTGCTTATAATAATGTTGCTTCGTGTGTAATATTGGTGTTCAGCAGTTTTGAAATGGGGCAGTTTGCTTTTGCATCTGCAACTGCTGCATCAAACTGTTCTTTGCTGATACCGGGAATTTTGGCAGAAACCACCAGGTGCGATTCGGTAACGGCCCCGTTGTCGAGTGATATTACACATTTTGTATTAATCTCATCAGGCGTAAAACCCGCTGCGCCCAGTACAAAACTAAGTTTCATGCTGAAACATCCTGCATGTGCGGCAGCCACCAGTTCTTCGGGGTTGGTGCCAATACCATCTTCAAAACGGGTGTTATACGAATATTGTGAGCTGCTCAGTACACCACTTTGTGTGCTTACTGTTCCATTGCCTTCTTTACCAGAGCCGTTCCAAACGGCCGTTGCGTTACGTTTTATCATTTTTTAAAGTTGATTTTAAAATTTATTTAAAAGTATTACTTAAAGTCTTTTCATCAAAACCCAGCAGCAAATTGTTTCCAAATTCGATAACCGGACGTTTTATCAAACTGGTGTTTTGCAACATTAAGTTTATGGCAGACGCTTCATCGGTCACCGCTTCCTGCACTGCCGGCTTTAAACTGCGCCAGGTGGTGCTGCGCTTATTTAATAATTTCTGCCAGCCAAGTTTACTGCTCCAAGCTTCCAGTTTTTCCTTGCTGATGCCGTCGGTTTTATAATTGTGCAGGTTTACGGCATAGCCTTTTTCCTGCAGCCATTTTGTAACACCGGCGGTGGCATCACAATAGGGAAGGCCGTATAATTTAACTGTATTCATATCAATATTCAGGGAATGCCGGTTTTGTTTTCATGATACCTTCAATTTTTTCCATTACTTCTGGCGTAAGTTTTTCGAGTACTTCCAGTGCTTTTAAATTATCCAGCAGCTGCTGTTTTTTGGTGGCGCCCAGGATTGTGGTACTTACATTCGGATTTTTGATACACCAGGCGATGCTCAGTGCAGCAGTGGAGGTGCCCAGCTTTGCTGCAAAATCACTGAGTTTTTTTACTTTTTTCAAACGCTCATCCACCATCCAGCGGTCTTTCAGCCAGTCGAAGCCCTGTAAGGAAAAACGGCTGTCTTTTGGAATGCCATCGTTGTATTTACCACTCAGTAAACCACTTGCCAGCGGGCTCCAGGTAGTGGTGCCCAGCCCGACATTTTTATAAATCTCGCTGTACTCCACTTCAATCTTATTTCTTTCAAACAAGTTGTATTGCGGCTGTTCCATGGTGGGCCCGATAAGTTTGTATTTTTCCGCTACCCGGTGCGCTTCCATAATTTCCACGCCACTCCATTCGCTGGTACCCCAGTATAAAATTTTTCCCTGTTGCAGCAGGTGATTCATGGCCCACACTGTTTCTTCAACAGGCGTGTTTTTATCAGGGCGGTGACAAAAGAAAAGGTCCAGGTAATCCACCTGCAGGCGCAGCAGCGCTTCGTTGCAGGCCTCCATTAAATGCTTGCGGTTATTGCCGGTTTGATTGGGTTTATTCGCTTTGCCCCTCCAGCCAAAAAATGCTTTGGATGAAACCGTATAAGAACTGCGGTCCCATTTTTTCTTTTTAAGAACACGGCCCATCATTTTTTCGCTTTCACCCAGTGCATATACTTCGGCATTGTCAAAAAAATTCACGCCATTATCATAGGCAATACCCATGAGTTCATCGGCTATTTTGTCGTTGATCTGTTTGCTGAAACTAACCCAGCTTCCAAAACTGAGCACACTGAGTTGTAAACCTGATCTTCCGAGGCGGCGGTATTGCATAACATTGAAATTTAGTCAACGAAATTACATTAACAACCCCGAAAAAAAATTGTTGGCGGGAATGACTGTTTTGCGAAACGCAATGCTTCACCCGGTTATTCAACCAAGTGGCGCAGGGTTAGTTTCAAAATAATAATAGCTGTTGTATTTACGGCTGAACCTGATCGGGAAGCCGCTTGCTTTCATTGTTTTGATATGCCTGAGCAGGCTGGGCTCGGATAGCTGAACGGTTTTTGCCAGCTGGCTGGCATTACCGGTACTTTTTGATTTTATCAGCGAATCAATGATACTGACCCGGTTGATATAATTTATAAGGGACATGCGAACACTTTTAATAAACTAACAAACCCGTTTTATCAGGCTTCTTCAAGTTAACAAAGTTGTGGCAGAAAAACAGCATTTTTTAACAACTGTGCTTCCGGGGGCATAACTGTTCAAACAATACAACCTGCAAAAATCAATACTCCGGGAACTGGGAGGCCGGTACTTTTATCAGGCTGTTGGTAACCTGCTTAAAATTTTTGTCTTTAAAATCCTGGCTTACTTCAAAACCAATACTGTTGATATTTTGCATTTTGGTACGCACCTGTGTGGGCGACTCTGTGTAAAACTGGTAAACAGGCCTGTTGCGGTCCCAGTACAATTCGTTGCAATAAAGGGTATCGCCGTTTTTAAGACCAATAAACCGCACGCTGTCCCGGAGTAAAACCTTGCTCTGGCTTTCTGTGTACCGGGCATAGCGGGCATCCAGGATGCTTTCAATAACACCGGTCTCATTATAAAAATCCACATGCAGTGTTTTGGGAAATTCCACGTAAGGCAGGGTATCTTCCACCCGCAGCATAACCGGAGCGGTAAGTTTTGCCTTTGTGTTTCCTCCCAGTGTATAGTTAATATCAACCTTGGTGGCTTCTTCCACTCCCAGTTTTTTCTCTGTAAGGTTTTTGATTTCCTGGCTGTTGTTTTCGCAGGCCAATAAAAAAATGCAGCCTGTAAAAAAGACTGCAAATTTTTTTATGATGTTGATTTCAATGGTCATGTTAATCATACTTGATCTTGCGGAACCAGCGTCCGTTCATGGCAATTCCAATGCTGAACCGTACCATATTTTCCTTTACATTATTGGTTTTATTGCCGCGGCCGCCAATTTCAAGGGCAGTGTTCAGCATTACATATTCGCCGTACCAGTTGATCCGCTGCAGCGAAGTTAAGGGCATTCCCGTTCCGACTGTAAAGGCAAAATCCGGGCGGCTGTTATTCAGTTTTATATAATCGGGCCCGTAGTAAAATCCTGCACGGTACCTTACAAAGTTGAAATATTTTTTTACAGAAGCGCCTTGTTTGGCCGGGTAGTACTGTCCGCCCACCCTGATCGTCCATTTATTCTGTAAGGGATCAGCCTGGCCGTAATAACGGTACTTGCTCCAGTTGGTGGTTTCAAAATCGGCGCCAAAAATCCAGTGATTATCCTGGTAGCTAAAGCCACCGGTAAATGAAGACGGATATTCAATTTTACCTTTAATATTCTTTTGATCATACACACTGTCCACCCTGTACGGGAGGCCATTTCCATCATAGCTGAAAGTTTCTGTAAGATTATCCCTGTTGGCATTCAGTTTTTGCTGCAGGTTGCCATACAGGCCAAAGCGCAGGATCTTGGGCAGCTGATCTTTCATGTTCTTATTCAGTACAATTTCATACTGAAGTCCGCCGCTCAGGAAAAGTCCGCCAAAATTGGTCTGGCTTTGTGTATTTGATTTGGCATATGCCACGGTATCGTTGATGAATGCCAGTCTTGTGCTGTAATCTTTATTGCCAAACATGTAGCCGGCATTGATCCCGAGACTGAATCCCTTTATCCTGAAAGCCGTTCCCACATAAGCCAGGTTGGTTCCGCCGCTTCCTTCATACAGGGTATTCAGGCTGTCGATTGAACTCAGCCGTTTATTGTTTTCAATTTTATAGCTGATCCTTGTAATTGGTTTCAGTCCAAAGCTCAGCCCCCAGTTGATATCTTTCTTTTTCATCTTTTCAGATGCGATGGGAAAGGCCAGGCTGAGATAGTTAAAGTAGGAGTTGGCGGCCGTAAACTTTTTTACCGGGTTCAGGCTTTTTAAGGTTCTGAAACTGGCTTCGGCCCCGATATCGAAAATGGTATTGGTAACATTGGCCAGCGCAGCAGGGTTGGCGAAATTATTGCTGTTCATCCCCTGTAAATTGCCCAGGTAATCAAAAACACCGGCTGAAATACCGCCCATACCACGGGTAAAAACGTTATGGTTGGGGGCTAAATCGCCCAGTCCGTATCTTGAATAAGGTGAATTATCTTGAGAAAATCCAGTTGCCGGCAGACCAAAAACCACGAGAAGAAAGGGTAAAAATCTACGCATTGTTAGTTTCGCTGAGTGCATACAGTCCTTTAAATAAAAAATTAGAGTCTGCAAATATCCTGTTTTTTAACCTGCGGGCAAAATAGGCCGAATCACCCCCGGTTAAAACCACGTTAAAGTTGCCATATTTTTGGGCATATTCGTCAATGAAACCGTCCATTTCATAGGCAATTCCGGCAATCACCCCGCTTTGCATATTTGTCCTGGTATCATACCCGATAATGGGGAAATTCCACTCCGCATGCACTTCCGGAAGCTTGGCTGTAAAAACCTGCATGGCCTTAAAACGCATCTCCATTCCCGGGGAAATGCTGCCCCCCAAAAATTCGTTGTATTGATTTATGAAATTATATGTAATGCAGCTGCCCAAACCAATCACCAGGTTGTTTTTGCCGGGGTGGAAATGAACCGCCGCCGCAGAAAGTGCCAGCCTGTCGGCCCCGATGGTTTCGGGCTTTCCTACCGGGGTGGTGAAATTAATTTTTGTATTGTGCGACAGCTTGTGAAATTTCGACTGGGATCCCAGCAGGGTTTCGATCGCCGGGTTATGGTTGATCACCGATGCCAGGATGGTCTTTTGCGGCTGGTGCAGGTACATCACTCTTTCCACCGTAAACATTTCATCGTTGGGCAGCACAATTTCTTCCTCGAAAATATCATCCCGGAAAATGGCCACTTTTTGCCGGGTATTGCCAAAATCAAAACAGAGTGTCTTCATGTTTTAGTCATTAGGTCATTAAGTCATTCGTTATTTTTTTGGTGCCTCTTTTTTAAAACAGGTACGAATGGCGAATATTTCATGACAGGGTTTACACATCAAATCCTTTCAGATCCTTAAAATGCCCGTTCAGTTTCACCCTTTTTTTGAGTGCTTCCATTTCGGCCATTACCGGGATTACTTTTTTAAGGTGACGTTTTAAATATTCCTGGCGCTGCAGCTCCTGTAACAGCTGCAGCAGTTCATATTCTTCAGAAAGGGAAAGGCCGGCATGGTGGGCCACATCATAGCTCCACAATTCCCCGTCGGGCTTTTTAAACTCCTTGCTGATATTAAGCAGCTTGTGCAGTTCACGGATAGCCGCAATAATGGTAAACATCAGCGAGCGGTTGCCGGAAGTATTATTCAGCGGGTAATTCACGATGGCGCCGCTGTATAATTTATCGGGCAATTCCTTGATTACTTCCAGCACCGAAAATACTTCCAGCCCCTCTGTTATGATATCCATTTTTCCATCTTCGTACTGTTTGATGATCTCAACCACTTTTACCAGCGTGCCGGTATCCTGTACTTTTCCATCGATCACCGCGGGTATGCCAAATGGTTTTTTTGAAACGGCACATTCGGTAATGAGCTGTTTATACCTGGGTTCAAAAATATGCAGGTTCAGCTGTTCGCCGGGATATACCACTATGCCTAAAGGAAATATGGGAATGAAATTTGTCAAGACTGCATGTTTTGTTTACGGTACAGTTCTTTTAAAAAACTGTATTTTAAAAATGTGTACCACCCGGTTGTTCTTGCAATCAAATAGCCTTCCCAGCCGTCTAAAAATCCCAGCCTTAAAATATAATGCTGAAAAAAACTGAACCCGGGGGCAAGGCGCAACTTAAAAAAACCTGCCTTTTTACCCTGGGCAAAATATTTCCGGGCATTCAGTTTTGCATATGATACAGTTTTGGAAATATATTCCTCCATGTCTTTGGTGGTATAATGCAAAATCCAGCCTTCCATCTGTATAGCGATGGTGTTACTGTCAATTGTAAGACTTTCATGCACAGCGGCGCTGTTCCACCTTACTTTTTTTCGGTTAAAAAGCCGTACATGCTTATCGCCAGCCCATTCCCCAAAACGGATCCACTTACCGCAGAAAAAATTTTTGAATTTAAACTCGTACACGGTGTTTTCATCCTGCAGGTGGGCTTTTTTCAGGGATTGCCGGAGCGTGGTGTCCAGTGCTTCATCCGCATCAATATTCAGTATCCAGTCGTGCGCTGCCGCATCAATGCCCTTATTTTTATTGGCACCATAACCATCCCAGCCGGTTTCAATAATGCTGGCGCCGTATTGCCTGCAAATGGCAACGGTTTCATCCGTGCTGCCACTGTCCACAATGATCACTTCATCCACCACATCACGGATGCTTTGCAGCGTGGTGCCAATGATATGGGCTTCGTTTTTGGTGATGATGACTGCAGAAATGGACATGGCGAATTGTTATTGCAAAGAAACAGTAAACAGCTGCAAATTAAATGAAGGAGCCCAATAATTTGCATGCCGCCCGCTTTAACGGCTGCCGTAAGCGGTTCATTTTTTATCAAGTTTCCGCTAATTGGTATTACTTTGCCGTATGTGGCAGCAATCTATCAGTGAAATACAGTCGGGCAATATAAAAACCCTGGCCCGTGGTATTTCAATTATTGAAAATGAAACAGCCGGGTACGATCAGCTGCTTGCATTGCTGCCACCGTCTTCTGTGCCTGTGATCGGTATTACCGGTCCGCCCGGTGCAGGCAAAAGCACCCTCGTGGATGCGCTCATTGGGGAACTTACGGCACAACAAAAAAAAGTGGCCGTGCTTTGTGTGGATCCGTCCTCACCCTTTAACCTGGGGGCATTGCTCGGCGACCGCATAAGGATGAGTGAATGGTATAACCATCCCCATGTATTCATCCGCTCACTGGCAACAAGGGGTTCATTGGGCGGACTGCATCCGAAAATTATTGAGATCACCGACCTGGTGAAAACGGCCCGCTTTGATTACATCATTGTAGAAACGGTGGGAGTGGGTCAAAGCGAGATCGAAATTGCCGGGCTGGCAGATATTACTGTGGTGGTGGTGGTGCCCGAAGCCGGTGATGAAGTGCAAACCATGAAGGCCGGCCTGATGGAAGTGGCCAACCTCTTTGTGGTGAATAAAGCCGACCGGCCCGAAGCGGACCTGTTTGTGAAAAACCTTCGGCAGATGCTGGCGCCTGCATTCAGCAACCAGCAGGATGAAGTGGAAGTGATCAAAACCATTGCTGCAGCAAAAGAAGGAACAGCAGCTTTATGCAATGCCATTACGGCTTATCTTCAGCGAAAGCATCACAATAATAAAAAAGCCTGGCTGCTTACAGAAAAAGCCTGGCTGCTGATCCAGCAGCATAAAATGAAATATCTTCAAAAGGAAAAACTGAAACAGGCACTGGAGGAAAAAATGGATACCCCCGATTTCAACCTCTATCGTTTTATTCAGCAATACCTGTAAAATCGTTACATGAAAATTATCGACTGCTTCACCTTTTTTAATGAACTGGATATGCTGGAATTCCGGCTAAAGCTGCTGGATGCCACCGTGGACCGCTTTGTAATTGCGGAGTCCAATATCACGCACTCCGGCAAACCCAAACCCTATTATTTTGAAGAACACTCGCAACGCTTTCAGCCATGGCTGCATAAAATAACTTACCTGCCCATTGTGCAAAGTACAGAAGGACTCAGTTTTGACCAGGCCCTTACCTCCTACACACCCGGTTCTGCGGCGTGGAAACTGGAAAATGAACAGCGCAATGCATTGTTTGAAGCCGCAAAATATGCGGCAGATGATGACCTGGTACTGGTGAGCGACCTCGATGAAATTCCGGATCCCGGGAAACTGGCAAAGATTGATTTGAGCAACGGGCCCAAAGCCTTGTCCATGCTTTTTCATTATTATTTTTTGAACTGTCAGAATACAGGGTACGAACGCTGGTGGAATGGCAGTATTGTTTGCACGGGCAGCCAGTTTAAAGTCACCACGCCACAGGCATTGCGTGATAAACGAAACGACTGGAAGCGTGTGGCAAAGGGCGGCTGGCATTTTTCGTACCTGGGCGGACTGGAAAAGATCAAGTATAAAATACAGTCGTTTGCACACACAGAATTTAATAAAGATGAATACCTGCGTGATGAAAATATTTTAAAGGCTCTTGAAGAAGGCAAGGATATTTTTAAGCGGCCCGGTGTTGTATACAAATTTGTATCCACTTACTATTACCCGGATTTTTTAAGAAATGTAATGCTGCAATATCCGGCGCTGTTATACCAGAAACGCAAAGACAGTTTCCTGGACAAACTGTATTATTCGATCAAAAAAATGTTTTAATGTCAGTACCGGTCAATACAGAAAACCCCCTTGTTTCAATTGCCATGTGCACTTATAACGGGGCAAAATACCTGGCGCAGCAGCTGGATTCATTGCTGGCACAAACTTATCCCGCCATTGAAATCGTGATTACAGATGATGCTTCCACGGATGATACTGTGCAAATTTTACAACGATATGCTGCGAAGCACAGTAATATCCGCTTTGTTGTGAATGAAAAAAATATAGGGTATAATAAAAACTTCGAAAAAGCCATCGGGCTTTGCAACGGCGCTTATATTGCCATCAGCGACCAGGATGATATTTGGGAAAGGGAGAAAATTGAGATCATGATGAGCCAGTGGCCGGGTGATTCGCCCTTTATCTTTTCACTCTCGGGAAATTTTACTGATGAAGATTTTGCGGGAAGAAAAGCAGCACCCAATGTTGTGTATACCGATGTGGATGATGTGCACAAACTCGTTTTTAACAGCCCGGTGCATGGTCATGCCTGTATGTTCAAAAAAGAGTTTATGCAGGTTTGCACGCCCTTCCCCGGAGATATTTTTTATGACTGGTGGATGAGTATGCATGCAGCTGCAACCGGGGTGGTGGGCTGCATACCGCAAACGCTTACCTGGCACCGGAGTCATTCATCCAACAGTTCGAGGAATATCACTTCCATCAGCGATGAAGCAGAACGAAACCGGCAGTTGCGGCAACAGAGCATTCATTTTTTAAAAACCTTCTGCGCCAGGAAAATACTGAAACCGCAACAGGAAGCATCCCTGCTGCAATATGCATCCTTGCTGGAGCAAACCGACGGCAAAAAAATCAACTGGAAAATGTTCAGGTATGTGATGCAGAACAGGCGGCTGGTTTTCCATTATAAAAAACCCAAACCCTTCATTTTTATTTCGTACCTGAAGCATGCCTTGAAAATGGCGAAGAAGGGATTGCTTTGATTTGAAAAAAGATCAGCGGTTGCCCTTATACCAGCGGTAGCCGATATAGCCCACAATGGCGAAGGGAGCAGCCATCAGGTACAGGATGCCTGAATTCATTCCTTTAGCAGGTTTTTCGCCCAATTGAGAGGCAGTTTTTGTACATACAGCACATTGTGCATGGCTGTTTTTTACAATACCAGGTGCCGTAATGAAAAGGAGGATTGTCAGCAACTTTTTCATGCGGTAAAGTTACGGTTTAAGCTGCCGCCGGTAACACTTGTTTAACAGAAAATTTTATCACCGGCAATGTTTAAATATAAACTTGGCTTTATTTTGCCTTAAAATATTACAGGAAATGCGATACTTTTTTTCAGCATTGATGTTTTGCTCGGTGGTCGCCGCAGCCGTTATGGCTCAGCCGGTTCCCTCGAAAGCCGTATCATTATTTAAAAAGGGAAAACAGCTGCAGGAACAGGGCATGTACCTGGAGGCGGTTGCTGTTTACAAGAAAGCCATTGTTGCGGATAAAAAATATGATTCCTCTTACCTGGCGCTGGCATCACTGTACCTGCGTATTTCGCAAAATGACAGTGCTGTGCAGGTGCTGAAAGCTGCCATAAAAATGAAACCCGGTTTAACTGCGGCGCATGAGCTGATGGGTATGGTATACCGGGATTATATACGGAACTCCGCCGAAGCCATGCTGCATTATACCAATGCAGTAAAACTCGACAGTACGAATAAAGCCAGCTGGTATGCACTTGCCTGGTGCTGCAACGATCTTAAAAGATATGAAGAAGCCATTGCCTATGCCGTGAAGGCACTTGATATTGATAATGCGTACCGTCCTGCCTATAATGAAATGGCGCATGCATACAGGAAACTGGGCACTTATAAGGAAGCCATTGCCGCATTCAGGAAAAGGCTGGATGTTTCTGTTACCGATCAGCCCCTGTATTACAGCGGGCTTTGTTATATTGAACTGAAAGACAAAGAAGGTGCCCAGAAGATGTATGATGAACTGCAAAAGCTGCAGTCAAAATCTGCGGATGCATTAAAGAAACGTATCGAGAAAATGGAATAGGTCTATCTTATTTCTGAAGCATTTTTACTGTTATAAAATATTTCCTGGTCAAAAAATTTGGGCTCTGTTACAAAGGCCCTCAGTTTCCCTTGTAAAATAATATGCGACAACAGGTCGTCGGCCCGGTACACTACGGGGCTTTGTGCTGCAAACAGTTTTTGTGCGCCGTTCAATGTTATGGCATAAGCATGTGTGCAGTCATGAAAGCCGGCCTTTTTTAAATAAGGGCTGTAAGCTTTGGGAAGCATATTGCTTACCATGGTATAGCTCCATTTCATCAGGCCCAGTGCCGACAGGATCTTATAAAAAAACTGCTTTAGCTTTTTTCCCGCAGAAACAGTTTCATTTTTGAGGTAACCCAGGTATACCAGCTCCCAGTTTTCCGGTAATTCGCCGATGGCATCGGGGAGCAGGTCGAGTGTTTTTTCAACAGGCACAATATCATCTTCCAGTATCAGCACCCGGTGCCAGTTGTGTTTGATCATTTCGTAATAAATGCTGCGGTGGGAAAGGGAGCAAGCCAGTTCACCACTGTTCAATGCCTTGCCCTGCCGCTGCAGCTTGACGGCAGCAGCCTCGTTATAAGTGCCGTCGGTTTTGGATGTTTCCATGTTAAGCGAAAGCTTGTCGGTGCCCCAGAAAAAATCAAATTGCAGTCCCTGTAATTTTTCTGCAACTGTTTTATGCCTTTCCGTAAAACGGGGTACAGACAGCACGAATATCCTGTCAAAATAATCCTGTAGAAATGATATGGTGGATGCGGGCAGTGGCATGCGATTATAAGCTGGTTACGATATGTTTAAATGTTTCTCCCCATGTATCCCAGTTCAATGTTTCCTCAAACCTGCGGCGGCTGTTGCTGCAATACATATTGTAAACGGTTTCGTTGCTGTATATCTCCTGGATTTTTTGTGCATACGCCTCAGCACCTGCACTCAGTGGCAGGGTAATGCCATTAACCCCGTTGGCCACATAACTGGACACACCACCCGTATCTGTGCTGATGCTGGGCATACCATAGGCGCCTGCCTCGCAAAATACAACACCAGCGCATTCTGCCCTTGTGGGCAACAGTAAAAAATGACTTTTTTTAATGATGGCCGACAGATGCTGTGCTTCCTCCGGCTTATCCCTGTTCAGGAAAGGAATCACCATGATATCCCTGTCATCCAGCGGGAAGGGTGGCACGCATCCAATAATGGTAAGTGTTGCAGCCACATGATTTTTTCTGAGGGCGTAAAATGCATCCAGTGCAAGCTGGCCACCCTTGCGTTCCCATTCCACACCCAAAAAAAGCAGGTTACACTGCCGGCCCCATTCTTTTGTTATTTCATTTGCCGGCGGCAGTATATCAATATTGGGGCCCAGGGGCGCCACGGTAATTTTCTTTTCATCAATGCCATAGTCATTGATGGCAGATGCTTTTGTCCATTCAGATGCCAGCATGCAATGTGCGGCTTTCTTAAAAGTGCTTTTATCAAGCGCAATACCCTGTTTGATATTGTATGCAGCAAGATTGGCAAAGCTGTCGTAGTAAGATTGCAATTGCTGAAACGTGGCATCCGTCATGTAAATGATGGGGATATTGGTGTTGCAGTATGCCAGCAGCTGGGTGGCACCCGGACTAAAGATCACATCCACCTTATTTTTCAGCATATCTTTTTCAAGCTGTTTGCTGAAGTATTTTGCATAGCCCCTTAAAAATTCCACTGCCAGTTTTTTGCCCCTGAGCTTTTGCACCTGCTTATGCCATACCAGGTATTCCCTTACATAAAAGGGCCATTTATAAAAAAAGGGCAGCACTTCATAGTGTCGGCTTATTTGCCGGTAACTGCTGTAATAGGTGCCGCTCCATGCTTTTTTATCGAGCGGGCTCCAGCGTCCGGCAAATCCTATTTTCATGCAGTGTTGTTTATTGCGTAAGAAATCTTCTTGCAATTAAATTATAACTCGTGTCTTTAGCAAAAATACTTTCGGGAGTAAGCTGGTTCAGGTATTTTTCTCCCGAAAATGAATCCCACAGGTGGTGCAGGTAGGCTTGGGGGAATTGATGTACTTCTTCAAACAGCTGTTTCAGCCCGGCTTCGGTATACAGCGGGTAATGAAAAGCGTAAGGATCAAGCAATGTTACTTTATCCGGGAACGCTGCTGCCAGTTTTGATGGAATCACCACGGAATGTTCGTTCCAGTATTTATCCCTTCCTTTTGAGCGGAAGCTGGTATAGGTGCTGAGCCAGTGGCTCACAAAAAAACTTTCTTTTTCAGACAGCAGCACAGCATTGGCCAAACCGGTTACGGTTTTATGCATTTTGGGTGAAAAGAGTTTCTTTAACGGGTACTTGATTTGCTGCCGCCAGTTCTTAGGTGTATAGGGCGCTTTCAGTTCTTTACCGATCACGAAGGAGTTATTAAAAAGCGGGAGCAGGGGTTTTACGCAAATGGTGTCAAGATCGAGGTATACGCCTCCGTATTCTTTAAGTGCCTGCAGGCGTATCACATCGGCCTTGTGTGCAACATGGCATAAGGGATTGCCATGAATATGTCCGGGCGCTTTTACTTGTTTGAGGGTGAGTAAGGGTTTTGCTTTTTCCCACCATTCTCCCCCCGGTTCAAATTCGTAGTGAAAGTATATGATATCCGGTTTGTTTACGTCCGCCGCCGATTTGATGGCCAGGTAATGCGAAAGGCCAAAAGGCTTACCGCCAAAATCGGGCGCCATGCCAAAAACAAAGTGAAAAATATTGGGGATCATGGGTGCAAATTAAGGGAAGTATGCGTAAGGTGTTAAATAAAAAAGCTGCCTTTTAAAAGGCAGCTTTTTTATTTAGAAAACTAAAATTAATAATTATTACCACCCTGCATTTTGAGACCCTGCAAGATTTGGGTTTGTGGTTAATTCCCTTGTAGGAATGCCCCAAACAAATTTATTGTCATCAGCAGGGATAGAAAGTGTATTGTAAGTTGGTCCAACCTGTATGAATGCTGTGCTCTGTGGTGCAGTACGGGTAAAACCTTCATGCCAGCGCTTTAAATCCCATAACCTGAAACCTTCAAAAGCCAGTTCCCTAAATCGTTCGTCCTTAACAGCCTGAAACAAAGCTGTACCAGTTAAACCTACCAGGGAGGCAAGGCCACGGGCATTTCTTAAACTATTCAGTCTTGTTAATGCTGCAGCTTCATTAGCTCCCCCTTGTCTTGCGCCAGCTTCTGCTGAAATAAGGTACATTTCAGCAGACCTGAAGATCTTTGGCTGTTGTGCATAGTTGGTGGTGGCCCCTGTAAATAATGCGGGGTTGCCAGGATATTTGTTAACGAGCCAGATGTTTGGATAGTCAACCCCCTGAATAGTGAGCGTTTTCTTTTCAAAATAAACAGCTTTTCTAAAGTCTGCATTATCATAAAAATCCACTACCCACTGAGAAGGGATAAAGTCAGGAGTGAATTTTCCTGTTGCTGCGACAAATCCAAGGTATATAGAGTTTACGTTGGGAAGTTCATTTGGTTTGCTTACCACAACCTGCGTGATTACTTCCTTGTTCAAATCTGTTTTCCACATGGCGCTTATATCAGCAGATGTGGTTGCAAGGGGATATAAGCCGGCATTAATAATTGTTTCTGCAGCAGTTTTTGCGCCAGCCCAGTCTTGCATATACAATCTGGCCCTTGCTTCGAGCGCTATAGCACTATGTGAGGAAAAACGGGTTGAACCGAGAATATTTGTTGCGCTTGCCAGTAAAGTTTTGGCATTGGTGATATCACTGATAATCTGGTCATATACTTGTTTTGACGAAGCCCTGGTCGGTTTGGCATTGATGTCATAAGTTAATACCAAGGGAACACCCGGGGTGGTAGCCGCAGTTGCAGGTTCGTAAGGTTTTGCAAAACGAAGCATTAACTCCAGGTAGCAAAATGCTCTTGTCATGTAAGCATCTCCTTTATACCTGTCAAGCTCAGCGCTTTCTGTGGCATTTGCGGTGGGGATCTTTCCTAAATTATCCAGGCCAAGATTCACATTTGTTATCACAGAATAGTAGGTAGACCATGAAGTTGTCAAAGCGCCATCATCCGCAAGAAAACTTTGTCCCCACCTGTGAGGATTACCGTTCCTGTTACCAAAATCAAGCGAAGCATTTAACTGATCACCCTGAACATCCTGGGTGAACATAAAGCTGCCGTATAAAACACCGCGAACACGGGCATATAACCCGTTGTCCCATGTTTTTGCATCCTTGAGAGTTTGGAAAGACTGTGACAATTCAATAGAGTCAGCTGGGAACTGATCCAGCTGTTTTTCGCATGCCGTCAGACTTACACTCGCGAAGCCTGCAACCAAAAAATATTTAAATATCTTATTCATGTCTTATTGTTGTTTGGTAGGTATTAAAATTGTAAATCTAAGCCAACTGCCACCTGGCGGGTGTTAGGGTTAGCACCTAATGTTACGTTTGTGTCAATTTCAGGATCGGGACCAGTGTACTTGGTAACAGTAAACAGGTTACGGCCGGTAACATAGAATTTACAACCGTTGATGAAGCCGCTCTTTTTAAGAATTGACTGCGGCAGAGCATAACCAACTGTTAAGTTTTTCAGCCTCATGAAAGAAGCATTTTCAATCAGCCTTGTATCAAACTGGGTAAACTGTACACCGTATTTCGGGAATGTGGCAACATCTCCAGGTTTTTTCCAGTAGTCTAAAATAGTTCTTGATTGATTAAAACCTGTAAACTGGTTTGGATTCTCAAAGAAGTAACGATCATTGTTGATCATGTATTTGCCCTGTACAAAGGAGAAATCGCATTGTGCATAGAAACCTTTGTAACCACCGCTAAAGCCAAAACCACCTGCAAAAGGCGCATATCTTTTGATGCCAGTGTTCTGCTGCAGGCCGGTAGAGTTAAAGGTGGAGGTAACCTTGCTGTCATCCTTTTGTGTGTAAACAATCAGGTCTGGGTTACTGTTAGCCTGGTACCATTCTGGCAAACCATTTGTTGAATTAACCTGTTTGAAAATAGGATAGAAATAAGATACCGGCTGACCAACCACCCAGCAAACGCCGGTATTGGGTTGAATCCAATAGTTCCTTCCCTGGAATAATTCTGTTACTTTTTGGTTATTGTAGTTGAAGTTCACATAAGGAGTCAGGTAAGCATCGGGCTTGCGGATCACATCCACATCCAGGCTGAAGTTCCATCCCCAGTTCTTTAAGCTGCCTACATTAGAGTTGATATTGGCAAAGCCAGATGTGTACGGGAATGGCACTGACAACAACATATCTGACGTTATTTTGCTGTAGTATTCCACCATAAAATTAGCCCTCTTGAGCAGGCTGAAGTTAACACTGGCGCTTGACAGTTTTTGCTGTTCCCACGAAAGCTCAGGGTTTCCCGGAGCACTCACACCAAAACCAGTACTTGCATCATATTGGGCTGTTCCTACTAAGCCCCAACTGTCATAGTTACCTATACCAACAGAGTTACCGCTTGTACCAATACTTCCCTTGATATACAGGTCAGATAACCAGTTAATATTTTCCAGGAAGCTTTCTTTTTTGGCTTTCCACATCACACCTGCAGACCAGAAGTTTGCAGAGCGGTTGTTTTTACCAAAACGGGAAGACTTATCATTACGTGCAGACAGATCGATATAATATTTACTGTTAAGGTTATAGCTTAACCTTCCGAAATAAGAAAGATATGAATATACAGCGCTGGAAGAACCGGCATTACGGTTATTGGGACCATTAGAAATAAGCACCAGCCTGTCATCAGTTTGTCCGGTTGAAGAACCGTTGAATGATTTCAGTTTGTCATCAATATATTCATTACCGGCGAGCAATGTAATGTGATGATGTTTTGTTACATCAAATTTGTACTCCAGGGTATTGTTGATAGTTCTTGTTACTTCCCTTGTATATGATTCAGAAGTAGAGCCATTGTTCAACGAACCTAGATAAGAAGGCAACTGAACAGAGGTGGTGGTGAAGTCATATGCTTCCATACCTGCCTGTGTTTTGTATACCAGGTTTTTGAACGGAGTGATTTGAACATAAGCAGAAGGAGTGAACTGTATGTTGTCGGAATTGCTCCTGATTTTATCAGCCAGGTAGTTAGGATGGTACCTGCCCCAGCCAGGGATAAATTCATAATTTTTGCCGGTTGCAGGATTAATAGGAGTGTACATTGGCTGTGCTAGTAAACCCAGACCCCTGTTGGTGCTGTTGCTGCCGTAAGGGTTAGTCATCCTGTTATCGTAACCGCCCACAAGGTTAATGCCCAGGGTCATCCATTTGTTTACAACTGAGTTGATATTGCTGCGGAGTGTGTACCTTTTGTAATCAGACCTGTATGTTAAACCTTCCTGTTTAAAATAACTGCCGGAAACATAGTAAGTGGTTTTATCGCCACCACCAGAGATGTTCAGCTCAACATTTTTGGAAGGTGCATTGTCTTTATAATAAACTTTATACCATTTGGTATCGTACGGATTGGCAGCTAAAAAAGTATCAACATATCCTCTGGTTCTGTAAGCACTCGCTACCCAAAAATCAGCCAGTTCTTTTGAATTCATTAAAGTATTATAGAACTTGGTGGTGTTGCCCAGCAGGCTTGACATAGCATACTGTGTGTTCAGGTTAATTCTTGCTTTGGTGGCAGAACCTTTTTTAGTGGTAAAAAAGATAACACCATTAGCGGCCCTTGAACCATAAATTGATGTGGCAGATGCGTCAGTGAGTACACTGATCGATTCGTAGTCCTCAGGGTTCAAAGAAACGATTGCGCCTGCTGAAACGGGGATTCCATCCATCACGTATAGCGGAGTGTTGCTGGCTGTTAACGATCCAACACCATTAATTCTTGCAGAAGGGGTGGATGAAGGTTCACCGGTTGAAGAGTAAATTTGCAGACCCGGAATTTTACCTTGTAAGGCATCCAGGGCATTCGCTGTGGGTAACTCCTGCACTTTCTTAGCAGCTACTGTTTTAATGGAACCAACCACATCTGTTTTCTTTTTTGCAGCTCCATAACCAACTACTACTACTTCATCAAGTTTGGTGGTAGTTTGTGTTAACTGCACGCTTACTGTGCTGCTGTTGCCGATTGCCCTCGTAACAGCATCATACCCTATAAAAGTAAAGGTCAGCGTTTTGGCTGATGCGGGAATAGTAATCGAAAAATTACCTCCGGGATCAGTTTGAGCCCCGATTTTACCACTTGTTACTGATACTCCATTGATTGGAGCGCCTTTTTCATCAGTTACTTTACCGGTAACCGTCCGGTTTTGTGCGCTGGCGGCAAATACAAATGCCAAAACAGCCACAAGACTGAAAAGAAATTTTCTCATTTGCAATTTAGTTTTAATGTTAAAACAAAGATAGTGTTGAATGGTGGTTTTTATAGAAAACAGGACAAGTTTTATAGTCTTAAAGCTGCTCAAAGCACGATGTTTCCGTATTTAATAAACACGAAAACCTTCATAGTTTGCCGCTAACAGTTATGAGCGTTTTATGGATTATTTGCTTTTTTGGGCGATACCAGTAATAGTAACACCGGCAGCAAAATTAAGTTCGTAAGTGTGGCGGTAAATAATGTTACAGAAGTGAGCCAGCCCAATGCCTTGGTGCCGCCAAAACCGCTGAAACAGAATATTACAAAACCGGCAATCAGCACCAGGGAAGTGTACACAATGCTGAGCCCGGTACTGCTGATGGTGGCACTCACTGTTTTATTCACATTGTTTTTATGCGAAGGCAGTTCCTGCTTATAATTGACAAGAAACCGGATGGTGATGTCAATGGCAATGCCAAGTGCCACACTGAAAACCAATACAGTAGAAGGTTTTAATGGCACGCCTGCCCAGCCCATCACCCCGGCGGTAATCACCAGCGGGATCAGGTTGGGTATCAAAGAACATACAAGAATCTTCACCGATTTAAACAGGTAAAGCATGCAAAGTGCGATCAGTAAAAAGGCCCAGAAAATGCTTTCTTTTAGCCCGTTGATGATAAACCGGCTTCCTTCCAGGAAGGTGGAGCTGGTGCCAGTAACGGTTACCCGGTAGGTGGCGGCGGCAGTGTCCTTGATCACGGCACTGTCCTTGCCATTCAGGATTTTGTTGGCATTGCGTTGTATGGAATCCACCACCGGGAGTAATTGTTCGGTACCAATATCAGCCATACTCATACTGATACGCAGATATTGCTCGGATGAATCCACAAACGAACCTGCCAGCTTTACTGTGGCGCTGTCTGCTGCTGTCATCTCCCCGTTTTGCCTGCGTACATGTACAACCCTTAATTTATCGTGCAGGTCTTTTAAAGGGTTGCCAAATGCAGGCAGGGTATAAGTGGAATCTCCCTGCCCCTCACTGATGGCCTGGTAGGTAAACTTGATGCCATCAATTACGGATAGCGGTTTGGCAATATTTTGCTGCCGGGCCAGGAATGAATCCTGGAAGAATGCGATCTTATTAATATCCACGCCGGGTTTTAAAATGCCTTTTGGTTTTTTGGTGTCCAGTACAATTTCAAGGGGCATCACACCCTTAAAATACTTTTCAAAAAACTTCAGGTCCGTATATATCTTATCCGTCTTGGGTAAATCATCCACGATATAGGCCACGCTTTTCAGCTGAAAAATACCTGCAACAGATAAGGCCAGCAGCACCCCTGTGATGCCATACACCAGTTTTTTATGATGCACCACCCACCGCTCAATCCGTACTAAAAAAGTGGTCAGTAAGCGGTTGTTCAAATACTTCACCTGCGATGATTTGGGAGCCGGCAGGTAACTGAGCACCGCGGGCAAAAGGATAAATGAAATAAGAAAAATGGCCATGATGCTGATACCGGCCACTACGCCAAATTCCTTTAAAATGGCGCTTTCTGTGAGCGCAAAAACAGCAAACCCGATGGCGGCAGTGATATTGCAGAACAGCGTAACCACGCCCATCTTGCTTACCATTTCCACCAGGGCCTTGTTTTTATCATTGCTGTGCAGGTAGGAGGTGTGATACTTATTGATAAAGTAGATACAGTTGGGCACACCGATTACCACCACCAGCGGAGGGATCAGTGCTGTAAGCAGGGTGATTTTATAACCCCATAGCTGCAAAGTGCCGAGACTCCAAACTACCCCCAGCAACACAACCGTTAAGGAAAGCAGCATGGTGCTGAAGGAACGGAAAAAAATCAGCAGGATCAATGCACTCAGCACAAGCGAACCGATCAGGAACAGCTTCATCTCTTTTTGAATACGGTCGGCCAAAACCGTCCTGATCAGCGGTAAACCGCTCATGTGCACTTCCGTTTTAGTGGCTCTTTCAAATGCGTTGGTAACAGCCGAAACATCCTGGATAATTTTTGTGCGTTTGGGAGAATTGAGGGCTTCCTTGTTAAAACGTACGGCCACCAGGTAGGTTTTTTCATCAGGGTTGTACAGCTTGCCCTTGTAAAAGGAGAGATTACTGAAACGGGCGGCAGCGCTGTCCAGCTGTTCCTGGTTTAAGCTGTCGGCAAATATTTTTGCAGGCAGCATCTTTTCACTGGCACTGTCTTTTTTCAATGTGATGGCCGAACTGATACCCAGCACATCCTCTACGTACTCCACTTTCTTAAGATCCTTCTGCAGCTTGTTATACGCATTAAAATAAGGAAGGCTGAAGATGTTTTCTGCTTTAATGCCAATCACCATCGTATTGCCGTCGTCGCCAAAACGCTGCTGGAATGCTTTATAGTCGAGGTATTTTTGATTGTCAGCCGGGATGGCACGTGCAAAATCATAACTCAATTTCACCTTGCTTCCATAATAACCCATTACACCGCTGCATGCAAACAGTATAATAAGCAGTATCAAACGGTTTTTAATAACAAAACTTCCTAAACGCTGCCACATAAGTAATTTTGATTTACGATTCCAGATTTTGAGCTGCAAAGAACGTTAATTTGGGCTGGATTTCAGCATTTATTGTCGATGCATTTGGTGGGATAAACACCATTTTATCCAATGGCAGCAGGCACTTTGGAAGATATTGGAAAACCTGTGGGATTTTCTGAAAAGGAACGAACATGACACATAAAACAAAAGGGATCGTTTTACGCACCATCAAATATGGTGAAACCAGCTTGGTGGTAACGGTACTGACTGAACTTTTCGGTGTGCAAACTTATATGGTGAACGGGGTGAGGACTGCCAAAAAACGCGGGGCCCGTGCAAATTATTTTCAGCCTGCAGCCATACTGGATATGGTGGTGTATCACAATGAAACAAAAAATATGCACCGTATTAAAGAGTTCAGCTGGGGGCATATTTATGATACGGTGCTGACGGATGTGATCAAAAACAGCATTGCGGCCTATATGGTGGAATTGTTGTTCAAATGCCTGAAACAGCCCGAAACCAATACCGATCTTTTTGCTTTTTGTGAAGATGCCCTGCTTGCACTTGATAAATGTTCAGGCAAAGCCGCTGCTAATTTCCCGGTTTTCTTTTCATTGCACCTGCCATACTTTTTGGGTTTCAGGATGACAGACAATTACAGTGAGCGCTATAATGTGCTTGATCTGAAGGAAGGTTTATTTATTGATTTTCCGCCTCCCCACCCGCATTTCTTACATGAAGATGCCGCAAAAATCACTTCGCAGGTGCTGAAAGTAATGCAGCCTGCAGAGCTGGAACAGTTTAATCTTAACCAGCAGGTACGGCGCCAGCTCTTGTTGCGTTACCAGGATTTTTATGCACTGCATATTGCAGAGTTTGGGCAGATGAAAACCTTACTGGTACTGCACGAGGTGTTATAACAGCCTTCTGGCAACCGCATGGTTTGTAAATGCGGCTTTGTTTGCCCCGCTGATATTTACGATACCCGGTTTTTTGCCTTTTTCAAAACTGCCCAGATCATGCTCCATGCGGAGGGCCCTTGACCCATTAATGGTGGCCCATTGCAGCAGCTGTTCTGTCGCCAGTGATGGAAAATGAATCTGCAGGGTTTTCATTTCTTCAAGTATGCTCAGCTGGTGATTGGATGCCAGGCTGTCTGTGCCCAGTATGATACTACCCGGGTTGTTCATCAGCATATTTACATCGGGCAGACTGTTTGTAATGTATTTGTTTGCATTGGGGCACAGGCAATAATAAACAGACGAAAGCTGGTTAGCGGATACCGATTCGAGGGAAGAAAGGATATCTTTTGCAGTGGTGGTGACATTATGCACCAGTATCAGCGACTGCTGTTTATTGAAGAAGGGCAGGAAACTCTGAAGGCTTGATTTCCCGGTGGGCCTGAAAAACGAAATATCAATTCCCAGTAACTGGTACAGTTTTAAAAAATCTCCGGTACCTGTTTCAAAAAAAGCGGCTTCTGCCGGTGTTTCCTGGTTATGGATGGTGACGAGGTTGTTGCCTGTATGCCAGTTGATACTGTTAA
This sequence comes from Ferruginibacter sp., assembly GCA_046329655.1. Classification (GTDB taxonomy): domain Bacteria; phylum Bacteroidota; class Bacteroidia; order Chitinophagales; family Chitinophagaceae; genus Ferruginibacter. Next base: position 245,547 of record JAXLUD010000001.1, read on the forward strand.
ATAAAGCTTCCGAAACAGAATAGGGAGCATGCGGACTGATCGTGGAGTGATGCTCTTTGTTTTGCAGTTCCTTCCTGAAAGATTCCAGGTTTTCAACAGCAGATTCAAATCTTTTACCGGCGGTTGCAGGAACAAACCCGGTTACTTCAATGAAATTATGATAACGGAGATTACCCTCTTTTTTTTGTTGCAGGCTGTGGGTGGTGTTGCAAATATCCCCCACGGCAACAATCCCCTCCTGAAGCATTTCCGCTTCAGCATCTTTTATTGCCTGCAATATAACGGGCAAATCTGCCTGCCGCCCGGTAATGATCCTGTATACAAAATCCACCAGGCCGGTATGTTCAGGGAGGACATTTTTTAAATGGGAGAGCTCCAGGTGACAGTGTGCATTGATAAACCCCGGGCAAAGTATCCCATCAAAAAATTCAATATTGTCACCGGCATTTTCCGCAGGCACAATTTCAAGAATAACACCTTCCCGGTTTGTGATTAAAACATTTCCTTCCGGCAAAAAACGGTTACCGGTAAAAATATGGGGAGCTGTAAATTTTCTGTGCAAGGGGATAAATTGTAAATTTGCCGCCTGTTATAAAAAAACAAGAGCCGGGCAAAGTTATAGGGTTGGTCCCGATAATTTCATCAAAACCCAACTTATTGGCTGTTAAAAGAAAGGAACAACATGTTAGATAAACTGGATGCCATAAAAGGTAAGTTCGACAATTTGGCGGTGGCGCTCACCAATCCTGAAATTGTAAACGATAATAAACAGTTTGCTGCCATCAGCAAGGAATACCGCAGCCTGGAAAAAATTGTACAGGCCCGGGCCGAGTACGTAAGGGTGCTGGATGATATAGCATTCAATAAAGAAGTGCTCGACGGCAGTGACGAAGAGATGCGTGAACTGGCCAAGGAAGAACTGCCGGCCCTGGAAGAAAAGAAAACAAAGCTGGAAGCATCACTCCGTCATATGCTGATTCCCAAGGATCCTTTTGACGAGAAAAATGCCATCCTGGAGATCCGGGCAGGTACAGGCGGTGATGAAGCTTCGCTTTTTGCAGGAAACCTGTTGCGGATGTATTTGAAATATTGCGAAAAGAAAGGCTGGAAAACGGCTATCCTGAGTGAAAGTGAAGGAACTGTGGGCGGCTATAAAGAAGTGCAGGTGGAAGTAACAGGTGATGATGTTTATGGTACTTTAAAATTTGAAAGCGGCGTGCACCGGGTACAACGGGTGCCCGATACAGAAGCCAGTGGCCGGGTGCATACCAGCGCCGCCACGGTGGCTGTAATGCCGGAAGCGGATGAAGTGGATTTTGAATTGAAAGAAAGCGATGTGAAGATGGAAACCGCACGCAGCGGCGGCGCAGGCGGACAAAACGTAAACAAAGTGGAAACAAAAGTATTTCTTACCCATAAACCCACTGGCACCGTGGTGGTTTGCCAGACAGAACGCACCCAGCTGGGTAATAAACTCAAGGCAATGGAAATGCTGCGTACCAAACTTTACGAAGCGGAAGTGAAGAAGGCAGAGGAAGCGATTGCGCATGTACGTAAAAGCCTTGTAAGCACGGGCGACCGTAGTGCAAAGATCCGAACCTATAATTATCCCCAGGGCCGTGTTACCGATCACCGTATCGGGCTAACGGTATACAATCTTGATGTGGTGATGAACGGGGAAGTACAGGAATTTATAGATGCACTGCAGTTTGCGGAAAACGCGGAAAAACTCTCACAACAGAATTAATACGGGCATTTGCAACTCTTTTGAAATTTCACCTATCTTGAGTGAAGTAAAATTTTTACTCAACTTTAAAACTCAAAAGATGCTTGACAATTTATTCGACATGATCAAAGGCGTGGCCGGAGATGCAGTCATCAATAATCCTGATGTTCCCAATGAGCACAATGATGCGGTGGTGGCTGAAGCCACCAATACAGTGGCGGGTGGTTTACAAAACCTGGTGGCCGGTGGCGGACTGGAAAGTGTGCTCTCATTATTTGGCGGTGGCGGTCAGCAGGGTCAGCAAAACCTGAACGGCAACCCGGTTGTTTCCATGATGATCGGCCATTTTGCCAAAAAGCTGATGGGTAATTTCGGGCTAAACAGCAACCAGGCCAGTGGCGTGGCACAAAACCTGATACCCAGCGTGATCAGTAACCTGGTAAATAAAACCAACGATCCTTCCAACAGCAGTTTTACGCTGGATAATCTTTTAAATTCTCTCACCGGCGGCCAAAGTCAGCAGGTTGCCCAGGAGCAACAGGCAGGCGGCGGGTTTAGTTTCCAGAACTTAATTGGCCAGTTTACCGGTGGCGGTCAGCAGGGTGGTGGCGGCCTGATGGATATAGTGTCAAAACTCGCAGGAGGCGCCACACAGGCGCAACAGCAACAGGGATCAGGCGGGCTGATGGACCTGATCAAGGGCTTTATAAAATAGGTTCAACCATTAATATTGTGTTAAAGCACCTCCTTAAAGGGGTGCTTTTTCATTTTGCTTAAACTATTTGGATAATTTTACGTCGTAAATATACCAGCTGCTGTTGAAAGCGATTTTAAACAGCAAAGCTGAAAAATAAAAAGTTCTTTTAGCCGTTATTGATTCCGAGGAGTGTTGCAGTTATTAAGGAAACCTTAACAGATTGGCTGTAACTTTTGGCACCGGGTTTGCGTATATTTATAAAAGATAAAAACGAATAATTTAAATTTTCTCATAAGCAGTTAGTTTTGGTAAAACGGCCCCTGTTTCTACAGGGGCTTTCTTTTTTTTGCCTGTTTTACTATCTTTTAACCTGCATACAAAAATGTTCAGGATAATTTTGGCAGATGGCAACACAAGGTCAGATATTTCAGGCTGCAAGCCCCTCCCGCTGGAAAAGGGCCAAATGGACATTTCGTATACTCATTTTTATTTTTCTTTTTTTAATAACCGTGGTGGTGCTTGCGCTCGTCAGGGACGGGATACCTTCTGAACTGAAGTACAATGAACGGTCAAAACAATATGCGGATAAGCTGGATCCTTCAAAACCGCTCACGCTGGCAGATAAGGGGAACAGAAAGTATAAGGGGATCAAAGATTTCCTGGTAAAGAAAATTGAAGAAGATTCCTTGAATGCACATAAAGGCATCAGGCCACGCACCGAAAAAAATCCTTACCTGCGGGCGGCATTTTATACACCCTGGACACAAAGCACTTCGCTGCCTGCCCTGGAAAAATATGGCGATAAGCTCAATACCATTTTCCCCGAATGGTTTTTCATCGATACAGTTACTTATAAACTGCAAACCAGGATCGACAGTGCCGGGCTGGCAGTAATGAAAAAAAAACAGCTACGCATTATTCCCATTTTCAACAACTTCAATTCAAAACTCGGTGATTTCGACGGGAGGCTGCTTCATGTGATCTTGAACGATACAGTTAAAAGAAATAATATCATCCGCCAGCTGGCAGATACGCTAAACTATTACGGCCTCCAGGGTATCAATACCGATTTTGAAGAACTGAATGAAAAATCAGATAAGCCATTAACACTATTCCAGCAAAAGCTTTACAACACCCTTCACCCTTTAGGGATGACAGTAACCATGGATGTTGCTGTACACAACGATGACTATGATTATAAAGAACTGTCAAAGTACAACGACTATATTGTTTTGATGGCATATGACCAGTTTAATAACAGTACAAAGCCCGGGCCTGTAAGTGCACAAAAATGGGTGGAGGATGCGCTGGACTGGACCGCCGGTAAAATTGAAAGCGAAAAAATTATCCTTGGTATTTCAGGGTACGGGTACGATTGGGCAATGGATGAAGCAGGTAAAGTGGAAGAAGTGGATGATTTTACGTATTCCGATCTTGTAAACAAAGCAAAAGCCGTCAATGCCGTGATTGATTACGATAACGATACTTACAATCTTCATTATTCTTATACAGAAGAAAGGAGGGAATCAGACGGCAGTGTCGAAAAACTGAAACACGAGGTTTGGTTTACGGATGCAGCCACCTCTTTCAACATACTCCGGTTTAGTGATGAGTATGCAACTGCCGGAACGGCCTTATGGCGCATGGGCAGCGAAGACCCGCGGTTATGGACATTTTATAGTAACGACTTAAGCAATGATGCGCTGGAAGCCACACCATTCAATTTTGATTTGCTTAAAACGGTACCCTTTGATGATAAGGGAAAACCCACTGCGGTAAATAAGGATGATGGCGGTGAGCTGCTCGACTTCCTGTATTCGCCGCAAGAAGGAAAGATCAGCCTGCAGGTGGATACTTCGGAAAAGCTCATTGCAGAACAAAATTACCTGCAACTCCCTTCGGGTTATATCTATAAAAAATTTGCGGCCGATTCCACACCGGTTGGTCCGGGCCATAAACTCATTCTTACTTTTGATGACGGCCCCGACCCACGCTGGACGCCCCGGATACTGGATATACTCGAACAGCGGAAAGTACCCGCTACCTTTTTTATTGTGGGTCTTCAGGGAGAAAAAAACATACCGATCCTGCAGCGTATTTATAAAAACGGCTACGAAATTGGCAACCATACCTTCACGCATGGGAATGTTGCCAAAATGAGTGCCGAAAGGGCTGAAATAGAAATGCGGCTTACAAGGCTGCTGATAGAAAGTATTACCGGGCGTTCTACCATCCTGTTCAGGGCGCCTTACAATGCAGACAGTGAGCCGCAGACCTACGAGGAAATTGAACCCCTGGCCCGGAGCAAGAAAGATAATTATATCACGGTGGGAGAAAGCATTGATCCAAACGACTGGGAAGAAGGTGTAAGTGCCGACAGTATTGTAGCCCGTACCATTCGCCAGGCAGAAGAACGGAATGCCAATATTATTTTACTGCATGATGCCGGGGGCAACACCAGGGAAGCCACCATCAGGGCATTGCCGCGTATCATAGATTATTTCCAGAAAAAGGGCTGCAAATTCACAACCGTAGCCGACCTGATGGGAAAAACAAAAGATGACGTTATGCCTCCTGTGCCGGCCTCGGCCATGAACAAAGTGAATTTTTTTATTGCAGAGGCTTCTTACTGGACACAAAACATCGTTTTTTCACTATTCATTGTGGGTATTGTGCTTTCTGTTGTAAGAATCATTTTTATGGCAGTGCTTGCGGCTGTTCAGCGGAAAAAGGAAAAACAGGCTATCAACCCGCCAGTTAATACCAGCAGGCAGTACCCGTTTGTAACCATTATAGTGCCTGCCTACAATGAAGAGATCAATGCGGTAAGAACAGTGAATAACCTGCTGCAGCAAACCTATCCCTCACTCAGGATTATCTTCGTGGATGACGGCAGCAGGGACAGCACATTTGTAAAAGTAAGTACTGCATTTGCAGGAACGCCCAATATACAAGTACATACAAAACCCAATGGCGGCAAGGCCTCGGCATTAAACTTTGGCATCAGCCTCGCAGTAACAGATTATGTGGTTTGTATTGATGCAGATACCCAGCTGAAATCGGATGCTGTGATGAAACTGATGGAAAAATTTACTGCAGAAAATATAGGAGCAGTGGCGGGCAATGTAAAAGTGGGCAATGAAATCAATATGATCACCCGCTGGCAAAGTATCGAGTACATCACGTCTCAAAATTTCGACAGAAGGGCTTTTGACCTTTTGAATTGTATTACCGTGGTGCCGGGAGCCATTGGGGCATTCAGGAAAGATGCGATTATAAAGTCAGGCGGATTTACTACCGATACGCTGGCCGAAGACTGTGACCTTACCATGCGCCTGCACCGTAATGGTTATACTGTTAAAAACTGTAATGAAGCGCTTTCATATACGGAAGCTCCGGAAACCATGAAACAATTTATGAAACAACGTTTCCGCTGGAGTTTTGGCGTGATGCAGTGTTTTTGGAAACACAGGGATGCCGTATTTAACCCTCGTTACAAAAACTTTGGAATGGTTGCTTTGCCCAATATTCTTATTTTCCAGATGATACTGCCGTTCCTGGCTCCCCTCGCCGATATTATCCTGTTATTAAGCCTGGTTGCGGCGGGTTTTGGAATTATCCCGGCAAGTATCGGGCATATACTGCTTTACTATTTCATTTTCACGCTGGTGGATGTGGCCGGAGCAGCACTTGCCTTTGCCTTTGAAAAGGAGGATTACAGCAAGCTGTTATGGATGCTGCCGCAACGCCTGGTTTACCGGCAGCTGATGTATTATATCCTGTTCAAATCCTTTAATAAGGCGATCAAGGGCGAACTGCAGGGTTGGGGTGTATTAAAGCGCACCGGTAATGTAAAGGAATTAGCGGCCAACTAAACCACTATCTTCCGGAAATACCCGGAACCACCGGCAGGCTTTCGTTTCCGGCATCATTCACAGATTGTACAGCAAAAAAATAATTGTCCTTACTGTACGGCAGTAAAATGCTGTTTCCTGCTGTAAATATTTTCTTCTGCCATACAGCACTGGTGGTTTCCCTTATAAGAATATAATAGCCTTTATATCGTCCGCTGAGTGGTTTGTTCCAGGAAAGACTGGTACTGTTACCCAGCCGCTTTACATCCATTCTTACCGAATCGGGCATGGCCGGAGCTTTTGCAAGGTTGGCAAGGTTTGCAAGATTCATGGCCGTGTTCTTCCTCAGGTATTCGTAATCTATATGTTTTTCAAGGTCGCCATATTCAACCCCGTTTTCAATGCGTATGTTCTGGTGCTGTCTTGTATAGTTTTCGTTCATTTCAGTAAATCTTACGGCTGCATAACCTCTCTGAACATAGGGCGTATGATCTCCACCCCTTAAAAAACGGTCGTTCCGGTAAATCATCACCACCTGTAAATTGTCAACATAGCGTTCTCCGATTTCTTTTACATAACGGGCCAGCTGCCGAGCTTTTCCGTCGTTTTCAAGCCCCAGCATGCGAATATTCACCGCAGTCTTTTCTGTTTCAAATGCCGGAAGTCCTTCACTGAATACTCGTATCCTGGTATTATCAATAATATTGGTTTCATTGCTGTTATTACTTCCGATGATATCATTATTAAGTACCGCCTCAATATTCCAGTTTTCTTTTTTTGCTTTTTCACTCATAAAAGCGGCGCCCAGCAAACCCTGTTCTTCACCGCTTACCGCTACAAATATGATAGTGGCGGGAAAGCTTTGTGTGCTCATTACCCTGGCGCATTCAATTATTGCGGCAGTGCCGCTGCCATCATCATTGGCACCCGGTGCATCGCCGGTACTGTCTGTCGGGCTGCTCCGCATATTATCCAGGTGCCCGCTGATAATGAATATTCTTTTATCTTCCGGATCTTCACCCCTGAGTGTTGCCACCACATTGCCCAGCAGCACAGGCCGGTCAACCCGCCTGCCATCCGGTGGCAAAGTGATGGTGTCGATAAATGCAGATAACCGTCCGTTTGACCGGCTGGCAAACTGGTTGAATTTTTCGAGCACCCATTTTCGGGAAGCGCCAATACCCCGGGAAGCGGCAGACTGGTTACTCAGGGTATTGCGGGTTCCAAAGGCAACCAATGTTTTTATATATTGCTGTAATGAATCAGCCGATACCTGCCTGACCAGGTTTTCAATTATGGGATCTTTTTGTATGATGCTTTGCGCATGAATACCAAACATGCAATGCAGCAGGATAAATGTGATGAGAATATGTTTCATATGCCTGAATATGAAGCTAAATATAAGCCATCAGCGGTTCTGTTGTTTCATATTTACTCCAACATTTAGTATAAACTAAAAAGCAATTCAAAAATCATTTTTTTACTATATTAACAGGGCGAGGCTTCACAAAGAAATTACCTGAAATTTATTTTGATATTACATTTTTTATAGTATTTTTACGGCCGCAATACAGGTTCCCGCCTGTACTTACCTCTTAAGATTCTCTGATCCGTGCCAAAACCACACGTTCCAAATTTCCGTGCAAAGCCGTGTATACCTAGTATATATTTTTTAGCTATAACTCTAAAATCACGCAATATGGGAACTAAAATTTCACTCTTTGGATTGATCGCCTCTGTAATGCTATTCGCATCATGTGCCACGCAAAAAAAGATCGCCTACTTCGAAAATTCTCATGATACAACATACAGGAAAAATGTAGGGATGGTTGAAGCTCCTTATCAGCAAGGAGACCTTGTTGATGTTGTGATTACCAGCCGCAGCAGGGAAGCATCAGCTGAATATAACAAAACGGTAAATGCAGATGCCAAGTCTGCTGGTTATTTGATAAATACAGATGGAAACATTGAAATACCGTCGCTTGGTGTTGTAAAAGCTGCAGGCTATACCAAAAAACAACTGAAAGAAAATATCACCAGTCTTATTGTAAGTAAAAAGGTTTTAGTGGATCCCATGGTGGAGATACGTCACCTCAATTTTGAAGTAACCGTTTTGGGTGAAGTGGGTCACCCGTCTGTAATCAGTGTTCCCAACGAACAAATTACGCTGATTAAAGCACTGGCACTGGCCGGGGATTTAACTATTTACGGCAAAAGAGAAAATATACTGCTTGTAAGGGAGGAGAACGGTGTTCGTATGACCCGCAGGATCAATATCAATTCAAGCGATTTTCTTAATTCAGATTTTTATTATTTAAAACCCAACGACCTGCTATATATTGAACCGAATAAAGAAAGGGTTGATCTTGCTTTATCGCAAAGGCGGCAGCAGGTGATTCCGCTTGTCCTGACAGGGGTATCTCTTCTTTTCCTTGTATTTGATAAAGTAATTAAATAATCTCAGCCAGAATATTTCTATTAAAATGGAATCAGCAAACGAACGATACGGAGAACAGGGTATAAAAGAGGCCAATTCGATGCAACAACTGGTATCAAAGTTTTTGCCATACTGGCCTTTGTTGCTGTTGTTTACAGTGCTGTCTGTGACCGGGGCCTATGTTTATTTGCGATATGCAACTCCTGTATATGCGGCGTTTGCATCAATTATGATCAAGGATGACAGGAGGGGAAGTGATGATTCACAAACATTGCAGTCAGCCAGTTTTTTTGAATCAAAGAAGAATATTGATAATGAGATCAGGGTGCTTCAATCCAGAATACTGATGGAGAGTGTGGTGAAAAGACTTGCTTTATATGCACCAATGATTCAGAAAGGGAAAGTGAAAAACGGGGATGCATATGAAATTTCTCCTGTGACAGTGGAAGTGGAGAGCCCGGATGCATTAACAGAAGTTAATGATGTTGATTTTTATTTTGATAAATCAGATTCAACGGTTGTGCTTAATGGTAAAAACAAATATCCATTAAACAAAACGGTGAATACTTCATATGGCTCTTTGAAGTTTTCGATTAACCGGTATTATATACCCTCCCTGGAGTCTGCACGTCAATTAAGCTTCTCCCTTATAAGGCCCGACAAGGTTGCCGTTGAAATGTCGAAGTATTTAACTGTGTCCGGGGGGGTAAGCGCCCTGGTGGATTTAAGCTACAAGGATCCGATCCCGCAACGTGCGGTAAATGTGCTGAATAACCTGGTAGACATCTATGAAAGACGGTCTGTCCAGGATAAGAATAACCTTTCACTGAATGCCCTTAATTTTATTAATGAGCAGCTAGCAATTCTGGGAAAAGACCTGGATTCTATTGAGAAAAAAATTCAGCATTACAGGTCAGGTGCAGGCGCTATCAGTACAGTGGAACAAAGCAGTGTGCTGATCCAGGGTGCTGCATCCATTGATCAAAAACTTGGGGAACTGGATAACCAGTATGCTGTTTTGAACCAGGTTGAAAAATATGCAGGAGATAAGGCCAATAGTGGTTCAGCATTGGTGCCGTCTACTTTTGGTATCACAGATCAGGCCCTTACCACGCTTACCACCCAGTTGTACAGCTCCCAGCAGGAATATGATAAATTGAAAACTGTGGTGGGTGAAAAAAACCCCAGATTAATTGCCCTTGAAGAGCAAATCAACAAACTGAAACCGGAGATCATTAATAATATCAGAGGACAAAAATCAAGTATCGATGCAGCAAGGCGCAGTTTAATGGCCACCAGCGGCGGTTTCAATTCAAAACTGATGTCTATGCCGGGTAAAGAAAGGGCATTGATTGATATCAGCCGCCAGCAACAAACCAAAAATGGCTTATACCAGGAACTGCTTCAGAAAAAACAGGATGCTGAATTAAAGCTGGCTTCTGTTTCATCCAGCAGTAAGGTGGTGGACAGTGCCATGAGCAGCAAATTTCCGGTAAGTCCCAAAAAGAAACTGATTTATCTTCTTGCATTGGTTACAGGCGCAGGATTATTTGTGGGTGTAATTATCGTGAAAGATATTTTTAACGGTAAAGTGATGTACCGGAATGAAGTGGAAAAAATGACAACGATCCCTGTAATCGCTGAAATTCCATTTGAAAAAACCAGCTCTCCTATCGTCATTGCAAAAGGATCGAGGAGTTTTATCGCAGAATCTTTCCGTAAACTCCGCATATCGCTGTCGTTCCTGGGTATTGATTCAACCCATAAAAAAATATTAGTAACATCCAGCATTTCGGGTGAAGGCAAAAGTTTTGTTGCGGCCAATCTTGCTATTAGTCTTTCGCTCACCGGAAAAAAAGTAATATTGGTTGACCTGGATCTTAACAACCCCACGCTTTCGAAAATACTTGATGTAGACTACAGCGAGGGTGTTACGGAATACCTCCAGGGTGAAAAAAATGCAAATGATATAATAAACCAGCTGCCGGGTTACGAAAGCCTTTATTTCATATCCGCGGGTACCCTGCCGGAAAACCCAACGGAGCTGCTTGCAAATGGTAAAATCGCCGGGCTGATTGAATATCTTGATAGCAATTTCGAAGTTGTATTGATCGATACCTCACCCTCTGCCCTGGTAACAGATGCATTTATCCTGACCGAATTATGTAATGCCACTTTGTATGTAGTAAGGCATAATTACACCCCTAAAAAGCTGATTAACAGGCTTGATCAGTCAAACCAGATCAATACCATTCACAACCCGGCTATTGTATTTAATGGCCTTAAAACGAAGGGGGTATTTAAAAATGCCTATGGTTATGGTTACGATTATGTGTATGGCAATAAGGAAAGGGGTAAAAAAATATAAAAGAGCAAAGCATCCATCCAAATGAAATTAATAAGTCCAAATTCAATGAAAATAACCGGGGAACTCAGGCACATTAAATTTATGTGACTGAGATTGGCGAAGCCATAATTAATCCCTACATTTGTAGTCCTATCCTAGAGCGACCAGCTTTTCCAATTATCTGACTAACTATCTCCCTCCATTATCCCGATTAACTGCACTTTTTTAACTACTCAAAAAATAGTTATGCAGAAGAATTGGTATATACTTTACACAAGAACCAATTGTGAGAAAAAAGTATCCGCTTTATTGACAAAAAGGAAAATTGAAAACTTTACCCCTTTTGTGCAGGTTGAAACACAAAAACTGATCAGGAGCAAGATCATAAGCAAGCCGTTGTTTAAAAACTATGTATTTGCATATGTTGCAGATCAGGAGATTCTTTCTGTAGCCAAAACTACGGAAGGGGTGATTAATATTCTTTACTGGCTGGGAAGGCCTGCGGTAATCAACGATGTTGAAATTAATGCCATCAGGGAATTCACCGGAAGTGACCAGCACATATCCCTGGAAAAAATAAATGTTGACAACGGCATAACAGAAAAAAATATTTATCGTTCTATCTACAAGATGGAAGGGAATGTTGTGCGGATCATGAACAAATCGGTGAAAATTAACCTGCCGTCTATCGGATATTCATTAGTTGTTGACTTAAAAGATGATCATTTCCTCCATGAGAAAGCTTTGGCGTCAGTAAACTATACCTTTGCTCAATCATGATGAAATCAGATGACAAAATATATGTAGCAGGGCACAGGGGTTTGGTTGGCTCTGCTATAATGAGGGTTTTACAAAAGAACGGTTTTACGAACATTGTATATAAAACATCCCGTGAACTTGATTTGAGAGACCAGGGCGCTGTTGAAGCGTTCTTTCAAACCGAAAAGCCCGGTTACGTTTTCCTGGCAGCTGCCAAAGTGGGCGGGATAATGGCAAATAATACTTACAGGGCCGAGTTCATCTACGACAATCTGATGATTGTTTCCAACATTGTTAATTCAGCCTACAGGTCGGGGGTCTCCAAATTGCTTTTCCTGGGCAGTTCATGTATTTACCCAAAAATGGCCCCACAGCCTATCAGGGAAGAATACCTTTTAACAGGGGCATTGGAATATACCAACGAGCCGTACGCCATTGCTAAAATTGCAGGGATAAAACTGTGCGAATCTTATAAATCCCAGTACGGGGCAAATTTTATCAGTGCAATGCCTACAAATTTGTATGGCATAAACGATAATTATCACCCCCAGAACTCGCATGTGCTGCCTGCACTGATACGAAGGTTTCACGAAGCGAAAATGGCCGGGATCAGTGAGGTAAAGATATGGGGAACCGGCAGTCCGAGAAGGGAGTTTTTATACTCGGATGACCTGGCGGAAGCCTGTTTGTTTTTAATGCAGCACTACAATGAGAATGAAATTGTGAATATTGGCTGCGGAACAGATATCACGATTAAAGAGCTTGCCGAAATCATAAAAGAGGTTACAGGATATGAAGGGGAATTGATTTTTGATACAACGAAACCCGATGGTACACCAAGAAAATTACTTGATGTTTCCAGGATTCATGCATTAGGATGGAACCATAAAACTCCGCTCAGGAACGGAATAGAATCAGCTTACCAAGATTTTTTAACGAAACAACAATTACCTTCTGTTATCGCCTCATAGAGGTTTCCCAAATTCAACAATAATGAAGACTGCATTAATTACCGGTGTAACCGGTCAGGATGGCGCATACCTTGCCGAGCTCTTGCTTGACAAAGGATATAAAGTACATGGCATCAAAAGACGTTCGTCTTTGATCAATACCGAACGTATCGATCACCTTTACCAGGACAGGCATGAAAACAAGCAAAACTTTATCATGCACTATGGTGATTTGACAGACAGTACCAATCTTATCAGGATCATCCAGGAAGTACAGCCAGATGAGATTTATAACCTCGCTGCGATGAGCCATGTGAAAGTAAGTTTTGATACACCGGAATATACGGCCAATGCAGACGGCATCGGCACGTTGCGTATTTTAGAAGCCATCCGTATCCTCGGGCTGGAGAAAAAAACCCGTATTTACCAGGCTTCCACTTCTGAATTATATGGCCTGGTGCAGGAAGTGCCACAAAAAGAAACAACACCTTTTTATCCGCGGAGCCCTTATGCTGTTGCAAAACTTTATGGCTACTGGATCATTGTAAACTACCGCGAGGCATATAATATGTATGCCTGCAACGGGATATTATTTAACCATGAAAGTCCGTTACGTGGCGAAACCTTTGTTACAAGGAAAATCACGATGGCGGTTGCTGCCATTGTATGCGGTAAGCAAAATGCCTTGTACCTGGGTAACCTCGATGCCCAAAGGGACTGGGGGCATGCAAAAGATTATGTGGAAGCGATGTGGATGATTTTACAGCAGGATACTGCAGAGGACTTTGTAATTGCCACTGGAGTTACCACCAGTGTAAGAGAGTTTGTGCGGCTGGCATTTGCTGAGGCAGGAATAACATTGAGGTTCGAAGGAGAAGGGGTTAATGAAAAGGCGTATGTGGCTTCATGCAGCAATCCCGAATTTCAGCTGCCTGTTGGCAAAGAGGTTGTGGCCGTTGATCCTGCGTATTTCAGGCCCACGGAGGTGGACCTTCTTATTGGAGATGCAAGTAAGGCAAAAGCCAAATTAGGCTGGAAACCCAAATATGACCTGGCAGGTTTGGTGAAAGAAATGGTTCAGAGCGATATCAGCAGGGTCAGGAAAAAATCAAATCAATAATTTACTTCAAACAGCAGAAAAAATGGTGGTTCTGATAAGGCAGCTTAACTTATTGGAAAGCACCGAACCTAACCTGTGCTTTTATGAGAATTATTAAGGACTTTTTTTCAAAAGGACATGAAAGAAGCATAGAGGCTAAAAAGAATATTCTCGGCTCCATCCTTATAAAAGGCTGCAGTATTGCCATCGGGCTGGTTTCTGTACCACTCACCATCGGGTATGTAAACCCCTCACAGTATGGTATCTGGCTTACTTTAAGTTCGATGATAGCGTGGGTTTCCTTTTTTGATATAGGGTTCACCCATGGGCTGCGAAATAAATTTGCAGAAGCCAATGCAAAAGGAGATACGGAGCTTGCCAAAACTTATGTAAGCACGGCTTACTATTTTATCGCAATTATTTTCGGCCTCCTTGGATTGCTGCTGGTAACTGTCAATCAGTTTATCAGCTGGCACGCACTGCTGAACCTTCCGGCAAATATGGAACAGGAAGTATCCAGGCTGGCCACTGTTATTTTTATTTGCTTTTCAATGCATTTTATTTTCAGGCTGATTACCACCTTGCTCATAGCGAACCAGGTACCTGCAAAAGCTTCGCTGGTGGAAATGCTGGGTCAGCTGCTTACACTCATTATCATTTTTATACTTACTAAAACAACAAAGGAAGGTTCTCTTTTGCACCTGGGGCTGGCAGCCGGGTTTGCGCCGGTTTTGGTTTTACTGGCCGCTAATTTCTGGTTCTTTAGCACAAGGCTGAAAAACTTCAGACCCTCGTTGTCTTTTGTGAAAAAAGAGTATGCGAAAGATATCATGAAACTGGGACTCAAGTTTTTTGTGCTGCAGATAGCTGTTATTGTTCAGTTCGAATCAAGCATGTTCCTTATTGCGAGGTACTTTAATACCACAGAAGTAACATCGTATAATATAGCGTACAGGTATTTTTTTACGCTTCAAATGTTTTTCCTGATACTGCTGAGCCCGTTCTGGAGCGGCGTAACCTATGCTTATAACACAAAAGATTATGCGTGGATTAAAAATGCGGTGAAGAAATACCTGCTGTTACTGGTGCCGGTAATTATGGGCGGTATTCTTATGCTGGTATTTTCTGATACGGTATACCGTTTATGGCTGGGGAAAAATCTCGTGCATATCGACTTTAATATTTCATTACTGTGCCTTATTTTCTTTTCCACTGCGATTTTTGCAAACATATTTGTGTATGTGCTGAATGGAATCGGAGCAATACAGCTGCAGTTTATTTCGGCAATTTTCACTTCTGTTGGTTTTGTGGCATTGTCGCTCGTTTTTATCAAATACTTCAATATGGGCGTCAAATCTGTTTTGATTGCTGCAATAATTTCGAATGCCTTCGGGTACATTTTTGCCCCCATACAGTATTACAAAATATTTTATCAGAAATCTCCTGCAGCAATATGGTATAAATAGCAAGAGCAGTTTGAAAGTATCAGCAGTCAGTAAGTAATAACGTTCAAAAAAATATAAAAATGCGAGACAAAATTATTGATGTTTTAAAGCGTATCGCTTTGTTTTTTGGCTTCAGTTTTTCAAGGACAACAAACCCCGGGAAACTGGCATTTTTTTTCAGTAAAATACGCCCGGTGATCACCAATCACAAGCTGGTGCGGATTGGGGGAAATGATGACGGCGGATACCTTGTGCCCGATGACCTGGATGGGATTAAGCATTGCTTCTCTCCCGGGGTGTCTTTTGCCGCACATTTCGAGAACGAACTTGCATCAAAAGGTATAAAATCCTTTATGGCAGATTACTCAGTGGAAAAGCCACCGATCAACAATGACTTTTTCTCCTTTGAAAAAGTGTTTGTTGGGTTTGAAAACCAGCCGAATTTTAAATCACTGGAAAACTGGATCGGTGAAAAGGTGACAGATGCCGATCATGATATGATACTCCAGATGGATATAGAGGGAGGTGAATATGATGTATTAATGGAAACCTCAAGTGAAACATTAAAAAGATTCAGGATCATCCTTGTTGAGTTCCATGATGTAGACAGGCTGTTTGATCCCATCGGGTACCAGCTGATTTCGGCAGCATTTTATAAACTGCTCAAAGATTTTGAAGTGGTGCATATTCACCCGAATAATTTCAGCAAAACACTCAAAAGAGGGGCATATGAAATTCCGCCATTGCTTGAATTTACTTTTTTAAGGAAAGACAGGATCAGCCAGACTTCCTTTGCCGGAACATTTCCTCACCCGCTTGACAGGGTGAATGTTAAAGAAAAGCCTGATTTTAACCTGCCTGAATGTTTTTATAAAGGATAGGCTTTGTTGTGCAGCAACGGTGCGATAAACCTGAATAAGTATTGTGATTACACAGAATAAAATACAAAGAAAATTTGTTTACAACGGCCTTAGACGGAATAAGGAATTAGCTGTTGATATGGGCTATGCACTTACCAAAAGTGAACTCAGGAGTTTTAATCTTTTTTGTTTTGGGCTGATGACTTATACCGTAGGCTATGCACCAACCATGTGTACGGTAAAAGCCATTTCGGGTTCTGCCCTCCAGGGTATTCAGATCGCCGGATTGGTGATATTGTTCAGCGGTTTTTTCGGGCTCGTGAAATTCCAGCTGGAGGATAAGTATATTGAAAATGTTTTAAAAGCACTGTTGGTTTACGGGCTGGTTGTTGTGGCAAGGGGAATAAAATTTGATGTGGATTCCTTAAAAACGGTGGTATTCGATCCCGACTATACCATCTTTGTTTACTTAGTGCCCATGGTATTGCTTTTTCCCAGAAAGCTGGAACTATACAAGCGGTTGTTTTATTTTCTAAACCTGTATGGTGTATTGTTTCTTGTTTTTTGCGCCATATTCTGGGATATACTGCTGATGCCTGACTGGCGCAACTGGGAGGCCCAATATGATATGGACTGCTTTTTCCTTTATTTTGCCTTCCCCGCAATTTTCAATTTGTTTTTCTATGTTTTTCAGAAAAAACAGCGCAATATTTTTTTATTCATAGTCACTTTATTGAGCGTATACCTTACCATTTACCGGGCACGACGGGGCGCCATCCTGATGAACGTAACTGCCCTGCTGGGGATTTTAATGGTGTATCTTATTTATACAAAGCGTACATTCTGGATTATTTTTCTTTCGGTTTTCTTTACACTGTTTATGAGCGTGTTTATGTCAAATGTCAAACTGCCATCGATGTTTGACAACTTGCAGCAAAGGGGCGATGATGATACAAGAACCGGTGTTGAACTTGCCATGAAAGCAGACATGAATCCTGTGCAATGGGTATTTGGCAAAGGACTTGGAGGAACATATTATTGTCCGCTTATTGTAGATGATCCCAATAACATCACGTTTCAGCGCAGGGTGATCGAAACGGGTTACCTGCAAATAATACTGAATGGCGGTATCCTCTACCTGGCCTTATTGGGTATGATACTTTTTCCCGCGGTATATAAAGGGCTTTTAAAATCCCATAATGCGTTTACTAAAGGAGCGGCGATATTCATATTGTTATGGATTTTCTACCAGTACCCGAGGATAGTTACCGGATTTAATATGTATTATATTGAAATCTGGATAGCTGCGGGAATCTGTCTATCAGAAAAAATCAGAAATATGTCAGATGATACAATAAAAGCATATCTGAACCGTTCTGTTAATCGTTGATTTTCAGCACCCTAATTTAAAACAACCAAATGCCTGTATTACCCAAGGTTTTAATCATTGGCCAGCCTTTTACCAATAACAGTGGTGGCGGCATTACGCAGGCAAACCTGTTTCATGGCTGGGACAAAGATAAAATAGCGGTATTGTGTACCGTACATATGTTTAAAAACCTGAACCCCAGGATATGCGACACCTATTATTTACTGGGATCCGCAGAATACAAATGGTATTTCCCCTTTAATCTTATTCAGCGAAAAACAGTTTCAGGAGAAGTAAAGGTTGCAGCAACAGCAGAAACCATACAAAAAAATAAACCAGGTACCGTAAAAATATCAGGAAGGGAAAAATTCATCACAAAATATTTTTACCCTTTCCTGGAATATACCGGGCTGATTCACCGGGTTTCAAAACTGGATGTATCTGAGCAACTGGTACAATGGATAGCAGCATATAATCCCGATGTGATTTATGCCCAGGCCTCTACAAGGGAAACAGTATTGTTCTGTTCCAAAGTGGCTGATAAAATCAAAAAGCCCATGGTCTTTCATATGATGGATGACTGGCCTTCCACCATCAGCGAAAAAGGACCGTTTAAAAACTACTGGAAAAGAAAGATCGATGGTGAGTTCAGGCAAATGCTTGGTAAATGCAGCGTTTTGCTGAGCATCAGTGGTTATATGGCCGATGAATATAAAAGACGCTACGGAAAATCTTTTACCACATTTCATAATCCCATTGATATTGAATTCTGGAAAAGCAGCCAGCGGAATAAATACAATATCGCCGGTAAAGCAGAGTTACTCTATGCAGGAAGGATCGGACCTGGTATCCAGGATTCGCTTGAAACAATTGCCGCAGCAACAGACCTGGTAAATCAGCAGCATGGTCTTAACGTGGAGTTTGTTTTGCAAACCGAAAGCAAACCTTCCTGGGTGGATAATTACAAATCTGCCAGGTACAGGACACCGGTAGCGTATGAGGCATTGCCAAAAGTATTTGCAGAAGCAGATATGCTCATCCTGCCATATGATTTTTCGGCAGACTCAATCAAATTCATTGGCTTTTCTATGCCAACAAAGGCGCCGGAATATATGGCAAGCGGAACGCCGGTGATTGTATTTGCTCCTGATGTAACGGCTATTGTAAAAGATGCAGAAAAAAACAGGTGGGGCAAAGTGGTTACTGAAAACAATATTGAAAAGCTGGCCCTTGCCATCAGTGAGTTATGCAGCAATGAAGCAGAAAGGAGAGATATGGCGCAAAGAGCGGTTGAAATGGCCGAGACGAAATTCAATTCCGTCCGTGTGAGAAATGAGTTCCGGGAGGTTTTGAGTGCCGCGAAATCAAATTAGTTTTTTAAAAATAACCCTATAACTATTTTAAAATTGATAAAAATGAAAAAGAAAATTGCTTTGGTATGCGGCGCTGGCGGTTTTATTGGCAGCCATTTAGTACGTAAATTAAAAGAAGAAGGATTTTGGGTGCGTGGCGTGGATCTGAAGTATCCTGAATTTTCTCCAACAGCTGCAGATGAATTTATCATTGGTGATTTAACAGACCCGGGTTTGTGCAAACTTGTAATGCAGGGCGGTATTGATGAAGTATACCAGCTCGCTGCTGATATGGGCGGTGCCGGATATATTTTCACCGGGGATAATGATGCAAACGTGATGCACAACTCTGCTACCATTAACCTGAATATTGTTGATGCCATGCATAAGGCAGGTGTTAAAAGGGTTTTTTACTCTTCTTCTGCCTGTATGTATCCTGAGCATAACCAGCTGGATCCTGATAATCCAAACTGTAAGGAAGAATCGGCTTACCCGGCTAATCCTGACAGTGAGTATGGCTGGGAAAAACTCTTCAGCGAACGCCTGTACCTTGCCTACCAGCGTAACCACGGCATCGAAGCCCGCGTGGCAAGGTTCCATAATATTTTCGGACCGGAAGGAACCTGGCGTGGTGGTAAGGAGAAATCTCCTGCTGCATTGTGCCGCAAAGTTTCAGAAGTGGCCGATGGTGGCAGCATCGAAGTATGGGGCGATGGCAAGCAAACACGTTCATTCCTGTACATCGATGAATGTGTGGAAGGAATTCTGAAACTTACAAGATCAGATTTCAGCGGACCGGTAAATATCGGTTCTGATGAAATGATCTCCATTAATAACCTGGCGGCAATGGTGGCTGATATCTCAGGTAAAAAAGTTGCCATCAAAAATATTCCGGGCCCGCTGGGTGTTCGCGGAAGAAACTCAGATAATACACTGATCAAGGAAAAACTCGGCTGGGCTCCTTCAAAACCATTGCGGGAAGGCATCGCCAAAACATATGCATGGATATCTGAACAGGTAAGTAAATACGCTAACCAATAAACTGAAATTCCACGCATGAACTTACTGGTTGTAGATTCGGTTGATTTTCCATTTGGTGGTGCACACAGTGCGCATGTGTCTTTATTTATGAAAGGTCTCAGGGAAAACAATGAGAATGCTTTCTTTATAATTCCATATGGTGCCAAAAGGGAAAAACTGGCTGCAAACAAACGCCAGTATGGTCACTTCGATGGTATCCCTTATTACTTTGTAAAAGAAAGCCGGAAAATAAAAAGGACCATCCGCTTCCTCGATAATTTTGCTGCAGTGTTCAAAACTGCAGCACTTATCCGGAACCGGAAAAAGAAGAAGAAAGTGGATGCCGTGATCATCGGGGGCATTGTTGATATCATCAGGGATGCACCCATTATCATCACATGCCTGATTTTCAGGGTCCCGGTTTTTTTCTGGTTAGTGGAAAAGGCTTCTTTAAATGAAGATTACCGCGGTGTTCCCGGTTACCTGAACTATAAAAGCCAGCAATTGTCTGAATGGCTTTTTCCAAAATGCGCTTCGGGGATGATCGTGATCTCTCAAAAACTGCGTGAGCATTACAAACGGTATTTGCCCGACAGCAAGATTCTCATCAACCCCATCCTGGTATCGGAAAAAGCCTACCAGGTGATTGACGAAAATGCGCTGGCCGTGGTACGTGCAAGAATTGAAAAGGAATATGAAGGCAAGCGTATGCTGGTTTACAGCGGCACTTTTGGAGAAAAGGACGGGCTCTTCTACCTCATTGAAGCATTTGCCGAAGTGGTTAAACAATACCCTGATACGGTTTTTGTAATGACAGGTAAAGGATATGGCGACCAGATCATGAACAGGCTGAATGATCACATCAAAAAATACAATGTGGCAGATAAGATAAGAATGGTGGGATTTGTAAATGCTGATGAACTGCTCTGTTACAACAGCCTTGCGAATGTATTATTTGTCTGCAGGTCAAACAGCCCGTACGCCAATCATGGTTTTCCATGGAAACTGGGTGAGTACTGTATGACAGCAAGACCAATTGTTGCCACCAGGGTTACGGATATCGGGGATTATTTTACTGACGGAGAATCGCTTTTTATTGTGGAGCCAAATAACCCTGCAGCAATTGCGGGTAAGATCAAATACATTTTTGAGAATTACAATAAAGCACTTGCGGTTGCTGCAAAAAGCAGGGAAGTGGCTTTACATGAATTTGATTACAGCCGCAGGGCTAAGGAGGTGGCAGAATTCGTGCAATCGAATATTTAACAGCAATGTATCCTGCAGCTTGCAGCAGTCATACTGCAGGAGCGGGCGAAATTATTCAGTAAGCAATGGGTGTATTGTCTTTTATATTCCAGGACAGAAAGGCCAATGGCAGTAATACGAAGGGAAAGTTCATCTTAACCCTTTTCAGGATTGCCAACGGCTGTTCAAAAAGGCGCTGGCTTTTTTACCCGGGAATGCCATACCTCATTTTCTACAGGTTTTTTGTAGAGTGGGTGCTGGGTATTGAACTGCCCTGGAACCTGAAAGCAGGACCAGGGCTTGTACTGTATCATGGCCAGGGACTGGTTATCAATTCCGCGGTCATCATCGGAAGCAATTGTGTGCTGCGTCATTGCACCACTATTGGAAATGCGGTGGACGGGGGAGGATGTCCTGTTATTGAAGATGGCGTAAATATCGGGGCCAATGTGATTATTGTTGGAGCCATTACAGTAGGCCGTAACAGTGTGATCGGCGCGGGTACGGTCATCACAAAATCCATTCCGCCCGGTTCAGTGGTGGTGGGAAACCCTGCAAAAATTATTCGTACAATACCGGAAATACAGCAATGAAGATATTATTTGGCATACATGGTACAACGCATACAGAGATCGCCCAGTCTGAAATTGATGAATTCGAAAATCTCGGGTATGAAACCGCTGTTTGTACATACGGAAACTGGGGCTCGGCAAACGGGCTGTTAAAAAGTTTCTGGCTGGTGCTAAAGAATGCATGGGCCATCAAACAAAAAGCCAAGCAGCTGCAGTGTGGTATGATCTATTTGAATACAGGGCTGGATTTTAAAACACTTGTAAGGGATTTTGTCACCATTTTCATAGTGCGGCTGTACAGTAAGAAGATAAAGATTGTTTTAAAAATTCATGGTGCACAGAATCGTTTCATTTTTTCAAAGAACAATCTTTTTAAAAAATACGTATTCAAAAAGGCCCATCTTTTACTGGTGTTGTCATCAGAAGAGCGCAGGAGTTTTTTAAGTATTGGCCTGCCTCCTGAAAAAGTGCAGGTAACAGCCAATGTAATTGATCCCGGTTTGTATAAACCGGATGCGGCCTTTAAAGAAAAATTTAAAACTGCTCCCGGCACACAGCTCTTGCTTTTTGTGGGGCGGTTCATGAAACCCAAAGGCATCACTGATCTTATAGACGCCTGTGCGGTTGTTAAAAAAACCAGGTCTGATTTTAAACTGCTCTGCCTCGGCGACGGACCATTGTTTGATGAGGTAAAGCAAACGGTAAAGACCAACGGGCTTGATGCGCATGTTTTTTTTGCCGGACATATACCCGAAAGCGAGGCCCGGCATTATTATGCCAACTGCGATGTACTGGTGCTGCCCACTTACCATGAAGAAGGTTTCCCGATGGCGGTATTCCAGGCGGTGGGAGCCGGTAAGCCGGTATTAACAACAAGAATCAGGGCAGCAGCCGACTATTTAACGGAACCCGAAAACTGTCTTTGGGTGGAAGCCAAGCAACCGGAGCAGATTGCCGGGCAGTTATTGAAAATAATCGGGGACAAAGAACAACAGAAAGTAATGGCACAAAATAACCTGGTAGTTGCAGAAAAATTTACAGCCAAAAAGATCGTGCAAAACCTGGTTGAATATTTCAGGCTTATTTGATGTGATTTCAGCATCAAACCTTGTAGAAAAGACACTACAAAAAGCAAAATTTCGTTATACAGAAACGCTCTTATATATTTTAAAACATTTTGAATGTGCGGAATAGCAGGCATATTTTTTAAAAAAAATACCGACCAGGGAATACTGAACAGGTTTGAACAACTTGTAAAGGAGAAACAATTTCAAAGAGGTCCCGATGATTTTAATAAACTGGAAGTGGCCCCGGGTTTGTATTTTTTTCACAACATGCTTTCCATTATTGATATTGGAAATGCAAGTCAGCCGATGCAGGATGAGCGGGGTGCCATTACTTATAATGGCGAGGTGTACAATTACCGCGACCTGAAATTCAGCACAGAGCGCTACGAGAAAAAATCTGATACCGAAGTATTACTGAAAGGCCTGAATGTTGAATACATTGATTTCCTGAAAAAAACCAATTCCATGTTTGGATTTGGTTATTATAACAGGCAAAATAAAATGATCACCCTTTGCAGGGACAGGATCGGCATCAAACCTGTATACTTCATCAATACGCCGGAAGTATTTGCATTTGCATCCACCATCACACCACTGGCAATGTTTTCGGCAAAAAGGCTGAACCATTCCAAACTCTGGCAGTTTTATCTTAACAGGGCTTTCAAAGCGCCTGATACAATTTTTGATGATGTCCTGGAACTTCCTTCCGGCTCATACCTTGAGTTTGACACCAAAAGCAGCAGCATCTCTCCCATTAAAAAATGGTGGGAAAGAAAACCGGTTGAAGAGATTTATACCAACGAGGACGAAACCGTAGATGCCATTGAACAGTTGATGAAAGATGCGATCCGTAACAGGCTCGTTGCGGATGTGCCCGTGGGTTTATTTCTCAGCGGCGGGGTGGACTCATCACTGGTGGCGGCACTTACTTCACAGCAAACCAGCAACCTCAATGCGTTTACCGTTGCTTTTCATGATGCGGCTTATGATGAATCGCCTTATGCAAAAAGCGTTTGTAAAAAATACAATATCGGTTACAACGAAATAAGGGTGGATGCCGGTGATTTCTTAAACAACATCACTAACTGGATCGAGATACAGGATGATATTGTGGCTGATCCTTCAGCACTGCTGCTGTATAAAATATCAGAATACGCCAGCAGCAAAAATTACAGGGTATTGCTGGCGGGAGAAGGAAGTGATGAACTTTTCGCGGGATATAATTCCTACAAATATTTTAACTGGTCGAAACGCATCTATAATAACGGCGGCAAACTGCTTCCGTTCAAAAAGGCCATGTTGTCTTTTTATAAAGACGATTCTAAAAAATACAATTTCCTGCACAATGCCATTCACAAGCCGGTATTTTATGGCACTGCAATGATATTTGAACCGCACCTGCTGAATGAAATGATTGGCTCATTCAGCACTGAAAAGGCTTCAAAAGCATACGATTTGAAACATGCCATGGATCTTGATATCAAAGACAGGCTCCCGAATGATGTGCTTACGCGGTCAGACCGTTCAACGAGCGGTACAAAAGTGGAACTGCGTGTGCCTTTCCTGGCACACCAGCTGGTGGATTTTTCGGCAGGCATCAGCAGGGATCTTTTAATGAAAAATAAAACACCTAAATACCTTATAAAAAAACTGGCATCCAGGTATTTGGACCAGGATCTTATTTACAGGAAAAAAGTGGGATTTGATTTACCGATCGGCCAGTGGTTATCCGGTGAACTGAAGGGAATGCTGAACGACGCAATGGATAATTCGGTGCAAAAAGATATGATCAATGTAGACACGGTGCGTAAATGCTTCAGTCTGCATACAGAAAAAGGAATCGACCATGCATCCAAGCTCTGGGCATTTCTTTGTGTTGAGTTAAGTTACAAATACCTGTCACAGGTCAGGTAAACAACAGTTATATACAAATGAGCGGCATAATAAAAAAAATAGCAGGTTATTTACCCGGTTCCCTTGTTTTTGGGGAATCGTACCGCCATGCAAAAAAGATTGATGATGCTTACAGGCAGGCCGCCGATAAAAAAGATTTTGTGCAGGCATACCAGCAGGAAAAGCTCCGCAAAACTTTTGAGATCGCCGCACAAACGCCTTTTTATAAAAAGCGGGATATACTGTCAACCCCTGTACAACATATTCCGTTTATCAATAAAGAAACTGTGCTTGCAGAAGGCAATAATATGCTGATCTCAACTTCGGGTGCTGATTATGTAACTACCGGAGGTACTTCCGGTAAGCCACTGGGTTTTTACATCAACAAAAACCGCAAGGGTTTTGAGTGGTACTGGATGACGAATAACTGGGGTAAAACGGGTTTTAAGATCACCGATTACAGGGCTGTACTGCGTAACCACCGGCTGAACGGAAAACAGTTTGGAAAGGATCCTTTGTTGCGGGAATACCAGTATGACAATTTCTCGCTCACACCGGGATATCTTGATTTCATCGTGGATCATATCAACCAGCATAATCTTCACTATCTCCATGCATATCCAAGCGCTGCATATGTTTTTGCATCGCACCTGAAAAAAAACAATTTGCAAACCAGCCTGAAGGCATTTTTCTGCGGAAGCGAAAATATTCTGCCGCAGCAAAAGCAACTGATCCAGTCGGAGCTGAAGTACAGGATGTATACATGGTTTGGGCATAGTGAAAAACTGATCCTTGCCGGGGAAGGAAGTACCTGTGAAAATTTTCATGCCAACCCTTTTTACGGTTATGCGGAAATTATTGGCGAAGATGATTTACCGGTGAATGAACCCGGCCAGGCAGGTGAACTGGTGGGCACGGGATTTATCAATACAAAAATGCCTTTTATAAGGTACCGGACAGGAGACTATGCAGAATTTGTTGGTCACCGCTGCCCGGCCTGCGGACATGAAGGGCTGACATTTAAAAATATCAAGGGCAGGTGGCATGGTGATAAAATTTATAAATCTGATGGCTCCATTATCACCACTACGGCACTCAACCTGCATAACGGCATCTATGATTATATACAAAACATCCAGTATTACCAGGAAGAAAAAGGAAAACTGGTTGTACGGGTAGTGCCCGAAAATAATTTTGACAGTTCCATAAAAAGAAAATTATACGATGAGCTGGTTGTAAAAGTGGGCGATGGACTGGCCATTCAAATTGATGAAGTGGAAAAAGTTGAATACACGGCCATCAATAAATTCCAGCTTTTAATACAAAAAATAAAATAAACATGCGGCTGAAAGCACCAGCCGGACCGATCATAAAAAGAAATCAAATGCAACAACTGATACAAAATTTTAAAACAGGCGAATTATATGTGGATGAAGTTCCGGTACCTTCCATATCAACGGGAATGGTACTGGTGGAAAATGCTTTTTCACTCATCAGCGCGGGTACAGAAAGAGGAACTGTAAAAGTGGCCAAAGCCAGCTTAATTGGTAAGGCAAAGCAACGGCCCGACCTGGTGGCACAGGTATTGCAAAACATCAAAAAAGAAGGACTCGCTGCAACCATCAGCAAGGTTCGTACTAAACTCGATTCATTAAAAGCACTGGGATACAGCACCGCCGGAACCGTAATCGCATCTATGGACACGAACAGCGTGTTCAAACCAGGCGACCGTGTTGCCTGTGCCGGCCAGGATTATGCATCGCATGCAGAAGTGGTGGCCATTCCTCAAAACCTGGTGGCTAAAATCCCGGATAATGTTTCAGCTGAAGAAGCCGCATTTACCACGCTCGGCGCAATTGCATTGCAGGGTGTGCGCCAGGCAGAACCGCGTTTGGGTGAAAGGGTTTGCGTGATCGGGCTGGGTTTACTGGGCCAGATCACCTGCCAGCTGCTTAAAGCAAATGGTTGTGCTGTTTTTGGGATAGACCTAAATGCCGGTCTTGTAAAGCTGGCGAATGATACAGCCGCTACAGATAAAGCACTCAACCGTGGCGACAGTAACCTGGTAAGTGTATGCAATGATTTTACAAACGGCCATGGTTTTGATTCCATCATCATTACCGCTGCTGCGCCATCGAACGATCCTATTGAACTCTCTGCAGAAATTGCAAGGAAGAAAGGTAAGGTGGTGGTGGTGGGTGCCGTTAAAATGGATATCCCGAGAGATCCGCATTTTTACAGGAAAGAACTTGACCTGAGAATGTCATGCTCGTACGGCCCGGGCCGCTATGATGTGCATTATGAAGAGCAGGGACTTGATTATCCCTTTGCCTATGTGCGCTGGACAGAACAACGCAATATGGAAGCCTTCCTGGATCTCTTATCCCGGAAAGCGATCAATATCAAATCGCTGATCACACATACTTTTGATATTACCGATGCAGAAAAAGCATACGATATCGTGTTGGGCAAAACACCCGAACCGCATATCGGTATCTTGCTGAAGTATTCTGAAAACAATGCCAAACACCAAACCGTGGTAACGGTAAAGAACGACCCGGTAAAACATATCAACACCGGTTTTATCGGGGCGGGCAGTTTTGCACAGAGTTACCTGATCCCAAATGTAAAAGCTTTTGGTGCCTCGCTCGATGGCGTGGTGACTTCAAAAGGCATCACATCAAAAAATGTAGCCGATAAATTCAAATTCAATTTTTGCAGTACAGAAGTGAATGATGTGCTGCAGCATAATCCTGTTAACACCGTTTTTATTGCAACGCCGCATAATTCGCATGCCCCGCTGGTGATACAAACCCTGCAGGCAGGCAAACCTGTATTTGTGGAAAAGCCACTGGCCATTAATATGGACCAGCTGAATGAGGTGATGGCAGTACAGGCAAAACATTCGCAGCCGCTGATGGTGGGTTTTAACAGGCGCTTTGCACCGGTATGCCGCGAAATAAAAAAAGCATTCAGCAGCATTACCGAACCCATTGTGGTGAATATACGGGTGAACGCCGGGCTGATACCTAAAGAACACTGGACCCAGCAGCCTGAAATTGGCGGCGGAAGAATTGTCGGCGAGGTTTGTCACTTTATTGACCTGATGCAGTACTTCACGGGTGCTGAACCGGTAAAAGTGTATGCCTCATCGGTGAATACGGCCAACCATACTGTTACACCGGAAGATAATATTGCCATAGTGGTAAACTTCAGCAATGGTTCGGTGGGCAATCTTACCTACCTGGCCAACGGTGATAAATCAATGCCCAAAGAACTGATTGAAGTATTTGGCGCAGGCAATATTGGCGTGATCCATGATTTCAGGGAAGGCGCTTTGCACAAAGGCAATAAGATTACAAAACTGAAATCATCCGGCAAGGGACATAAGGAGGAAGTGGATGCTTTTTTAACTGCTGTTAATAACGGCACAGAAAGCCCGATCAGTTTCAGGTCGATTTGCCTTACAACATTAACGACATTTAAAATTCAGGATAGCCTGTACAGCGGGCAACCACAGGAAATTCTGTTAGATGTATAAAGAGAAGGAAGCTGTTTTTCAACAGTTAAAAACTTATTGTGAACAGGAAGCATATAAGGGCTGGGATCCTTACGACGGGCTGAACAGCAGATTGTTGAATGCCATCCCGGGATTATCAAAAAGCAGGCTGGTGCGACTGGCCTGGATACAGGCCTTCAAGCGTTCGCCGGTAAACCTGCGGAAAATAACCGGTGTTAAAAAGGATTATAATCCCAAGGCGCTCGGACTGTTCCTCTCGGGTTATTGTACATTATATACAATCGATCCGAAGCAGGAATACATGGAGCAGATTCGTTTTTTTACAGCCAGGATACAGGAGCTGAAGAGCAGGGGATGGAGCGGGGCCTGCTGGGGATATAATTTCGACTGGCAGGCAAGGGCCTTTTTTCAGCCCAAACAAACCCCCACCGTGGTGGCATCGGTGTTTATAGCCAGTGCACTGTTGGATGCTTACGAAATAACAAAGGAGCAAAGCTTGCTGGAAACGGCCAGAAGCACCTGTGATTTTATATTGAAAGATTTGAACCGCACAACGGACGAAGAGGGTGATTTTGCATTTTCCTATTCACCACTGGACAAAAGTGTGGTGTTTAATGCTTCACTGCTCGGCAGCCGCCTGCTGGCAAGGGTATACAGTTTTACGAAAGAGCAGTTGCTGATTGATGCAGCGAAAAAATCTGTGGCTTTTTGCTGCAGGTACCAGAAGCAGGATGGTTCATGGGGATATGGCACATTGCCATTTCACCAGTGGATTGATAATTTTCATACGGGGTATAACCTTGAATGTATCCAGGAATACATCCAGTATTCAGGCGACCATGGTTATGATGCAAATGTGAAGAAAGGATATGACTATTACATTAAAACATTTTTTACGGATGAAGGGGTGCCCAGGTATTACAGCAATTCGGTTTACCCGGTTGATGTGCATGCGCCGGCGCAGCTGGTGATCACAGTGGCAAAACTGGGAACCTACAGGCAGGATAAAGTGATTGTAAATAAGGTGCTGGACTGGACGATTAAAAACATGCGGTCAGAGAAAGGATATTTTTATTACCAGGTGAACAAATATTTTTCGTCTAAAATACCGTACATGCGATGGGCGCAGGCATGGATGTTTTATGCGCTTACAACTTACCTAAAATTGGAAAAAAATGAGCAGAATCCAGGTTTGTAATATTCCCGTGGATGATTACACCATGAGGGAAACAATACAGCTGATCGATAAGGCCATTATCGAAAAAAGGCCGATTCATCACGTGGTGATCAATGCCGCAAAAGTGGTGAACGCCCAGAAAGACGAGGCACTGCGTGAGTCCATCGTTAACTGTGATATCATTAACGCCGACGGGCAGGCTATTGTATGGGCATCCCGTTTCCTCGGCAGGCCATTACCCGAGCGGGTGGCCGGTATCGACATCATGGCCAACCTGGTAAAACTGGCTGCTGAGAAGCAATACCGTATTTTCTTTTTGGGCGCAAAGGAAGAAGTGGTGAAAGAAGTGGTGG
Source organism: Ferruginibacter sp. (assembly GCA_046329655.1). GTDB lineage: Bacteria > Bacteroidota > Bacteroidia > Chitinophagales > Chitinophagaceae > Ferruginibacter. The sequence goes on from JAXLUD010000001.1 coordinate 275,289, forward strand.
ATATATATACAAAGCAATATGGTGCTTCCATCATTGCCGGATACCGGAATGGTTATTTTACAAAAGAACAGGAGCAGGAAGTGGCCACACAGATCGCCGATTCGGGTGCCAGTATTTTATTTGTTGCCATGAGTTCACCTAAAAAAGAAATATTCCTCAATACCTACAAGCACCTCATTCAAACCCCTTTTATCATGGGTGTGGGCGGCAGTTTTGATGTGGTATCGGGTTTGGTGAAACGTGCGCCCATGTGGATGCAGAAATCCGGTCTTGAATGGTTTTACAGGGTGCTGCAGGAGCCTAGAAGAATGTGGAAACGTTACCTGTTTGGAAATTCAGAATTCATTTATATCGTACTGCGTGAAAAAATCAGGCAGGTGTTTGGAAGGAAAACAAATCCTCCCGTAAGTTCAAAAATGTCAATCTAAAGTTACCGTTATGAATATTACCCTGGTAGCCGGAGCCCGGCCCAACTTTATGAAAATTGCACCGATCATCAAGGCTATTGAAAAAGCCAGGGATGCCGGCAAAAATGTTACCTACAGGCTGGTGCACACAGGTCAGCATTATGATAAAAAAATGAGCGCCGATTTTTTTGAGCAGCTGGGAATCCCCGAACCTCATACCAACCTGGAATGTGGTGGAGGAACACAGGCTGAACAAACAGCGGCGATCATGGTGAAGTTTGAACAGGAGCTGGTGGCCAACCGGCCCGATCTTGTGCTGGTTGTAGGAGATGTAACTTCCACCATGGCCTGCACCATCACGGCAAAAAAACTCTGCATCAAAGCCGCACACGTGGAAGCCGGTATCCGTTCCGGCGATATGACGATGCCTGAAGAGATTAACCGGATTGTAACAGATTCTTTATGTGATTATTTTTTTACAACCAGTGAGCAGGCAAACAACCAGCTGAAAAAATCGGGTATGCCCGAATCGAGCATTTATTTTGTTGGAAATACCATGATCGATACGCTGCACCAAAATCTTGACAGGATCCGCAAACCCGCTTTCTGGTACGAACAGCAGCTGCAGGAACAAAATTATTTTTTGGTAACACTGCACCGTCCCTCCAATGTGGATGATCCTGAAAAACTGGCAGCCATCATTGCGGCTATCAAAGAAGCCACTGCAGGATATACCATCATCTTCCCGGTGCACCCAAGAACCCGGCTCATCATTGACAAACATAAAATTGATGACAGGGGTATTGTGATGATCGATCCGCAGGGATACCTTGAATTTATGTACCTCGTAAAAAATGCCAAAGGGATCATTACGGATTCCGGTGGTATTACAGAAGAAGCAACAGTGTTGCATGTGCCCTGCTTAACACTGCGCAATTCAACAGAAAGACCCGAAACGGTTACTATGGGAACCAATGAACTGATTGGCGACCGTATTGATCAGCTGAAACCCTGCCTCAGAGATATCATCGCGGGCAAATGGAAAAAGGGTACGATTCCCCCGTTTTGGGATGGCAAAACATCTGAACGGATCATTGATATTTTATGCAGCCTGTAAAGATATTTACAGCAGCAAACATTTTATAAACAGCAAACAGTATTACAGTAATTGTGAGATATGCATAAGCAATTTGAACGATACTTACAGATGACGCTGGTCTCGCTCGACCTGTTTGTGATCACTATAAACTATTTTATATGCAAGTTGCTTTTTGCAACTGATCTCCCGGGTGGTTACTGGGGCGTTTATTTTCAATACTGGACCATTTCAGTTGCATCATGGCTGCTGCTTTCTTTCTTTTTCAGGGTATATGCCGGCAACAATATTTTGGTTTTTGAATCTTTTACAAAAAGAACTTCGCAGGTGTATCTCTTATGGATCATCTGCATGCTTTTTTACCTGTTCTTTTCAAGGGAGTTCCGCATATCAAGGTTATTCATCATTGTAAATATGAGTGTGTTTGGCGTAGGGCTGATGGCGAACCGGTTTCTATATCTTGGCATCAAGAAATATTTTAAGAACAGTCCATACCTTACCAGGCGGGTGATCATTCTCGGGTATAACGAAACGGCCAAAAGGCTTGCAAAATATTTTGAAGAAGACGGTATCAATACACAGGTGCTTGGATTTATTGAAGACGATAAAAATGTGCACGAACTTTCACATTATCCCATCATAACCGACCTGGGTAAAACACTGCAGGTGGCAAAGGAATTTGACGTGGCCGAAATATTCTCCACCATCACCCCTGAACAGAACAAGGATATATACGACCTGATGTACCAGTCTGAAAAAGAATGTATCAGGTTCAAGATCGTGCCCAACCTTTCGGTATTCATCACCAGGGATGTGCATATTGAATATTTTGGCGACCTGCCCATTCTTTCCCTGCGCAGTGAGCCGCTGGATGATGTGGGAAACCGGATCAAAAAACGCGTGCTGGATATCGTGATCAGCTTCCTGGTAATTGTGCTGGTGCTTTCCTGGCTGGTGCCCATTTTGGGTTTGCTGATATTACTTGAATCGAGGGGCCCCATCTTTTTCTCACAGCTACGTACGGGCAAAAATAAAAAGCCATTCTACTGTTATAAATTCCGCAGTATGGCAGTGAACAAGGAATCAGATACCAAGCAGGCTACTTTGGGAGACAGCAGGGTTACAAGGATCGGACGGTTTATCCGCAAAACAAGCCTGGATGAATTTCCGCAGTTCATCAATGTGTTTATTGGAAATATGAGCCTGGTAGGGCCAAGGCCGCATATGCTGAAGCATACAACCGACTACTCAAAAATTGTGGATGAGTATATGATACGGCAGTTTTTGAAACCCGGTATCACGGGCTGGGCACAGGTGAACGGCTATCGCGGGGAGATCACCAATCCTGAGCAAATACAAATGCGTGTGAGCAAGGATTTGTGGTATTTGGAAAACTGGACATTATGGCTGGATATACAGATTCTTTTCCTTACCGGATACCAGGTATTCAGGGGTGATAAGAATGCGTATTAAAAATAATTAAGAAAGAATATTGGCATAAATAATTTTAAAAAACCTTACTAATGAAAATTCTGATTACCGGAGCGGCTGGTTTTATTGGTTCTAATCTTGCGCAAAAATTACTGGAACGGGGTCACAATGTTACAGGGATAGACAACCTGAACTATGGCTATATGCGTAATATTGAACCGCTGATTGGAACAAAGAACTTTGAATTCATTACCGGTGATATTGCGAACCCGCTTATCCTTAAAGATGTAAAGGCAGATATCATTATCCACCTGGCATCACAAAAAATCCCGCGTTACACCAACGCACTCCGCACACTTGATGAAAACTACCTGATGCTCCGTAACGTGGTGCATAAATGCATACTCGATAAATCTAAAATACTGTTTGCTTCCACATCAGATGTATACGGGAAGAACCCGAATATCCCTTTTGCTGAAACATCCGACCTGGTGATGGGGCCCACCACTGTAAAAAGATGGGCCTATGCCATGAGTAAAATGTATGGCGAGCAATACATCATTGCCAATCATGACGAATATGGTTTGCGGTATACCATCACCCGCTTTTTCGGGTCTTATGGTCCGCATCAAAACCTTACCTGGTGGGGTGGTCCGCAATCTGTTTTTATTGAGAAGGCGTTTAAAAAAGAACCCATCGACATACATGGGGATGGTTCGCAAACCCGGACATTTACCTATGTGGACGACACGGTAAATGCCCTGGTGGCCTGTGTCGAAAATGATGCATCCGATAACGAGATATTTAATACAGGGCCAAAATCAACAGCTGAAATATCCATCAGAGAACTGGCACTGCTCATCTGGAAACTGATCAATGGAAAAGATTCGGAACCTCAACTCAACTTTATTCCATATTCCACTTTTGGTAATTATGAAGATGTAATGCGGCGTGTGCCCGACATTACAAAAATATGCAGCAAACTCAATTTCGCCCCGCAATGGGAACTTGAAGACGGTTTGAGAAAAACAATTGAATGGCAAAAGCAGTTTATCACATTATAAACCAGCATACCTGTTGGACCAAAACGCGGTAATGGAAGTTAAAACATATGGTATCATCGGCGGCGGAATGATGGGGATGACCCTTGCTTTGCGTTTGGCGCAGCAGGGTCAGAAAGTAACCTTGTTTGAAGCGGCACCTGATTTGGGCGGGCTGGTGTCTTCCTGGAAAATGGATGATGTGGAGTGGGATAAGTTTTATCACGTGATCCTGCTGTCCGACGGTTATACCCGCGGGATATTAAAAGAGATCGGGCTGGACGATACCGTAAACTGGGAGGAAACCAAAACGGGCTTTTACATGAATGGGAAACTCTATTCCATGTCTGACACAATGGAGTTTCTGAAGTTCCCAACACTCAGCCTCATTGATAAATTCAGGCTCGGGCTTACCATTCTTGTGGCATCCCGTATTAAAAACTGGAAAAGACTCGAAAGAATTCCTGTAACGGTATGGCTCAGGAAATGGTCGGGGAAAAACACCTATAATAAAATATGGCTTCCCCTGCTCAAGGCCAAGCTGGGCGATACCTATAACAAAACCTCGGCTGTATTTATCTGGGCCACCATTCAGCGTTTGTATGGCGCCCGCAGAAGCGGTTTAAAAAAGGAGATGTTCGGTTATGTGCCCGGCGGGTACAAGATGGTGGTTGAAACATTCAAGCAAAAATTGCTCAACATGGGCGTGGACATTAAAACCAGCCATGTTGCCACAGAAATAAAAAGTGCAGGTGATCATAAGTTGCAGGCAATTTTTACGGATGGCATTAAATATGAGTTTGATAAAGTGGTGTCCACGCTGCCATCGTCTGCTTCTGCCAGATTATGCAGCGGGTTAACTGAAAACGAGATTACCCGGCTCAATAAAATTGAATATATGGGAGTGATCTGCGTGGCCGTGCTGCTGCGCAAACCGGTGAGTCCTTTTTATATTACCAATATTACCGACACCTGGGTTCCTTTTACCGGGGTGATCGAAATGAGTGCGCTGGTGGATAAAACACATTTCAACGGTTATTCACTGGTGTACCTGCCCAAGTATGTGTTATCGACCGACCCGGTCTTTGCAAAGTCGGATGAAGAGATCAGGTCGTTTTTTTTGGAGAATTTTAAAAAAATGTATCCTCACTTTTCGGATGCTGATATCCGGTTTGCAGGAGTGGCCCGTGCAAGACATGTGATAACGGTGCTCGCAGAAAACTATTCTGAAAACCTGCCGGGCGTAAAAACATCGGTACCGGGATTTTATATTGTAAACACCGCTCACATTTTAGATGGAACACTGAATGTGAATGAAACCATTAAAGTGGCTGAAACAAAGCTGAAAGAAGTAACAGACTGATATGAGCAAGAAAAAAATACCAGCCAGTATATCGCTTGATTTGGACGACCAATGGTCGTATATGAAAGTGCATGGGGATGATGGCTGGGAGGATTTTCCTTCTTACCTGGATATTGTGGTGCCTATTTTCCTGGATGTATTCGACCGGCTGGATATCCGGATCACCTTTTTTGTTGTTGGACAGGATGCGGCGATCGAACGCAATCATCCCATCCTCCGCAGTATCATTGAAAGAGGGCACGAAATCGGTAACCATTCCTTTCACCACGAAAGCTGGCTGAAAACATACTCAAAGGAAAAGATCGAAGAGGAAATCAGGATTGCGGAAGAAGCCATACAAAAGGCCACGGGTGTAACCACCCATATGTTCCGGGGGCCGGGCTTCAGCTGGAGTAATGATTTGCTGGAAGTGCTGGAAAAAAGGAACTATATTTTTGACGCATCTATCCTGCCAACCTATATCTCTCCGCTGATGCGCAAATATTATTTTGCAAAATCAAAACTTACCAAAGAGCAGAAGGAAAGCAGGAAAGAATTGTTCGGGTCTTATAAGGAAGGATTTTACCCGCTGAAACCTTACAGGTGGAAGTTTAAGAGTGGCCGGAGTTTGCTCGAAATACCGGTAACCACCATGCCATTCTTTAAAATACCTTTTCACCAGAGCTACCTGCTGTATATAAGCGGGTATTCAAAACTGCTGATGCGGTTTTACCTGTGGTTCAGTATCATGATGTGCAGGATCACAAAAACACCGCCCAGTTATTTATTGCACCCGCTGGACCTGATCGGGGGTGATGATGTGCCGCAGTTATCATTCTTCCCGGGCATGGATATCAAAAGCGAAAAGAAAATGGCCGTATTTGAAACTGCCATGACGCAATTGAAAAAGCATTTTGAGCTGATGCCCATGGGGGAGTTTGCAAAACATTTTACGGCCGTGCAGAAAGAAATTGAGCCTTCATAGCAATTAAAAATATTTACCGGCAACTCGCGGTAAATACCAAACGATATTTAACAGGAATGAGAATTTTTTCTATTGTAGGTGCAAGACCGCAGTTTATTAAACTGGCCCCCTTGTCGGCGGCCCTTTCCGGTTTGCATGAAGAGTTCATCGTACACACAGGGCAGCATTATGATTATGCCATGTCTGAAAAAATCTTTGAAGACCTGGGCATCCGGAAACCGGACATTCACCTGGAAGTGGGCGGCGCCAACCAAACAGAACAGATAGCAGCCATGTTGCTCAAACTGGATGCCGCGATGAGTGAAAAAAAACCGGATGCGGTGATTGTATTTGGCGATACCAACTCCACGCTGGCCGGCGCACTGATAGCGGCCAAACAGAATATCCCGCTGGTGCATATTGAAGCAGGGCTGCGCAGCTTTAACCGTTCCATGCCGGAAGAGATCAACCGTATCACGGCTGACCATCTTTCAACCTGCCTGCTGGCACCCACGCAAACAGCCGTAAATAACCTGGAAAGGGAGGGGCTGGGTGCTGCAACTTTTCTCACGGGTGATATCATGGTTGATACCATGCAAAACAGTATTGGCGTGGCAAGGGCAAAATCAGTGGTGGTAAAACAAATGGGACTGGAGAATGAGGCGTTTTACCTGCTGACCCTGCACAGGCATTACAATGTTGATGATACGGGTATATTGATGCATATCCTGGACCAGCTGGGGCAGCTGGAGCAAACGGTGATATTCCCGGTTCACCCGCGAACCAGAAAAATGCTGCCGGCTGCTTATAAAGTTCCGGGAAATATCAGGCTTACAGAGCCGCAGGGTTATATTGATTTTATCGCACTGCAACAGGCGGCCGAAAAGATCATTACAGATTCAGGCGGCATACAGAAAGAGGCCTATATACTTAAAAAGCCCTGTATCACGCTGCGTACGGAAACGGAATGGGTGGAAACGGTAACCGAAAAATGGAATTTACTGGTTCAGCCAGGCGACACGTCGATGGCTGAAAAGATCAGTGGTTTTTCGGCGCCGGGAACACAGCAAAATATTTTTGGAACAGACGTTACAAAAAAAATACTTGAAGTGATTCATTCAATTAAACTGTAATTGTTCATGGAAAAAAAATGCAGCTCATTACAGGCCTGTACGGAAGAGAAACGGTTTCTCTTTTCCAAAAAAGGCTATGATATCAGCCAGTGTGTAACCTGCCAGCACAGGTTTACATCCATCAGTAATGTGGCCAGCCATCTTGATTCCACTTATTCCGACAGTTATTTTTTTGAAGGTAAGGAGGGTTATCCCAATTACCTTGAAGAAAAAAAAATGCTCTATGCTTCCGGTGAAAAATATACAAAAGTCATTTCCAGGTATATTAAACCGGGCAAAGTACTGGATGTGGGCTGTGCCGCAGGATTTATCCTCAAAGCATTTTCCGACAAGGGCTGGGAATGTTACGGGGTGGAGCCGAATGAAACGATGGCCACGTACGGAAGAAATGAACTAGGATTAAATATACATACAGGCGGACTGGAAACTTTTAATGAAAGCAGCCAGTTTGACCTGATCAACCTCATACAGGTGATAGGAAGTTTTTACGACCTGGATGCTGCCATGCAAAATCTTGAAAAACTGAGTAAAAAAGACGGCTTAGTGATGGTGGAATCATGGGACAGGGATAGTTTTGCAGCACGTTTTTTCGGCAATAACTGGCATGAATACTGTCCGCCCAGCGTGATACACTGGTATAATGATGATACGCTGAAACAGCTTTTCAGTTATTACGGGTTTGAATTGATCAAAAAGGGAAGGCCTTCGAAAAAAATAAACCTGAAACACGGGCTTGCAATCATTGCGGAGAACTCGTCCAGGTCGAAGCTTAAAAAAAGTATTTTTTCTTTCCTGAGTAAAACGCTGGGAAACCTGTCAGTGCCTTATCCGCCTGTGGATGTTAAATGGTACCTGTTCAAAAAAACCAGCTAACTAACACTTATATGAACAAACGACTTTATGAAGGAATTTAACAAACCATATGTCTCTGTTATTGCGCCCTGCTACAATGAAGAAGCCATTCTTGAGCTGAACATCGGTACCATTTGTGAGTTTATGCGTGGCCTTGAGCATAAATATAACTGGGAAGTATTAATTGTGAATGATGGCAGTAAGGATAAAACAGGGGAGATCGCGGATGAACTGGCAAGAAACAACGGTTCGGTTAGAGTGATTCACCATCCCTCCAACCTTAACCTGGGCAATGCGCTGCAAACCGGGTTCAGGAATGCAACTGGCGATATTATCGTGGTGATGGATATTGACCTGAGTTACGGGGTGGAATATATTGAAACAATGAGCGACACGCTTATAAAGGAATATGCCGATATCGTGATGGCATCGCCGTATATGAAAGGCGGCCGTGTTACTGCTGTGCCGTTCATGCGCAGTATCATGAGCCGGTATGTTAACCGTTTTATGAGTTTTGCAGCACAGGACAAATACCACACTTTCACAGGCATGGTTCGTGCATACAGGAAGAGTTTTATCAAAACGGTGAATCTTAAAACAAAAGATTACGAGATCATGCCCGAGATCATTTATAAATCAATGATCCTTCGTGCCAAGATTATAGAGATACCGGCGCATCTCGACTGGACAGAACAGAATAAATTCAAAGGCCAGCGCACATCCAGCCTCCGGGTGATCAGGAGTTTTTTCTCCGGGCTGATGTCGGCCTTTATTTTCAGACCCTATATTTTTTTCATGGGTATCGGTGCGGTGCTGATGGCGCTTTCATTGTATGAGCTTGTATGGCTGTTGTATGATACTCTGGCAGACCTTGCCAAAACAAGAACTACATTGCCTGCAGGTGAGTGGTCCTTCTCTCACAGCCTTACAACAGAGTTTAAAAGAAGTCCGCAGGCATTTTTAATTGGCGGCATCACGTTCATTGTGGCAATACAGTTTTTAAGTCTTGGTTTTTTATCACTCCAGAGCAAACGTTATTTTGAAGAACTATTTCACCTGGGAACAGCCATAAAAAATCAACCGGTGGCAGAAGAGTCAAACACTAACACGAATAATTAATTATGCGGAAGCTTTCGAACATAAACCCTTTCCTGCTTTTTCTTCCTTTCCTGGTGCTTTACACTGCCATTGTGCTGGTAAATCCCCCCACGGGCCAGTATGGAGATGAGGGGCGTTACATTATGTATGCCCGGTTTATGATTGACCGTTTTTTACCCCCCACAGACCTGGACTTTGATCATCTTGGTAACGGGCCCGGTTACTCAATCATCCTGATACCATTTATTGCATTCAGGATACCGATGCTTTGCATAGGACTGCTCAATGCTGTGTTATTATATCTTTCTGTTGTACTGCTTTTCAAAACGGCCATCAAATTAATATCGTTCAGGATGGCTTTATGCATCAGTCTTTTTTGGGCGATGTACCTGAATTCTTACGAATATATTGCGAAAGTACTTCCAGAGGTCATGATCTCATTTTTTATGTGTCTCGCCCTGTACTGGCTTTTTAAGGCTTTTGCGTCCAATAAATTAAAGCATCTCATTATTTCGGGGTTTATTGTCGGGTATATGGCCCTTATCAAACCAGTTTTTGGATATGTGATACTGGCCATGCTGGTATTTTTTGGGATTATAATGCTCTTCAAAAAATCAAAACAGGGTTTTTATAAGCGTGCTGTTATTGTACTTGCCATCGCAATTTGCTCCAATATTCCTTATTTATACTATACCTACCAGGAAACGGGGAAAATGCTTTACTGGAGTTCACTCGGGGGAAATAATTTATACTGGGCTACCGAGCTGGATGAATATGAATATGGCACCTGGTTTCCCGATCCGGGTTTAAAAGCAGATCCTGCAACGGCTTATACGCATTTGCCAAATTTTGAAGAAATCGTTAAAGAAAAGCACAAAGCCGACTTCGAGGAGATCAACCAGTTTCACGGTGTGAAAAGGGATGATGCCTACAAGCGTATTGCATGGCGTAACATAAAGGCAAACCCTGTTAAGTACTTGCAAAACTGCCTGTACAATGTAAGCCGCATACTGTTTAATTTCCCCTACTCCTACAAACTGCAAACGCCCAAAACAATTGTGCGGTTACCGTTTAACGGAATTTTGCTGATAGCCCTGTTACTGTGTATCATTCCAACCTGGAGAAACAGGGATAAGATTGATTTTGGCATTAAGTTTTTTATACTGATGGTATTTGTTTACCTGGGAGGAAGCGTGCTCGCCTGTGCAGAAACCAGGATGTTTACCGTTGTGGTGCCGGCATTGCTCATATGGGCTGGCTTTGTACTGGGTAAGTGCCTGAAAATCGATTTGGGAGAATGGAAGGGAGAAAGCGGGGGCAGCAAACCATTTTGACAAAAAAACACTCTATAAGTATTTAGAAGAAGATACAGGCATTAATAACTTTTGTAAATGGAAAACAAAACATTCCAGGAATTAAAGAGAAATCTCAAAAAGGACTTTACGGGTTTACGTACAGTGAAACTGGCGTTGCTGGGAGATTCTGCCACGCAAATGCTGGTGCAGGCCATCAAGGGCTATGGCTATGTGAACGGGATTAAATTTGAAGTTTTTGAAGCGGATTATGATCAGGTTGAGCTGCAGGTATATGACAGCGGGTCTGAACTGTACCAGTTCGATCCGGAATTTATTGTGGTATTTTATTGCACCAATAAACTGCATAAAAAATTCGGCAAACTTTCCTTTGAAGCAAAAGCCGGCTTTGCTTCGCATAAACTGGAGGAATTCAGTAACCTTGTGGGAACCATCAATTCCAGGCTCTCTGCCAAAATCCTGTTTTTTAATTTTAATGAAGTGGATGAGGCGCTCTTTGGGAATTTTGCCAATAAAACCCCGGTTTCTTTTACTTATCAGCAGCGAAAACTAAACCTGGGGCTGATGGATTTAAGCCAGCAGGTAAAAAATCTTTTCATCATAGATTTAAACCTCCTGCAGTCGCGCCTGGGTCATGGATATGTTACCGATAATAAGATATATGTAAATACTGAGCTTTTCTTTTCTGTTGACTTCCTGCCCGTTGTTGCCAAAGCCATCAACGATATCATATTATCTGTTAAAGGCAGTTTTAAAAAATGTCTTATCCTCGATCTGGACAACACAACCTGGGGTGGTATCATCGGGGATGATGGCGTTGAAAATATTCAGATAGGTGACCTGGGCATCGGGAAAGCATTTTCAGAACTGCAGCTTTGGGCCAAACAATTAAAGCAACGCGGCATTATCCTGGCCATCTGCAGTAAGAATGATGAGGCCAATGCAAAGGAACCCTTTGAGAAACATCCCGACATGATACTGCGGCTGGATGATATTGCTGTTTTTGTGGCTAACTGGAATAATAAGGCCGACAATATCCGGTATATCCAAAGTGTATTGAATATCGGGTTTGATTCAATGGTGTTCCTGGATGATAATCCCTTTGAGCGCAATCTTGTAAGAACGAATATTCCTGAAGTAACCGTTCCTGAATTGCCGGAAGACCCGGCAGAATACCTCGCTCATATACGCGGGCTGAACCTGTTTGAAACCGCTTCTTTTACCGCAGAGGATGAGCAAAGGACCAAGCAGTACCAGGAAGAAGCAAACAGGGCCATCCTGCAACAGCAATTTACAAATGAAAACGACTTCTTAAAAAGCCTGAACATGGTTTCGGTGGTGGAACCCTTTAATAAGTTCAATACACCACGGGTGGCACAGCTTACGCAGCGTTCCAACCAATTTAATCTCAGAACCATCCGGTATACAGAAGAAGAAGTAACCAAAGTGGCTGAAAGCAGTGATCATATCACCATGGCTTTTTCACTGGCAGACAAATACGGCGATTACGGACTTATCAGCCTGGTGATTTTGAAACGTACGGGACCAACAACGCTTTTTATTGATACATGGATCATGAGTTGCCGTGTTTTGAAACGGAATATGGAAAACTTTGTATTGAACAGTATTGTAAAACAGGCCGGGGAGAAGGGATTTGCCACTATTACCGGGGAATATCTCCCCACCCCCAAAAACGGCATGGTGAAAGACCACTATCAAAACCTTGGCTTTACATATTCCAATGAGCTGTGGCAATTGCAAACGGATGATTTTGAAACAAGGGAATGTTATATAGAAGAAAAATTGCTGTTAAGCTGACCCGGTTCCAGAAATAGTTAAAACCCACATAAACAACAATTGAACAACATGCAGAGCAACACACTTGAAAAACTAAACACCATCTTTTGTGACATCCTGGATAATGATGGCATTATCCTGAATGAAGGCACAACGGCTGATGATATTGAGGAATGGGATTCAATTTCTCATGTGCAGCTGATTGTGGCCATTGAACGTTTCTTTAAAATTAAGTTCAATGCATCCGAAATACGTACCTGGAAAAATGTAGGCGAAATGCGTGATGCTGTTAATAGTAAATTATCTTAGCGTCACCTGGATTGCTATTATTTGGTAACCCCCAAATAAAACGGCAACAATATTTTCATCATGGATGTCACTATTCCATCCAAATGATGTTCAAGCATTCGAAACACCTTTCCGGTTATGATTTTTAATTCTATTAACTACTTCATTTTTTTCAGTGCGGTATTTGCGGGCACGTATTTAACTCCTGCAAAACTGCGCTGGGCCTTATTGCTGGCAGCCAGTATCAGCTTTTATTTAATCGGGGGCGGACTGTCCACTATCACCGTTCCCTTTATTATTATACTGGTCACCTTTTACTGCGGCATCTATATAAAACAGGCAGCGACCGCATCAGCCAAAAAGGCAATATATCTCACGGGCCTTATAGTAAATATCGGGCTCCTGATGTTTTTTAAATACATCAATTTTTTTATTGAAACAGCCTATGATGCCGTGTATCTTTTCAGGGAGAAAACTGCTGCGCCGGTTTCGCCACCATTTGTTATCAATGTTATAATTCCTCTTGGGATTTCTTACATTACCTTCCAGGCAATCGGGTATCTTATCGAGGTGAAAAGAGGTTCGTATGAGCCGGAAAAACATCTCGGTGTTTTTGCTTCCTACCTGCTTTTCTTTCCCAAATTATTATCCGGTCCTATTGAACCTGCCCAGAATTTTCTGCCGCAGCTGCATCAAAACAAGGGATTTGATATTCCCAAAATCAATGCAGGATTAAGGCGCATGCTCTGGGGCCTGTTTTTAAAACTGGCAGTTGCCAACAGGCTGGAAATATATACCGATGCGGTTTTTGGCAATTACACCCATCACACAGGATCCACCCTGCTGGTGGGAGCCTTTTTTTACACCATCCAGATGTTTGCTGATTTTGCCGGTTATACCAATATGGCCATTGGTTCGGCACAAATCCTGGGATACGACCTGATGGATAACTTCAATGTGCCCTTCGTGGCAAAATCAGTTACAGAATTCTGGCGCCGCTGGCATATTTCTTTGTCTTCATGGGTGAATGAATATATATACAACCCCGTTTCCATGGGTTTGCGCAGCTGGAATAAATGGGCCGTTGTGGCAGCCTGCATGGTTACATTCCTGATCCTTGGTTTCTGGCATGGAGCGAGCTGGAATTATATTGCCTTTGGTTTTATGCAGGGCGTGATCCTCTCGGTGGAAATGTTTACAAGAAAAACACGTAAAAAGATCCGGGGTTCCATTCCCTCCTGGCTCAATACCATCACGGGTACTTTATTTACATTCAGCTATTTCTGTTTTTCACTGGTTATTTTCAGGAATACAGACATGTCTGATGCTGTCGGGATCGTAAAGAAAATATTTACCCATACCGGCACCATCTATTATGATAACCCGTCGATGATTTTATTTTGCTGCCTGGGAGCGGTAATTGTCCTGGTAAGCGAATTCAGGAAGGAGTATTTTAAAAATTTTCTTTCATGGTTCGACAGCGGCAACTGGCTGGTCAGGAATATTGCATACGTGGCGGTAATAATGCTGATTTTGATAATGGGTGTATTTGACGGCGGACAATTTATTTACTTTAAATTCTGATCCAATGAAAAAAATCTACACATATATTACAAACAGCCCTGTAAAATTTCTTTTACTAAAGGCATCCGTTTTTCTGCTTACATTATATATCGCCGATTTTGTAACAGGCAAAATACTGCGGCATTATTATTTCAGGCAGGGCAGCGGGTTGCAATACCGCACCACGTATACAGTGGAAAAAAACACTTCAGACATTCTTGTGTTTGGTGCTTCAAGGGCCAATCATCACTATCATCCCGGTGTGTTCAAGGAAGAACTTCCTTCTTATTCTTTTTATAATGCCGGCCGCGACGGCAATTCAATTTTTTATCACTACGCGGTATTAAAAATGGTGCTGGGCAGGTATACCCCTAAAATTGTTATACTTGATATGGAGAATGGGTCGCTGGTGAAAAACAATGAGAGCTATGACAGGATATCATCCCTGCTGCCTTATTACGAATCGCACCCGGAAATACGCTCCGTTATTGAACTGAGGAGCAGATACGAGAAGTATAAACTGTTTTCCAAAACATACCCGTATAATTCATCCATTTTTACGATCGCCATCGGGAATTCGGAAATGAACAAAGCCCGCTGGAAAGATATTAACGGGTATCTCCCGCTCAGCAATGTTTTAACAGCTGCTATTGGCAACGACTCAAATACGGTGAATAATAAAAACCCGCTCGACAGTAATAAAATAAACTGTTACGAGAATTTCCTGAAAGATTGCGTTGCAAAAGGTGTAAAGGTATTTGTGTATGTTTCTCCCTATTTCCTGCAGTTCAGCACACCTGACAAATCGGTCATGAAGGCAAAGGAGATCGCACAGAAGTATGATGTCACTTTCAGTGATTATTCTTCCGACACCTTTTTCACGGAGCGGAATTTTTTATTTGCTGATATCGTTCATTTAAATGATTCCGGCGCAAAAATTTACAGCAGTAAAATAATGCCGGGTATCAAATCGGTCTTAGCAATGAAATAAAATATTTCGATATTTGTGCAGGCTGGCAGATAACCTATCATCGATTCTATGAAACTCTTTTTAAACCTTAAAAACGCCATACTGTCGGGAGAAGACTGTAACGCATTCCATACTGGTAATGTATATTATTCCTATGCCGTTCTTGCGCAAAGGATTTCCGACATACGCAAAGTGGTGGCAACAGTGCCGGAGGCAGAAAAAAACATCGGGCTTGTTGCCAATAACGATATTGAAACCTATGCAGCCATTATTGCTTTATGGCTGGAAGGAAAGGCATATGTGCCGCTCAATCCCGATTTTCCCGAAAGCAGGAACCTGGCAGTGCTGGACCAGGCTTTCATACAAACCATCATCGACTCCTCCACTGCGCCGCTTTTTCCAGGTTACCAAATCATTCACAGCTGTAATATTCCAAAGCAACCGGGTATCGACCTGGATCCCGTGACAGTAGCGGATTCGGAAATTGCCTATATACTTTTTACATCCGGCACCACCGGCAAACCCAAGGGCGTGCCTATCAGCCGTAAAAACCTGGAAGGGTTTGTGGATGCCTTCAACGGACTTGGTTTTTCGCTTAGTGCACAGGACAGGTTTTTGCAGATGTTCGACCTCACTTTTGATCTCTCCGTGATGTCTTACCTTATTCCCCTGCTGCATGGTGCCTGTGTATACACCATTCCCCCACAGGCGCTTAAATACAGTTATATCAGCGAGCTGATGGAAGATCACCACCTGACAGTGGCTTTGATGGTACCTTCCATACTGCAATACCTGCGTCCTTATTTTGGAGAACTTTCCTTTCCTCAAATGCGCTACAGTTTATTCTGCGGCGAAGCTTTGAGTCTTGACATAACAGAGGAATGGGCTGCTGTTGTACCCAACGCAGCCATCGCCAATGTATATGGCCCAACAGAAGACACCATATTTTGCACCTGCTACCATTATAAAAGAAATGAGGTCAATAAATCCTATAATGGCATGATGAGTATCGGTAAAGCCATGTTTGGAAATATTGCCGTAGTGCTGGATGAGCATCATAAAATGGCAGCGCCGGATATACCCGGTGAATTATGCCTGGGAGGTGTGCAGCTCACTGAAGGATACTGGAATGATGAAGAAAAAAACCGGCAGGCTTTTTTTATAGTGAATGATCACACAAACCAGCCGGTAAAGTATTATAAAACCGGCGACCTTTGTAAAACGGATGAAGCCGGGGATATCTATTACATGGGCCGGCTCGATCACCAGGTAAAAGTACAGGGCTACAGGGTGGAGTTACCGGAAATAGAATTCCACGTAAAAAACTATTTTGAAAAGCTAAATGCGGTGGTGGTGGCGTATAAAGATGTCAATAATAATACCGACCTGGGCCTGGTAATTGAAGCAGCGGAGTCTGACCTTACGGGACTATGGGCTTACCTCAATGAAAGACTCCCGCAGTATATGGTACCCAAAAAAGCGCTTTTTGTCGACCCATTGCCACTCAACAGTAATGGGAAGACCGACAGAAATAAGTTAACTTCTTTGTTTTCAAGCAATAAAGCATGAGTGAATACGTTATTAGAAATGCAGGGGTAAAAGATATTCCCTTTCTTGCCACCGCAATTGTAGCGGCAGAAAAAGGCCGCTCTGATAAAATGAGTTTTGCCACGCTTTTTAATTTATCTGAAGCCGAGGCAAAGACTTATATTATTAAGATGCTTGAAGAGGAAGTGGACGGTTGCGAACTTTCGGTAAGCAGTTTTCTTGTGGCGGATTTTGAAGGAGAACCGGTTGCCGCTTTTGGTGCCTGGATTGAGTGCTTTGAAGGAAACCTGCCGTCAAAAATATTGAAATCAAATCTCATCCTGCATACATTCAGCAAGGAGAGTATTGAGTTTTTTAAAACTAAACTGCATATCATCAAGGACATCATCCTCGAACGGGAACCCATGACACTGCAGCTTGAATATATTTATATTGCTGATAAGCATATCGGGAAAGGACTTGACAGTGCATTTATTATTAAAAGCGAGGAGGATGCGTTAAAGGTTTTCCCGGAGTTGAAAAAAGTACAAGGGCAACTTTATAAAAACAACATTTTTGCAGTGATTGCTTTGAGGAAAAAAAATTTTAATATTGCGGAAAATAGTTTTTCTGATCACCCGGAAATATTGAACTACTTGCCGTACAATCAAAAACTACTGATGGAAAAAACTATATAATGGTTGCGAAGATGGAAAAGAACGAAATGATAGATATCCTGACCCCTATTTTCAGAAATGTTTTTGCTGACAGGGCGTTACAGGTTTCTGATGAACTCAATTCAACCAGTGTTGCCAACTGGGACTCATTATCACATATGCTGCTGATCACAGAAATTGAAAACCACTTTCATATTAAATTCAAGCTGAAAGATTTGAATAAGATGAGAAATGTGGGCGACATGATGGAAGTGATCAATACTAAATTATAAGTGATGCCCTTTACATCCCTTAACTTTTTATTCTTTTTCCTCTTATTTGCACCCATTTTTCTTTCAGCCCCCGTCAAATACAGGTTATATGTGTTACTGGCGGGGAATTATTTTTTTTATATCTGCGCCAAACCCGTTTTTGCAGTATTCCTGGTTGTAATTACACTTTGCACTTTTTATTTTGCCCGGCTGATAGCAAAAACCATTTCAGACCGGGGCAAGAAGACCGCACTCTATACAGGCATTACTATCATCCTGCTTCCCCTCATTTTTTTTAAATATGCCGGTGAACTGAATAATTTTCTCCTTGCTTTTTTGCATGCAAAAAATATTTCGTGGCCCTTCCCCGAAATGAAACTGCTGTTGCCGGTGGGGATTTCCTTTTACAGTTTTATGGCCATCGGATACATCATTGATGTATACAACGAGGAAATTGATGCCGAAAATGATTTCCTGGTGATCGCATCATTCCTGTCCTTCTTCCCTTTATTGTTATCAGGGCCCATTGAACGGGCAAAAAATATGCTGCCGCAGTTCAAAAAACCGCAATCACCCGGTTACGACATGATTGCCGGCGGCATGAAATTCATTCTCTGGGGCTGCTTCATGAAACTGGTTATTGCAGACAGGATCGGTATTTATGTAGATACGGTGTACCAGGGCACGGCCTATCACAATGGCAACACCCTGCTGCTCACTTCTTTTTTATATCCATTCCAGGTGTATGCCGATTTGGGCGGTTATTCATTAATTGCCATTGGCACTGCCTCCGTTTTGGGATTCAGGGTAATGCAGAATTTTAACAGGCCTTTTCTCGCTGTTTCCATGGCCGACCTGTGGCGCCGCTGGCATATATCCCTCATCACATGGCTCACGGATTATGTATATACCCCTTTAACTTTTGCACTGCGTAAATACAAACTCAGGGGTATATTACTGGCACTCATGATCACCTTTTTATTAAGCGGGCTCTGGCATGGCGCAAAAATCACTTTCATGGCCTGGGGCTTGATGCAGGGTTTATATTTATGTTTTGAAGCGCTGACAAATAAACAACGGACCCAGTTTGAAAAAAGATTCCGACTGGAAAAAAGATGGTGGTACCTGTTGCTGAGGATTCTCACAGTGTTTGTATTGTTCATGGCATCACAGATTGTTGGGAGGGCCGATAACTTAAAAGAGTCATTGGTTATTTTCCGTAAAATTTTTACAGAAAGAGGACCGTTATTCATTGGCGACGGACCATCCCTGCTGATATACATCTTCTTTGGATTGCTGGTATTGTTGTTTAAAGATTTTACAGAAGAGTTTATGCCTGAAAAGCTGAAGCTGTTTAATAACAAACGGAAGTTTGTGCGGATCATGGTGTACAGCACCCTGGTGATACTTATTTTGCTTGCAGGTGTTTTTGACGGCGGCCAGTTTATTTATTTCAAATTTTAACGGATGCTGAAAAAGCTTTTCATTAATATATTCCTGGTACTTGTCACGGTGTTTATCCTCGATAATGCCGTGGGGAGATTGCTGCGGCATTTTTACTTCACCGAAACATCCGGGCTCAATTACCGCACCACCTATTCACTCGATTCTGCAAAACCACAGGTGCTGATCATCGGTTCATCCAGGGCCAATCATCATTATATCCCTGCTGTTTTTGAAGCCATACTCAACAAAACGGTTTACAATTCCGGCCGTGACGGCAATGGTACATTTTACCAGCTTTCATTGATGAAAACGGTGTTGAAAAGATACACTCCCGAGATCATCATCATTGAATACTCCAGTGTTTTTACAAAAGGTAAGGAGGAATACGACCAGTTGTCTTCCCTGTTGCCCTATTATTGTTCTCATCCTGAAATACGTCCCATCGTCCAGTTAAGGAGCCCGTACGAACGGGTTAAAATGCTTTCACAGGTTTATCCCTTCAACTCGCAGTTGTTTACCATTGCAGTAGGTAACCTTGAATTGAATAAGCAGCGGTATAAAGATTACCAGGGTTATGTTCCGCTTCATAACACCTGGAAGCACCCGCTCGACTCTGCTGCAGATACAAAAGATATTCCACTCGACAGTCTTAAGGTAAATGCCTTTAAAGAATGTCTTGAGCTGGCAAAAGCCAAAGGAGTCAAAGTGCTGGTAGTTTTTTCACCCATCTTTCAAAAGTACAATTACAACCAGCAGGTTTCGGTTTGCAGCAAAATATGCAGCGACCATCAAATCCCATTCTGGGACTATTCAAAAGACACCGGTTTTATTAAACAACCGCCTTTGTTCCAGGATATACTTCACCTGAATGAAAAAGGGGCCATTCTATTTTCAAATATGGTGGCAAACCGGATAAAAGAAACAGTTTTGGCAAATAACTGATGGTTATTGGCCGGCATTAAAATAAAATATATGTATATCCGTTTATGCCAGTTAAACGGAATCCTTTTTTATCAATAAAACAACCGAAGTGCAGATGAAAGCAGCATTTTCAAGAAATATTCTCGAAATAAAAGATACCGGTGCCGTTATCAGCCAGGTAACAGCAAAGCTAAAAAATGATATAACAGCCGTGCTGGGAAGAAGAGGTGCCATTGTGGGTATCAGCGGCGGGATCGATTCCTCTGTTTCACTGGCGCTGGCCGTAAAGGCGATGGGTGCTCAAAATGTACTGGGTATCATGATGCCCGAAAAAGATTCCAGCGGCGACAGCAAGGAATTTGCATTAAAACTGGCAGAAAAATTCGGGGTGCAAACGCTGGAAGAAAATATTACCGGCGCTTTAAATGGTTTTGGCTGCTATGAAAGAAGGGATGAGGCAGTGAAAAGAATTTTCCCGGAATATGATCCGGCTGTTTACAAAATGAAAATTGGCATCAAGCAAAACATGAACAGCATCCTGCCACCCGTTTTTTCACTTACAGTTATTGATGGCAATGGCATCAGCAATACCAAATTGCTCCCGGTAAAGGAATACCTGCAGATTGTGGCCGCATCCAATTTTAAACAGCGTTGCCGCATGTCCATGCTGTATTATCATGCTGACCGCCTGCATTATGCGGTGGTGGGTACCCCCAACAAGCACGAAGTGGAGCAGGGTTTTTTTGTAAAGCATGGCGATGGCGCCGCGGATGTAATGCCCATTGCGCATTTCTATAAAACACAGGTTTACCAGCTGGCTCATGAGCTGGGCATACCGGAAGAGATCATCCGGCGCACACCCACAACAGACACTTATTCGGCAGAACAAACCCAGGAAGAATTCTTTTTCCAGATGCCATTCAGTGAAATGGACCTGGCATGGTACGGGTATGAAAACGGGTATGATCCTGCGGAAGTAGGGGCCGCTATGTCGAAAACGCCGCAAGAAATTGAAGCCGTGTACAAGAGTTTTACGCGTAAGCAAAAAACAACCGAATACCTGCGGATGCAACCCATTAAAGAAAGCTGAGTTAAAGCTGAATCATAATAAATCATTCCAAACATGGTCACTATTCCACAACGGCTGCTGGGAGAGGCGCTGAAGATTACTGCAGGCAAATACCCTGCTAAAACAGCTGTCATAGTAAAAGATCAGTCGTATACGTATCAAATGCTGCTGGATGGTGCGGAAAAGATCGCCGCATATCTCATCCATGCCGGCATTAAAAAAGGCGACCGTGTGGCTATTTACATGAGCAATTCATGGGAAAGTGTGCTGGCCATTTACGGGGTTACTTTATCAGGAGGTGTTTTTTTATTTGTCAATCCCCAGACAAAAGCTTCCAAACTTCAGTACATCCTCAATGATTGCGGGGCAAAGATCCTGCTTGCCGAATCTGTTTTAAAAAATGAATTTCTGCCGGCAGTACAGGATGTACCCACACTCGACCAGGTAATATTTTCTGGTGCAGCTATTGCACAAGAAAATACCCGCTGCAGTTTTACTGCGTTTGAATCCATTACAGCAAGTGAAAAAATACCGGTGCAGTTCCCGCTCATTATTCCCAATGACCTGGCTTCCCTTATTTATACTTCGGGCAGTACGGGTTTCCCCAAAGGGGTGATGATGACACACCAGTCGATGGTATTTGCAAGCTGGAGCCTGATACAGTATTTAAGACTTTCGGAAGAAGACCGCATCCTGCTGCTGCTTCCCATTGCTTTTGATTACGGATTGTACCAGTTACTGATGTCGGTAACCACGGGCGCAACACTTATCATTGAAAAGGGTTTTGTTTTTCCTGCTTCTGTTTACAGGCAAATGGAAATTCTAAAACCTACAGTTGTACCTGCAGTGCCCACCATATTTGCCATGATGATCGCATCGGCCAAAGAAACAGGACTGACTTTCGATTTTGTAAAGAAGATCACCAACACCGCCGCTGCATTGCCGGCTGAATTTATACCGGAGCTTAAAAAAATATTTCCCCATGCACTGATCTTTAAAATGTATGGTCTTACAGAATGCAAGCGGGTATGTTATCTTGAACCCGAACTGGTGGATGTAAAACCCACTTCAGTAGGGAAGGCCATTCCCGGAACGGAAGTGTTTTTATTATCCCCTGAAGGAAAACCTGTGCCGGCCAATGAGCCGGGCATTCTTCATATCCGTGGTCCGCATGTAATGGCTGGCTACTGGAATAAGGAGGAGCTTACCAATGAAATGCTGAAGAAGGGAACTATTCCCGGTGAACGGGTATTGTGCTCCAACGACTGGTTCAAAATGGATGAGGAAGGTTTCCTGTATTTCCAGGGAAGAAATGATGATATCATTAAAACCAGGGGCGAAAAAGTAAGTCCGGTTGAAATTGAAAATGTAATTTATAAAATAGCTGGCGTAAAAGAAGTGGCGGTAATTGGTTTTGCAGACAGCATATTGGGGCAGTCAATTGCCGCATTTATCACCACGCATGCTGGGGTAAGTCTCACGGAAAAAGATATTCAGAAAAGCTGTATGGCCAGCCTCGAACAGTTTATGGTGCCGCAAAAAGTGATTTTTTTACCGGAAATGCCCAAAAGCTCCAATGGAAAAATTGATAAAAAAGAGCTGGCCAAAGAATGGCTTCAATAACGATACAACCATTTTTAAACTGAATCATACACCTGATGGATATACATCCCTTATACAATGAATTGCTGAGCCGGCTGTCAAAAGATTTAAAAATTCTTCCTGACAAGTCCGAGGAAAATGCAGCAAATACGCTGGCAGCCCTGTGGCATAAAGCTGCGGGAGAGGCCTTATCACCTGTGGCGGCTGAAAAAAAAACGCTCACTGCACTGCAGGCCGAACAGGTGGAGCAGTTAAAGGCAATGCTGGAAGAAAGACTTTCGGGTGTGCCGCTGGCGCACTTAACAGGCAGACAGCATTTTATGGGTCTTGAATATATTGTTGAAAAAGGTCTTTATATTCCCAGGATAGAAACCGAACTGCTTGCGCAGACTGCCATTGACACAGCGAAGGAGTATTTTGCCAATGATGCAAATGTGGTGCTCTTCGATTTATGCTGTGGTATCGGAACGGTTGCACTTGCTGCAGCACATTACTGCAGCAATATCACCGCATATGGCTCTGATATTTACACGCCGGCCATTGAGGCGGCGCACATTAATGCAGCCCATTTTTCACTGGAGCAGCGCAGTCATTTTTTTAATGCCGATCTTTTTGCACCCTTCGAAAACCTTCCGGTAAAAGGCAGTGTGAAAATTATCGTAAGCGCCCCGCCATATATTTCTTCTTCCAAAGTAAAAAACATGGCAGAGGAGATATCTTTGCATGAGCCTTCAGAAGCGTTTGATGCAGGGCCTTTCGGGCTTTCCATTTTCACCACGCTGATTGCAACGGCTCCTGAGTTTTTAGAGCCGGGAGGATATTTGATTTTTGAATGCGGGCTCGGGCAGGGAGATTTCCTGGCGAAAAGAATTGAGCAGAGCGGCAGGTATGGCCCGGTGAGTAAATACACCGACGCAGAAGGCAATGTAAGGGTGCTTAAAGCTGCACGGGTACAATAATCAACAGAACAGATACATTAAATCTTTGAATATGGAAAAAACAACAGCAATAAAAGAACAGATCAAACAATTCATCGTTGAATCCACCAATGTTGCGGCAGATGAGGTGAAGGATGATACCATGATTTTTATACAGGGATATTTTGACTCCATGGGTTTTCTCCTGCTCATTAGCTTCCTGGAAGAAAAATTCGGTATCAAGGTGGATGATTCAGAACTGCTGGAAGAAAACTTTGAATCAGTGAATGCCATCACCGCATTTGTAGAAAGAAAAACGGCTGCGGCATAACCTATGTGCGGTATAGCCGGAATATACAAGTACAATCCCCCCCGTGCATGTGCCCCGGAAGAAAGCGTAAAAAAAATGCTTTCTGTGATTAATCACCGCGGGCCTGATGAAGCCGGGATTTACAAGCATGCAGATTTTTGTATGGGAAATGTGCGCCTGAGCATTATTGATATTGCATCGGGCAAACAACCTTTATCCGACGAATCGGGTAATTACTGGATCGTTTATAACGGCGAAATTTTCAATTACAGGGAACTGCAGCAGCTCCTGCAGCAAAAAGGTGTGCACCTTAAAACCAACAGTGATACAGAAGTGCTCGTACAGCTGTATGCATTGTTTGGTGCCGATTGTCTCAGGTACCTGAACGGACAGTTTTCTTTCTGTATATGGAACAGGGCAAAGCAGGAATTTTTTCTTGCAAGGGACAGGGTGGGTATCCGGCCGCTTTTTTACTGGTCGGATAAAGAGACTTTTGCTTTTTGTTCTGAAATAAAAGGCCTGTTCACACTGGAAGCGGTTCCAAGGGAACTGGAACCGGAAAGTCTTGCGCAAATATTCACTTTCTGGACTACGCTCACACCCGCCACACCGTTTAAAAATATTTATGAACTGCCACCCGGTCATTATATGGAGGTTTCGGGAAATAAACGCAGTATAAAAAAATACTGGTCGCTTGACTATACGATACCGGATGCAGCAAAACAGGCCAATACCGATGTGGCAAAAGAAGAGCTGGAATCTTTATTGAAAGATGCCACTGCGATTCGTATGAGGGCTGATGTGCCCGTGGCGGCTTATTTGAGCGGCGGGCTCGACTCGAGTGTTACCACAGCGTTGATCAGGGAAACCGGGATCAGCAACCTGCATACTTTTTCCATCGGTTTTAAAAACAAGGATTTTGACGAAACGGCTTACCAAACAGAAGCTGCCGCCTATTTTAAAACCCGGCATACTTCTTTTGAATGTACGGCAGCCGATATCGCCGCCAATTTTGAAAAAGCCATCTGGCATACCGAGTTTCCATTGCTGAGAACATCACCTGTTCCGATGTTTTTGCTCTCACAAAAAGTAAGACAACATGATATTAAAGTGGTAATTACAGGGGAGGGTGCAGATGAAGTGATGGCAGGTTATGATATTTTCAAAGAGGCAAAGATCAAGCGGTTTTGGGCCAGTCAACCCGGTTCAAAGGCAAGGCCCAGGTTGTTATCAAAACTATATCCTTATATCCCGATGATCAGGGATGCGAGTAACCTCTCACTCAAAATGTTTTTTGGCTACAGGTTGATGGATACCGGTGATCCGTTATATTCTCATCTTTTGCGCTGGCACAATACTGCCCGTATCAAAACATATTTTTCAGACAGCCTGAATGCGTCTGTAAAAAATTATAACCCGCTTGAACAGGTATATGAAACATTACCTGCGGGATTTAACCAGTGGACAGGACTTGCACAGTCACAATACCTCGAATCTGTGATCTTCATGTCGGGTTATTTATTGTCGTCTCAGGGCGACAGGGTGGCGATGGCCAATTCGGTAGAAGGCAGGTATCCATTCCTGGATTACCGGGTAGTTGAATTTTGTGCCAAGCTTCCCGACAGGCTGAAGCTGAACTGCCTGAACGAAAAATTTCTCCTTAAGAAAATTGCTGCTAACCGTATACCGGCTTCGATTGTAAAACGGCCCAAACAGGCCTATCGTGCCCCCATTGCACAAAGCTTTTTTGGAGAAGGCGCCCCCGATGCGGTGGCCGAAATTTTATCCGGGAACAATATTGCTGCATTTGACCTGTTCAATGCGGCAAAAGTGGAACAGCTGGTTTCAAAAATAAAAAACCAGCAAAATTTTTCTGAGACGGATGAGATGGCGCTTGCCGGTATCATTTCTACCCAGTTACTTTACAAGATGTTTATCCAGGAACCCGTAAAGGCAAATACAGCGGTGCTGACTACCATTAAATTTGTTGAAGAATAAAACCTGAGCATACTAAAATACTGCTGCATCCTGCAGTTTATAAAAAAGCCTGAACATTTGTTCAGGCTTTTTTATTTATTTCATGAGTGCTGTGATTATTTTTTAAGCACTTTGGTTGATACTTTTTCTGTACTGCTGAAGTGTACTGTAATGATGTACATGCCGCCTGATAAATTACGCATGTCAATTTTCTGGTTGGTGATATAACGGGCTTCCGTCAGTTTCTGGGTGTATACCGTTTTGCCCAGCATATCTGTAATCTCAATCAGTTTGGCTGTTGTGTTGTTAACCGAGTTGATGTTTACATTCACGATATCAGACACCGGGTTTGGAAATACCCTGACATTGTTTAATGAAGGGATTGTTTCAGCAAGTACTTTCACCTGTGTGGTATCTGCTCCTGTTGCGCCCTTATTATCAGTAACAGTCAGCTCAAACACATAGGTTCCTGCGATAAGATCTTTCAATACACTCAAAGGAGTATTGGGCGAAAGCAATTTATCGGCCGGACCGGAGATTTGTTTCCACCTGTAAGCAACAACGGTACCATCCACATCCCGGCCGCTGCCGTTCAGTGTTACCGTATTGTCTGGCAACGTAATGGTCTGGTCGGGCCCAGCATTGGCAACTGGCGGAATATTTTCAGGATTTACAATAACCTGAACGATATCGGTTGCTGATGCACCATTATTATCTGTTACCCTGAGTTCAAACTGGTAAGTGCCAGCTGCAAGACCTGTTACGGTGCTGGTTGAATTGGATGGTGATGTGATCGTTCCAGCTGCAGGTCCGGATATCCTGGTCCATGCATAAGAAATGATATAACCATCCACATCTGTAGCCGAACCCACTAATGTAATTGAATTCGTAGGTAAGGTCAATGACTGATCCAGCCCTGCATTGGCAACCGGCGGGATATTGGGTGCAAAAACAATGACGGTCATGGTATCCCTTCCAAAGGCGCCGCTGTTATCGGTTACCCTCAGTTCAAATTTATAGATACCCGCAACCAGTCCTGTAACAGAAGTGGCGGCGCTGTTTGGATTTGTAATCGTGCCACCTGTAACAGGCCCTGAAACTTTGGTCCACAGGTAAGCGGTGATGGAACCATCAGGATCTGTACCAGAACCGGCAAGATTAATGCTGCTTACAGGTAAAGTAATATTTTGATCAGGCCCTGCATTGGCAGTAGGCGGAACATTGGGCGCGGGGTTAACAATTACAATCATAGTATCCCTTCCGAAAGCACCGCTGTTATCTGTTACTCTTAACTCATACCTGTAAGTACCGGCAATGGTAAGACCTGTAACGGTTGTTGCTGCGCTGTTTGGATTGGTGATCGTTCCAGCAGCGGGACCTGAAATTTTAGTCCACAGGTAAGCGGTGATAGAACCATCAGGATCTGTACCGGAACCAGCAAGGTTAACAGAGCTTGTGGGTAAAGTAATATTCTGATCAGGCCCAGCATTTGCAGTTGGTGGAATATTAGCAGCCGCGTTAACGGTTACAATCATAGTATCCCTTCCGAAAGCGCCGCTGTTATCAGTTACCCTGAGTTCGAATTGATATGTACCTGCAACCAAGCCGGTAACGGTTGTTGCCGCAGTATTTGGACTGGTGATTGTTCCAGCAGTGGGTCCAGATATTTTAGTCCACAGGTAAGCGGTGATGGAACCATCAGGATCCGTACCAGAACCTGAGAGACTTACTGTGCTAGTCGGTAAAGTGATATTCTGATCAGGTCCTGCATTTGCAGTTGGTGGAATATTAGCAGCCGCATTAACGGTTATAATCATGGTATCCCTTCCGAAGGCACCGCTGTTATCAGTTACCCTGAGTTCGAATTGATATGTACCTGCAACCAGGCCGGTAACGGTTGTTGCCGCAGTATTTGGACTGGTGATCGTTCCAGCAGTGGGACCTGAAATTTTAGTCCACAGGTAAGCCGTGATAGAACCATCGGGATCCGTACCAGAACCTGAGAGACTTACTGTGCTTGTTGGTAAAGTAATATTCTGATCAGGTCCTGCGTTGGCCGTTGGAGGAATGTTTGCTGCCGCGTTAACGGTTACAATCATGGTATCCCTTCCGAAAGCACCGCTGTTATCTGTTACTCTTAACTCATACCTGTAAGTACCGGCAATGGTAAGACCAGTAACGGTTGTAGCTGCACTGTTTGGGTTCGTGATTGTTCCAGCAGTGGGTCCTGAAATTTTAGTCCACAGGTAAGCGGTGATAGAACCATCAGGATCTGTACCAGAACCAGACAGGCTTACTGTACTTGTAGGTAAAGTAATATTCTGATCAGGTCCTGCATTGGCCGTTGGAGGAATGTTTGCTGCCGCGTTAACGGTTACAATCATGGTATCCCTGCCGAAAGCGCCGCTGTTATCAGTTACTCTTAACTCGTACCTGTAAGTGCCGGCAATGGTAAGACCAGTAACGGTTGTTGCTGCGCTGTTTGGACTGGTGATTGTTCCAGCAGTGGGTCCAGATATTTTAGTCCACAGGTAAGCGGTGATAGAACCATCAGGATCTGTACCAGAACCAGACAGACTTACTGTGCTTGTAGGTAAAGTAATATTCTGATCAGGACCGGCATTGGCCGTTGGTGGGATATTAGCCGCCGCGTTAACGGTTACCGTCATGGTATCTCTTCCAAAATCACCACTGTTATCTGTTACCCTGAGTTCGAATTGATATGTACCTGCAACCAGGCCGGTAACGGTTGTTGCCGCAGTATTTGGACTGGTGATTGTTCCAGCAATGGGTCCCGCAATTTTAGTCCACAGGTAAGCAGTAACAGCACCATCGGGATCTGTGCCAGAACCGGTGAGGCTTACCGTACTTGTGGGTAAAGTGATATTTTGATCGGGGCCTGCATTGGCAGTTGGTGGCGTATTCGGAACAACTACAAATGAGCCGGTACAAATAGGTGAGTAGCCTGGTATTGTATCAGTGGGAGCCAAATTTACCGTTGCTTTAAAGCCCACACCAAAAGCTCCAATGGCCGGGTACCATACGCCCGCAGGGATATTGGTAAATTGCTGCGGCATCAGGCTCCAGGCATTGGCTGCTCTTTTGTAATATTTAAGAGAGCCGGTGGTACCGGTTAAATCAAGCGCCAGCAATAATGTATCTCCCTGTGCATAACTGTTAGTGTATGCGCCATTGAACCATCCATTGTGAAACATGATACCATCCTGCCTTACAGAAAAGTCATTCACGGTATTACCGGGAAAGCCGGCGAGATCAGTACTTGTATTTCCAATTCCAACAAACAGGTTATACAGGATGGAAGCGTTCAGGCTGTCAATGATCATTTTCCAGCAAACCTTTCCGCTGCTTGCTGCAGCGGTGGATAATACGGTTGCATTGGGGTATTGGGCTTTTCTAACCGTCCTGTTACTGTTCAGCAGCACCATTCCCGGACCGGTTTTATTTTCGTCAAAGCTGTTACATACTACCGGCGGTGCAGCGTCTGTGCTGTCTGTCCAGTTAATATCAGGAGCGGTTCCGATAAATGGTAAACCGATATTGGTGCCTGCATCAACCAGCGCATTTCCGGTAACCAGTTTATACCCGTTACCAAAAGCGGGATTCACATTCAGGTTATTTGCAAAAGTGTAATGCGTGGGTGTTACTGTATATACCGGGGTGTTATTGTTACCGCAGTTATATATGGAGTTGTATTGTATATCCACACTGTCGCAGGCAACAGTGCCTTCACGCACCCTTACCGGGGCTGCGCTGGTGTTTTTAAGGATATTATTTTTAATATTGAAATTTTTGAGTGTGCCGCCACCGGTGGAGTTGGGCAGCATAATACCGTTTACAATCGGGGAACTTACGGATGCCAGGAAAGTGTTGTTGTAAATATTCAGCTTGTTAAAATTGATATTTACGCCTGAATAAACACCACAATCAACAAAATAGCCTTCATTACCGTCGCCAATGGTTACATTGGTAAAAAGATTGTTCCGTATTGTAACATTGCTCACGGTGTTGCCGGTACGCGGGGTAAATAATACGCCGATATTGAACTTATCAAATGTGTTTCTTTCGATAATCACACTGTCGATATTGAATTCCAGCGTGATACCGGTTTGCACATGCGAGTTGGCGGTCTGGCAATAAAAAGTGTTGTCGTGTGCATGCAGTACATACCCGTAGCCTGCACTCCAGAATGATCCCACACCGGTATTATAACCGGTGGTGGTGGTGCCGTTAACGTCAATAGCACCATTTACAATGGTGTTATTATAAACTTCCAGGCCCGCCACATTGAACATTTCGATGGCAAAATCCCAGTTCTGATCTCCCAGCGCAAAATCCTGTAAACGGTGTTGTAAATAGTTGTTATAGATTTTACAACCGATATTATAACCGCCCTGCCAGTATTTAATCGGCCAGCCGTTATTGTAAGGTGCCCGGTTTTGAATGATGGTGTTGTTATAAATCAACATTCCTTTTTGTCCACCAAACTGCAGGTTACCAAAACCATTACCGCCGGTGTTTGGAATTTCCCAGCCCCCGCAGTTGGTCATGGTATTATCGTAAAATTTATTGCCGGTGCAATAGGTTGCCGGAAAGCCCGGGTCGTTATCATCAGTATTTCTTGAAGCAAAAGTTACCCCGTGAATTTTAGCATCCACGAAGTCACAGTTATAAATTTCAAAATTGCTGCGGCCGCCGATACGTATCAAAGCCCAGGTGCTGTTCTGGCCATCGAATTTTAAACCGGTGATATGCTGGTTGCCATTGGTGCCCATTGCGCTGCGGCAGTTGAGCATTTCAATAAAATCATTGGTGATGGTGCTTCGGATGGTGGTTACGGTTCTTCCGTCGCCTTCAATACTAACTCCGGGTGCCAGCACACACTGCAGTGTTTCTGTATAAGTTCCTGCATTTACGTGGATGATGTCACCGGTGGTTGTAACCGTGCTGGTGGCTTTGAAGAGTGTTCTCCAGGGATTTGCCGCAGTTCCATTGCCTGTAGCGTCATTTCCTGCAGGGCTGATATACCAGGTGGTGGCGCCGGCAAGAAAAAACGATAGTAGGAGGAAAGGTAATAGTAACAGGTTTTTCATAGTAGGATAAAAAGTTATGACATATTGGATTTTAAAATACTCAGTGTATTGGCAAATACTGTACCAGTATTGCATACAATATTGCTAACGCAGGGCCAGTTTTTTTTATTGTTTGCAGCTGAATAAGTTTGCGACATAAAAATTGGGGGGGTGTCATAACAATGGAATTGCCGACAGATTGCAAAATTTACGCAGGTTTTAGTAAATTAAATCACTGTTCATAACATGTTAGTAAAAATACGGCCGGGAGACAATTCTGTAGAAATAGCATGAAGTATAAAGGCCTGAAAAGTCAGTAGAAAAAAATGCAATAAAAAATCAATGTATATCAGCTTCTTTTTTGAGACAGGCTTAACCTGCGTTTCCACCGGAAAAAGCACCAAAAACTGACCAGAAACAGGAAGAAGTAATAAAATGATGGTAAAATATAATTTGTTTGCAGGGCGCAAATTACCATGCCAAAAAAGGATGCCGCAATCCATAACCATCCGGCGGTTTTTTTAAACCCGGTAAGTAAAAGACCTGTTAAACCCGCTGCGTATGCTCCGGCTTTGAGGTAGCTGATCATCGTGACTTCTGCTGGTAAATAATCACTCAGCCCAAACCTGATCAATAATATCATCAGGAAACTGGCTGCAAAAATACCCCATTGTATCTGCTGCTCCTTTGAATTCAGTGTGGAGATCCTGATCCTCCGGTGTCCTTTGTGGTTGCGTTTTCGCCAGTTAACCCAATTGAAAATGCAAGTGCCAATCAGCAGGAAGGTCACAGGTAATTCTCCGGCAATATCCTGGTCGAGCTGAACAAATGCTGAAGCAACCATTCCCAAAATGCCCACCGGGAAAGCATAAATATTTTCTTTCCTGCAAAACCAGATACAAAACAAAGCGCATAAAATCGCCACCAGTTCAATAACACTAAGGGATTTGAGATCGTAATAAACCGGCCTCACCACATTCATTTTAAAATTCGCAGTTGAAAAAATCTCGCCATTTGTCATGGTATTATTCCTGTACGAATAGTGCATGGGCATGCCGTTTACAAAAGCGGGTTTATTGTTATAACCGTTATGATGCAGCCGGTTGTTTTCTATGATCAAACTATCTGTTAACAATGCCGGGTTGATGGATATGGCTGCGGCGCTGAAATGCTCAATCAGGTTCCCGGTGATGATGATATTTTTTGCAAGCGGAATACCCTGTATCGCGATGCCCCAGTATGGACGGG
The DNA here is from genome assembly GCA_046329655.1 of Ferruginibacter sp. Taxonomy (GTDB): domain Bacteria; phylum Bacteroidota; class Bacteroidia; order Chitinophagales; family Chitinophagaceae; genus Ferruginibacter. The sequence continues at coordinate 307,618 of JAXLUD010000001.1, forward strand.
CCCCGCTGTTGGCAGATATCGTGTTATTGTAAATGCTCACATTGTTCATGTCTGCATAAGCTTCGGGTCCGCAAACAATGTGGATGCCAAAACCCTTCTGGTGACTGATATTGGTGAATTGATTGTTCCGGATTACAAGGTCGGTAACAGGGTTATAGGGATTATCGGCTTCAACATGTTCGTTGTTGGCATAATATTCACAAAACACTTCCACCCCCGATGAACACAGGTTAACCGTATTGTTTTCAACGATTGCATTGGCAACGCCCTTTTCAAATAAAATTCCGGTTTCATAGTGCCTGTTCATTTCCGGCTGGCTGATGGTATTATGGTGTATCCATGCCCCAAACTTGTATTCGTGCTTTGCCACATGCAGTAAATCCAGCGCTCCCTGGAAGGTATTGCCATAAATTTCGAGTCCGCCCTCACAGTGCCAAAGCTCTACGCTGAAATCCCAACCGTGATCCCCGCCGAAACTGCCTGCAAATGGTTTCTTGGTTATTACGTTATTATAAATCTTCAGTCCTTTGTTATGTCCGTTCAATGAGTGCTTAATGGCAAAACCATTATAGCCATCAGGCCGCTCGGTTTGTGTGATGGTGTTATTGTATACCAGCATGCCCGCCTGACCGCCAATATTCAGGGCACCACGGCCAAATTCACCGGTAGACAGGTTAAAGGCGGAACTGTTGTGTATTTTACTGTCGTGAAAGCTGTTTCCGGTAGCATAGATCTTTGGAGCGGCCGGAACATTGTCGGTTCTGCCATCAAAAAAAATACCGCTCGATTTAAAATCAACCATGGTGATATCGTGCACCTCAACATTGCTGCGGCCAATGATCTGGATGCCATAATAGGTGGTGAGGTTTTGGCCGTCAAATTTCAGGTTGCTGATATGCTGGTTACCGGCACTGCCTTCTTTTTCGGAGTATAATCTTAAAATTTCTACCCAGTCGGCATTGAGGGTGCTTTTGATTACAGACGCATCGCCTTCTCCTTCAATACTTACCCCTTCTGCAAGATGGCAACGGTTGGTTTCTATATAGGTGCCGGCCATTACATGAATGATATCTCCCGGTTTGCTCACCGTGGAGCTGGCTTTATAAAGTGAACGCCATGGGCTGCCCATACTGCCATTGCCTGTTTCATCACTTCCGGCAGGACTGATATAATAAACGGTTGCAAAACAGGTATGGCTGCAATAAAAAAAAAGTAAAACTGAAAGGGTTTTTTTAAGAAGAGGGCACATAGCCTGTTAGTTTCGGTATTAGGGCAGTGAAGATAATAAAATTATCACAGTGGCCGGGCTGCCTTTCGTATTTGTAGAATGGTCCTGCGCTTACTTTTTTATACAGGATTGAAGGAAGCAATTTAGTGGTGAGATATGATCAATGAACGCAGCCGCTTAACCACCGGCGGGCTCCAGGTTTTTTTTATCAAAATAGGTGATGAGCTGCAGCCCCATACTTTCTATTTTAACACAGGCTTTGTTGCCGTTGATATACATTAAAATGCCCTGGTAGTTCATGAGGGCGCCCTGTCTTACTTTTACCCTAGCATTAATTTCCAGTCTTTCGTCCACCACTTCAACTGTTTCAAATTCCTTTAAAAACTTCCTGATGTTTTCAATCTCGCTTTCTTTGATCCTTGCGGGCTGCCCCAGCCATTTTACGTATCCCAGTATACCTTCCGTTTTTACGACCTCCCATTTTTTGTCTTCCTCCACCTTTACAAATACATAGGATTTAAACAGGGGTTCCAGCACCACTTTTTTGCGGTCGCTCCATTGCTTGATGACTTTATTGAGCGGGCAGTAATACACAATGCCCCTGGCTTCCAGCAAGGACGCCACTTTTTTTTCCCAGCGGGGTTTGGTGTACACTACATACCAGTATTCTTCCATGGGGGTTGAAAGTGCTGTTAGTTGAATGTATGTACAAAATTAGTGGATTGGGTTCATCCACATTTGGTGAAGTTATACAGTTACGATACCGTTTTTGATGGCGTACATGACCAGTCCCACCCTGGTTTTAACCTGCAGTTTTTCGAAGAGGGCATCGCGGTAGCCATCAATGGTACGCGGACTCACAAACATTTTATCGGCAATTTCCTTATAGGTCATTTCTGTGCAGGCGTATTTGAGAAAATCGGTTTCCCGGTCGTTGAGTTTTACCAGCGCATGTACATCGCTGCCGCCATCATCAATTTTGTTTATCGCATGTATGAGTTTGCCGCTCACCAGGTCGCTGTAATAAAAACCTTTTGTAAGCACGGCATCAATGGCGGCTTTCAGTTCGGCCGGTTCGCTGTCTTTTAAAATATAGCCTTTGGCGCCGCATTTGAGCATGCGGATGATGCTGGCTTCGTTATCATACATGCTTAATGCCAGCACTTTTATGCCGGGATGGTTTTCCTTGAGCCACTGGGTGGCGGCAAAGCCATCCATTTCGGGCATGTTGATGTCCATTAAAATCACATCGGGGAGCTGGCGGGTATTGAGTTTCGCAATACAGTCTTTGCCATCGTCGGCCTGGAATAATACAGTAAACCCCATGCTTTCGGCAAGCTGGGCCAGTCCGATCCGTAACAATACATGATCATCTGCAAGGGCAATAGCGGGCATGAGTAAGGTTTATCTGTCTGAGTGCTGGCGCATGAAAATAAGTAAAAAGGGTGAAAACACGGTTGTGAGGATATCCCTAATGGTACACTTTTGTGTGAGAAAAAATAACACTGCATTGCTTGCATATTTGGGGAATGGGTGTTATTATAGAGGATAATATTTTATAAACCTGATAAAACTACAATGTATGCCAAAATCAATTTCAGTACAGAGCGGATATATATTAAAAGCAGAAGCCGTACCCGCAGGTAAACTGCCTCTTAAGTTTAATATTAATACAGACGGGAAACTGGAAATGGATTGTAAAGTTATTTTTCCTAAAACCTTGGGGGGGGTAAAGATTAATGATAACGTCAAACCTGATGATCCAAACCAATGGGAATATGGCGAAATCGAAGTTCTGTTAGGTGAAATGATTAACTCAAGTACTAATCCTGAAATTTTCTTTACAGGCATAGAGGGAGACCTGAGATTGAATATTACGGTTCAGATAAGTGCAAAAAAAGTATGGCAAATGGGGGCAGACTCAAAAGTATGGCAGATGGGCTGAAGAACAAATATAATTAGCTCCTCATAATATTGAGATAAGCCATTATTATATCATTATACCATCTAAGGCCTTTTTCAAGGTCATTCTGGTAGCTAATAGAGTTGAAGTAAGGGCGTATAACTTCGTTTTGTTTCTTGTTCTTGGGAAAATAAATACAAATTCCGCTTACAGGGATGTCGGGTTTTGATTTGTAATAGGTTTTATACCCTGCTTTGTAGGCTGTTTTGCCAATGAATGAAAATATAAAGTCTTTGTCTGCTTCAATTAAAGATTTGATTTTTTCCTTAAAGAGCTGAAGCTGGTTATAGTTCTTGAAATAGTCTGATTCAAGTAACTGAACAAGATCAAAAATTGTTTCCCCTGTGAATGTATTATATTCCATCGGGTAGGTTTCATCAAGACTGTTCGAAATTGCACAGGCAAAATCAGCCTTATCTGGTCCCTCAAGAACTTCTTTCAAGTAATCCTTTAATTGCTTGAGCACTTCAAATATCTTACTGCTTGAATTAAGACGCATCGAAACAACGATAAATTCTTCGATCAGTTCTTTGTATTTTGGGTAATCCGGGTTCTGGTTTTCTTTGAAACTTTCTGCTATATACTTTGCTACAGAAGGATTTTCTGCGGAAGGGTTAGCCATAAGGAAACCAATGATCCCCCGTACGTTGAAGCAGGGATAAACAATCCCGGTAGCAGGTGCAACGAGATAGTCTACGGTTTTCTGAAAGCTATGCTGGGTATAGATATTCTGCATTACACAATTGTTGAAGATCAGAAAATCAACTTTACCAAACGACGCTTTGATGGCAGCCGCAAACTCTTCGTTTGTAAGTGTCTTGAATTTTTCAAAACTCCCCGGGGTTGTGGGTGTAACAATAATCTCATGATATTCGAGTGCTTTCCATTTTTTATAGCTGTATTTGTCTGAACTAAACGGCCTTGCAGCTATCAGGTAATCTATTTTTTCGTTATCGGAGTCAAAGCTCGCTTTCTCCATCAGGGTTGGGCTTACGGTATTCCAATAACTGATATCGCTGATGTCTACTTTCACATAATTTGTAAGCCCGTTGTCATGTATAAAATTTTTGCTTGAAAAAATGCCAAACATAGAGCCATGCCCATAGGTGGATATCATCACTCGTTTTGAGCTGAATGTGGACTGCAGGTGCTTTAGCAAAAACTCAAGGCTCTCTTTATCCTGCAGCTGAAAGGCATCCGGAAGCGTCATCTCCAACTTGCTGAGATGATCGTTTGTCAGCTCGAAGCTTTCTGTATTATAATCTATACCTGTTCTGCTAATCAGTTTTACGTTGTTGACCAGAATCAATTTGATCCGTTCATCTACAATAACTCCTTTGAGTTTTTCAAAAATCTCCAGATTAAACCTGTCTGTAAGAATTTCTTTAACCCGTTTATTTATTTCTTGATTATTGGTATCTTGTATATCGACAGATACCAGGAATACAACCAGCCAATCATGTTCCATCTCAGAAAGTTTTTATTTTTTACAGTCTGTTTACACGTGCAAAGCATATTCGCTCAAACTATGTCTTATGAAAACATCATTGGTTTAAACAAGGAAGATGGAATATATGAGTCTAATATACGGAAAATAGTTCAGGATAAATTCGGATTCAAATGGGTGGTAACGCAAGAGAGCGCTGTTCGTTTTGATGGTCATAATGTTAACAGGTATACATCCCACACATTAAAAGACAAGTATCGTTTGTCAGGAGTGGATATCTGGGATGTGGAAGAAGACACTGTGCGAAATGAAATATATATCCTGTCATCCTATGGATACATTGACGTGTTAAGCAGCATTACCGGATCAGTAATCCGGCGCATTAAAAAACCGGCAGGACCTGAATTCAACTGGTTCATGGATATGGTGATTACCCAAAAGCATATATGGCTGAATGGTTTTAAAGGTGTTTGGGTTTATGACAGGATAAAAAATAAATTTATAAAGGCTTTTGAAAACATGCCGAACACAACCGGGGCTGTTATATCCAAAAAAATATTTAAAGACTCAAACGAAAATATATGGGTATTCAATGACAGAGGAAGGCTGTTTGTTTACAATGATCAGATGGGCATCCAAAATCCCGGAGGCACCCTGCTCGGAAATCAAGATTTTATAAAAGGCCTGCAGATCAATGATGCTGTTGCTTTAGTAAATAATGAACTGCTGATTGCCTCTTCAAAAGGATTACTGGTTTGTAATTATTCCAACTACCGGAATATCAGTGTGGGACGCAACCCATTGAAACAGCCTCCTTTCTTAAATGCAGCTGTGGAAGCCATCTGCAGGGTGGGGCAATTTCTGTACATTGCCACCAATGCACTTTATCGGGTTTCGCTGGAAACAAATTCAATACTTGAATACAAAGACAAGTATGTTATTTCACAGTCAGACTGGTTCAGTTCCATCCAGGCGCTCTATGCCGATGATGCAAACCAGCTTTGGCTGGGTGGAAGAAACGGTCTTGCTTATTTCAGCATTGCAGCGAGACCTTTCACAGGTTATTACCGCAATAAGGATGCGTCTCTTGGTCTGGAACATGTTTTTTATGTTTTACCAGAAAGTAATGATACCTATTACGCCTGCTGCCAGAATGGTCTTTACAAAATTAATGACCGGTTTGATATCCGCACACTCAGCAAAAACACCTGGTATAATTATATTTTTAAGTCAGATACCGGCACCTATATTGTCAGCGAACTGAAAAGTCTTAAAGTAATGCGGAATGATTTGTTATATGATATTGACAGGGTGTACCGAGAATTTGAACCGTATAAAAACCTCTCTTTAAACAGCCATGTATGGTTTTCCGATTCTTTGCTGGTTCTGGGAACAGAAAGCTTCAACGGAGTTTTGATATGGAACAGAAAAAAGAAAACCATTCTTAACTTCACACATGAATCCATTCCGGGTGGTATTTCTTCCAATGTAGTAAATGCTGTTTCACAGTATAACGACAGCAGCGTGATCATTCTTTCCGATAAGTCATTCTCTTTGCTGAATGTTTTTACTGGAGCTGCTCAAAATTTTGTCATCAGGCAGGCTGCAGACGGAGAGGATATGGGAATTTTATTTGATGTTATTGTAAGGAAAGATTATGACCTCTTGGCTGTTTATGGTGTGGGTGTGGTTAAAGTAAACAAGGCGCATGAAGTGCTTCAAATATTTTCTACAAGCGATGGTTTGTCAAATAACGGCGTGTATAAAATATTTCCTATCAACGACAGCAGTATTTTAGTAACCACTAACTACGGCATTAACTTAATTAATTTGAAGACAGGAAAAATCTCTCATTATACCAGTTACGACGGACTGCATTCAGATATATTTGAAGAAGCCTGCGGCGTTGCCGTGGGTGATAAGTTATTTGCAGGCGGAGTAAAGGGGTTTACCAAAATTTTGCCCGACCTGATTAAAGAAAACACACAGCCACCGGGTCTTTTCTTCTCAAAGATTGTTTGCGAATACCCGGGCCTGGTTACTGATAGTATCAATATAAATGCAGATTACTACACCATCGGCAATAATGATCTTCAAACAACCATATATTTTGCAGGAATTAACTGGAACAATCCGGAGCGTACCAGTTTTGCTTACCGCATTTTGGAAAAGGGCAATAGCTGGATCAATTTGAATTCGCAGAATTTTTTAACGCTCATTGCCCAACCGTCCGGCACATACCACCTTCAGGTTAAAGCAGCCAATGAAAGTGGAGTATGGAGCGAACCCAAAGAACTGTTACTTGATTTCCTTCCTGAATGGTACCAAACATGGTGGTTTTACGCCTTAATGGCTTTAGCGATAGCCGGCATCTTATATGCCCTGTACCGCTACCGCATCAGCCAGATTAAAAAGCAGCACGAAATACGCAAAAACATCGCCACCGACTTGCATGATGATCTCGGCAGCACGCTCAACAGTGTAAAAGTGTTTACCAATCTTGCCATCAGCGGTGTAAAACAGGAAGAAAGCCTGCAGCAGGTGAAAGATAATTTAACTGAAGCCACCATGAGCCTGAGGGACATGATCTGGGTGCTCGACGACAGCCTGGATACCGTGGATGAACTGGTTACACGCCTCAAACAATTTGCCCTGCCCGTAACTGCTGCCAGTAATATGGAATTTAAAATTTCTGCCGGCAGCGACGTAAACAGCCGCACACTTACCAAAGAAGAAAAACGCAACCTGTTTTTAATTTGCAAAGAAGCCATTAACAACAGCATTAAATACTCCGGCGCTTCGCAGATAACTGTTGACATTAAACCTGCCAGTAAAAAAATACAAATTTCCATTGCCGATAACGGCAAGGGCTTTGACGAAGGCACCGTAAAAAAAGGCTATGGGTTGAAGAATATGCAGTACCGGGCGGGACAGGTGAAGTACAATGTTGCTTTGCAATCTGTGCCTGGTAATGGCACCAGCGTTTTTATAGCCCCCCTCTAATAAGCAGATCGTTTTTTCACCCTTTTTTTACCGTTTTTCCACGCTGTACCCGCTTAGAATTTATCTCCAACTTTATTGTGCAGTAACACCTGTATAAGTAGCCGGTCTTAAGCTGTTGTCAGGGTAGTCAACAGGAAATCTCTTTACCCTCGATGAATACGTAATTCACTCTTGCATGTAACACATAAAACCCGGATAGGGTTTTACAGAGCCACATATTTTAAAATTCACTTTTAACAGTATGACAGAACAGGGAACATTAAAAAACTATAAACCTGATTACAGTGTTGCCCGCCTTGCCGTTGTTGGGATTGCAGGCTTTTTTGCCGGTTGTATCATTTTGTTTCTGCAGGATTTTTTTACTCCTTTAGCAACCGATTCTGTATTTCATGAGATACATTATAACCCGCGTGTAATTGCTGATTCAACAATCCGGAAAAAGGCTGTTGAAGTATCAGGTCACCTGGAAGAGCTAAAAAAGAAAATTGTTTTAGTTGCAGATACTACAGTGGCTGATAAAGAAAAAAACAGCGCTGAACAGCTGGTATTGAAAACGCAAATAAAGGAAGACTCCGTTAAACTGATTCAGCTGAACAGGTACGTACAATATTATGAGGGGCTTTCAGCTGCAGATTCTATGAGTTTTGCCAAGATTAATAACCTCTTGCATTTCAACATTACACCCGAGATGCTGACAGACTGGGAAAAACAATATGATGCTGAAGGAAATGCGGTTGTATTTACAGTTAATTGTGAGTTTAAAGACCCTGAGATGAAAATTACTGATACTATCAGGCACCAAACTGATTTTGTTATTAAACCCCTGCCTCCTTCAGATATCAGTTTTCTTACCAAATACCCTTCAGTAGGCATTTGGGTATTACTGATTTTAGTTTTTACCAGCCTTTGCTTTATGATCATCCCCTCTGCACTCTCACTAAAGAAAAAGGCAGAAAAGGTATTTGAAGACCAGCATTATGCGGCACCGGGTATTTATACCTTCCGTAAGATACTGTTGATCCAGCTTGGACTGTTTTCTCTTACCATGCTGGTATGGAAGCTTACTTTTTTTGATGATGCTGTTGTAAAAAATATTTTCTTCATGCAATACATGACGACCAAACTGGGATGGATCATTGCTATTGGTGTGGTGGCTGGCTCTTTCTGTATGGCAGGGTTTGTCCATACTGCATCTATGCTCAGTTTTTTTACTGCTCCGCTGGTAACACTGCGTAAAGAAATTGATACACTGAGTAACCAGTCTAAACAGGCAAAAACAACAGCTCAGCAACAGGGTTTGCCTGCAACATCTGATGTCATTGACAAGCAGCTGGATCAAAAGCAGCAGGAAGAAGCACGCCGGAAGGAAATGTTTGCAGCACTTGCCGCTGTATTTCAAACTTATTTTATGATGTCGGCACTCATACTCAGTTTTACCGTTTTATGTACCGGTGCACTGTTTAATGCGATCGGGTCATTAGACTTTGTAAAATTATTGACCGACGACTGGGGATATAACCCCGTACGTAACGATTTTATTTATTTCTACGGCGCCCTGTTCACTATTGTTTTACTGCTGGTGTACATACCTGCAAAAATAAAGTTCAGCGAGGTGGATGTTTGGTCGGAAGAAACACAGGCTGCCGGTGAAAACAGAAAGTGGCCGGATGTTTTAAAAAATTCGCTTGGCAGTATTAAGAGTATACTGGTGGCAACATCTCCATTACTGGTAAGTCTTGTACAGGCTTTTTTTGATGCCATTTTTAAATAACATAAACCGGAAGCCGAAAAGGGGATTAAGAGTAGGCATTAAAAACTAGTACTATGTCAGCTTTAGCAATTGTAAAAACAAAACCTAATAACGACTCAATTTATCTTTCTGTCGATACAATGGGTTATAAAGCAAGCACCACAATTTACTTAAATCAGGTTTACATGGCTACAATGAACGACAGTTTTACCGATTTTTTTGTTGGAACAAATAAGGGGTTAGAGCATAATAAACTAATAATTACCACCATCGTGTTTGATTACCCATCGGGCAACAACGTATCCGATGTTGATTATACTCTCAACGGGGCAGCCAGCGTTAGCCCAGCCAACCCAACTACTTCAACCGAACAAATACAAAACGGAGAGGTTACAATTTCTCACATGATGGTTTATTACTTTTAAAACCCAACTTCATGCAAAAAATAATTTTTTTAATCTGCCTGGCAGGTTTGCATAATTTGATTTATGCACAAAAAGACACTGCTGTAACAGTATCCCTTGATCAGTTACAGGTACCGGCTTCCCCGGCATTTAATATTCTTGGTATTGCACCCAATAACATCGAAAGGCCTAAAAATCCCACTGATTTTGCGTTTTCCCTCGGTAATGCAACATCAGGGTTCTCCGCAATTCCAAAAGACTATGCGATAGAATTTGCGCCATATTGGATCTTTAAAAGAAAGAAACCAAATTTTGTTGATTTTTTTTCGAACAAATCAGTTAGCAATAATATTTTACAAACAGCAACAATTTCTGCAGCTTCTACAACAGCTAAATCACAAATTGATTCAGCTGAGTTCAGAAAAATTGGCGTGGCACTCAAGTTCTCAATTTTCAGGGGAAATCTTTCGGACGATTTTAAACTGTGGGAAGACAGTATATCCTCCTATCTTAACACAATCTCTAAAATAAGGGGGAAAACAAATGCGGTTGCTATCACCAATGATTCAGTTCAAATCAAACTGATACTGGATAAAATCAACAGTACCGAAGATCCTGCAATAATAAAATTCTGGGTAGATTCTTTGAAAAAAAGACAGGATTATATAACCAATCAGGCTAAGATAATCAATCAGGCAAATTTAAAAGAAGTTGAAGCATATAACCAGGCAATTGAAAGACTTAAGTTGCTGGCTGCAAAAAAAGACTTCAAACGCTACGGGTTTAAAATGGATTTTGCATTCGGAACAGCACTGGATTATCCCGACACCACTTTTCAAACATGTTATGTTTCTAAAGTTTCGGCCTGGCTCACAACCGGATGGGAAAACCCGAATTCCAGTTTTTTATTTTTAGGGAGGTTCTCTGAAAATATCAACCGTAGATTCCGGAACGATTCCGGCAAAATTGTTAATAATATCAACATGGCCGAATTTGACTACGGCATTCATATTTTTAAAGACTTTACAGATAAGCTTACCCTGTCGTTTGAATACATCAGACGTTTACCAATTTACAACAGGGATAAGTTTGAGAAGAATATTATATCGCAGCAAAGCAATTCAAGTAAATATACGGTGTCACTCAACTATAAAGTTGGAAAAAACCAAAACCTGTCATTTGTATATGGTAAAAATTTCGACAACACTTACCTGAAGCAGGGTAATTTGATTGCCGCTTTAAATTTGATGCTGGGCTTTGGTTCAAACAGGCCTTTGGGAGGCGTAAGCAAATGATTGCTTAGATAAAATATAGCCGGCATTTGTGAAAATACCGGCTATATTCTACCCCCCCTTTTTTTCTACTCTACGTACAACCTACCGTACTGCCTCGTTTTTTATTGTCTTCTCATTACCTCCTATTCCCTATATTGCAGAAAAATTAAAAGTATACGGCCATACTGCTTTAAACCTGCAACTCTCCCATGAGCGAAGACCAAAAAAAACTCCTTGAACAGCAACTCTGGAATGTAGCCAACACCCTCCGCGGAAAAATGAACGCCGATGAATACCGCGATTATATCCACGGCATTTTTCACAAAGACCAGCGTAAAACAATAGGACTGTTTGCAAACAGCGTTTAATGATCCAATTACATTCTGTATAAAGAAATAGATACCCCTTATGCTAACGACTAGGAATAAAGTGACTTTATTAAAAGAGGCCACTACACTGGTCTTTTTTAAAACCGCCGAACTATTTAGCCTAATTGTTCAATGCGGTATGGCTCAGGAATACAATACCGAAAGGGAAAACAAAGGCAGGGAGCTGAATCAAATTACTTAAAACAGACAGGTATGAACATGATACTGCACTGTATTTACAACCGTCACTTTGATATTAAACTGAGACATGTTGGATCATCCGCAACACACACAGCTACAGTATGAAGCCATTGTGGCCTACACATCATTTTTTGTATGCCGAACGAGAACCCCTGCGGGATGAAATTTTAGATTTACTGGATGGCGAAAAGCCATCTGTACTGCAAAGAAAAAAACTGGGCGACCGGATTAGGGCCGGTATAAAGGCATTTGTAGAACGCTTTATTGAGGGCATGACGGGTTTATAAGCCTATCAGGAATTGCAAATTGAATAGCAGCCAAAGGGCTGTTTTTTTTTGCCCCGTGTTTTCACCCTCCCCAACTCCCGTTTTATTACCCTGTACCGGCAACTAACGGTGGGCCATATTTGTACCGTGATCATGGTACACAAAAGTGCCGTTGTTCAGCAAGGGTGTTCAAACTACTTTTAACCAGCCAAAACATGAGTAAGCACGAGATCAGTCTGTTAACCCCCAAAGAGCATGCAGTGCTGGCGTTGCTGACCAAAGGACTGTTGTATAAAGAAATGGCTTTTGCCATGGAGGTAAATATCAACACCATCAAAAAGCACTGTAAAAACATTTACAAAAAGCTGCAGGTGCGTAACCGTACCGAGGCAGCCATGAAATTCAATTCCGCCAAAGCCGCCTGATACAGTTGCTGTATCAGTTTCCTTAACCAGTTAAATATTTTTTATGCAGAAACATCTACTTACTGCAATGGCAGCGCTTTGCATTGCCTTTGCCGCCGCCCAGGCACCCACCGCCGGCCTGGTGGCTTACTGGCCTTTGAATGGGAACTTCAGTGATGCCAGCGGAACCGGTATCAGCACCACCAATATGGGAGCCACGGCCACCACCAACAACCTGAATAATGTGAATACGGCCATGGCTTTTTCAAACCCTACCAATACCCCGGTACAATATGCTTTACAAACGGTGAACAGCGCCATCAACTTTGGCACAGCACAAAACTTTACAATCACCTGTGCCGTTTATTTCAACAGCCCCTATGTGCATTACACCGGTATTTATGATAATAACCTTAACTACTATGGCTACGGCGTTTGGGCCTGGAATGCCAACGGATTTCTGCAGGCGCAGTTTAACTACCGGAATGGTTCGGTAGGAACTACCAATGGCGCCATTATGGCGGGCACCTGGGTGCACCTGACCTGCGTACGCAGTGCCGGCGTAATCCGGATTTATGTAAATGGCGTGCAGAACAATTCCGCGACAGAAGGCGTTCAGACGCCCGCCTATCCATATACACCCGCTTTTGGCGGTATGTATTTCAATGCGCAATCACCACCGGTATATAATCCCCTTCATGGCAAGCTGGACGAAATACGTATTTACAACCGGGCACTCACCGCCGCAGAAATTACACAGACTTACGACGCCTGGGCCAATGCGGCCCTGCCGGTTACACTTACATCCTTCACTGCGGCGCTTCGTAATGGAGATGCTTTGCTGAACTGGCAAACCGTAACCGAACAGAACAGCAGTCATTTTAATATCCAGCGCAGTACCGATGGCAGCAGCTTCACCAATATAGGTACCGTTCAATCCCGCGGCAACAGCAGTGTTACGGTGGATTACAATTTTACCGATAACACGGTTAAAAACCTGCAGGGCATTAAAACAGTTTATTACCGGCTGGAGCAGGTGGACAAAGATGGCCGCCGTACCATGAGCAGCACCGTAAAAGTGCGGAATGAAACATCCGGCGACCTGCTCACCATTTTGCAAAACCCGGTGGAGAACGACCTGGCGCTGGAAATATCATTGGTCCGGCAGCAACCCGTGCAATTACTGGTTACAGATGCCACGGGCCGCACGTTGCTGTCACGCAATACCCCAATGCAGGGCGGCAGCAATTTTACAGCCCTGCCTGTTAAAGCACTCAGCCCCGGTAACTATTATATCACCCTCCTTGCCGGAACAGCAAAGGAAACAAGGGCATTTATAAAACAGTAAGTGGGTTTTTTCTCATGCTTGTACACCGCCCCGTAAGATTTTACGGGGCTTTTTTATGGATGAGTATAAAATCATGGCAAAAATTTTACTGAAAACCAGTGCTTTATAAAAGTCCGGTTAAAAATACTTTCCCTTTTCTTTGGAATTTGCACCTGTTCGGGCCTACCTTTGCCACCCCAAAAAATGGGAACGTCGCAAGGGATAGCTTTCGGCGCAATTCAATCACTTACCGCATCGGGCGGTATAAAATTTAAAAAATGAGTAAACTGCATTTCACTACTAAACATGCGAACGAGGCTACCGTTACGCACAACTGGTATGTTGTGGATGGTACTAATCAAACCGTAGGCCGCATGTGCTCTAAAATTGCCGCTGTATTAAGGGGCAAAAACAAAGCCTACTACACGCCGCATGTTGACTGTGGCGATTTTATCATTGTTACCAACTGCGAAAAGATTAAGTTCACCGGTAATAAGATGGAAGAAAAAATCTACGACAACTTCTCCGGTTATCCCGGTGGCCGTAAAGAGGAACTGGCCAAAGACCTGATCAAACGCCGCCCTGAAGTACTGATCGAGCGTGCTGTAAGGGGTATGCTCCCTAAAAACCGCCTGGGCCGTAAAATGTTCAAAAAACTGTTTGTATATGCCGGTGCTGCTCACCCGCATGCTGCACAACAGCCTAAAGAGTTAAAATTCTAACTTAAAACTTATTACTTAGTACTTAATACTATATAAATGGAAAAGCAAAAAAATGCATTAGGCCGTAGAAAAGAAGCTGTAACCCGTGTGTTCCTCAGCAGGGGCGAGGGTAAAATAACAGTGAACGGCAAAGACTATAAAACTTATTTTCCGCTGGTGTATTTACAAAACCAGGTGGAAGCTCCTTTAAAAACAATTGAAGCCACCGACAAATTTGATGTGGTGATCAATGCAACAGGTGGTGGTGTTAAAGGCCAGGCCGAAGCCGCCAAACTGGGTATTTCACGTGCATTGCTGGAAGTAAGCGCTGATTACCGTCCTGCTTTAAAAGCTGCCGGTTTATTAAGGCGTGACCCCCGTTCTGTTGAACGTAAAAAACCAGGCCGTAAAAAAGCAAGGAGAAGCTACCAGTTCAGCAAACGTTAATATCAGCTTATGGTTCATGGCTCATGGTTCATTGCACTGCAGTTTTACCATGAACTATTAACCATGAACCATGAACAATAATTCAATAACAACATTTTAATAAGATACAATGGAAAATAACACTTCCTTACAACAACAGCTCCTCGAAGCAGGCGTACATTTTGGCCATTTGAAAAAGAAATGGAACCCCAAGATGCTTCCTTACATCTTCGCAGAAAAAAAAGGTATCCATATCATCGACCTGAATAAAACGGTGGAAGGTTTGCAGGAAGCTGCAGCAGCTTTAAAAGCAATTGCACGCAGTGGTAAAAAAGTAATGTTTGTTGCCACCAAGAAACAGGCGAAAGAAATCGTTACTGAATGTGCGCAAAGGGTAAATATGCCTTATGTTACCGAACGCTGGCTGGGTGGTATGCTTACCAACTTCAACACGGTTCGTAAAAGCGTGAAAAAAATGCAGAGCATTGAAAAAATGCTGGGCGATGGCAGCGCAGAAAGCCTCACTAAAAAAGAACGCCTCACTTTGGGCCGTGATAAAGAGAAACTGGAAAAAGTACTGGGTGGTATCGCACAGATCAGCCGTATCCCTGCTGCTTTGTTCCTGGTGGATATCGGTCACGAGCACATTGCACTGGCGGAAGCAAAAAAACTGGGTATCGGCACTTTTGGTATGGTAGATACCAACTGCGATCCCAATAAAATCGACTTTGCCATTCCTTCAAATGACGATGCAACCAAATCAATCGCCATTATTGTAAACTATTTAACTGCTGCCATTGCAGAAGGTTTACAGGAACGCCAGGCTGATAAAGAACACGATGATGATCATGGCGACAGCGAAGAATCTGCTGAAGCAAAAGCAGCACGCTTTGAGCAAAAAGCGGATGGTGGTGATGACCGTGGCCGTCGTGGCGGTGGCGGACGTGGTCCTGGTGGCCCCGGTGGTGCGCCCAAGCGTCGTGTAGCAGGTCCGGGCCAGGGTGGCAGAAGGCCGGCTGGTAAGTAAACCCCCTCCGCCCCCTGAAGGGGAAACTGAGCGGAGACCGATGCGAAGATGGTGTTTGAATTTTATGAAGGTCGTTTTAAGAACACACTTTCTAAACTGAAACATTATCCATTATTCATTATTTTAATTATTCATTACAATGAGCGTAACAATAACAGCAGCGGATATCAACAAGCTGCGTCAAACTACCGGAGCCGGTATGTTAGACTGCCGTAAAGCTTTAACAGAAAGCAACGGCGATTTTGAAGCAGCAATCGACTGGCTTCGTAAACAAGGACAAAAAGTGGCTGCAAAACGCAGCGACCGTGAAGCAAAAGAAGGTGTGGTAATTGCACAAACATTACCAGGCAATAAAGCCGGTATCGTTTTATGTGTAAGCTGCGAAACGGATTTTGTTAGCAAGAATGCAGATTTCGTTGCATTTGTACAGGGCATCGCTGATGCGGCCGTTGCCAATGATGTGAAAACTGCAGAGGAACTGACCAACGTTGTTATCAATGGCGCCAAAGTAAGCGACCTGATCAATGATAAACTGGCTGCCATCGGCGAAAAAATTGCGCTTACAAAATTTGAGCGTGTGGATGCTCCTTTTGTGGCATCTTATATTCACGGTGCTCACCGTATGGGTGTGCTGGTGGGTTTAACAGCTGAAGCAGAAGAAGCAGGTAAGGACGTGGCCATGCAAATTGCAGCCATGAACCCGCTGGGTGTGGATGAAACATCTGTAGCTCCTGAAACCATTGCACGTGAAAGGGAAATCGCCATTGAGCAAATTAAAGCTGAAGGCAAACCTGCTGAAATGGCCGAAAAAATTGCTGCAGGTAAAATCAACAAATTCTTGAAAGAAAATACACTGATGGCGCAGGCCTTTGTAAAAGACAACAGCAAATCTGTTGCTGATTACTTAAAAGGTGTGAATGCAGGTCTTAAAGTGACTGAATTCAAACGTGTGGCCCTGGGTTAATCTCATAAAAGTGCTGATAGCAGAAGGGTGGTGCATATAATGAATGCACCACCTTTTTTATTAAAATCGCTTTATAATAAAATGATCAAGCCGCTGCATGCGGCGCCTGTTTTTTTTCAACCGCCTTTTAAATGCTGCAGGTCTGCTGTAAAATAAAAGGGCCAGTTTCACCTGTCTTTTGCGCCATTGCAGCATCATTCTTTTTCCATAATATTTATCTGTTCCCAGCGTAAGAACATGAAACCGCTTTAACTTTTTGTTGTTAGTAAATCCTGCATATATGGTGTCGAACAGTCTCGAAAGCGAATGCTGAAAGGCTAAAAATGGTTTACGGTATTTTCTGATACTGTCATACGGATGCGCTTTTACCAGTGCCTGCCACATATCACCATTGATATGCGCATTCATTCCCAAAAAATAATACTGCAGGGTATTGAGTGAAGTATCAGCGTAGTATTGCTGCCAGCCCGGTGATTGCGGTTGTTTTTGCTGGTATCTTTTGTTTGCCTCAAGAAAAAAAATGGCAAAACTGTCTTTGAATTTCCGGAGGAACCGGCACGCATCCGCCGGTTGTGCGACGGCATAGTGATCAGCGGCCAGGCCCGAAGTATAGTACAATGCGGCAAAGTATCTTGATATGCTGCTATCCTTGCTGATGGCATACAGGGAATCATTGTTGCCGGCATTTTGCTGTGCATGCACAGGGATGGTGGCGATTGCCAGGAGCGGGATAAAAAGGATGTTCAGCAACTTGCTGCTTTCAGGCATGACTCAGTGCTTTGAAAAGGGCTGCTTTTTTGTACAGGGGATTTTCCAGGAAACAGCTTTTTAAATAATAGGCTGCTTTTTTGCTGCAGTGGGCTGAAATATATTTACGCAGTTCCGGATCCATCAGTGCCACATCCATCACCCAGGCCTGCTTCATTTCATCAGTAATATATTCATGCTGCACCTTGCTTACCTGCTGTTTTATATAATGCAGCTGCATGGGTGCCGATGCATCCGGCCGTTGCATCAGCCGCTTAAATGAAAATCCTGTATTGATAAGGGGGTTATTAAAGCCCAGCCAGTTTTTACGCCACAGGTAATTGGTGATTTTGCGCTGCACCCAGTTCAGCTTTGTGCAGGCGATATGACGGGCATATTGCATTGCCAGTATACAACTGCCCGGCATGTTCAGCGCAATGCTTGCATTCAGGGCAAGTCCTTTCATTTTTTTCAGCGCCTCTTTTTCCTGTTGCAGAAATGCCCATTCCTCCGGGAAATAGTTTCGGGCAAACCAGCAGCAAAGGTTCATCTGGAAATCGCAGTCTTTTGCCGCATCTTCCATGTCATCATACAACTGCATGCAGCGCACCATACTGCTCCATGAACTGAATTCTTTCTGGTACCTGAGCTGCCGTTTATCCAGTAAAACAGCCCGGAGCGTGAGTAATATATTGATGATATCATCATCCTTGCTTTTTTGATAATGCAGCAGTTCTTCCAGCGTATAATCTGTATGAAATCCTGCCACATCGGTTTTATAAGTATCAAAGCAAAGGTTGCATACCTTACAAACCAGCAGTGCCGCTTCTTTGGCGGTTTCTTTTTCCAGCTTTTTTAAATGACGGTTCATTTCTGCCAGTAAGAACAGGAGGTGCTGGTAAAACCGGGCATAACTTATTTCATATTTGGTATTCACGGCATGCAGCACATCCTGTGGCAGCAGCTCACAAATATCAAAAGCATAATACAGTTCAAAGCTTTCATTGGTTTCCCTGCACAGGAGATCAAAATTATAGCCCTCATTTTTCAGCAGCCTGCCGGTATTTTCTTTTCCATATGTGTCTGCAATGCCATCAATGAATTCATCACCAAATAAAATGGCCAGGCAAACGAGGTTGGCCAAGTGGCTTTTATTCTGCAGCAGTTTAAAAAAAGGCAGCCTGAACAGCAGGCTGTCGTATGCAAAGGAGCCTTTCTCAATATTGTTGCGTACCGGCAGCAGTTCGGGAAACTGCAGTATCTGTCTCAGTTTTTTATTGCGCCTGATATGCCAGCGCATCAGGTGTGCCAGCGGGTAAGCCCAAACCATTGTTTTGCTGAACCCGATGAAACGGGCGGCTTCGCTGCGCAGGGAAAAGTCAAAGCTTTTTTCGCTGCCGGTATTCTGGCGGATGATATTTTCAATCCAGCTGCTTTCCGGCTGCAACAGTTGGTGAACGGCTGGTTGGGTGATGCGCATTGCGGTATTACAATAATTTTACAGGTTATCTGGTACACTAAAAATAAGGTATTGAACAATGCCTTCCATACCCTCCCAATGGTATTTTTAAAAAAAGTCCGGAAAAACTTGTTTGTCTGAAAGTATTAATCGTATATTTGCGATATAAGATTTTAAAAATGGCCATTCATAAAAAAGAAGCATTCTCGCAAAAAGAACAGGAGCTGGCAGCCTTTGCAAAAGCAATGAGCCATCCCGCCCGGATCGCCATCCTGAAAATACTGGCGCAGCGAAACGAATGTATTTGCGGAGAGATAGTGGAAGTACTGCCGCTTTCACAATCAACCGTTTCCCAGCATTTAAAGGAATTGAAAAATGCAGGCCTGGTAAACGGCACGGTGGACGGTCCCCGCAGCTGTTACTGCATTAACTGGAAGGCATTTGAAAAATTCATGAGCGAGTTCAGTTTTCTTTTTAATAAACTGAAAGTGCAGAATGAAAAAGCCTGTTGCTGAAACAATCACTAAAAAACTATAAAAAATGAATGAAGAAACTTTAACCGCTTCCATTGCTGCAGGAGCCAGCGACGAAGCCATCAAACAACTGGTAAAGAAAAAATATGCCGCTATCGCGGGCCAGAGCCAGGCACAAAACCTGTCATCCTGCTGCGGCGCCACCTCCTCCTGTTGCGGCGGCGATGAAGTATATACCATTATGGCGGATGATTATAAAAACCTGGAAGGATACAATCCTGATGCAGACCTGGGCCTTGGGTGCGGATTGCCCACCGAGTATGCAAAAATCAAGCAAGGGGATGTGGTGATCGACCTGGGAAGCGGTGCCGGTAACGACGCTTTTATTGCCCGCCGCATCGTGGGCGAAAAAGGAAAAGTGCTGGGAATTGATTTTACACCTGCCATGATTGCAAAAGCAAGGGAGAACACCGAAAAAATGGGTTTTCACAATGTGGAGTTCCGCCTGGGCGATATTGAAAGCATGCCGGTTACATCCAATTATGCCGATGTGATCGTGAGCAATTGCGTGCTGAACCTGGTGCCCAATAAACACAAAGTGATCAGCGAGATATTCAGGGTGCTGAAACCCGGTGGTCATTTCTCCATATCTGATATTGTGCTGGAGGGAGCCCTGCCGCAACGCTGGAGGGAAGTGGCTGAATTGTATGCCGGCTGTGTAAGCGGCGCCATCCAGAAACAGGTATACCTCGAAATCATTGAACAGGCCGGTTTTCAAAATATCACGGTGCAAAAAGACAAAACCATCGTTATACCCGACGCAGTGCTGGCAGCACATTTAACTGAAGCGGAGATAGCCGAATTTAAAACATTGCCCACACGCATTACCAGTATTACTGTGTTTGCTGAAAAGCCGGCAAAAGACGAAAGAAAATGTTGTGAACCCGGCAGCGGATGCTGTTAAAAAAATGATACCATGAATACAGAACTATTGAACACACTTACCCTGCAGGTAGCCATATCTGCAGCGCAACGTGAACAGGTAAAAACCATGCTTGTGGCCAGCAAATTGCCGGTGGCTGATATTGATGATGATAAAATATTGTATTTTTTGCAGGATGGAAATGATATGGTGGGTACCGCCGGGCTGGAAATATTCGGGGATTGCGGCCTGCTGAGAAGTTTTAGCGTGGTGAAAGATGCCCAGGGAAAAGGCTATGGCAGTTTTATCAGCAATGAAATTGAAAAGTACGCTGCTGAAAGCGGTATCGGTTGCCTGTACCTGCTTACCACCACGGCAAAGGATTTTTTTGACAAGCAGGGATACTGTGTTATTGAAAGGAGTGAAGCGCCTGAAGGAGTAAAACAGTCACAGGAATTTACCAGCCTTTGCCCCTCGAGCGCTGTTGTCATGAAAAAGAAAATTTAGTCCATGCTTATAAAAGCTTCTGCAGCGGATGCTGAATTTTTTTACAGCCTGTATATGCACCCGCAGGTAAATCCTTACCTGTTGTATGAACCCATGAGCAAAGAACAGTTTCAGCCGGTGTTTGATGATTTGCTGCTGCAGCAGGTATTGTATAAGTTTAATGACGGGGCATCAGATGCCGGCATGTGCAAGCTGGTATTGCACAACCACCGGGATGCGCATAAGATGTATGTGGGAGGATTTGCGGTTCATCCCTCACACAGCAGGAAGGGGTATGGCGTAAGGATGATGCAGGAAATCATTGCCTTTGCAAAGCTGCATCATCGCAGCAGGGTTGACCTGACCGTTTCAACGGAAAATGAAAAGGCCATTACATTGTATAAAAAATGCGGCTTCGTTATGGAAGGCCGGTTAAAAAACTATACTTACCTGGCCGGTGAAAACCGTTATGCCGACGAATACATGATGTGTTATTTACAGAACAATAATAATATGGAAAAAAAGAAACTCCTTTTTGTTTGCATTGAAAACAGCAACCGCAGCCAGATGAGCCAGGCTTTTGCAAAAATGATTGGCGGTCATGATGTGGAAGCATACAGCGCCGGCAGCAGGCCCAGCGGGATCGTAAATCCCAAAGCCATTGCCGCCATGAAAGAACTGGGATATGATTTAAGCCTTCATGATTCTAAATCACTGGATGAGGTAAAACAGTTTGCGCCCTTTGATGCGGTGGTGACCATGGGTTGTGGTGATGCATGCCCCTGGATGCCGGCCAAACAGTTTATCGACTGGCAAATACCCGATCCCAAACATATGGAACCGCAGCAGTTTAACGAAGTGCGGGATTTTATCCGGGGAAAAGTGGAAGAACTGTTGAGGAGTTTGGACTAAGTGTTAAAACTGAAAGGAAGAAAAAGATCAGCAGGTTCTTTTTTATCTCTTAGAAAAAATAAAAAGAGGCTCATTTGACTGAGCCTCTTTAATTTCTTTTTCTCCCTGTTCAAAAATTTAATTCCTGCTGCTCAGCTTGCTTAACAAACGCAGGATTTCCAGGTACAACCATACAATAGTTACCAGCAAACCAAAAGCGCCGTACCATTCCATGTATTTGGGAGCGCCCAGTGCTGCACCCTGTTCGATCATATCAAAATCTAAAATTAAATTGAGGGCAGCAAGGGCCACCACGAAAACTGAAAAGCCGATACCGAGGGCACTTCCTTCATGCAAAAAGGGAATGGATATGCCGAAGAAACTGAGTGCAAAAGCGATCAGGTAAAATATGGCGATACCCGCAGTGGCAGTAAAAATAATTGCCTTGAATTTTTGTGTAGCCCTGATAATGCGGAAACTGTACAGCAGGTACATGGCGATGGCTGTACCAAATGTAAGTCCTACCGCATTGATGATAATATTCGGAGCCACTTCCGCCAGCGCATAATTATATTGGGCAGAGATAGCGCCTACAAACAAACCTTCAGCCAGGGCATACAAGGGTGCCAGGTAAGGGCTCCATTCCTTTTTAAATATCAGTACGATAGCAATCACCAGTCCGCCAATGGCGCCGCCTAAAATCAACGGACCAACATTGCCGCCTTCTGCTGCTTCTTTCCAGCTGTAAAAAGCGGTACCCATCGTCATCAAAAACAAAAAACCAAATTTTTGCAATGTGCCTTTAACAGTCATCGTATTTTCATGAGTTACCACATCATCCAGCACGGTATCCCTGAATCTTTTCTCGGATAATGTGGGGTTTCCAGATTTAAAGAAAGACATAGTTTTTAAATTTAGACATTAAAAATAAGCAAATCACGGCAAACGGCATAGGGAAGAAGCCAGAAGAATGAAGTCGGGAGACAGACATTGAAGGGTGGAAAGTTTTTCTGCCGATGCAACGCATGATATCTCAACGCAAATCCTTTTACGGACATCGGACATCGGACATCGGACATCGGACATCGGACATCGGACATCGGACATCGGACATCGGACATCGGACATCGGACATCGGACATCGGACATCGGACATCGGACCACTCACTTCAACCCGGGGTACCTGCTCACCGTTTCAAAATTATATTCATCCCGGGCTTTCAGCCGGATAATAAACTCGTGCAGCTGGGCAGAATCCGCCACGTCTTCATAAACCTGGTCGTGTGCCAGCAATACAAGGTGACCGGGCGTTTTGGTTTTATTATTCGCGAACATACTATCCACCTTCGTGATCATCTCCTCATAACTGTTACGCAGCGTTAAGCTGTCGGTAAAACGCCATTCCAGGTCCCAGCCCACCACTGTAAATCCTTTTGCATACAGCGAGTCGGCGGTGTCAGTTGTTTTCCTGATGTCGGTACTGTTTATGCTGGTGGTGCGCCAGGTATTTCTTCCCGGTGTGCGAATGATATTAGCGCTAAGGTGCAGGCTGTCGGCACACCGCATAAAATCTTTTACGGCGCTGTCCGGCACGGTATAGAACCTGGCAAACTTATTATGAAATGCGTGGGTATAACTGTGATTGGCGATCTCCACGAAGCGGGAGTTTACAAGGCTGTCGAATGTGGCGGCCTGCTCTTTGCTTCCATACACATGTTCGCCAATAATAAATACCGTTACAGGCACTTCCTCCTGCGTGGCAATATGGAGCATTTTACGGGTTCCTTTGTTGGGGCCGTCATCAAAAGTGAGGTAAATGGTTTTGTGCTTCTTTTTGGGTAAGGGTGGTGGCGTGGTTTTAACGGTGGAATCGGGTTTTGTAAAATGAATGGATGATACGGTAGCGGTGGTGGCTGTTTTGTGGTAATTGCAGGCAGACAAAACGATGGTTACTAAACTTGTTTTTAAAATTTGTGAAGCAGCCTGGCTTGCTTCAGCAGCGTCGGGGTCCATAATTGGTTTTGATTAATAAATTGTTTTCATGAAGATAGGAGGGCGGGGAAGCCGTTTCCAAATCCGCCTTGTTAAAAATAGCCTAAACCACTTGTTGGTGCGGCGCCACCAAAACCGGTCCCGTTTCCTCACCATAACGCTCTCCCCCTTATCTTTGCAGCATGGAACAACTGGTACAGCAATTAGAAAATATCAAGCAGGAAATTACGGCTTTCAACGGGGGTGATGCAGAGGCTTTCAGGATAAAATATCTTGGCAGCAAGGGACTGGTAAAAACCGTTATGGGAGAGATGAAAAATGTGGCCCCGGAAAATAAAAAAACTGCCGGCCAGCTGCTGAATGAATTCAAACTTTTTGCCGAGGCGAAATATGAATCCCTGAAACAGGCGGGGGATAATGGACAGCAGTCTGCCGGCAGTGAAATCGACTTCACCCTTCCCGGCGATAACCTGCCTTTGGGCAGCCGCCATCCCATCAGTATTGTCCGCAATAAAATCGTTTCCATATTCCAGCGGCTGGGCTTTGCAGTGGCTGAAGGCCCCGAGATCGAAGATGACTTTCATAATTTCTCTGCACTCAACCTGCCGGAAAACCACCCGGCACGTGACATGCAGGATACATTTTATATCTCTCAAAACCCCGACTGGCTCCTGCGCACACACACATCCAGTGTGCAGGTAAGGGAAATGGAAAAGGGCAAGCTTCCGATCCGGATTATTTGCCCGGGCAGGGTATTCCGTAACGAAACCATCAGTGCAAGGGCGCACTGTTTCTTTCACCAGGTGGAAGGATTATATATTGCCGAAAATGTAAGTTTTGCCGACCTCAAACAAACCCTGTACTTCTTTGTACAGGAAATGTTTGGCAAAGAGGTGAAAGTGCGTTTTCGCCCCAGTTATTTTCCTTTTACCGAGCCCAGTGCCGAAATGGATATCAGCTGCCTCATCTGCGGCGGTAAAGGCTGCAATGTGTGCAAGCATACCGGCTGGGTGGAAATATTAGGATGCGGCATGGTGCACCCCAATGTGCTCGAAAACTGCGGTATCGACAGCAATAAATACACAGGCTTTGCTTTTGGAATGGGTATTGAACGTATCACGATGCTCAAATACCAGATAAAGGATTTGCGCCTGTTCAGTGAAAACGACCTCAGGTTCTTGAAACAATTCACCAGCGCCATATAATTCACCAGTTAAAAATAAACGTACACAATATGAAAAAGGTAATCATCATTGCCATTGGTATTTTTTTATCATTTTTTTCAAGCGCCCAGAAAGCCGATATCACCTGGGGAGATGAATTTAAACTGAAAAAAGGGAGCACCGATCTTGAAGTAATGCATGTGGACAATACCGGTATCTATGTAAAAGAATCGCATTTTGCACTGAAAGGATATTATTTCATTGCCGCCACTTTCAGGGAATCTGCCACGCTCACGAAACTGGATAAAAACCTTACAGAAGTTTATCACAATGATTTTAACAAGGAGCTCAAGGGAAAGGAGTATGAACGTTTTTTCTTTTTAAAGAATAAACTTTTCCTGCTGGCATCCGATTATAACCGGAAAGAAAAAACACTTACCCTTTATGCTGCCGAAGTGGATAAATTATCCGGGGAGCTGAAGAGCGAATTCACCGAAGTGACCAGCTGGCAGAAAGAAGAAAAGAACGAGGATATCAGTTTCAGGGCCACGTATAATGCCGACAGCAGCACCATGGTGCTGGTGAGCAGCATTGAAGGAAAGGAAAAAAATAATTACCAGGTGCGCCAGTTTGACGACAAGCTGAAACAGATTGGAAAACCGGTGGCCATGAGCAACGAGTTTGATCCCAAAACATTTGTACTGGAAGATGTGGTGTATACCACGGCCGGAAACATCATGCTGGTGGGCCGTGAGTACGAATACCAGGAAGGCAAAAAGAAAAAAGCGAAGTATCTTGATTTCAAAAATTATAATATCCGCATTTACGACCCCGCCGGGAAGCAGGTGAAAGAGATCAATACCAGCATCAATGCAAAATGGCTGGTGAGCACCAAAGTGATGCAGATACCCGGGAAGGAAATTGTGCTGGCAGCTTTTTACAGCGATGAAAAACGCGGCAGGGAAATCAATGGTATGCTGGTACAGCGGATCAATCCCGCCAACGGAGACATTATCTCCACGGGTCAGAAAGACATCAACACATCCATGATCACCACCCTTGAAGATGATACGGATGATGACGGGGATGAAGAGAGCCGTAAAGAACGTAAGGAGCGGCAAAAACTGGAAAAGATACAGAATGATGAAGACGGTTTTTCAAAATACATGCGCTTCAGGAATTTTATTTATACCGATGATAACGGGCTGGTGATACTGGCAGAAAAATACAACAGCTATACCTACACCACCACCAGCTACCAGTCGGGTACCGGCATTGGCATGGGTACCAGCACCACCACTACTTACCAGGTGTACGAGTGCGGTGATATCATGATGAGCAAAATGGATGCTTCAGGAAATATCAGCTGGCTCAATGTATTGCCCAAACAGCAGCGTGAAGTGATCCGCACAAGCTCTTCAACCGGGCCCTCAACAGGCATCAGTTTTAACTTTAACTTCTTCCAGGGTGGTTTCAACTGGCCTTTTTATGCAGGCTTTGGTGTGCTGCCCGCAAAGGGCTCTGTAAACCTGGTGTTCAATGATCATAAAAAAAATGATAATGTGCTGCAACTGGGGCAAAAAGTGAAACGCACTACCTATTTTGGCAAATCGGATTGCTTTGCCGTTAATTTGAATACGCTAACCGGAAAATACACCCGCAGCAGTTTGTTCGATAATAAAGATGTGCCTACTGCCATGCCAAGGCTGGGAACTGTATTGGGGAAAGACCTTTATATCATTGGCAAAGAAGACAGGATGCTGGGTAAAACAAAGATCGCCATTGCCCGGCTGAGTATCAGGTAAATCTTAACAAACAACACCGGCGCTTTTTAAAATGTCATTTTCAGTCAATACAATTTGTGTTATTGGTGCAGGTACCATGGGCAGCGGCATTGCACAAACCTGTGCACAAAATGGTTTTTACACTTTATTGTTCGATATCAATACTGCTGTGCTTGAAAAAGCAACAGAAAGCATTCAAAATAACCTGCAGTTCCTGGCAGGCAAACAAAAAATAACTGCAGCAGCAAAAGAAGAAACGCTTTCCCGTATCAGGTATATCAATGACATGAATGATTGTATTGCCGATGTGGTGATCGAAGCCATCGTTGAAAAGCCGGAAGCTAAAGTGGCTATTTTTAACCAGCTGGCCGAACTCAACCACAGTGAAACCATTTTTGCCAGCAATACATCATCCCTCTCTATCAGCGCCATTCAAAAAAATATACAGCACCCAAACCGGGTAGTGGGCATGCATTTTTTTAACCCGGCCCCGCTGATGAAACTGGTGGAAGTGGTAAAAGGAGACCAGACCGCTGATGAAGTGGTGCAGGCGGTTACGGACTTATGTAACCAGTTAAATAAAGTGCCGGTATGGTGCCGGGATGCGCCCGGCTTTATTGTAAACCGTGTGGCCCGTCATTATTATCTTGAAGCCATGAAGCTGGTTGAAGCGGGCAATACAACTGTAGCAGCTGCGGATGCTATTATGGAGGCATCGGGTTTTAAGATGGGACCATTTAAACTGATGGACCTGATTGGGATGGATATTAACCTGGCAGTTTCAAAATCTGTATACGAGGCTTTTGACAATGCTGCAAGATTGAAACCCTCCCCGTTACAGGAAGAAAAAGTAGCCCGTGGCGAACTCGGTAAAAAAACGGGTAAGGGGTTTTATACTTATAACAACTAATTTGCTTGTTCAATAAATTTCTTTCATGGTATTAGTTACAGGTGGTGCCGGGCTGGTTGGTAAAGAGCTGATCACACAACTGCTTGCAAAAGGTAAGCAGGTGAGGGCTGTCTATAACAAAAGCCCGCTCTCCATCGCACCCTGTTCGGGACTGGAGATAATGCATTGCGATATACTGGATGTGGTGCAGCTGGAAGAAGCCATGAAAGGGATTGATGAAGTTTACCACTGTGCAGCCATCGTAAGTTTTAATCCTAAACACAAGGCGTCACTTTTTAAAATTAATATCGGGGGTACGGCCAATATCGTGAATGCAGCGCTTGATGCGGGCGTTAAAAAAATGGTGTATGTAAGTTCTGTTGCGGCATTGGGCCGCATCAGGCAAAACGAACCCATTACCGAGCTGATGAACTGGACGGAAGAAACCAGTAACAGTGCATACGGCCAAAGTAAATACCTGGCCGAAATGGAAGTATGGCGCGGCATTGCCGAAGGGCTGGATGCCGTAATGGTAAATCCCACCATTATTTTGGGTGCCGGTAACTGGAATGAAGGCAGCACAAAGATTTTCCAGAATGTTTACAACGAATTTCCATGGTATGCGGAAGGCACCACGGGTTTTGTGGATGTAAAAGATGTGGCCCGGGCAATGGTACTGCTGATGGACAGCGATATCAGCGGGCAGCGTTTTATTTTAAGTGCCGAAAACAGGAGTTATAAGGAAGTGCTTCATATGATGGCGGATGGCTTTGGGAAAAAACCACCATCAAAAAAAGTTACCCCGTTTATTTCAGCGCTTGTGTGGCGGCTGGAAGCCATCAAAAGCTGGTTTACAAAATCAAACCCGCTCATCACCCGGGAAACGGCTAAAACCGCCCTTACAAAAGCCCGGTTTGATAACAGCAAGCTTCCCAAATTTTTGCCCGGCTTTGCTTACAGGCCCCTTTCTGAAACCATTGCAACGGTTTGCCGGGAGCTGGAAAAACAAAAATAGCACACGCTTATACCGAAAATCAGCACAGTTATAAACTCTTTTTGGCCCTTCATCTTTTCTTTAGTCTTTTTGAGTGCTTGAACAATTTTAGAGTCTGTACACTATATTTACCCCGGTTTTTACCGGGGTTTTTAAATGCTGCTGGGTGATAAAAAAAATCTTTATATCGGTACTGTTCTCTGCTGGCTATTTACTGCATGCCCAGGAATTCAACTACATACATTACGATCCTAAAGACGGGCTGGGCGGTTCCACCGTTTACAATATGTGCCAGGATAAAAATGGTTTTATCTGGTTTGCCACAGAAAATGGCCTGAGCAGGTATGATGGCACAAGGTTTAAGAATTTTACCGTGGCTGATGGTTTGCCTGATAATGAGGTGCTGATGGTGTATGCCGATAGTCATGAAAGGATATGGATCAGCACATTTAATAAGGAAGTATGCTATTTCAGGCAAGGAAAGATTTATACAAAAAAGAATGATAGCTTACTGGCTAAAATCAATCTTAGTAATTTTCTTAGTTCAGTAAGTGAAGATGATAATGGTGTGGTTGCTTTATCGGATGCAAGCACCAACGTAATTATTATTGAAGGGGAAAATCCGGGAAAGGTTAGCCTGAAAGAATTTACGAGTCCTGTTACTGTTTCGACTTTTTACAGCTGTACCGGAAAAAAAATTTCTGCCGGAGACCAGATGTTCAATGGTTTCCTTTTTGAGAAAGGCAGGTTTGAATTTTTTTATTCTTCCAAGGATGTCTATGACAGGGAGGCATCCTTTAAAAACACCTTTTACTCCTACATAAGCTGTGATGGCAAAGTGAAACGCCTTATTGAACGTAAACCGAATTATACCACATTAACAACGTCCGGCAAGTACAATGCTAACAGGCTTTCTTTTTGCAGCACCCTTGACGGTGCGTGGGCTTTAGATTCAGAAAAAAATGAGTGGGTAACCCAATACCTTAAAGGAAAAAAAGTTTCCTATACTATGGAAGATATTGAGGGAAATATATGGTTTTCGACAATGGGAGAAGGTGTATACAGGCTCTCATCAAAAGAGATCAGAACGGTTTTATTTCCGCCTTTCCATGATTTAATCAATACAGAGGTTTTTTCAATTGGTAAGTACGGAGCAAAAATAATAGCCGGTTTGAATCATGGTGTGGCCGCTTACCTGGAAAAAGGGGAAGCAAATATTGTAAATTATTCCGGAGCCCCCAACAATATATACCGGCCGCAAACGAACAGGCTTTATTCACTTAAAATACTCAGGCATTCACCCGGTGTTATTTTAGGCTTCGATCTCTTTCTTGTAAAAATATCCGGACCGCAGAAGCTGTACAGTGATATCTATCCCGTAAAATCGGTAGAAGAAATTGACAGTGATTTTATCATGGCAGGCACTTCATCCTATGTATTTAAAATGCGGTTATCTGACCTCGCGATTGCAGATACGATCTGGAAGGAACGTAGTACAAAACTCTTTTATTTTGCCGGCAAATATTATATCGGCACATTGTCGGGATTGTACGAGGTGAACCGGGATAAATCATTCGTTTTTCTTGGCACATTGCATCATGCGCTCACCCGCCGTGTTACCGATATGAAAGCAGGGGCAGACAGTACCTTATGGATCGCCACAGCAGATGAGGGTATTGTGGCTTTGAAAAACGGGAAAATCACAGCTGTAATCAATGAAAAAAAAGGTATTACCAGTAATATCTGCCGCACGCTTTTT
Source organism: Ferruginibacter sp. (assembly GCA_046329655.1). Classification (GTDB taxonomy): domain Bacteria; phylum Bacteroidota; class Bacteroidia; order Chitinophagales; family Chitinophagaceae; genus Ferruginibacter. The sequence goes on from JAXLUD010000001.1 coordinate 337,930, forward strand.
CTCCAGCATCATTTTTTATGGGCGGGTACCAATAAGGGGCTGAACAAGATTGATATTTCGCAGCCGGCTTTCCCGGTTATTAAATACAGTTCTTCAGACGGGCTGCCATCTGATATTATAAATGCGGTATATGCTGAAGACAGCATCGTTTATGTGGGATCCCCTGCCGGACTTACCAGCTTCAATGAAAATAAAATATCCGCCTCTTCTGTCTGCAAACTCAATATACTGGATATTACTGTTGCCGGGCAGCCATTCGACAGCAGCATGAGCCGGTTGCCCCATAAGCAAAACAATATCCGTTTTGAATTTGTGGCCATTTCCCTGAAGTCGGCAGGTGATATCACTTACTTCTATAAATTAAACGGGCTGGGTAATGAATGGCGGCAAACCACGCAAACCACCATCGAATATCCTGCGCTTCCCGGTGGGGAATATGAATTCATTTTATATGCTGTAAATAAATTCGGTGTAAAGAGTGATACCATCACCGTTAAATTTTCAGTTCAAATACCTTTTTGGAAAGCCGGCTGGTTTTACGGGTTGCTCGCCCTGTTCACTGCGGGCATTGCCGGATGGCTGGTGAACGGCCGGAATAAAAAAATCAACAAAAAGCTGGAGGGGGAAAATGCATTACAAAAACAGTTTGCCGCACTGGAGCAGCTGGCACTGCAGTCGCAAATGAACCCGCATTTTATTTTCAATTGTCTCAACGGTATCCAGCAGTATATTTTAACCGATAACAAGGAAATGGCCAACCAATATCTTACCGGCTTTGCAAGGCTGATAAGGCAGACGCTTGATAACTCCGGCAAAAAATCAATTACAGTGGCGCAGGAAATGCAGTATCTTAAAGAGTACCTCGAAATGGAAAAAATGCGCACAGGGGATATTTTCGATTATCAAATCAACAATGAAATACCTGCCGGTGTAACTGAAATGGAAGTGCCTGCAATGCTGTTGCAGCCTTATGTTGAAAATGCAATCCGGCATGGCATCCGGTATAAAACAGATGGAAAGGGACTGGTGAAGATATCGTTTGCAAAAAACGAAAATTATCTGGTATGCACCATTACAGATAACGGGATTGGCAGGGAAAAAGCCGCTGCCATGAAAAGCACCATGCATATCGAATACCAGTCGAGAGGAATGAGTTTAACATCCCGCCGCATAGATTTGCTGAACCGCATCAATGATACAAAAATGAGTGTTGAAGTAACCGACCTGTATACTGCGGCCGGCATGGCATCCGGCACGCAGGTAAAAATTCAAATCCCCGTTAACTGATGGCACAAAAGATAAACAGCATCATTATTGATGATGAGCCCGGAAATATCATCACCCTGCAGGAGTTGCTTAAACTGTATTGCCCGGATGTTAAAGTGATTGCCACTGCACCAGACCCGCTAAAGGGTTTTTCTGTTATCACTGAATTACAGCCCGATCTTGTTTTCCTGGATATAGAAATGCCTTATGGTAATGCATTTGACCTGCTCGACAGGTTTACGCAGGTGAATTTTGAAGTGGTGTTTATAACAGCGTTCGACAGTTATGCAGTGAAGGCATTTAAGTATGCTGCTACCGATTACCTGCTTAAACCTGTTAATATCGAAGAGCTGAAACATGCCGTAAATAAGGTGGCTGAACGCCTGCAGGATAAATCAGAGAACCTGCGGGTAAAAGCATTGTTGAATAATTTAAAACTGCCTTCGGGCTCCGCACAAAAGATCGGGCTTTCCACCGACGACGGGTTTCAGATCGAAGAGTTGCAGAATATACTTTACCTCGAAGCGGCCGGCAGCTATACTTTTGTAAATACAAGGCAGGGACATAAATACACCATCTCAAAAAATCTTAAAGAGTTTGAAGATATACTTCCGGAAGATATTTTTTGCAGGATACATCATTCCTATATAATCAATATCGCCGGTGTAAAAAAATACAGTAAGGGCCGTGGCGGGGCTGTTGAAATGGAAAACGGGGTCAGTATCGATGTGGCAGTTAGAAAAAAAGAACAGTTCCTGAAAAGATTTAAAATGCGCAGGTAGTTATTTTTTGTTCATCACCTTATCCCATAACTGAGGGATCCTTGTTATCCAAACCAGTTCCCTTTGTGCTATGCCGGCTTCTTTGGCCGGTGCGCCAAAATAAGTTTTCCCGCCCTCAAGATCACCACCCACACCGGTACGGGCAAGCAATGTTGCATTTTCGCCAATGGTCAGTGTTTTATTAATAATACAGCCGCCCCAGATGGTCACGCCGTCTTTTATAGTGGTACAGCCGCCCACCACCACATTGGCTGCAAAAAGACAGTTACGGCCAATAACGGTATCGTGGCCTATATGAATGAGGTTGTCAAATTTTGTTCCCATGCCGATCCTTGTATCATGGCTAACGCCCCTGTCAATTGTGCAATTGGCACCTATTTCCACAAAGTCTTCCAGCACCACACGGCCGCAGTCGGGCATTTTTTTATACCACACCTCACGGTCTTTTTTTCCATTGTAATAAAATGCGCTGCTGCCAATTACCGTACCGCTCTGGATCACCACATGATCGCCTATAACCGAATAGTCGCCGACGGAAACATTGGGATGAATCACACAGTTGCTGCCGATGGTAACATGATGCCCGATAAAGGCACCGGGATAAATAAAACTGTTCTCACCAATCACCGCGGTTTCACTGATACTGCCGGATGCTGGTTCAAAAGGACGGAAATGTTTTACGATTTTGCAGTATGCTTCAAAGGGATTGTCTGTAACAAGCAGCGCCTTTCCTTCGGGCACATCTGTTTCTTTGTTGATGATAATAAAACTTGCAGCACTGTTGATGCATTTGTCGTAGTATTTCGGGTGATCAACAAAAACGAGATCTCCTTTTTCCACTTTGTGAATTTCGTTGATGCCGGTAGCAAGCCCTTCGTTGTTGCCAATAAGTTTTGCATTGATAAATCCGGCGATCCAGCTTACAGCAACAGGTGATGGAAATTGCATAACAGTTTATTTTGAGCAAAGGTATAGGCTTTGGATTTTATTTGCACAGGAGGTAATAGTACCAGGAAAAGTGACAAAAATCATGCTGGCCAAATTCCTGGCGAAAACGATTTTCAGTACATACTGGCATCCGAATTTTTGCAGTAAATACTGAATCGTATTTTATTTTTTACAGAATAAACATCAACAGTATTTTTTTCTGCACTCGCTGAAGCACCTGTTAAATCAATGGTTTCAGAAGATTTTATTTTTCTTCTATCAATCAAAGACAACCGGAATCAACCGTTATAAACGCAATAACGCAGTATCAAAATCCGGATGCAAACGCCCTTCCTTATCCACAGGACTATAAAAAATGTTAATAAAATTTTTTGGAAATAATTTTACGTTAGTGAAATTTCTTTTTAATATTGTGTCGGGAATTTATTCCCGGTACTTACTAACCCATCTATATAACAAAGCCTGACAATAAAAAGTCGGGCTTTATTATTTTAATACTAACATGTTTTTTGCATCCTGTGATTTGTTTTAACTGGAAACAATTTTATCGACTGCAGAAAATGATGGCTGTGGATATTCGATGTCCGGCAAAAAATAAAAACACCCAACAACTGCCATCAAGATCACAAAGAGGAATTGAGGGCCGTTTTTCATGCAGGCTATCAATTGAATTCCGCCGCATGAGTGCATGTCTGCAGCCGGTTATATAAAAGTGGATGCCACAACTAATATTCTTATCTTGCATCAAATAAACAATGTATGTTAAAGTCAATGACAGGGTTTGGGAAAGCAGAGCTGACGGTAAACGACAAAACCTTTTTGGTTGAAGTGAAAGCGCTTAATGGCAAACAGCTTGAATTGCAGCTAAAACTTCCGGCACTGCTCCGGCCATATGAATTTGATATACGCAGTATTATCCAGGAACAGCTGGTGAGGGGAACAATCGACTGTCTTGTTACCATTAAACAAAATGGTGCATCAAGACCAGTGAATATCAATACGGATCTTATCAAGGCTTATTACAAACAGATTGCGGAACTGGCAACGGACCTGGGGATCGACACCAGTTCGGTGCTCAGTTCTTTATTACGTTTGCCTGAAGTGGTAACACCTGCAACCGATGTGTTGAGTGAACATGATTTTGAGGAGTTCAGGAAAGTGCTGGTCCAGGCGCTGGCAGAATTAAACCGTCACCGTGTGGAAGAAGGCACAATTCTTGAAAAAGACCTGGTAACAAGAATTGCAAATATCAAAGAACAGGAAGAAGCCATTTTAAAACTGGAACCCAACCGCAAAAAAAGAATAGTGGATGAGATCAACCAGTTGCTTGAAAAAAATGTGGGCAAGGAGAATATCGACAATAACAGGATGGAGCAGGAGCTGATATATTATATGGAGAAGATCGATATTCATGAAGAGCAGATAAGGCTTCGCCAGCACTGCGAGTATTTTGCATCTATTTTGCAGGAGGCTGATGAAAGCAAGGGAAAAAAACTGTCATTTATTTTACAGGAAATCGGCAGGGAGATCAACACCACGGGCAGCAAGGCTTATGATGCCGATATACAGAAATGTGTTGTTAAAATGAAAGACGAACTTGAAAAAGCCAAAGAACAGGTACTGAACGTACTGTAAAAAGGAACGATATTTATGAGCTCAAACAGTATGAAAATATTATTGCCGGCAGTTTGCAGCTGGCTTTTTTTTTCCTGCACACAAATAAATGTATTTGAAAGCAGCACCAGCATACCATCTTACAGCTGGAAAAGCGGGTTTGCTGTAAAAGGCAGTTTTAACATCCGCGACAGCGCAGCTTCCTATAATACATATATTGTACTCCGGCATACCGATGCATATAAATACAGCAATATCTGGCTCAGTGTGGGCATACAGGCCGCGGGAGATTCCATGCGCTATACAAAGATTAACATACCGCTGGCAACAGATGCTGCCGGGTGGATGGGAACCGGAATGGATGATATCTGGGAACTGCGTCACCGGGTACAGCTGCCCCTGACAAAACCGGGTAATTATACCTATACGCTCAGCCAGATCATGCGTGATGATCCGCTGTCAGCTGTAATGAGCGCAGGCTTGCGGGTTGAAAAGCCCTGATGTCAAACTTTAACATTGCCGAAATCACAATTCATCCGCCTGCTCGTTTTAACAAAACAATGCTTATTTTGCATACATGAAATGGAAAATCCTTACCATCGCCGCGTGCATTTGTATTGCTGAGGGTGCTTCTGCCCAGCGATATGAATATGTACAACAGGGTGAATTTGGTTTTACTGCGGGGGCGGCCCATTATTTTGGTGACCTTAACACACGTGCTGCATTGAACAGGCCCAAGCCTGCCGTGGGTGCATTCTTCCGCAAACAATTTGGTAATTATGTAGGGCTGAGGGTGAGTGCGCATTTTGCACAGCTGGGTTACAGTGATATTTACAGCAAGAACCAGTACCAGAAACAACGCAATCTCAGCTTTAATTCCAATATATGGGAAGTGGCTCTCCAGGGCGATTTTAATTTCTTCAGGTTTATACCCGGCGATCCGGATTATTTATTTACACCCTATGTAACAATTGGCGCCGGCGCATTTACTTATGATCCCTATGCATACCTGAATGGCGAAAAGCATTTCTTAAGATCCATGGGAACAGAAGGACAGAATATAGGTTACCAGGGCCGCAAGCAATATAATACCATGGCATTTTGCTTTCCGATCGGTGCCGGGCTTAAATATAATATCAGTGAAAAGATGAACATCTCTTTCGAGATCGCCCAGCGTTTCACCACCACCGATTACCTGGATGATGTAAGCACCACTTATATTGGCGCCGGCCGTTTCGGCGTACTGGCCAATGGTGATCCCACCACTGCCCGCTTATTACAGGACCGTTCCTACGAACTGGACCCCAATAACGTGATTGGCGTGGAAGGACGGCAGCGCGGCTGGAGCAAACAAAAGGATCAATATATATTTGCAGAAATAGGTATATCGTTTAATATCAGCAGTTACAGGTGCCCAAGCTCCAATTAACCCCGAAAATATTTAAAAAGGCCGCAAATTTTTGCGGCCTTTTTTTTGTTGTTACATAAAGTTCTCTATCTTTATGCTTCCTCCAAACAAATAGGTGATGACTTACCCATCATCTTTCATTTTCCTTACCAAAGAATAACAAAGCCACAAATCCTTTTATTTCTGTGATGGAACCATAGTTTTTTCATCCGAACAATTGTAAACTATGGCGTTCATTCGCTGCTGCATTATAAGTGCAGTAATCAGCTTATGCATTGGTAACAGTGCTAAGGCACAGACTATTTATTATCCGGCCCAGTCTTCAAAACTACTGAAGGCAACCGCTGAGGATATGGCCGCTTTATTAAATAAAGCTGTTGCCGGAGGTAAATTCGCTGCCCAGTCTTATACAGTACTGCCTTCATCCGGTGTGATACTGGTATACGATAATACAATTACCGATAACCAGGCCTGCAGGGTACAAGGCGATGGCGCATCCTCCGTTACATTTACTGCCGCAGAAGATAATGGTCTTCATTTTGGCATTTACCAGTATCTCAATAATCTTGGTTTCCGGTTCTACCAGCCTGGCTCTATTTGGGAGATCATCCCCGTACTTACAGCTGCATATAAAAAAACAGATACGGTTTATACCTGTGCCTATAAATACAAAACATGGTTTGTAAGCGGCGGGCATAACCGCTGGGTGATGGATAATACCAATGCCTATTCATGGGATACTTATTTTGGAGAAAATGGCCATAACTGGGCCCTGTACCAGCGGAGAAATGGCATGATGGGGGCAATGCGTTTTTCAGGGCACCGCGATGATATCATGCGGGGAGATTATTTAACCACCCTTCAAAACAATCCTTGCTATGTAGCCAATTACAACGGTTCAAGACAGGCCAGTTACCAGTCTGTACCGGATATAAATAATGCGGCTGCAAAACAATTGTGGGCAGATGCCATCGAGAAAAAACACCTCACCACGAAGAACAATATTTATGCAAACCCGGTTTTGTATACAGATATCTACCGCAATTTTAAGTACAGTTATGAATACATCGGTCTTGAAGTGCCCGATGGTGCAAAATTTGGCAATTCAAAAGATAATGAAACCTGCAGCGCAGTGGATTATCCCAAAGAAAGCGACCAGCATTTTGCAATAGCGGATTATACCGCACAAAAAATATTGTCAAAATATCCCGGCAAACATTTTCAGCTATACGCATATTCTGGTCATGCTGATGTGCCTTCTGCCGGTATCAGCATCCATAAAAATATTGATGTGCAGCTGATACCCACCGTATACCAGATGGAGAGCAGTACCAATGGCCTGCGCAACAGGTGGTATAACCGGTTCTCCAATATTTCTGAATATTTATACCTCAACCTGTCAGACTGGAGTGGTGAAACGCCTTCATTCAGCTGGGATGAACTTAAAAACACGCTGCAGATCGCAAAGGATAAAAAAAGCCAGGGTATCATATGGGAAGCATCGCCATCCAAATTCGGAAGCCTGCCCTACCTGCTGGCAGCAAATGCAAATCTTAAAGATGGTACACCGGTGGATAATACCCTGAAGGAGTTCTGCGATAATATGTTTGCAGGTGCATCCGCCACGGTTTACCAGATGCTGCAGCAATGGGGCGATGAAAAAACAAAACCCAACCGTTATAAAATGGAAATATACCTGCAACTGCTGAACAAAGCAGATGCAGCAACCCGGAACGCCCCGGAAATTGTAAAGGAAAGGATCCGTGAACTGAAAGCATACCTCCATTACATGGTGATGTATTACGACCTTGAAGATAATGACCAGGCCAAACTGTCAAAGGAAAGCCAGGATGCAGCGATTTGCATGTACCTGGCAAAAACCAACAGGATGCAGCTGGTGAACAGTTATTATGTGATCACGATGATTGTTTCCAAGTACGGCAGCAGCAGTGATTTTTATGCAAAATACAATGTGGTAAATGGAACGGCTTATGCCAATGGTACATTGCCGCTGATTACAGCTGCGGAAATTGAAGAGAACTTTAAAAATGATTTCAGCAGGTTTGGCAGCCGCATCAATGATTTTACATTTACCGATGCGTCAACAGTGCGCAATGCCTTCAAACAGGCGGGTATTGCTCCTCTTTCAAAGATTAACCTGCAATTAGGCTATACAAACGGCATTAATTATTACAACAAAACCACGTTTAACATCATTGCTCCTTCGGCGGGGAAATTCACGATTGACTATACTGCACGTTTTGATATGGCAGGACAGGGTTACATGAATTTTTTAGTGGAATCAACCGACAAGGCCCTGCAGGTAATCAAAGATTTCAGTATTGGAAACAGCAATGGTAACGGATCTGTAACGGTTGACCTGCCTGCTGCAGGAAACTACCTGCTTACGGTTATTTCAAAATATAAAACGGCTGCCACACTGGCCATTACAACCAATGGCAATTACTTCTATAAAAAGGGTGCCTTTCTTGGAAACAAAACAGAGAACTACAGGAGCGACCTCGCAAGTTTACCCGGGTACTTTTATATACCCGCCGGTGTTAGCAGAATCTATTGTTCGGCGCCTAATTATTCCAATGGAAAATATGCCAGCCCCGCAACCATCGCCAGCAGTTTTGCAATCAAGGATAACAATGGCAGCCCAGTAAAGTTTAACCTGGTTGCACCATCAGACTCTTCCTTCTTCTATATGGATGTTCCTTCATCAGCTGCCGGAAGCTTCTGGCAGGCCACCAATATGAACCAGTACAACCTGCAGTTTGAGAGTACCAGCAATCTTTTATGGTATGCCCAAAAATCCGACCCGTCAAAAAAAAACGACGCACCAGAAAATGCTTCTTCTTCTGATCTGTCAACTGCAACCGCTGTACCTGTGATCTTTCCCAATCCATCTGCAGGTGTATTCAATTGCATGGTGAATGGAATGCTGGTTAAGGCAGATGCGGTGGAAGTGTATGGCCTTACAGGTACCAGGGTAGGTGATTTTAAAGCCACCAGCCAGTTTAATATTTCAAATATGGCTGCCGGGCTTTATCTCTATAAAATGTTTTATAACGGGAAGGTTTTCCAGGGGAAAATCATCAAACTATAAAGACTGTTAGTTCGGATGTGTACGAAGGCCCTGGAATCATTCCGGGGCTTTTCTATTCCGGAAGGAATTAAGTAATTTACCATTATGAAAAAAGTCATCTCAGTTTTTTACTGTCTTGTTGCAGCCAATTTTGTAATGGCCCAGCAAAAAATAGTTTATAACGCATATAAACCCGGGCTGAGCATCAGGGATAAACCCGGCGCACAGGGAACCGTAACCGGTAAAATACCATATGGTGAAAAACTGACGCTGGTAAATACTTTTAATGATACAGTGCAGGTAACTAATGAAGGCATGAGCGGGTACTGGAACCAGGTGGAATACAAAGGACAGAAAGGATACGTGGTGGGCATCTACCTGCTGGAAATGGCACCACCCCTGGCAACGATTAAAACAACCGCTGCCTATTTTTCGCAGGTTTCTGTTCCGGCAGGTGCACCCGTTACAGCCACAACCGGAAAAGACGATGATGAAATGCACAGCCGGTTTAAAAAACAATTATTTAAAAACGGCTGCGAGATCCATGAAGCACATTTTTATGAGTCAGGCTATAATACTTATTTTATCCCGGGGCTTACATTACAGCAGGGATTTATTTTAGTAAGACTGATACCCGAGTTTAAGGATGTGTTTGGTATTGCAGACAGTTATCCTGCCGCCAGTAAAAAAATAAGGATCAGCAATCCTTCAGGCGGCGGTGAGAAAGAGATAAAAGTATACAAAGAAGAAGGCAGCAATTTCATCTATAAGATTACTGTGGGGTATGAAGATGGTGCGGTATATGAATTTGAAATGTATGAACTGCACGGGCAGCTCGTAATCAGTTTTGGCGGAGGTGTATAATCAAAGAGGCGATACCTTTAAAAGATATCACCTCTTTCAATAAACCTGAACAAACTACGCAACCAATTCTTCTTTTTCAGTTTTGCTGTAATCTTCTGCAAGCTTGCGCTGCACTTCGTATGGCACTGATTCATAATCGGAAAAATTCATCCTGAATTTTGCACGGCCATGTGTAAAGGAGCGCAGGGTGCTGCTGTAATCATGCATTTCTGCTAGCGGCACTTTGGCAATTACTTTGGTAAAATGACCCTCTGTATCCATTCCTTCCATTACCGCACGGCGTGTTTGCAGGTCGCTGATCACGCTGCCGGTAACATCTTCGGGACAGAGCACTTCCAGCCTATACACCGGCTCCAGTATTTGCGGGTCAGCCTGCTGGAAAGCCTGTTTAAAGGCCTGCAGCCCCGCAATTTTAAAGGAGATATCGTTGCTGTCAACGGCATGCATTTTACCATCATACACGCAAACACGCACATCACGTACAAAGGAACCTGTTAACGGCCCTTCCTGCATTTTTTCCATCACACCTTTCAGGATAGATGGCAGGAAGCGCTGGTCAATAGCGCCACCAACAATGCAGTTGTAATAAACAAGTTTGCCTCCCCATGTAAGATCGTAGGATTCCCTGGCCCTTACGTTGAGGTCTTTGGGATCGGGCATGCCATCAAACCATGGTTCAATGCGCAGGTGAACTTCGCCAAACTGCCCGGCACCGCCACTTTGTTTTTTATGACGGTACATACTGTCTGCAGCACGGCGTATGGTTTCCCTGTATGCAATTCTGGGCCGCACAAATTTTATTTCAATTTTCTGCAGATGCTCAATCTTCCATTTGATCACGGCAAGATGCATATCACCCTGGCAATGCAGGAGTGTTTGTTTTAATTCGGGAGAAACTTCTACATGCAGGGTGGGGTCTTCATTTTTGATCTCGTGTAATGCCGCTGCGAGTTTTTCTTCTTCGCCCTTTTGAGTTGTTTCGATGGCCATCGTAAGATTGGATGCCGGAAACTCAATAGGTGTCAGGTCAAGGTTTTTGCCTTTTTCATGCAGGGTGTTATTCACATGCGTGTTTTTCAGTTTTAGCGTGGCACCGATATCTCCGGCAGTGAGTTCATTTACCGGGATGCGTTTGTTACCTTCCATCACGAACAACTGGTTTATTTTTTCATACACGCCTGTATTTTCATTAACCAGTTCCATACCTGCTTTTACCGTGCCGCTGTACACTTTGAAATAAGACAGTTCTCCCACATGTGGTTCGCTGAGTGTTTTATAAACAAAAACGCATGCCGGTCCTGACGCATCACAACTGATGATTTCGCCAGACTTTGTTTGCTGGGGCGGCATTTCATTTGCACTGGGACAAACATTGTCAATAAAGCCCATGATGCGGCCGCTGCCCATATCTTTTTGGGCGCTTACGCAAAATACCGGGAAGATATCGTGGTTGATGAGTGAATGATGCAAACCGGTCTTCATTTCGTCTTCATCCAGTTCTCCTTTTTCAAGATAATGGTCCATCAGTGTTTCATCATTTACAGCCACAGCTTCCACCAGCTGGCGGTGCAGTTCATCTGCTTTTTCTTTTTCACTGTCAGGAATCGGGAGTTTTTCCGGTTTACCGCCTTCTTCAGGAAAACGGTACATCGTCATTTTAAGCACATCAATAATGGCATTGAAATTTTTGCCCGTTTGCAGCGGGTACTGCACCACGGTGATCTTACCTCCAAAATGCGCTTTTGCCTGCGCCACTGTTCTGTCAAAATCGGCCGTGTCATCATCGAGTTTGTTTACGGCCAGCAGCATGGGTGTTTTAAACTGTTCGGTATAATCCCAAATAATATCTGTGCCCACTTCCACGCCGTTCACAGCGTTCAGGAGCATCACACCGGTATCAGCCACCCGCAGTGCGCTGATTACCTCGCCTACAAAATCGTCGTAACCCGGGGTGTCGATGATATTGATCTTATAACCCCGCCATTTGGTATGCATGAGTTTGGAAAAAATGGTGTTTCCCCTTTCTTTTTCCAGTTCATGATAATCGCCGGTTGTATTTTTTTCCGCTACGTTGCCGCGGCGGTTAATAAGCCCTGCTTCATACAGCATGCATTCCGCTAATGAGGTCTTGCCGGAGCCGGCGTGGCCGAGCAAGACAATATTTTTAACATGAGCGGTATCAAAATCTGGCATAACGAATCGTTTTAAGTAATAAATAATCCGCTTACAAAAATGTAAGTGTGTATCAATCGGGCAGCCGCAGCTGCCGCAACATAAAAATCAGAACGGTATCAGGATTTGGATAAATACGTATTGAAATCGTCTTTCAGTTCCTGTAGCGTGTTTACCAGGCGCTGGTATTCGGAGAAAAGTCCCTCATGCCTTAAAACGGAGTCGTCAGAAATATTTCCTTCGGCGTTATCGGCCATCTCAAGCTGCAGTTTGCGTTCGTGCTGTTTGATGGATTGTTTAAGGTCGTGAATGTTGATCTGCTGGATGTAAAACTGGTTTTGAAAGTGTTCAACCTCGGTAAGGATTTCCTTGTTGTGCTGGTGGGAGGCATTTTGCTGCAGTTGTTCACCTAACTGCGCCATTTCTGATTTGTATGAACGCAACTGCTCCCTCCAGGAGCTGCATTCATTAACGTGCTGTGCGGAATCTAAAGTAACCATAGCAAGTAAATTTAAAGTGTGAGAAAATGGGGAGAATACATCAAAGAGCCTATTAAATTTAAAAACTGTTTCTTACAAATGCAATATGAATTTTGCACCTTCAGAAGCATCATAAACTGCGTTGGTATCGTCCCTTTATTGCTTTCTGTTTTAAAGGTCGAGTGCAAGCCCTTGAATATGTATGATGCAGGTTTTACATTTTACTGATGTTTGTCATTAATTCGTCCGCAAAATCTTCTCATATCAGGGTATGACAGCACCCCGTCATTTTGCCGCTAAACTTTGCCCTGGAACGCTTATTACCACTAAATTTCACTACTTTTGCCCGCCAAAGTCAGGCCCGGTGCCTGACTAATAGTTTTAAGCACTTTATGAGCCTTAAGGATAAGATAAACCTGCAGCAGTTGCCCAAGCATATTGCCATCATCATGGATGGTAACGGGCGCTGGGCAAAGGAAAAAGGTGAAGACCGCCTTTTTGGTCACCTGAATGGTGTGGAAAGCGTGCGTAACGTGGTGGAGGGTGCGGCAGAGCTGGGTATTGGTTACCTCACCCTGTATGCATTCAGCACCGAAAACTGGGATCGTCCCGCCTATGAAGTAACAGGTTTGATGGAGCTGCTGGTTGAAACCATTCGTAAGGAAGTGCCTACCCTGAATAAAAACAATATTAAACTGCATGTGATCGGTGATACCGGTATGCTTCCCCTTCCTGCACAACAGGAACTGGATGAAGCCATCAGGGAAACCAGCCATAATACAGGCCTCCACCTGGTAATGGCCCTCAGTTACAGCAGCCGCTGGGAAATACTGAAGGCCGTGAAAGAAATCGCTTTGGCGGTAAGCCAGCAAAAGCTGCAGCCAGAGGATATTAATCACGACATATTCCAGCAGTTCCTCTGTACCAAAGATTTTCCCGATCCGGAACTGATGATCCGTACCAGCGGAGAATACCGTATAAGCAACTTTTTACTGTACCAGCTTGCCTATAGTGAATTATATTTTACCAACACATTGTGGCCCGATTTCAGGAAAGAAAACCTGTATGAGGCCATTGTAAGTTACCAGGGCCGTGAAAGACGGTTTGGCAAAACGAGCGAACAGTTAAAAACAGAAGTTAAAAATTGATGTGAAGCCACCAGCGAAACTGCCAAGATTAACAAATACTTTTAATTAATGGAGGTAATTTGCCGCTGCTAAAAAACTAATTGGATGCGTTTGATTTACAAAAGAATTTTATTTATTGCCACTTTCTTCTGTTGCGGCGGTTTTGCAGCTGCCCAGCAGCCCGACACGCTTGTTTCAGTCGACCCGGCCCTGCAGGAAATATTCACTTCAAAATTTCCCAAAGAATACACCATTGCCGGCATTACCGTTGGTGGTACAAAGGCATTCGATGAAAACCTGATTATATCCATTTCCGGTATCGCTGTGGGAGATAAGGTGCAAATCCCGGGAACAGATGTTTTTGCAAAGGCCATTGCCAAGCTGTGGAAACAAAGCCTGATCTCGAAGGTTGAAATTTATTTTACCAAACTGGAAGGCCGCGATCTCTATATACATTTTGAACTGGTAGAAAGGCCAAGACTGGGTGCCTTAAAATTTGAAGGGATCAAAAAAGGCGAAAAAGATGACCTGGAAGGCAAGATACCGCTGGTGAAAGAAAGGGTGGTAACAGAAAACATGAAACTCAGTGCGATTGAAGCCATCCGTAAGTTTTATTACGAAAAGGCTTACAGGAACGTATCAGTAACACTCAAAGAGGAGCTGATGCCCAGCCTGAACAATGCCGAATCCATCACATTCATTATTGACAAGGGAAATAAAGTAAGGGTTAACTCTGTAAACTTCAGCGGCAACGAAACATTGCCCGAGCAAAAGCTTAAAAAGCAAATGAAGGGAACCAAGGAAATGACCCGTTTTACCCTCTTTCCTGTAACAGTACCCAATCCTTTTGGGGATACTGTTAAAAAAATGACATTCAAAGAATATATCAACGATGTTGGTTTTCTTTCCCTGACGAAAACAAGGGATATCCTTGATCCTTATTTCCGTTTCAAAATGTTCAGCTCTGCCAAATTCAATGAAAAGAAATACGGGGAGGATAAGGATAAAGTGCTGGACTACATGAACTCACAGGGCTTCAGGGATGCCGTGATCATGGGGGATACAACCGTATATGATGCCAAAGGCAATATCAATGTATTCCTGAAAGTGAACGAAGGCCGTAAATATTATTTCGGGGATATTGCATGGAGGGGGAATACAAAATACACCGATTCTATCCTGAACAGTATACTGGCTATCAAAAGAGGAGATATTTATAATCTTGAATTACTGAACAAGCGCCTTGGTAAACAGGTGTCAATGGAGGGGGGCGATATTCAAAGTCTTTACATGGATGACGGATACCTGTTCTTCCGTATTGACCCGGTTGAAACAGCGGTATACAATGATACCATTGATTTCGAGATCCGCATGACGGAAGGCCCGCAGGCCACTTATGGCAATATCACCATTTCAGGTAATGATAAAACAAAGGATTATGTAATCCGTCGTGAACTGAGAACCATCCCGGGTGAAAAATTCAGCCGCCAGGATATTATCCGTACACAGCGGGAATTGGGTCAGCTTGGTTTTATCAATGCTGAAAAAATTAATCCTAATGTGGTGCCCAATGCAGACAATGGTACGGTGGACATCAACTGGGAGATCGAGGAAAAATCGGCCGACCAGCTGGAACTTTCTGCCGGTTTTGGCGGTGGTATTGGTTTAACGGGCACGCTGGGTGTAACGTTCAATAACTTCTCCATTAAAAACATTACAAAAAAATCCACCTGGGATCCGCTGCCTTCCGGCGATGGCCAGAAATTCAGTTTACGTTTCCAGAGTAATGGCCGGGCCTACAGCTCTTATAATGCTTCCTTTACAGAGCCCTGGCTGGGAGGTAAAAAAAGAAACTCATTTACCATTGGTTTCTCCCGTACAAAATTTGCCAATGCCTATAATCCGTACACGGGTTATTACGATAAAGCATACGCAGATACATCGTACGTAAAAACAAGCAACTTCACCATTTCATTGGGTAAACAGCTGAAATGGCCAGATGACTATTTCAACCTGATTTATGCCCTGAATTTTCAGCAATATAAACTGAGGAATTACAGCCTGCAGGGACTTAGCAACGGAACCTCCACGCTGGCCAGTTTGAAAATTGCGCTTGTGCGTAACTCCGCTGGTCCAAACCCCATTTTCCCAACAGGCGGTTCCAACTTCATGCTGAGCGGGCAGTTCACCCTTCCTTATTCATTGCTCGGAATTACTGATGGCACCGAAAACCAGTTTAAACTGCCGGAGTTTCATAAATGGCGTTTTAACGGAGAATGGTATGTGCCCATCGGAAGGGCCAGGGGTGCGGAAAAGAACAAGCAGTTTATCCTGAAAGCTGCAGCCAAATACGGCTTCATTGGCAGGTATAACACCAATCTTGAAATATCGCCTTTCGAACGCTTCCAGGTGGGTGATGCCGGCTTGAGCAACAGTTACGCTTTGCTGGGTTACGACATCATTGCACACCGTGGTTACCCGATCTATTCCAGCTCCAATCCAAAGATCAATCCTGATAATGGCTCAACCGGCCAGTATTTTACCATATTCAATAAGTATACGCTGGAGTTAAGGTATCCTTTCAGCACCAGCGCCAGCAGTACAATTTATGGTCTTGCATTTTTTGAAGCCGCCAACGGATGGTATAACTTTAAAGAATACAATCCGTTTAAACTGCGCCGCAGTGCAGGTTTGGGTATGCGCTTCTTCCTGCCCATGTTCGGTTTGTTAGGGTTTGATTACGGTGTGGGCTTTGACCGGTACACACCCGGCGGCGGACTGAAAGGTGCTGCTAAATTCACCTTCATGCTCGGACAGGAACCTGAATAACAGAAAAAATTAAAACTGAAAACAATGAAAAAGCTTTTAATTGCTGTCTTTTGCCTTACGGTTGCTGCATTCAGTGCCAGTGCACAGCGCTATGCGGTCATTGATTCCAAATACATATTAGACAAAATGCCTGAGTATAAAGAGGCGCAAAAAAAATTAGACCAGTTCAGCGAATTGTGGCAGCAGGAAATAGACCAGAAAGAGACCCTGGTAAACAAAATGCTGAAAGATTATGATGCCGAACAGGTGATGCTGAGTGATGAACTCAAGAAGAAAAGGGAAGATGAACTCTATAACAAGGAAAAGGAATTAAGGGATTTGCAGAAAAAACGTTTTGGCTTTGAAGGCGATCTTTTTAAAAAACGCCAGGAGCTGATAAAACCCATCCAGGACAAGGTTTTTAACGCGGTGCAGAAAATGGCGGTAGACAGACAGTATGATTTTATACTCGATAAAAGTGAAGGAATTACCGTTATCTTTGCCGACCCCAAACTGGACAAGAGTGATGAAGTGCTGAGGAACCTGGGTGTTAAATAAACCATAAAACAACGGCTGGCTGCAGCCAAAACAATAACAAAACAAACTATAAAGTAAACAGTAAATTAAAAATGAAAAAGTTAATCGTTGCCGGTGTTATGGCATTAAGTTTTTTAGGAGCCGGTGCCCAAACAAAGATCGGGTATATCAGCCTGGACGAAGTGATTGCGGCTATGCCTGAAACAGACAAAGCCAATAAAGAACTGGAAGAATACCAGCAGTCATTAGGTAAACAATATGATGACCTGCAAAAAGAGGCCAATGATAAAAGCGAGCAGTTTGTAAAAGATTCTGCAACTTATTCTCCCAGCATGAAAGAGATCAAAAGGGAAGAGATCATTAAGCTGATTCAGCGTGTTAATAATTTCCAGCAGGAAGCTCAGGAGCTTACAAAAAGAAAAGCACAGGAAAAATTTGCACCTATCCAGCAAAAAGCAATGGATGCGGTTAAGGCTGTTGCAAAGAAAAGCGGCTATTCTTATATCCTGGATGTTAATTCAGTGATTGTTGGCCCTCCCGGTGATGATGTAGCATCCCTGGTTAAAAAAGAACTGGGCATTAAAGATGCCGCTGCGCCAGCAACCACTCCTGCCAAGGAAGCGGCTCCCGCCACAAAACCTGCAGGCAAACAGTAATTTTTTTGAAACAGATTATAAAAGCCATTCCCCCAAAAGGAATGGCTTTATTATTTTTGAAGCATGAATCAGTCTCCAATTGGTGTATTCGACAGCGGTTATGGCGGCCTCACTGTATTAAAGGAAATAACCGGCCTGTTGCCGGAATATGATTATTTGTATTTGGGAGATAATGCCCGTGCACCTTATGGGCCACGCAGTTTTGAAACAGTGTACCAGTATACACTTGAGTGTGTGCAGTGGTTTTTTAAACAGGGCTGTCCCCTGGTGATCCTGGCCTGTAATACAGCTTCTGCAAAAGCATTGCGTACCATTCAGCAAAATGACCTTGCAAAAACCGATCCCTCGAAACGGGTACTCGGTGTGATCCGGCCCACTACCGAGATCATCGGGAAACTCAGTAAAACGGGTTCGGTAGGTGTGCTGGGTACGGCAGGTACGGTGCAGTCGGGTTCTTATCCCATCGAAATACATAAGTTTTACCCCGGGATGAAAGTATACCAGCATGCCTGCCCCATGTGGGTGCCACTGATTGAGAATAATGAATATGCGAATGAGGGGGCCGATTATTTTGTTGATAAAGACATCCGGGCACTCCTGGCACAATCGGCCGAAATTGACACCATTTTACTGGCCTGCACCCATTATCCATTGCTGGCCGATAAGATCAGGCAGTTCACACCAGACGGGATCAGCCTGCTTTCCCAGGGTAAAATTGTGGCAGACAGCCTGGCAGATTACCTGCAACGGCACCCGGAAATGGCCAGCCGCTGCAGCCAGAACGCACAAATTGCATTTTATACCACAGATTCCACCGAGGATTTTGATAATCATGCCGCAGTTTTTTATGGTAAACCCATAAAATCAAGGCATTTAAGTTTATAAGATTGGTTAATGACTTTATGCCTGATTTTACTGGAAGAATGGAATAATAGTGCCGTTACTGTTATTTTGAGCCTGTTTTTAGGTCTTTCATTTTTAATTTTCCTTCTTTTTTGGGGTATTTTAAAGATCATTCCGGCAACCAATAATTACCTCAGGAGGCAGCGGCAAGACAATAAACCCATCTATTTCCTGCTGCTCATCCTTATGTACGCTTTATCCTGTGTGTTGCTGTTTTTTATTACCCGGTTTGGGCTAAATCCACAAAACGGCTAAAAAAGCCCAAAATCATTGCAAAAAATAGCTGTTTTCCCCTTACCTTTGCCGTCCTTTCACAATCAGCAGGGGATGGTGCCCTGATGGATGTTTTAGAAAACTTATTCGTTAAAGCTAGCCTGCCCATACGGCAGGGTAAAAATGTAAAACAATGCCAGGTAAAAAAAGAACGTATCAGCCCCATAAACGCCGCAGGAAAACTGTACATGGTTTCCGTAAGCGTATGCAAAGTGCAAACGGCCGTGCCGTTTTAGCAAGCCGCAGGAAGAAAGGACGTCATAAACTGACTGTTTCCAGCGAACACGGTTCTAAAAAATAATTGAACGGTTAATTATTACCGTAGTTATATTGAGTCCTGCTGTTTTAAACGGCAGGACTTTTTAATTTTGCCATATATTGGAAAACAGCAGACGACATACCCTTGGCAAGGAAGAAAGACTGAAGAGCCGCAAGCAAACAGACCTGCTTTTCAGGGAGGGTAAATCCTTTTCTGTATTTCCATTCCGCGTGGTGTACAGGGCATTGCCTGGTTTAACGGGCCGGGTGCAGGCAGGTTTTTCGGTAAGTGCCCGGTATTTTAAAAAGGCGGTTGACCGTAACCGGATAAAAAGGCTGATTCGTGAAGGATACCGGCTTCAAAAAAACCAGTTGCTGCAGCGCTGTGAAAACGAAAACAAAAACCTGGATGTTTTTTTTATCTACACCGGGAACGAAGTGCCGGAATATGACCTGGTGTTTGACAAAATACATGCTGCCATAAAAAGACTGGAAAAAGTCATACATGAAAATACTGCTTCAAATACTTAGCTTTCCTTTTATACTTTTAATTAAGCTTTACCAGTGGATCATTTCGCCATGGCTGGGGAATAAGTGCAGGTTTACACCCAGCTGCTCACATTATGGCATCGAGGCCTTTAAAAAATATGGTCCTGTTAAAGGGTTTTGGCTTACCATTAAGAGAGTGAGCAAATGCCATCCCTGGGGCGGGCATGGATACGACCCGGTACCCTGATCTTTAAACCGTTTGTTTTTTTCTTCTCTTTATAAAGAACCATACAAGTGCACCCAATGCAATGAATGCTGCACCCGAATAAGCGGCAATTTTATAATAGTGATTTCTTTTCACCGCCGCCGCATCTTCAACAAGCTTTTTATTGGCTATGCTGTCTGTGTTTACTGTTTCAGCAATCTGGTTAGCATTTGATAAGTCAGTACTGGTATACCTGAGCGAATCACCTTTGAAACCGGTTAAAATGATCACTTTGTCCGCGTCGTAATAATTATAAAAGGCAACAGTATCCGTGCTTCTTCCGGTTTTTTTATTGATGGCCCAAAACTCAAACCCGTCCGGTGCGCCGCCACTGCCCGGTATCAACAGGGAACTGTCTGCATGCAGTACTCCATGATGATCGCCATAATGGAAATCATAATGAAAAGTATAGCCATTCCATTGTTTGATATTTTGAAAACTCACCTTACTGGGTTTCATTTCTCTTTTACCGGGCGTGTCGGCCCGGGCAGCCATAGAAATAATGACGCTAACTGCGAGCAATGCATGTGATCTCATACAGTGGGTTTGACATACAAGTTAGGATAAAAATAAAAAGCTGCAACCGGTGATGATTGCAGCTATGAAACTGATTTGTTGTATTAAACTGTAAATACTGAAGTGACCCGATAGCTACCAGGTGACACAACGATGTTTGGTAAAGAACAAATGCGTTCCCAAAAACTAAGCGGCAGCAAAACGCTCCGCAACTTTGCTCCAGTTTACCACATTCCAGAAAGCCCCCAAATAATCGGCCCTGCGGTTCTGGTATTTTAAGTAATAAGCATGTTCCCAAACATCCACACCTAAAACGGGCGTGCCTTTTACATCGGCTATTTCCATTAATGGGTTATCCTGGTTGGGGGTGGATGATATTTCCAGTTTACCATCTTTAACAATGAGCCAGGCCCAGCCGCTTCCAAAACGCGTCATACCGGCTGCGGCAAACTTTTCTTTAAAGGCATCAAAACTGCCAAAGGCTGCAGTGATGGCATCGGCTAATTTTCCTGCTGGTGCACCACCGGCATTGGGTGCCAGGCTTTCCCAGAAGAATGTATGATTCCAGTGGCCGCCCCCGTTATTGCGTACAGCGGGAGAAATAGTGCCAGCATGTTTTACCAGTTCGGCCAGTGATTTATTTTCATGCTCAGTGCCTGTGATGGCTTTATTCAGATTGTCAACATAAGCCTGGTGGTGTTTGCCATGATGAATCTGCATGGTCAGTGTGTCGATATGTGGCTCCAGTGCGTCGTGTGCGTAAGGCAGAGCCGGTAAGGTAAATGCCATAGTGTTAAGTTTTAAGATTCTGTTATGAAATATGGAAGACAAATTTACGTTATTGGATTCCTATTCTGCCTCAGGATGAAAAATTTTCTCTTCATTATCTTTTCGTTTTTGGGAATTTATGCCTGCAAGGCGCAGACAGCAGGCAGTGGTATGACTGATACCGTAGTTAAGAAATACAACACAGACACGGTACTGAAAGAAAAAGCCACGGTTAAATTGTATCCCAACCCCGCAAAAAATAAGGCTGAACTGGAATTGCATGGCTTTTCACCAGGCCTCGTACAGGTACAGATCATTAACCTCCAGGGCGGGGTGGAACGGAGCGACCAGCGTTTGCTCCTGAGTGGAAACGAAAACCTGGTGCTGATGTTTTCCCTGCCGGCAGGGGTATATTTTGTGGTGCTGCGGCAAAAAGATAAACAGGTTAAAAGAAAACTGCTGGTACAGTAATTATCTTTTGGCTTTAAAAAAATCTTTCATCAGCTGTGCGCAATCTTCCTGTAAAATACCGCCGGTGATTTCAGTTTTTGGATGAAAGGGATTGTTCGTGCCCGTGCTCCTGCGGTAACTGTTCTTTTCATCGGCAGCGCCAAATACGATCCGGCCGATCTTGCTCCAGTAAAGTGCACCGCTGCACATAAGACAGGGTTCCAGTGTAACATACAAAGTGGCATCGGGCAGGTATTTACTTCCCAGGAAATTATAGGCGGTGGTTAAAGCCAGTATTTCTGCATGGGCCGTACTGTCGTTCAGCAGCTCCACCTGGTTATGGGCTTTTGCAATGATCTTGCCATTCAGCACCACTACGGCGCCAACAGGCACTTCTCCGGCGTCAAATGCCTTTTGGGCTTCTTTAAGTGCCTGGTCCATGTATTGTTCGTCGGTCATTTTTGTACATTTTGGATTCTGGTATAAGGAAGTCAAGTTTTTAAAACTTGACTTCCTTTTGAGTACCTTTCAGCAAATTTAGTTGTAATGCCAGATATTAAGCAGCTGCAGCAAATGCGCAGTTATTTTCAAAGCGGGGCCACGCAATCTTATTCATTTAGAAAAGCGCAACTGGAAAAACTCAAACTGGCTTTACTGCAATATGAAACAGCCCTGCATGAGGCTTTGTATGCCGACCTGAAGAAAAGCCCGGAAGAATCATGGGTTACAGAAACAGGTTTTTTACTGAGCGAGATCAATGCCACGCTCAAAAATTTAAAAAGATGGATGCAGCCCGAACTGGTAAAAACAAACTTGCTGAACCTGCCTTCGAAAAGTTTTGTGATGAAAGAACCATTGGGTGTGGTGCTGATTATTGGTCCGTGGAATTATCCCCTCCAGTTATTATTCACGCCCCTGGTTGGAGCCATTGCCGCCGGGAACTGTGTCGTGCTTAAAGCCAGTGAATTTGCGCCTGCCACTGCAGCGGTGATGAAAGAAATGATTGAAAAAATTTTTGCACCCGAATATATTTCATTTGCTGACGGAGATGGCGCCACAGTAATTCCGGCGATGATGAATGATTTTGGTTTTGATCACGTGTTTTATACCGGCAGCACGGCGGTAGGCAGACTGATATATAAAATGGCTGCGGAGAAACTGGTGCCCGTAACCCTGGAGCTTGGCGGAAAAAGTCCCTGCGTGGTAGAAGCAGATGCCAATATAAAAGTGGCGGCGAGGAGAATTACCATGACCAAGTTTTCGAATGCCGGGCAAATGTGTGTGGCTCCCGATTATGTGCTGGTGCATGAAAGCAAAAAAGATCAGTTGCTGGAGCAGCTGGAAAAAAATTGCCTGCAGTTTTTTGGAACCGAGCCCGGTGAATCGTACAACTATGGAAAGATCATCAATACAAAACAGTTTGACCGCCTGGCCGGTTATCTGCAGCAGGGCAGGATTGTTTTTGGCGGCGCAACGAACCGGGCAGCACTGATGATCGCACCTACCGTACTTGAAAATATTTCATTCAATGATACAGTGATGCAGGATGAGATTTTCGGGCCCATATTGCCGGTTATTCCTTTCAGCAGTTTTGAAGAAGCAAAAAAGATCATTGATACGCACCCCAACCCGCTGGCATTTTATATATATACGTCCAGCAGCAGTAAAGAAAGGCAATGGCTGCAACAGGTGCCTTTTGGCGGCGGTTGCGTGAATAATTCCAGCTGGCATCTTACTAACCATCACCTGCCTTTTGGAGGAAGGGGCTTTAGCGGTACGGGCAACTACCATGGCAAAAATTCGTTTGATACATTTACGCACCGGAAAGCCGTGATGAAAACCCCCACCTGGTTTGACCCTGCCATAAAGTATCCGCCATTTAAGGGCAAGCTGAAGTTGTTTAAATGGGTGATAAAGTAATGGATAATTGTAAAATGAATAGTTGATAATTCATTACGGTATGAAGAGATATAGTAAACTAAAAAGGTTCTTTATTGTTATTTCTGCATTAGTAATCTGCTTTTTGGGATACGTACAATTTGTAAACAGAAACTCCGTAAATATGACCTACCGCCAAAAATTTTTAAAAGCCGTATACCCTGTCTGGATGTGGTTCACAAAACTTACCGGCAAAAACTCCGAAAAACTGGCCAGTACGGGCAAACAACCCTCCATTGATTTTTATTCCCTGAAAGATACATTGAACAACGGCAGCCAGTTTGATTTCTCACAGCTCAAAGGGAAAAAGGTATTACTGGTGAATACGGCCAGTAACTGCGGCTACACCAACCAGTACGGGGATCTGCAAAAACTGTATGAAGGCCATAAAGAAACACTGGTCATTCTTGGTTTTCCTGCCAATGATTTCAAAGAACAGGAAAAGGGAACCGATACTGAAATTGCACAGTTCTGCAAACTGAACTTTGGCGTAAACTTTCCGCTGATGAAAAAAAGCAGCGTTGTAAAAGGCGGCGGGCAAAACCCCGTGTTTAAATGGCTGAGTGATCCTGCTCAAAACGGCTGGAATGAGAAACAACCCACCTGGAATTTTTCCAAGTATCTTATAAATGAAAAGGGAGCGCTGGTGAATTATTTTGATCCCTCCGTTTCACCACTCAGCGATGAAGTGCTTAATGCCATTAAAAAATAATCAACCATGTTTACTAAAACTAATATAGAAAAATATTTTGCCGGCGAAAAAGCGGAGAGTATTGTTTTTTTAAGCCTGGGGATAGCCGGTCTGGCAGCGGCAATCATTTTTTTCTTTGTGTTAAAAACAAGTTTTTACAAAGGGGCGGCCATTCCTTTATTGCTGATCGGGCTGATGATGGGTATCGTGGGCTTTACCATTTATAACCGCAGCGATGCCGACCGTAAAAGAAACACTTACAATTACGACATGAACCCGCAGGAATTAAAAACAACAGAACTTCCCCGTATGCAAACTGTGATGAAAAATTTTGTGATCTACCGGTGGATGGAGCTTGCACTTGCCGTGACTGGTATTGTGTTGTTCCTTTATTTCCGTAACAATGCAGCACAGCTTTTCTGGAAAGGAATGGGATTATCGCTGGCAATAATGGCAGCAGTTGCACTTACCGCCGATTATTTTGCAGAAGCGAGGGGGAAAATTTATGTAAAAGGGTTGCAGGAGTTTACAGCGCCGGGACGCTAGCAGCGGCATGGCATTAATCCAGCGGGCAGTTCTCATGATAATTCACCAGCTCAATCGGCGCTTTGTCAAATACAAAATCCCTGTATTTTTCCAGTATCTCATCCAGTACTGCTTCAATTTCTTCCACTGTATTTAAGGTAACCAGTCTGCCACGGTATTCTTTAATGCCGGGCATGCCTTTTAAGTAGTTGGCATAGTGGCGGCGCATTTCAAAAATGCCCACCTTTGGTCCCTTCCATTCAAAAGAACGGTGCAAGTGTTTTTTGCAAACCTGCACACGGGCTTCAATGGAGGGCGACGCCAGGTGTTCGCCTGTTTTTACAAAATGTTTGATCTCGTTAAATATCCAGGGATAACCAATAGCGGCTCGGCCAATCATAATGCCGTCCACCCCATAGCGTTTTTTATACTCAACGGCTTTTTCCGGGCTGTCGATATCCCCGTTGCCAAAAATGGGAATGTTAATGCGTGGGTTGTTTTTTACTTTACCAATCAGGGTCCAGTCGGCCTCGCCCTTGTACATCTGCGTGCGGGTACGCCCATGTATGGTAAGTGCCTTTATGCCCACATCCTGCAAGCGTTCGGCCACTTCTTCAATATTCTTTGTATTGTCATCCCAGCCAAGGCGTGTTTTAACCGTAACCGGTAACGAGGTTGATTGCACCACGGCGCTGGTGAGCCGCACCATCAGGTCAATATCCTTTAATACACCGGCACCGGCTCCTTTCATAGCCACTTTTTTTACCGGG
This sequence comes from Ferruginibacter sp., assembly GCA_046329655.1. Lineage (GTDB taxonomy): Bacteria > Bacteroidota > Bacteroidia > Chitinophagales > Chitinophagaceae > Ferruginibacter. Next base: position 363,528 of record JAXLUD010000001.1, read on the forward strand.
CAGCCAAAATTAATATCCACCAGGTCGGGCTTTACCGTTTCACAAATTCTTGCACTCAGTCCCAGCGCTTCTTCATCACCACCAAATATCTGTATACCAAAGGGCCTTTCCTCTTCCGTAAAATCAAGTTTGCGTTTGCTTTTTATGGCATCCCGTATCAGTCCTTCACTGCTGATGAATTCGCTGTACATCAGGTCGGCCCCATTATCCTTGCACACGGCACGAAAGGGCGGATCGCTTACATCTTCCATCGGCGCCAGTAACAGCGGGAAATCCGGCAGTTCAATATGTTCTCCAATTTTTATCACTTATTACACGAATTTTACGAATTGCACTAATTATTAATCTGGGGCTTTAAGCTATTGTACTGGGTTCAGCTGATGTTCCGGCTTTTCGCTGCAAGTTCGTCAACCGCCTGCAGGGTTTTCAACCGCTGCCGGGGTTGCCTCCTTTCCGCTGCAATCCGGCAGCCCATGGGCAAACCATCTTTGTTCAGCTAAAATGTTCAAATATTGCAGTGGCTCAGCGCTTCAGCAGCAATACCCTATTTTTGCCACAAATTTACAATTTATAATTGCAAACTATGGTGCAGCAGCAGGGGCGTTTTAACTACTGGAGCCAGCTGGCAATTTTGCTGGGATTGGTGGGAGCGGGCATTATACTGGCCAGTGTTGTTACGGTAGCCATCGGGCTGGGAGCCGTTGGTGGTAATATGGCAGGAGCCATGAAAAATGCTGAAGCCATACAGACCGCCTTATTAAAGCCGGAGAATTCCGGCTATGCCCAGGCCGCACAAATTGCTGGCACTTTTTTCATGATGTTCCTGCCTTCCGTTGCTTTTATCCTTATTTGCCATAAAAAAATGTTGTGGGCCGGGTTTTCAAAACATTTTAATTTTTTACAGGTACTGGTTGGGTTTTTTATAATGCTGGTGGCCAATTATTTGGCCAACCCTTTTGAAGAACTCACCAAAATGGTACTGGTGCACCTGCCTTCCATTGATAAAGCTGCAAAAGCCGCAGAAGACCTGTATACACAGGCGGTACTGAGCATGAGCAACCTTAAAGGCTGGGGCCAGTTCATATTGGCTGTTTTTATTGTGGCATTTTTTCCCGCAGTATTTGAAGAACTGCTGTTCAGGGGCGTGCTTCAGAATTTTATTGCAAAATGGAGCAGACTGCCTGTTCTCGCTGTGATCATCGCTTCCCTTCTATTCAGCCTGGTGCATGCGTCCTATTATTTATTTATAAGCCGTTTTATTTTGGGACTTGCATTGGGATTCATGTTTCATTATACCAAAAATATCTGGGTCAATATCTTTGCGCACTTTATCAATAACCTCATGGCATTAGGGGTGTTGTTTTACGGTAACCTGCACAACAAGGCGGCCACTGTTAACGAACAGGAAATTAAACTGCCCATTTGGAGTATTGTCATTACAGGCGCAATTATTTATGGGTTATTTATGCTGCTGGTTAAAGTAAGCAGGGAAAACCGCAACCGTATTGGCCTGCAGGAAAACCTGGTATTTGGCAACGAACCACTGATCGCACAACAATAAAATATGGCACTCAACCTGCAAACCCTTAAAACCCGTTCACTCACTGCTGTTGTATTTGTGGCGGTCATGTTAACCGGGTTGTTCTGGAATTACTGGAGCTTTTTGGCATTGTTTACCATCGTTCACTTTGGCTGCTGGTACGAATTTGTGAAGCTGATGAAGCAGGTCTATAAAAGCAGGTTTTTGCCGTATTGTTTCCTGGGTATTATCTACATCACAATACCCGTTCTTGCGGTAATAAGTGTTGCCACCAAATATGAAATTTATACTGCTGGTCCGCCTTATGAATATTTTGAATACAGGTATATCTATGCTGCTATTATCATCTTCTCCATCTGGATCAACGATACCATGGCTTATATTGTAGGATCGCTTATTGGAAAAACGCCATTTTCTAAAATATCTCCCAAAAAAACATGGGAAGGCACTATTGGCGGTGCACTGTTATGTGTGATAGTGATTGCGCTGATCGCTTATTTCTCGAAACTCCTGACTGTAAAAGATGCCGCCATCATTGCTGCACTCTGTGCTGTTTTTGGCACCATGGGTGATTTGTTCGAAAGTAAACTCAAGCGGATGGCAGGTGTAAAAGACAGCGGCAGCATCATGCCCGGTCATGGTGGTTTTTTAGACCGGTTTGACTCCCTGCTTTTTGCTGCTCCCGTGGTGTGGCTGTATGTATATTTCTTTATGAAGTAACAACAAACACCGGCGCTTACTGCACACCCTTTATTACTTACCACTCATTACCCATTACTCATTATCTTTGCCGCTCAACTCAAAAGCATGACGATACACAGGGAAGGCTACAAATCCATCGCCATCGGCACCTTGATTTTTGGCGCCATCAATTTTGCAATGCTGTATTTTTTCAGCGCATCATTGCCGGTACTTTGCTGGATCGTGTTTTTTGCAACGCTTTTTTTACTGCTGTTCCTGGTCTCTTTTTTCAGGATCCCTGCCCGCAAATTCACCCTGGGTGAAAATGCAGTCGTTTCTCCCTGCGATGGCAAAGTGGTGGTGATTGAGGAAACCGTGGATGAAGAATATTTTAAAACCAAAGTGCTGCAGGTATCCATTTTTATGAGCCCCGCCAATGTGCATGTAAACCGCAACCCCGTTAGCGGCGATGTGGTGTACAGCCAGTATCATAAAGGAAAATACCTGGTGGCCTGGAACCCCAAGTCATCCACCGAAAATGAACGTCATTCGGTGGTATACCGCAAGGGCAATACGGAAATACTGGCCAAACAAATTGCCGGGGCACTGGCAAAACGTATCGTGAATTATTTGCAGGTGGGCCAGAAAGTAAACCAGTGTGATGAAATGGGTTTTATCAAGTTCGGCAGCCGGGTAGACCTGCTATTGCCCCTTGGCACAAAGGTAAATGTGCAGCTGAACCAGGTGGTAAAAGGAGGTATTGATATTATCGCCACCCTGTAATTTTAACAAACTGGCCTTGGCCAGTTGGGGATGATATATTATTTTTATACCGATTAAACACTAAAATAGCATTATGAAAAAAGTACTCTTATTCGCTTCAGCTGCTTTACTGGTTGCAGGTGTTGCTTTCGCTTCAACCGACAAGGGCAAAAAGAAAAAATGTGCAAAAGGAAAAGAATGCTGCTCTAAAGAAGCTGCTGCAAAAAAATCCTGCTGCAAAGACAAAGCTGCAACAGCAAAAATGTAATCGTGCTGCCACAACTTATTCAGCCGCTCAAACATGGGCGGCTTTTTTATTTGTCGGAATGAGGCAAATATTCAACCCGCTTTGAGTATCCCGGCTCTTACGGTTAAAAGATCGCTTCCAGTTCCTTTAAGTGATAAATGATATAGGTAGGTTTCAGCGCTGTACTGGCATTGATATGATTTACAAAAATAGTATCCATGCCGGCGTTCATGGCGCCCTGAATATCAGCCTCCAGGTTATCCCCAATCATGATACTCTCTTTAGTGGATGTGCCCGCTTTGTTCATCGCAAAATCAAAAATTTCTTTCTGCGGTTTCAGGCTGTTGCTGCCTTCCGAGGTAATCACATGGGTAAAATATTTGGCCAGTCCGCTGTAATTAAGTTTGCTCCACTGTGTTTTTTCAAAGCCATTGGTGATGAGGTGCAGCCCGTAATTTTTCTGCTGCAGGTAATCCAGTATCTCAAAAGTATAGGGGAAGAGGTTTTTTTTAGTGGGCAGCAGTTCTAAAAAACCGGCGCTTAATTGCCTGGCCAGCGGTTCATCGCCAATTTTAAAATCAAGCAATGTGCGCCACATGCGTTTCCATTTCAGTTCATCAGCTGTTATCTGCCCGTTATGATACTTATCCCATAAAATTTCATTGTGGTATAAATACTTCCTGTAAAAATCATCAAAAGGCGCTGCCACCCGGTTATCGAGGTCAAACTGTTTGTACAGGTCGGTCAGGGTGTCTTTGGCGTTGGCATCAAAATCCCAGAGCGTATGGTCCAGGTCAAAGAAAATGTGTTGGTATTGTTTCATGCGGCAAAAAGCAAAAATAACTAAACGGATCTTAATGCTGCCAGTACTTCTTCCCTGCGGCGGCGTGATACTTCCACCCTGCTGTTGTCATTTAACTGTACAAAACCCTCTGCCGTAAAATTAACCACATATTTTTTGTTGATGAGATGGGATTTGTGGGTGCGGATAAAACCATGACCAGCCAGTATCTCATCATATTCTTTGAGTGTGCGGGAGAGCAGCATGGGCCGGTGATTGATAAAATAAAAACGGGTGTAATTGTTTTCGCCTTCCAGCCTGATGATATCGGCAGGACTAAAAAAAAATGTGCCTTCACTGGTGGGCAGTGCCAGTTTAAAATCCTGCTGGCTTACAGCGTTGATATTTTTTATAAGGTTCTGGTACAGCAACTGGCTGCCGGCTCCCTGCTGTTTAAATCTTTCTATCGCTGCTTTCAGTTCTTCGGCATCAATTGGTTTTAATAAATAATCCAGCGCACTGAAGCGGATGGCCTCAATGGCATATTGATCGTGTGCGGTTGTAAAAATGATGCTGAAATTAACAGCAGGAAGCCGTTTCAGCATTTCAAAACCGTTGAGTACCGGCATTTGTATGTCCAGGAAAACAAGATCGGGTTGCAGCTGCTGAAGCTGCACAATGGCTGCAACGGGGTCATTCAATGCAAGCTGTACATTAATCTCTGGCACGTAGCGTTCCAGCATCAGCTGCATGGTTTTTACAGCCGATGGTTCATCATCTATGATAATGGCGCTGATCACAAACCTAAAATAGCAAGAAAATATGAAAACGGGTTAATTTGCCTGGATACCGGTGAACAGCACCAGTGAAATCCGGGTACCCGCTGCCGTACCATCTGTGTTTTGCAGGTCCTGAATTGAAATGCTGAATTGCTGGCTAAACTGTGTTTCGAGGATACGCAGGCGCTCGTATACCAGCGAAAGCCCTCTTGATTTATGCTGCGGGTCGAGTTGCTGCCTGTTTGCTGCTGCGGCATTACGGCCAATCCCGTTGTCGGTTATGGTACAGCTGATGAGCGAATCACTGATATGCTCAAAAGCGATTACCAGCTTTTTGTCGCCTTCTTTTGGCATCAGTCCGTGCCAGATGGCATTTTCCACAAAGGGCTGAATAATCATTGGAGGTACCGTAATCTCATCCGTATCCAGTTCAGGATCAAAAATAATTTCGTAACTGAAACTGTCATTAAAGCGGAGCCGCTCCAGTTGCAGGTACAGTTCCAGCATTTCTTTTTCTTTATCAAGGGAGATAAACTGCTGGTCACTGTTATGAAGTATTTCCCGTTGCAGCCGGCTGAATTTGGACAGGTATTTATTGGCCTCGTCCACATTGCCCTGCAGAATGTACTGCTGCACACTGTTGAGTGCATTAAAAATAAAATGGGGATTCATCTGAGCACGCAGGGCAGTAAGCTGCGATGTGGCCAGGTTTTTATTGAGTTTCAGCATCTCAATTTCCTGCAGCCGCGTGGCTTGCTCCGCTTTTATCTTATCCATTTTTTCCACTACCAGTGAAGCGATGGTGGTGAGTATCTGCAGGTGCCGCCGGGTGTAAAAATGTTTTTCCGGATGCTCACTGTCGATCACGCCGATTGTTTTTCCATTATCCTGTACGGGTACCGCTATCTCTGAAAAACGGTAAGTATCATCCATGATATACCTTTCATCGTCGAGCGTGTTGCCTATGATCTCGGGTTTGCCGGTTAATGCCACCGAACCCACAACGCCTTTTCCCAGTGGTATTTCGATGGGGTTGATGATCTTGTTCTCATCAGTTGTTTTGGGGCCCCATGCCGCTTTTTGCACCAGTACATTCCGCGTATCATCTTTCAGGTAAATTACGCAGTCTTCAAAACCGAGCCGGGAAATACAATTACGTGCAACATCCCACAACATTTCATCCACGCTCTGCTGTTCATTGATGGATGTTGCAAAATAATTCACCACCTGTTCCATTTCCAGCTGGTGCTGGTAACTGTCTGCTTTCAGTTTCTGCAGTTCAGTTTTCTGGATTTCTTTTTCCCGGATCCTTTTTTCCCTTCTCCTGATAAAGCGGTAAGTAAATGCAGCAAGGATGAGAATTGACAATAGTATAAACCATGTACGCTTCCAGAACGGTTTTGAAATTTCAAAAGCAAACACAGCTTCATTCCTGCTCCAGATGCCCTTGCTGTTTAATGCTTTTACCCTGAATGTATATTTACCGGGAGCAAGATTTTCATAGTTAATATTTCGCTGGTTGCCATTCATAATCCAGCTGCTGTCGAGCCCGTCGAGTTTATAATAATACACCGTATTGACGGCATTTACATAATCCAGCGCTGTAAATGAAAAGCCAATGGCATTGTTGTTCCATGCAAAGCTTTCACTGTATTTTAATTGTATAAAACTGCTGTCTGTTAGAAACTGTTTTGATTTCAGCTGTTGAACACGGGTGATAAAAATAGGTGGGGCAGGAGGTGCGGCAACTATAGTTGCAGGATCAAAAGAAGTAATGCCGAAAATAGTGGCCGACCAGATGGTGCCTTTTTTGTCCTGGTACAAACTGATATAATTATAACCGGCCCGTGTAAATCCGTCAGATTCTGTAAAATTGAGTATCCTGTCTTTATTATCCTTATCCTGGCCGATAAATGTGATCCCTTTTGAACCGCCTGCCCAAATATTATTTTTGTTATCTTGCAGTAGCGTTAAATAATAATCACCATTCAGACCGTCTTTTGAAAGATATTGTTTTACCAGTTCTGGCTGGTTGTTCTGGTTGAAGCGGCATTTTAATATACCCTCACCTTCAGTGGACATCCAGATAATCTGGTTAGCATCTTTAATGAGATACGTGATGGCCATGCGCCTGCCATTCAGCGGGAAGGGTTGCAGGGTATCGTTATCTAGGTAAAACAATCCCTCCTCACCACCGATCCATACTGTTCCATCCGGACCCTCAATCCCGGAAAAAAATTTTCCATACTGCGTGGTGTTGGGTGTAAAATGCCAGGCTTTAAATTGAACTTCATTGTTTTTTGTAATTACCTGTGTGAGGCCAGCATCACCAATTACAAATAATCTGCCATCACTTGTTTTTAAAAAGGAGCCCAGTGAATTATCATGCAGACCGTCCGTTTCAGTAAAAAGCTGCTGCCTGTTTTGCTGCAGCAATACCAGGCCCTGGTAACCGCTTGCCACCCACATCAGCCCGTTATCATCTTTAAATAATCCCCTCAGGTCTGCCATGGGCACCAGTGGCTTTTTGAATACCAGTGAAAATAATCCATTCTTTTTCTCAAAGAGTTTGCCCCTGTTGCTTCCTGTATAAAAATGGCCGTCATCCGTTTCAAGAAATGCATAAAAATCTTTTACATCCCCGGCTTCTGGTATTTTGTATTTTGTAAAAAGGGAAGGACTGATTTTTACAAGTCCGTCATGAGAGGCCACCCAAAAAAAATCAGGCTCCTTTAACATGGCACTTGGCCATACCACACCTTCATCCATCGTATTGATATAGCGTGAGGCAAGCCCGGTTTGCGGATGGAAATAATACAGCCCGCTTGTGCCCAGGTACCAGAAGCCATCCTTTTGTGCATCCATTCCCGGCTGAAATAACTGTTCATGCACGGTATTGGTGTGCACCCCGTTTTCGATGCAGTTTATTTCTGATGCAGCGCCATCGAAATATACTTTTGTTTTGCTGATGGGAAATACAGAAAGTATGCGGTCGTGCAGATCGGCAACGCTGTGCAGCAGGTCAAGCTTATCATTATTCAGCAGGTATACGTCTGAATACCCGGCTATATAAATACTGCCGTCCCGGGCCTGTTTTATAAGGCTGGATATTTTTGCGGCACCTGGCGGTAGTTTTTTCCACTGTGGTATCAAAAAATCCGGGAGTGTGATTTTTTTTATCCCGGTGATGTCCACCTGGTCTATGTCGAGTTTTACCGGCCCGGATGCGGTGGCGAGATAAAGCTTGTTATCTGCTGTAAGTAATATATCATTAACAGCCTGGGGGGTGGTTGTTTCATTGCTGATTTTTATAAAGCGGTCCTGTTGCTTGCAGAACAAACCGGAAGTGGTGCCCACCAGCATGCACCGCGGGGTGATTTTGATACAGTTCACATACCCGATTTTACTGCCATCAGCTGCAAAACTGAAGTTGGTAAATGTATAGCCGTCAAAACGGCTTACACCGGCAGATGTGCCGCACCATAAAAAACCTTTTTCATCTTTAGCCAGCGAGATCACTTCAGATGTGGGGAGTCCGTCGGCAGCTGTGTAGTATTTGTAAACATAATCCTGCGCAGGAATCTTGCCTGCACAGAACAGCACTAGCAGTACAGCTATTATAATACGGCTTTGCATGGTGGTTTACTAATCGCAGCTTAAGGTACTCTTTTTTTGACAGTAAAGCCGGAGCTGCAGCCCGGCTTTACATATTTTTCTGGATGGCAACTGTTTGTTTTTCTTTACCGGTAGCTTCATTCGCTTTTGCAGTGCTTCTTTCTCGTCATCCGGCAATGCCTGTAACAGTAAAGAACAAGATCACAATACAACCTGTTGTGAGCAGTTCTATTTTGGACCAACAATCAAAAAACTCCAGGTGCCGGTCATTGTTACGGTATTGCTTGAAAGATTGGTCAGCCTGATACTGCATTCTGTGGCGGTAACATTAAATGGCGTAAGCATAATCTTATTCCATTCGCCGGTACCATTTGATACCTGGCCAACCACCACTGTGGGCGGGGCGCTGAAATTTTCAAAATTCAATACAGCATCCAGGCTGGCGCCGACTCCAATATTCGAGAGTGCAAAATTACCGTTCATTCTTACCACTTTCTGTTGTGTGGCACTATTGCTGCGCACAATGCCTTTGCCGTTTTCCACGGTTATTACTCCTGTATTGTCCTGATCTCCAGATATGGATACGTCGCCAAAAAAAACTGCTGATTTTCCGCCTGCAAAATTGGAGCAACTAAGTGTTGGATATGTTATACTGTTATTTTCAAAATTACCTGCTTTATTACCGGCACTTTGGGCGTATATTCCAGTACTGTTTGCGCTGTAAGCATAAATTCCGTTGCCGTTTACTGATTCCCCGTAAATCCCATATGAATTTTCACTTACTCCCATCAAACCAGAGGAGTTTGTACTTTCACCCCTAACACCGGGATACCAACTGCTTGATCCTTTTACCCCGTAGTTGTTTGTGCTTATCCCTTCCACTCCAATTCCCGACCCGGTACCTCCGAATTGACTGGAAGCATATCCTCTGACAGCCGTTCCGTTTCCTTTTACCACTCCATATACACCAACACCTTTTCCATCATGATATCCATACACCCCTGTGCCAAACAGGTTGGTGCTGGCATTATAACCGGTTACGCCTGTGTTCATTACCGAAGGATTTGTATTTGACGCCAGTCCATACACCCCGTTGCCGGCCAAGCCAACTGCACTTCTTGTTTCGCCGCTGATGGCGTTGCCGCTGCCAAGGTTGGTTACCGAAAAAAGTTTATCGGGAAAAGCGGTATTGCTGCTGTCGATATACGGAAGGCTGATGCCCGGGCCGGTTGTCTCTGTCCAGCTGCTGCCGTTAAAAATATTCGTGCGGTAAGTATCGGTGTTCAGTATCATGAGCCCGGCAGCAGGGGTGGTAATGGCATTGCGTTGAGTCGTGTTCATGCGGGGAAATAAAACACCTTTGGTTGTACTGGAAATATCCAGCAAGGCACTGCCATCGGCATTGGAGCCACTGGTATTTAGGGAAACACCTGAAGCATTATCGGTGAGCAGGCTGTTTTGCAAGCCCCATGCGCCCGAAAATTTTGCAATGCGGTTATTGGTACCGCTCAAAATGCCACTGTGTGTAAAATTTATCCATGAAACACCATTGTAATACTGAAAGCTGTTGGTGGTGGTATTAAAGATCATCAATCCCTGTGCAGGAGATGCGATGGCAGTTTTTTCAGCGTCAGTCATTCTTGGGATCAGCAATCCTTTTGAACTGCTGGTTATATCCAGTTGCGCAGATATATTTGGGCTGGCTGTACCAATACCCACCGATTGGGCCGCTGCTGACAGACCAAGAAATGCAAGACCGCAGCAAATGATCATTCTTTTTTTCATTCTTCGTTATTTATTTTTTTCATTTTCTAACCGGGATAGCCGTTGTTGTAATATTTCGTTTTCCTTTTTCAGTTCCTGGATGGCTTTCACCAGTGATGGAATAAAATCACTGTACACCATGCTGTAATGATCTTTTTCATTCTGCGGTTTTACAACACCACTGAAATTATAACCAATTGCAGCTGCAGCTTTCTCCACTTCCTGTGCTTCAAAACCACTGTATACCACCTGTTCTTTCTCATTCATCGCTTTCTCGGCAAAAGCGGCATCTTGTGCTGTTTCATATTTCCTGTTGAAGAAATTATCCAGTTTATGCACATCCATTTTATAGGTAACAGGCTTAAGCTGCATAATAAAGTTGAGCCCGGGTACATTGGTCAGGATATTTTTTTTGAAACGGCTGTCACTTAGATTACTCCATCCAACATAGCCGCCAATTACGGTTAATGACGGGCTGCCGATTACTGCTTTGTTGCTTGCATTAACAGTTGCATTGTATCCAATCACAATGGAGTTGTTTACTCCGTTTAAATTGATATCTGCTTCTCTGCCAATCGCAGTAATATTATTACCGGTTTCATTTAACAAAAGTGCATTGGTGCCCACAGCAGTATTTCCAATTCCTGTGGAATTAGCAGAGAGCGCATTAATGCCCATACCTGCATTACGGGTTCCTGTGGAATTGCCTAATAAAACATTCTCACCAACAGCAATATTATATGCCCCGGTTGTGTTAAATTTTAATGTACCGATCCCGATAGCCATGTTTTGAAATCCGGTGCCATTATACTGCATGGCCTCATTACCGATGGCCAAATTTGCGTAGCCGGTGGTATTTCCGTTTAATGTGTTATATCCTACAGCCAGATTCTTGAACCCTGTTGTATTATCATGCAATGAGTAAGATCCCAAAGCCGTATTATAATTGCCGCTCGTATTATCTTCCAATGAAAATGCGCCGATGGCGGTATTATTGTCCCCGCCAGATGACAGGAGGGCATGATAACCGACTGCTGTATTCGAATTCCCATCAACATTTGAAAATAAGCTTTTGCTTCCCACAGCCACATTGAAATGCCCAAATGGTACTGGAAAAGGGCTGCCAAGGCTTGAGATGTTATTGAACAGCGCACTGTCACCAATGGCCACTGTATTATTTGAGCTGGTATCGTCGTGTAATGCGCCTGCTCCAATGGCCACATTTAAACTGCCAGACCTGTTGGATGAGAGTGCAGTGTAACCATATGCCGTATTAAAATTACCGGTGGTATTCGAAAACATTGCATTGTAGCCGGATGCCGTATTGTAACTGGCGCCGGTATTGCTGAACAAAGTGAAAGCGCCTGTTGCTGAGTTGCCGGCACCGCTGTTATTATTAAATAACGACTTGTAGCCGGCAGCTGTATTACTTACCCCATTCGAATTGGCTTGAAGGGCCTGGTATCCGCTGGCAGTATTGTTATCACCATTTGTGTTATTGGTTAATGCGCTGTAACCGGTTGCGGTATTGCTGTTGCCATCTGAATTTGCAAACAGGGTGCGGTATCCTGAACCTGTATTACCAGTTCCCGTAGTGTTTGAAAAAAGTGATTCTGTTCCGGAAGCGAGGTTGTTGCCGCCCGTGGTATTAGTATTAAGTGCACGATAACCAAATGCCGAATTAAACGAACCGGTTGTATTACTGTTTAAAGATTTATAGCCAAATGCACTATTGGAAAAGCCGTTACTGGTTTTACCTGCACCAAAGCCATAAAAGGTTCTCGCCTGCCCCGATGAATCTAAAATTCCTGCCCATTGGTTATTAATCCTGAAACGTAATGCCTGGGCATCAGTTGTTCCAATAAAATTCAATCCTGAAGTGCCGGAATTGCCTTCGGCGTTCCAGGTATTGCCGCTGTTAGTAAGCGCTAACCAGGTAGTGCCGTCAAAAAACCAAAATGAATTAACTGTAGTATCATATACTGTTAAACCTGCTGCCGGAGATACAATTGCAGTTCGCTGTGCAGTTGTCATACGGGGAATTAACAGCCCTTTGGTTGTGCTGCTGATATCCAGCTGTGCTGATGCATGAGGAGTTGTGGTGCCAATGCCAACGGATTGTGCAACTGATGGAGCCGCCAGCCAGGTAATAATGATGCAGCAAAGCAGTTTTTTCTTCATGATGCCGGTTTTTAATGAAATTCAAATATTGTTTTTTGAGCCGATCCGGTATTGTGATCATATAAAAGCACACCATTGGCTGTGATGGTATGCCCTGCATTGTGCAGGTACCAGCCGGGTTTTTGCACGCTTTCAATGGTATAAGCATGCACGCCATTGCGGTCGGCTACCTGGTGCAGTTTGAATTTATACTGGTCGGTGGATGGACGGGCGGCATTTACATAATTGGACCATAAATACCATTCTTCAAAACCACTTACTGTACCACCTTTTACCACCCATAGCCAGTAAGAAGGATTTTTTTTGGAATGAATCATTACAATTTCATTATCGAGGGTGGCAGGTCCTGTGCCTGCCGGAAATACGGCATTGCTGGCGCTCTCCACTTTCCAGCGGCTGTCGAAAGTGCTCTCTATATAGGAATAGGGGTACGATTTGTCGATCAGGTGCCGGTATACCGGGCCACCGCCGGTTGACATTTCGAGAAAGCGCTGGTTGGTGGTGTTTTCATCAATCGTGATCAGGCGGCTGAGTGTGCCGCCAACATATAATGCCACCAGGGAATCGGTATTTGCAGCAGGCGTACTGCTGCCGCTGTTTTTTGAACAGGATACAATAAAAATGCTGCTGTATAAGGCAATAACAAAAAATAGTTTATTCATGACAGAAAGTTTAATGATCAATGATTTCAATGCATAATTAGCAGTACAGATTTCTACAGGAAAATAGAGTGAGGTAACGGTTATTGAGAATTAGCCAACGGTTTAACCCCGCGGCTTTGTAACTTTACCCTCTAAATTTTTTTAAGATGAATATTGTCATAACAGGAGCATCCAGGGGAATTGGAAAAGCGATAGCAGAAAAATTTGCCGCCCATGGCCATCATTTGTTTTTATGTGCCAGGAGCGAGGCCGCACTCCGTACCACAGCGGAAGCATTGTCAAAAAAATATCCCTCCGCCATCATCAAGGCAAAGGCATTTGATGTAAGCCGGAAAGAAGAAGCCAAGGCATTTGGTGCCTGGTGCCTGGAATTTGGTGTGCCCGATGTGCTGGTGAATAACGCGGGTGTTTTTATGCCGGGGAATGTACACAATGAACCCGACGGTTTGCTCGAAAGCCAGGTGGCTGCAAACCTGTACAGCGCTTATTATGTAACCAGGTCGGTATTGCCCTGGATGATGGAACATAAAAAAGGGCATGTATTTAATATCAGCTCTATTGCCGGGCTGGAAGCTTATCCCAACGGCGGCGCTTACAGCATCAGTAAATTTGCCATGGATGGTTTCAGCAAAAACCTGCGTGCGGAAATGAAAGCCCATAACATAAAAGTCACTACCGTGTATCCCGGCGCTGTACTCACCGATTCATGGGGCGGTTTTGATAACAGCAAAAACCGTATTATGGAAGCTGGTGATATTGCAGCAATGATCTATGCTGCCTCGCAGCTGAGCAAGGGTGCCTGCGTGGAAGAGATATTGCTGCGTCCGCAACTGGGCGACCTGTAGTCTTTATTAACAGTTTTTTACAACCACTTATAAAATTGGCCGCAATACAATGATGCGGCAGCAGGTATTTTTGCACCATATCTATGCGTTCATTTTTATCCCATTTGATGATTGTAGGTTGTTTGCTGGCCCTAATGCCTGTATGTGCACAGGTGAAATTTACCGCATCGGTTTCGGCCACGCAAATCAGTAAAAATGAAATGGTGCAGTTGCGGCTTGAAGTGGCCAACGCGAAGGTTGTTGACCAGATAACGCCACCGGCAATACCCGGCTTTACCGTATTAAGCGGACCCAGCCAGGAAAGCGGCATGACTTCCATCAACGGGGTGGTGAAGCAATATGTGGCGCTGAGTTATATTCTCAAACCCAAGGGCCCGGGAAATTATCCCATTCCTGCCGCAACCGCGAAAGCAGACGGAAACGAGTACAAAAGCAATAGCGTCACTATACGGGTTACCAATACGGTTGCACCCGATGCTGCAGCACCTTCAGCTTCCGGTATGTTCCCGGGTTTCAACCCCTTTGATGATCTGCCACAACAAACCCCTTTTAATGATTATATTTTAAAAAAAGGGGAGAATGCATCTGAAAAGGTCAACCGTAATATGTTTGTAAAACTGCAGACAGATAAAACAACCTGTTACCTCGGCGAACCCATTATTGCCACCTATAAATTGTACACCCGGCTGAAGAGCGAAAGCAATGTGGTGAAAAATCCTTCCTTCAGCGGGTTTTCTGTGATTGACCTGCAGCAGCCGGATAATATGAATTATACCAGGGAAACCGTTAATGGCCGGGAATACAATGTGTATGTGATCCGGCGGGTGCAGTTGTATCCGTTGCAAACAGGCAGTCTTGAACTGGAGCCTGCACAGGTGGAGAATAATGTTCAGTTCATCAAAGAAGCATATGCCAACCGGCAAAACGACCTGGCCAATGATGTGTTCCGTGATTTTGCTGAAGCCACCATACCTGCTGAAGGAATGGAAATACAAAAAGTCATCCTGCAGAATAAACCTGTAACTATCAATGTAAAAGCCTTACCCGCCGAAAACGTACCTGCCGCATTCAAAGGAGCAGTGGGAACATTCAAACTGATGGGTGCACTTGAAAAAAACCAGTTCAGTACAGATGATGCGGGCAAGCTGAACCTGGTAATTGAAGGCAGCGGCAATATGCAAATGGTTACAGCGCCCGATATCAAATGGCCAGAAGGTATTGAAGCGTTTGAACCCGTTACCACCGAAGATATCAGTAAAACAACGGTGCCGGTAAGCGGCCGTAAAATGCTGAGCTGGGATTTTACCGTTGCCAGCCCCGGTGATTATGTGCTGCCACCCGTTGTGTTCAGTTATTTTGACCCCGTTGCGGGCAGGTATAAAACCGATTCCACTGGCCCCGTCAAATTCACCGTAACAAAGGGCACAGGGAAAAAAGCGGCCACACCACCGGTTACACAGGAAAAGAAAAGCGGCTTCAATAAATTTTTCGGCAACAGGCGCTGGGTGGCCAGCACGGTGGCTTTTTTAATTGCGCTCGGGTTATTGTTCTGGCTGAAACGTGATAAAAGAAAAGATGAAATGGTACAGCAGGAAGCCGCCGCCGCAGAACCTGTAAAAACACCGGAGCCGGAAATGCTGCTGCCGGTGAAGGAAGAAAAAAACTACCTGGAAAATGCGTACGGTTTGCTGCCGGGAACCAGCAATGCTTTTTATAAGGAACTGAATGCGGCGCTGAAAGAATACCTTTCGGACCGCCTGCAGCTGCCAGCCGCCACACTCAATAAAAAAACCATCACTGAAGAACTGGATAAGCAAAATGTATCAACGGATACGGTCATTAAACTGCAGGAACTGATGAATGAAATAGAACTGCAGTTATACACACCCTTTGCTTCACAGGAAAAAATGCAGGAATTATACGACCAGGCTGCGGATATGATCCAGCTGCTGGAAACCTATAAGTATTAATTGTCAGTAAACTTATAACCAATGCCCCTTACCGAATGAAAATGCCGGGGATTGCGGCTGTCTTCTTCAAAGTATTTGCGGAAGTTGAGGATAAAGTTATCAATGGTTCTTGTGGTGGGATATACATTATAGCCCCATACAGCCTGCAGTATTTTTTCCCTTGTCACCACTTCATTTTTATTTTCTATCAGCAGTTTCAGCAGCATCACTTCTTTCTTGGTAAGCGTAACTGTTTTTGATTCGAATGTGGTGCCCTGGAGTGCTTTGAAATCGATGCTGTTTTTTCCAAACCCGTACACTTCGGGGAGGGGCTGGCGTGCCGTCATGCGTTCGCTTTTTTTAATGAGCTTATTCACACGCAGCAGCAGTTCTTCCAGGTTAAAGGGTTTGGTAAGATAATCATCGGCACCTTTTTTCAATCCCAGTATACGGTCGGCACTGCTGTTTTTAGCACTGAGAATTAAAATGGGAATATCGGGGTTTTGCAGCCTGATCGTTTCACAAACGGTTATGCCATCCACTTCGGGCAGCATCACATCCAGTATGATGAGGTTAAAAAATTCCTGCTGTACGGCCTGGAGTGCTTCGGCGCCATCATATACACCGGTAACCGAATAACCTTCCAGCTCAAGGTTCAGTTTCAGCGCTTCCTGGAGGTTTTCTTCATCCTCCACCAGTAATATTGAAAATTTCTGTTCCACTGCTGCTAAATTACTCCATTAATGGCAATGTAATGGTAAAAATACAGCCGGTGGGAATATTATCCGATACCGTGATGTTACCATGATGTTCCTCTGCTATTTTTTTGGTCAGGTATAATCCCAGTCCTGTTCCCTTGGCAGCCTTGGTGGCGGCATTGCCAATACGGTAAAACTTGGTGAAGATCTTTTTCTTTTCCGCCGCATCGATACCTTTTCCCTCGTCTTTCACCATTAACACAGCACTGTTGTTTTGCCGCTGCGCTTCAACGGTAACGGCATTGTCTTTGGAAGAATATTTAATGGCATTGTCCACCAGGTTATTGATGGCCATCTGCAGCAGCAGGCGGTCGCCCAATACAAAAAGCTCCGGGCTGATATGGGTGATGATCTTTTTACCGGGGAAGCGCAGCACATAATCTGCAGCGCTGGATGCCGCCACCTCGCTGATATTGATTTCTTCCCTGCTGAGGGTAAGCCCGCGGGCATCAATCTGGGAGGAGAGGAGCATATTATTGCAAAGAGCATTAAGCCGGTTGGCTTCCTGCAGCGTGGTTTGTATAAGCCGTTGCTGCTGCTGTTCTTCGAGCTTTCTTTTTTGCAGTGTTTCCAAATTGAGCTTGGCTACTGCGATGGGTGTTTTTAATTCGTGGGTAAGCGCCATCATAAAATGCTGCTGCTGCTGGCTTTGCTGCAGCTGGCGGCGTACCAGGTAAAACACCACCCCGGCGCCGGCAACAATTACGAGTAAAAAGCTAATGCCTTCGCCGATATACTGGTGTTTCTTGCGCTGCTCATCCTGCCTTATCTGCAATGCCCGCTGGTTATATTGGGGCATGCCGGGCTGCAGTTCCTGCAGTTTGAAATTGGCGGCCTGTTCATTTTGCTGGGCCAGCGCAATGAACCACCATATCAGTGCCGCAATGATATAGGTGAGCAGTATCCAGTAAAGGATGAAGATGGAGCGGAGGCGTTTGGCTTTTAATGGCATAATAAAAGATGAACAAAGGTATGCCGTTGCAATATCAGTTTCTCACATCAATACCCCAGCTTAATTTATTGCGCAGGGTTTGTAAAAAATTATTTTCGTTGAGGCGTATCAGGTTGATCTCAAACTCTTCTTTGCGTACGGCCAGCTGTATCTCTTTTGTTACAATTTCCCGGCGGCTGTCGAGCGTGCACAGGAAATCATCGGCACGGCCTTCCACTTCAAATGAAATGATGGTATCGTCGGGCACCACGATAGGGCGCACACTTAAATTATGCGGCGCAACCGGAGTGATCACAAAACTGGCGCTGTTGGGAAACACCACGGGTCCGCCGCAGCTGAGTGAATAACCGGTAGAACCGGTTGGTGTGGCCACGATCAGTCCGTCGGCCCAGTAAGTATTTAAAAACTCCCCGTTGATATAAGTGTGGATCTTTATCATGGAAGTGGAGTCTTTTTTGAGCAGCGAAAATTCGTTGAGTGCGTAGGGCACATCTCCAAACAATGGCACATTGGCGTCTAAATGAATCAGTGTTCTTTTATCGCTTACATAAGTGCGGTTTACCAGCGCTTCCACGGCAGTTTGCAGATCGCCCTTACCAATATTGGCCAAAAAACCGAGGTGCCCGTAATTGATGCCGAGCACGGGGATTTGTTTATCTTTTACAAGCGCCACTGTATCCAGCAAAGTGCCATCACCGCCGAGGCTGATGATGCATTCAATGCTTTCATCCAGTCCTTCAGATGAATTAAAAGTGGAATAAGGCGTTTTAAATTTAACGGTGGAATAAAATTTATTAAAGAAGTCCTGGTAAAAAACCGGTTCAACGCTGTGATGGGCCAGTTCGTTTAACAAAGCGGTTACTTCATTGTGCTGGTTCCCTTCAATACCCCTGCTGTAAATTGCTATTTTCATTCCGGAATTGGCGGAGGCTGATTTAAAATCCTCCCTGTGTATGTAAAAATAAGCCCTTTTGCCCTAATTGGTTAAAACTGTATTCGAAGCGCAGGTTAAGATCATAAAAGGTCAGTATGTCGATGCCAAAACCGCCGGTATATAATAATTTGTTGTTCAGTTCAGATACAAATGGCGTTTTATTATAAGCATAGCCAAGATCGCCATATACCTTTCCAAAAAATGTAAATGGAATATATGAAAGTGTGCGCATTTTGAAAGGGAGCTTGATCCTGAACTCGGCCAGTTTCTTTTTGAGTGTTGATTTTACCAGTGCGGTGGCCACGCCATCAATCACTAGGTATTCCTGGCCACGCAGGTAATTATCGCCATAGCCCAACCCCCGCTGGTTGATATAAGCCTGGTAAAAAGGCAGCCGCAATTTGCCAGTAAGCTGTATACTGCTGTACCATTTTTTGCCCAGGTCAACATACCGGTTCATGCCCGCTTCTACTGTAAATGCATTAATGCCGCCGGTAAAGCCCAGCCCCTTTTTGGAGAGCGCCACAAAGGCCGTTTTACCTTTTGTGGCGTACAGTACATTATTTACGTTGGTGTATTGCCATGCATAATTGAGTTCAATTACATTGGCCGACGCCTTGCCGTTATTGAAATAGTTGGGATTGTTTTTGGGGAGCAGGATGCTGTCGCTCACCGTAAGCCTTGTAAAGCTGGCATTAAAAAAGTGACGGTTAAAAAAGCCGCGGCGCATGGAGTAGCCCGCATTGATATAGAAACTGCTGCCCACAAATTTACTGCGCAGTGAATCAGACGTGTAAAAGCGCAGGCTGTCGGTGAACGTGGTTTTATAGGCGATCTCTTTCTTTTGCGAATAACCGGCGCCCACTACAAAACCTTCAGAAAGCGCCTTGTTGCTGTAAGGTGCATTGTAGCTGAATGAAAAATCGCGGCTGAAACCGTTCAGGAAATAGAGGCGCAGCTGGTCGCGGCGGCCGCTTAAATTATAGTGTACAAATTTGAGCCCGTAGTTTACTCTTTTTAAACTGGCATCGTATGTTTTGATCCATTCATTAATATTGCGGTCAACGATTTTAAACTGCGGCACCGGGTAAATATACCAGCGCTCCCGCACATCCACCACCACGATGATATCATAAGCAGAGCTCACCAGGTACTCTATTTTTATTTCACTGAACAGGGTGGTATTGTAAACAAGGCTTTTGGCCAGTTCCAGTTCTTTGTGAATGGAAGCAACGGGGATGGAGTCGCCTTTTTTAAACTGTATTTCCCGCAGGATGATATATTCCTTTGTTTTTTTATTGCCTTTGATGAGGATCTCTTTTACAAAAAGTTTTGCGGTGGAGTCGGTTGCCGGGACAGTTTGCTGCAGGGGTTGTGCCTTGGCAAAAAAGCAGATCACAAGAAGCGGCAGGAAGCATGATATCAGTGTTGTCTTCAGCAATGCGTATTACTTCTGTGATCAATGGTTTTAGGTGAACGAAGATAAAGGCAAACGCTGATTAAACTAAATATCGAGGTAGTTCATCAGGTGGCGGTAATTGGTATGGATCTCGTTTTCAAAATTCTCAGTGCCAAAATAATAGATCACGTCGTAATCGTAGCGTTCAAAAGTGGCCACAATGGCGGCAATTTCTTTTTTATTGATGTGAATGGTAACGGTAAGCATACCTGTTTCGGGGTGCACGGTGGTGTTCAGGTGAAGGATATGGGCATCATTACTTTCAACAATACGGCTGATTTCAGAAATGGCAAACTGGCTGCGTTCCATTTCAAGCACTACGATACCGCCGATCTCATTGGTGCCGGCAAAATTACCCAGTGCCTTGAGCAGGTCGGGTGCGGTGATCACACCCAGTAATTCTTTTTCTTCATTGATGATCGGCACCACGGTGGTGTCGAACTGGTTGCAGCAGTTTACTGCATTGAGAAAATGTTCGTTTTCTGTAACGGCAGTATAAATGAAATTTTCCTGCATCGTTTCAATGGTGGCCCTGTCGTCTTCCATATCCAGCAGGTCTTCTTCACTCACCAGGCCAAGGTATTTTTCTTCCTGTACAACGGGCAGGTGTGTTACCCGGTAATCATTTACCAGTTGCAGCGCCTTGCTTACAGAGTCCTGCAGTTTGAGGCGCGGGATATTGCTGTTTATGAGTTCTACGGTTAACATTGCGGTTCAGCTTTATGAACGCTGCTGCTGTTTAGATGATAACGAACAGCAGTAGTTAATAGTATAGAGACAAAAATATTTGTTAAACTGTTGCAGCAGGTGTGCTCAATTTTGCCAGGAATTTTCCGAGCAGCTGGTTGAATTCGCCAGGCACTTCCATCATGGGGGCATGACCGCATTTATCAATAAAATGCAGCTCACTGTTTGGAATCAGCCGGTTAAATTCCTTGCCAACAAATGGCGGGGTAATGGTGTCGTTATTGCCCCAGATCAAACAGGTGGGTTGTTGTACCTGGCTCAGTTCTTCACCGAGGTTATTACGTATGGCACTTTTTGCAAGTGCGATAATTTTAATCACCTTGAGGCGGTTATTGGTTATTTCAAACACTTCGTTCACCAGTTCTTCTGTGGCCATAGCCGGGTCAAAAAAAGTGAGCTGGGTTTTTTTGCGGATGTACTCCTTATCGCCGCGTTTTGGATAACTGTCGCCCATACCATTTTCAAAAAGTCCCGAGCTGCCCGTGAGTATAAGGGATTTGATATGTTCGGGATGTTTCAAAATATGCACCAGTGCCACATGGCCGCCCAGTGAATTGCCCAGCAGGTGAATGTTGTTATAACCCCTGTGCTCCACAAAACGGTGCACATATTTCTGCAACCCGCCTACGGACGTATGTAAAAGATCAAGATCCAGCAACGGCAGCATGGGTACCACCACTTTATGTGTTTTTCTGAAATGCTCTATCAGGTCCCTGAAATTGCTGAGTGCACCAAACAGTCCATGCAGCAGCATCAGTGGTTCTCCTTCCCCTTCTTCTATGAATTTAAACTTCCCGTCTTGTTTGATTTCGTAACTCATCCTCAGTTAACTGGTTTTCTGCTTTGCAGATACTGCAAAATACGTTAAATAAAAATACACCTGAAATTAATGCACTATTTTGTTACCAATGGATTCGAAAAAGCGCTCCAGTTCGGTAAACATGTCTTTAAATACCGGGATGATCTTTCCAAAACCATCGATCACCACGGGCCCCCACGGCTGAACATACGGATAGGTTTGTGAGGCATGAACGGTGTCTGCGCTCACCATATGCAGCTTTTCTGCATAAAATAAAAATATGCTGAAAATTATAATGTAAAGAATGCCGTAAAAAAACATGCCACCAATACGGTTTATCCAGCCAAGCATGGCCATCTGGAATGTTTTTTCGATGAATTTGGCACCCAACCTCACCAGTATGGCCACACCCAGGAATACAATGGCAAATGAAACTGCAGGCAACCATTTTGCATCAATCGAAGCGTGATCGCCCAGCCATGCGGCAACAAGGGTCGACAGCTTGAGTGCCGCCGCCAGGCCAATGATGAATGCCACCACTGAAAACACGGCAATGATCAAACCCTTTTGATAGCCTTTAATGCAGGCAATAATAATAAGAATGATGAAAATGATATCAAGCATGGCAATCGTTGGGATTAAATTATCCGGCCAGTAATTCTTTTACGATACTGCTGATGGTTTTACCATCTGCTTTTCCTGCCAGTTCCTTGCTGGCAACACCCATTACTTTACCCATATCGGCAGGAGATGCTGCGCCAACGGCTGCAATGATTTTGCCAACCGCTTCTTTTATTTCGGCTTCGCTTAACTGTTTGGGCAGGAATTTTTCAATCACGGCCATTTCTTCTTTTTCTTTTGCGGCAAGATCTGCACGTCCCTGCTTCTCATAGATGTCCAGCGAATCCCTGCGCTGTTTCATCATTTTCTGCAAAAACTTCTGTTCGGTGGCTTCATCAATTTCGCCGCCGGCACCGGGTTCAGTTTTTGCTTTGATGATCTCGGCTTTAATGGCCCTTAAGCCGCGTAATGTGGCTTCATCCTTTGCTTTCATGGCCTCTTTCATTTCAGCCATGATCTGTTGCTCTAAACTCATGTTGGTTGGTTTATTGTTTGATGGTTGTTAGCTCATGGTTCATAGTGCAATCTGTATTTCCATGAACCATCGGCCATGAACCATCGGCCATGAACCATGAACTGTTTTACTTATTCTCTTTGATCTGTATTTGCCTGAACTGCTCAAAAAAACTGCGGGCAAATTTTTTCATGTCATCGGTCATTCCCTGCTGGTGGGTTGCACGGTTAAAAGTGTCGGCCATACCCATCATCATCTGGTAAAAAAAATCAGCCATTTCATCCACCATCATATCTTTTGTCCAGAGGTCGATTCGCATAGCGGTTTTATCGGCCCCGTCCCAAAATGCAATCGCCATGGCTTTGGCTTTTTGGGACGTTTCGGCACTGCTGTCGGTGGCAGTCCAGTTGATCTGTTCGGGTACTTTATGCGCATCCAGTAAAACGTCGATGGTAATGGTTGATTTGTGCATTTTAAATGTAAGATTTTAGCTTGATACCAGCTGCGAAGTTAACGGATTATCAAAAGAAATGCGCCGGTAATCAGGCCTGCAGCAGGGACAGTGCAAGCTGCAAGGTTTGCTGCCCGGGAGAAACCGGACCGTTTTCCGTTGCCAGCACACGGGCATGGGCGATCAGCCTGTTCCTGCGGTCTTCATTGGTGAACAGCAGCATCATTTTTGCCGCGATATCCTGGTGATCATCGGGATAGCAGTATACGGCAGCATCTTTACATAATTCGGGAAGAGCGCCGGTATTGGAAGCAATAACAGGGGTGTGACAATAAATGGCCTGTAAGGGGGAAATGCCCGCGGCATCATAAAGTGGCGGGTATACAACCGCATAAGCGGCGGCAGTAATTTCGGCCAGCCCGGCTGTACTAATTTGTGCTGCCAGCACCACATCTGTCCGGTATTTATAGGAAGCAAGGCTTTTTATAAATGCAGGTTCGGCAGCCAGGGTGGAAGCCAGCACCAGTTGCATATTGCTTTTCTGGCGCTGTTTAAAAAAACTGAAAGCCTTTAGCAGGTATACCAGGTTACAGGCTGTGTAAACAGGACCGCTGTACAAAAAAAACTCTTTGCCCCCGGTGATTTTTTGTTTCACCGCCTCCTGCTGCTTCCAATCCTCCGCCGGTTTGAATAAAGTGCCCGGCCATGCATGAACCACGCTGATTTTTGCTGGGGCAATACCATACTGCTCCGTTATTTGCGCTTGTAAAAATGCGGAGGTTGCACTGATGGCAGCCGCTTTTTGCAAAAAAAGCGGGCTGTATTTTTTATAAAACCGCAACCAGTTCTTTTGGTAAAATTCAGGATGGGTTAAAAACTGCAGGTCATCTGTGATCAACAGCTGCGGCAGTTTCATACGCAGGCTGCAACTGTTATAACTGATCAGCAGGGATGCTTTTTTTTTTCGGAGCAGTGCCGGCAGCTGGTAGTTAAGCCAGTAAATAAAACGGATGGGAGAACTGATCTGCGGGCTGTTTTCAATACTGCAATTTGAAGGCAAAGGATCGCTTCCTGTATCACAGCCGAGCAATAAAAAATGGTGTTCAGGATGTGCGGCTGCCATTTGGATGGCAAGCGCTGTGATATGACCGGCAGCAGCAGGCCGGTGAAGGGGCACCACTGCGTTAATGGCAATGATCATTTTAGCACTTTTAATTTCACGGTTTCGATCCGGGTGTCACTCACGTTTAAAATATCAAACTCGTAATTGCCAATGATGATGCGTTCTTTTTGCTTGGGGATGGATTCGTTTTTCTGGATGATATAACCCGAGAGTGTTTCCGTGCTCTCGGCTTCATCAAACTCCAGTTCATATTTTTCGGTGATATAATCCAGCTCAATCCGGCCGCTGAAAATAAATTCATTGGTGGCCAGTTGTTTGTCTACAAATTCTTCGGTGTCATATTCGTCCTTGATATCACCAAATATTTCCTCCAGTATATCTTCCATGGTTACAATACCGGCAGTGCCCCCGAATTCATCCACCACCCATGCAATGCTTTTTCTTTCCTTGCTGAATTTATTCATCAGGTCGGTGGCGCTCATGCTTTCAGGCACGGTGGGTATGGGCAGTAATACTTCCTTTAAGGTAGCCGGGTTTTTAAACAGGTCCAGCTGGTGTACATAACCGATGATATTGTCAATATTGTTTTCGTATACCACCAGTTTGCTCAATTTGGTCTGGATAAATTTTTCTTTCACTTCCTGTACGGAGGTGGCGTTTTCCACGCCTTCAATTTCCTTGCGGGGAATCAGGCATTCACGCAGCCTGGTTTCACTGAGGGAGAGTGCATTTTCAAACAGTTCTTTATTGATCTCGGTAACGTCTTCTTCTTCGTTGGTTTTGGTTTGCTGCACATAGTGCTCCAGGTCTACCTTGCTGAATACATCTTTCCGCTCATGCAGCTTTACATCAAACAGCACTTTCAGCATCCATTCGGCAATGTTTACAAAAAAAGCGGCGATGGAAGAGAGCAGCCAGTAAAAAAAGCTGACTACATAACTGATAATGCCGCTGCTTAGTATTTCATCATTTCTCGCCCTGAAAATGGCCTTGAATAAAAACTCAACGAATAGCAGGATCAGTGTGGACAGTAATGTTTCTGTAAACAGTTTAATGTATTCAACAGATCCGCTCACCGATTTGGGCAGTTGGAGCCGTATCCATTCCCAAACGGGCGACAGCATGCCGCCTATCAGCAACCCGTACACCACCAGTACAATATTCACTCCTACCAGTGTGGTGCCGATAAAACGGGCAGGCCTGTCGGAATAGGCGCCCCATATTTTACCTGAATGTGTGCCCTGTTTCCGGTTCAGTTCAATCGACAGCTTATTGGCCGAAACAAAAGCTATTTCGACACCGGAAAAAAAACCGATCAGGAATAATGATGCAATTATGGCGATAAGTGCCGTCCAGTCCATACTATAAAAATAAAGAAGATTTTTTTAATGCCCTTTTATCCAAACAGGGCGGGCCGCCCCTTCACTTTTTATTCATGAACGCATAGATGATCACTTCGGCTTCAATACAGGCTTTTTCAAGATCGTCGTTTACGATCACTTTGTTAAAATGTTCCTTGAAGGAAAGTTCGTAGGAAGCCTTGTTCACCCTGGCAGCCAGTGATTCTGCTGTTTCGGTGCCGCGGCTCTGCAGCCTTTTTTTAAGTTCGGCCACAGAAGGCGGTTCAATAAAAATGCTCAAAGCAGTTTGCGGAAACTGCTGCTGCACATGGATGGCGCCTTTTACATCAATATCCAGCACGGGTATTTTATCCATGTTCCAGATACGCTGCAGTTCTTCCTTTAAAGTGCCGTAGTACTTTCCTTCGTACACCATTTCCCATTCCACAAATTCATTTTGCTGAATTTTTTGC
The DNA here is from genome assembly GCA_046329655.1 of Ferruginibacter sp. GTDB lineage: Bacteria > Bacteroidota > Bacteroidia > Chitinophagales > Chitinophagaceae > Ferruginibacter. The sequence goes on from JAXLUD010000001.1 coordinate 389,445, forward strand.
TTAAAGTCTTCCTCGCTCATAAAATGATAATCCACGCCGTTTTGTTCATTGCCCCTGGGCTGCCTGGTGGCTGCAGAAACAGAAAACGCCAGCTGGGGGAAGCGCTGCATCAGGTGTTTGGTGATGGATGTTTTGCCTGCGCCGGATGGGGCAGTGATGATGATAAGTTTATGCTGATAAATGGCCATGTGCAAAGAAACAGCATTTTGCCTTAATGTGGCCTGAAATACATGATGATGGGTGCCGATGTGGTGTAACCCTGCAGCACCAGTTCTGTTTCGGTAAGACTGCTGATGCCATAACGGTTGATATTATTTTTTTCGGAAGTGCAAACCAGTTGTTTGCCGTTATCGGTGATGCTGTAAATGCCCCTTGCGGTTGTGATACCTGCCGAACTGCACTGGTAACTGTTATCATGGTTGAATGTCCAGCTCAGGTTTTGCAAAGCGGTTTCCATTTTTACTGTCAGCAGGGAATCTTCGGAACTTAAAAAATGTTTATCAACCGGGGCAAGGTTCTCTACTTTAACACAGTCCCATTGTTTCACCAGCAGTTTTTTGTTGTTATTACAGCCGGTTAAAAAAGCTATAACAAGAATGATACAGGCGACAAACTGTTTCATGTTGATTATATCCTTTTAATATCTGCACCCAGTGCACGCAGGCGTTCATCAATTTGCTGGTAACCGCGGTCGATCTGTTCGATATTCTGGATGGTACTTTTGCCCTGTGCACTTAATGCAGCAATCAGCAAAGCCACACCGGCACGGATATCCGGGCTGCTCATGGTAATGCCCCGCAGCTGCGTTTCCCTTTCGAGGCCGATCACAACGGCCCGGTGCGGATCGCAGAGGATGATCTGTGCACCCATATCAATCAGTTTATCGGTAAAGAACAGGCGGCTTTCAAACATTTTCTGGTGAATGAGCACGCTGCCCCTGGCCTGTATAGCTGTAACCAAAACTATGCTTAGTAAATCAGGTGTAAAGCCCGGCCAGGGATGATCATAAATGGTGAGCACGCCGCCATCCATAAATTTTTGTATCTCGTAAATTTCCTGGGAAGGGATATGGATATCATCACCCATGAATTCCATTTGTATGCCCAGCAGTTTGAATTTGTCGGGAATAATGCCCAGGTGCTTTATGCCCGCATTTTTGATGGTGATATCACTTTGCGTCATGGCAGCAAGACCAATAAAACTGCCCACTTCAATCATATCAGGTAAAATGCTGTGTGTGGTGCCGCCCAGCGAAGCCACGCCTTCAATCACCAGCAGGTTGCTGCCCACACCGCTGATCTTTGCGCCCATGGCATTCAGCATACGGCAAAGCTGCTGCAGGTAAGGCTCACAGGCAGCATTATAAATATGGGTAACACCGTTGGCCAGTGCGGCAGCCATTACAATATTGGCGGTGCCGGTTACACTGGGTTCGTCCAGCAGCATGCTGGTACCTTTCAATTCAGGTGCGGTTAAATGAAAAAAGCCATCTTCATCATGGTATGAAAAATCAGCGCCCAGTTTTTCAAAACCGATGATATGCGTGTCTAAACGGCGGCGGCCAATTTTATCACCGCCTGGTTTGGGGATATATGCTTTTTTAAAACGCGACAGCATGGGGCCGGCCAGCATTACGGAGCCCCGCAGTTTACCGCTTTTTTTATGATAGGCTTCACTGTGCAGGTATTCCACATCCACATCATCTGCTTTAAAAATGCAGGTATCGCGGCTGATACGGTTCACTTTTACGTTCATTTCTGCCAGCAGGTCGATCAGCAGGTTTACATCAATGATATCGGGGATATTTTTGATGGTGACTTCTTCGGCAGTGAGCAGTACTGCCGAGATGATCTGCAGCGCTTCATTCTTTGCACCCTGCGGGATGATGGTGCCCGCTAATTTTTTTCCGCCACGTACTTCAAATGATTGCATATTATTTATATCACGAATTAAACGAATTACACCAATTACACGAATTAATCAATTCACAATTCAGCTTTCCAGCTGCAAAATAAAAAACCTGACGTTAAAAAACACCAGGTCTTAAAAATCGTATCCTAACTACAGTAATTCTTAATAACGTTTCTTGAAATTGCGGTTATTGTTGTTTCTTCCTCCACCGTTATTATTGTTCCTGCCGCCATTGTTTCTTCCTCCGCCGTTATTATTGTTCCTGCCACCAAAATTTTTGCGGTAGTTATTGTTTCTTCCGCCGCTGCTGCCATAATCATCTTCGTTGCGGTTATCGGTGCGGTGTTTTACAAAGGGACGGTTGTTGAATTCCAGTTCCCCCTCTGTAATGGCCGACAGCTCGGTTTGTATATTATCGTCGTGCACCAGTTCTTTGTGCCAGTTGCTGTAAGTAAGCTTCATATAATAGGCGATCGCATTGGCAAAGCCCTGTTTCTTTTCAGGGTTTTCTTCTTTAAGCGCCTTGTCAATCACCACTTCAATATTTTTACCCAGGTGGTTGAATTTGGGATATTTTTTGGGATACTTCAGCGGGTCGGGTTTTGCCTTCAGCGTTTCCCTGGTGGGAACGGGGTAGGGGCTGTCCACATCCAGTGTAAAATCGCTGATGAGAAAAAGATGGTCCCAGAGTTTATGCCGGAAATCTTCTACATTTTTAAGATGGGGATTTAAAAAACCCATCAGTTCGATCACGGCGTAGGCATTCCGCTGGCGTTCTTCCTTGTTTTCAATACTTAAAAGATATTCCACCATTTTTTGAATATGGCGTCCATATTCTTTCATGATAAGGTGGTTACGGCCGGTATTATATTCCATAAAATAAAATTCTGTTGTTAATGGCGAAGGGCTGGCTGATGCCTTTATTTTTTAACGCCGGTAAATTTTTTTCTGCATAAAAAAAGTGAAGCAAAACTCCCGATGCTGTCTGCCAGCCAGTCAAAAATATCAAAGTTGCGTCCGGGTACAAAATACTTCTGTATGAATTCAGATGCCAGTCCAAAGATAGAAATTGACAGCGCAATTTTAATAAAAAGCTGCCTTTTTTTGTCATTGGCCATAGCCGATTTGCCGATGGGCCACATGCAGCACAGGCCCAGCATACCGAAAACACCCACATGTATCAGCTTGTCAAAATCTATTTGAGTAAACCAGCTGCCCACATCCGGAAGATCGTGCCCGGGGGTAAATAAGGCAAAAGATAAAATGATGAACCAGGCAATAGCCGGTATGAACTTTTTTACAGTTAGCGGGTAATGTTGCTGAATTTGTTCTCCCATGTTATCAGGAAACCAACGCGTTATAAGCTTCGGCCGACAGCAATGCTTCCACATCAGCCACATTATCCACGGTCATTTTGATCATCCAGCCCTGTCCGTACGGATCGCTGTTTACCAGTTCGGGCTGTGCTTCCAGTGCAGGATTCACTTCTGAAATGGTACCGCTAACCGGTAAGAAAAGATCACTTACGGTTTTAACGGCTTCCACCGTGCCAAACACTTCTTCAGCTGCCAGGGCCTTGCCTTTGGTATTGATATCCACGTAAACAATATCTCCCAGTTCGCCCTGGGCAAATTCAGTGATACCTACTGTGGCAATATTGCCTTCTAAAGCGATCCATTCATGGTCTTTGGTGTAACGCAGGTTGGCTGGGAAGTTCATTGTATTCTGATTAGTTGTTTAAAAGTGTGCGCAAATTAAGTTTTTTGCCTGTATTGCCAATGTTATTTGATGATTTCAATTTTCATCCGGATGTCCTGCAGCGGTCTGTCGCCCGGTGCGGTGGGTGTGGCGGCAATCTTATCGATCACGTCCAGACCTTTTTCAATCTCTCCAAAAACAGTGTAATTCATGTCGAGAAAAGCGGTGCCGCCGATAGTTTTATATATGTTGCGCTGTGCATCGGTATATGAAAACTCCGGGTTGGTATTCCGCACCCTGCATTCCATCTGGTTAATCTCCACGTCGGTCATTTTTTTACCCTGTACCAGGTAAAACTGGCAGGCACTGCTGGCTCTTTCGGGGTTTTCGTCCCTCGCCGCCGCCAGTACACCTTTTTTATGAATCAATGAAGGATTGAATTCGGCCGGGATGCGGGCCATATCACCACCGCCCATACCCAGCTGTTCGCCGGGCTGTGCGTTTTTGCTGAGCGGATCGCCACCCTGTATCATAAACCCGTTGATGACACGGTGAAACAACAGGCTGTCGAAAAAATGCGCTTTTGCCAGTTTTAAAAAATTATCCCGGTGCAGCGGGGTGGCATCGTATAAACGTACGATCATCACACCCATACTGGTGGTGATCTTTACCCTGGTTCCGGTGGTTTTGGCAGCAGGTGTTTTGGCAACGGGCGCTTTTGTAACCTGTGCGGCGGCCGTCAATGCAAAAAACATACATAATGCAGCTGTAACAAATCTCCTTGCTTTCATCTGTCTAAATAAAATTTTGTTGTTGAAAATATAAAAGGATATGATCTTTTAAAAAGTTCTCCTGCTCCTTCATAAAAATATCCGGCAGGGGTTTTAGTTGTTTAAAATGCGGCCAGCCTTCATCATCGTTTCCTTCCAAACTGTAAAAACCACCGGGCATTAACACCGTGCATACTGCAATATGCATCAGGTCCTGTTTTTGCTCCTTGCTGAACTGCTGTGCACCCATGCCCAGTTCCTGCACGCCGATCAAAAGCAGGATGCCATCCATATCGGGCTTGATGCCAAACTGTTCTTTCAGTTTTATACGCAGCTTGAGCCAGCGTACCTGCAAATCATCTGTAAGGTGCTGCATCCTGCAAATATATGAAACCATGCCGCCCTTTATAAAAAACGCAAACCTTACCTTTGCCAAAATTTCAAGGAATTATGTTACAGATCAATTTCATCAGGCAAAATGCTGCGCAGGTAAAAGAAAGGCTGCAAGTGAGAAATTTTGCCGATGTTTCGCTGGTGGATACCATACTGGCACTGGATGAGCAGGCCCGTAAACTGAAAGTGGAATCAGAAACACTGCAGGCGGGCATGAATGCAGCCAGCAAGGAGATCGGCATGCTGATGGGCAAGGGCGATAAAGCAGCCGCTGAGGCAAAAAAACAGGAAGTTTCCCAATATAAATCACAACAGCAATCACTGGCCCAGCAGCTGGCAGATGCAGAAAAAGCGGTGCAGGATGAGATCATCAAATTACCCAACCTGCCGCATGTATCTGTTCCGTTGGGTAAAACCCCGGCCGATAATGTAGTGGTGCGTGAAGGCGGCAAAAAGCCCACCTTGCCGGACGGTGCCCTTCCACACTGGGAGCTGATCAAAAAATATGATATCGTGGATTTTGAAACCGGCGCCAAACTTACCGGCAGCGGATTCCCCTTGTACAAAGGCCAGGGTGCCAAACTGCAGCGTGCGCTGATACAGTTTTTCCTGGAATACAACACAGCTGCAGGGTATACCGAATACCTGCCGCCGCTGATGGTAAATGCTGATACCGCCTATGGCACAGGCCAGCTGCCGGATAAGGAAGGCCAGATGTACCATGCCACTGCAGATAATTTTTACCTGATACCCACCGCAGAAGTGCCGGTTACCAATATTTACAGGGATGAAATTGTGAAAGAGTCTGATCTGCCGGTTATGATGACGGCTTATACGCCCTGTTTCAGGCGGGAGGCCGGCAGTTTTGGTGCGGATGTGCGTGGTTTGAACCGGGTGCATCAATTCGATAAGGTGGAGATCGTTCAGCTGGTGCACCCCGATAAAAGTTACGAAACACTGGATGCAATGGTGGCACATGTGGAGCAATTGCTGCTTCAACTGGAACTGCCTTACCGCATCCTGCGTTTATGTGGGGGCGATATGGGTTTTACCAGTGCCCTTACCTATGACTTTGAAGTGTACAGTGCCGCACAGCAAAAATGGCTGGAATGCAGCAGTGTAAGTAATTTTGAAACCTTCCAGGCCAACAGGATGAAGATCCGGTTTAAAGATGAGAACAATAAAACCCAGCTGGTGCATTCACTCAACGGGTCATCGCTGGCCCTGCCGCGTATTGTGGCCTGTTTGCTGGAGAACAACCAAACCGCCGAAGGCATACAGCTGCCGGCCGCCCTGCAGCCCTATTTCGGTTCAACAACCATTCGTTAACAAAAAAGATGATGTCCTGAATTCGTTTGTTGTTCAAACATTCTATATTTAGCAAATAAAATTACTCAGACATGAAAAAAGTTACTTTGATTTTGACACTGGCTGTTTTTGTTTTCAGCTGCGCTAAGAAAACCGCCCCAACTGCATCAGCAGGTTCTTCACCCGCTGGCAATTCTGGCAAAGTGGTTAGCGGCGGCGCCCCGGCAGCGGCTTCTTCATCACCTGCAAGTGCATCAACCCCGGCGGTATTACCCAGTGAGAACACGGGTTCAAAAACACCGGCCACCCCTGCCACCAATGCTTCACCTGAAGTAATGGGCCAGTCAACCTACAATGCCAAATGCGGTAAATGCCATGGTTTAAAACCCACTACGGATTATACAGCAGAGCGCTGGGTAAGTATTGTACAGGTAATGGCACCCAAGGCCAGGCTGACAGATGCGGAGAAGGACAATGTGCTGGCCTATGTAAAAGCCAATGCCAAAAAATAATGAATATGAATTACTGTTTATAAAGGGGCGCAAGCCCCTTTTTTTATTTTAACGAAATTATTATGCCCGCGGTTAAACCCGGCACAATATTTTGAGTCTGTACGATGTTAACCTGTTTTGTATTTTTAAACTGCAAACAGGGTTTCCTGATTGTTAAGATTAATCTTTTTCCTTTATGCCAGTTTCCAACCGGTTAAAAAACCAGCATCTTTTATGGCGTGCTGGTTTTGGCCCCATGGCCGAGAACGCAGCCCAGCTCGATGGTGTTTCACAGAAAGATATCTGGAACCTGCTGCTGAAAACCTCTTCAAAAACTCCCGAAAAAATCAATGTGGCGCAAAGCCTGGTCGACGGCCTTTTTAAAGGCATACAGGATGTGGCCAATATGAAAAAACAGGAGCTGACCAACGATCAGAAAAAAATGATCCGTGAGCAGTCGAGGGAAGATTTAAAAAATCTCAACCTTCGCTGGCTGGATGAAATGATCAATAATGAGGCGCAGCTGCGTGAAAAGATGAGCCTGTTCTGGCATGGCCATTTTGCCTGCCGTGTGATCAACAGTTATTTCCAGCAGGAGCTGCTGCAAACCATCCGCGAAAATGCACTGGGCAATTTTAAGGATTTGCTGTCGGCCGTAAGCAAGAGTCCTTCCATGTTGTCGTTTTTAAATAACCAGCAAAACAAAAAGCAGCACCCCAACGAAAACTTCGCCCGTGAAGTGATGGAACTGTTTACGATGGGCCGTGGAAATTACACTGAGAATGATATCAAGGAAGCCGCCCGGGCCTTTACCGGCTGGGGTTTCAATATCAGGGGCGAATTTGAATTCAGGAAATTTCAGCATGATACCGGCAACAAAACCGTGCTGGGTAAAACAGGTGATTTTGACGGGGATGATGTGCTTGATATCCTGCTGGAACAAAAGCAAACAGCTAAATATCTTTCTAAAAAAATATACCGCTTCTTTGTAAATGATACCGTGGATGATGCCAGAGTGGAATGGCTGTCCGGCCGCTTTTACGAGAGTGGGTATGATATCAAAAAACTGCTCACTGATATTTTTACCAGCAACTGGTTTTACGAAGAAAAAAATATCGGCAGCCAGATCAAATCTCCCGTGCAATTACTGGCAGGTATCAGGAGGCTGCTGCCCATGGAGCTGGAAAATGAACAAAGCCAGCTGCTGTTTCAGCGGGCATTGGGACAAATATTATTTTACCCTCCCAATGTGGCAGGATGGCCCGGGGGAAAAACCTGGATCGACAGCAGCAGCCTGATGCTGCGCCTGCGTATTCCGCAAATTCTTGCAGCCAATGATATCATGGATATCAGGCCAAAGTCTGATGATGATACCATGATGGGTATGATGAGTATGGAAGCCGGCGCCAAAAAACTGAAGGCTGCTGTAAAAGGCGGCACTGCCACCATTGACTGGCAGCTGGTGTCGAAAATATTTGAAGCCACGCCCAGGGAAAAACTGTTGCAGAAAATTACCGATACGGTATTACAAACAAAAGGTCATATCAATAATACCGTGCTTGAAAAATACCTGAACAACGAAAGCAGGGAAAACTATACCAAGAGTGTGATCGTAAATTTAATGTGCACACCGGAATACCAGCTTTGCTGATTTTTTGATTTCAGATCTGCGATTTCAGATTTGAAGAAATAAAAAATATTTTACCGTTGCAGGTTTTATAATCTGCAATCTAAAATCTACAATTTTTCATCATGTTGATAAAAAGAAAAGAGTTTCTGCAGGTGGGCTCGCTGGCAACAGCCTCTTTTATGCTGCCCAAATTTTTAAAAGCATTTGAAAGCCCGGCCATGGTGCCACCCGGCAATAAGGTACTGGTGGTGATACAGCTCAGTGGCGGCAATGATGGTTTGAATACCGTGATCCCGGTGCGGAATGATATTTATTACCGCGAGCGCCCCAGGCTGGGTATTGCAAAAAATGATGCATTGCTGCTTACGGATGAAGTAGGACTGAATCCTGCGCTCACGGCATTTAAAGGATTATACGACGAAGGCAGTTTAAGCATCCTTAACAGCGTGGGTTATCCCAATCCCGACCGGAGCCATTTCCGCAGTATGGATATCTGGCACAGTGCCAGCCAGAGCAATGAATATTTAACCACGGGCTGGGTGGGCCGTTACCTCGATGCACAATGCAAGGGCTGTGATAAACCCACGCAGGCCATTGAAATGGATGATGTGCTGAGCCTGGCCATGAAAGGAGAAGAGAGTAAGGCGCTGGCATTAAAAGACCCGGCAAAACTGTTCAATACCAGCAACAGCAGTTATTTTAAGGATATCAACAGCAGTCACCAGCATGGCGAAGAAACGGTGGACTATCTCTACAAAACAATGAGTGAAACCATGAGCAGTGCCGAATACATTTTTAAGCAAAGCAAACTGCATCCCACCGGCCAGGCATATCCGGCTACTGAACTGGGTAAGGATCTGAAGACAATCGCATCGCTCATTTTTTCAGACATCAATACAAAAGTGTACTATGTAAGCCTGGGCAGTTTTGACACCCATGTGGCACAGGAAGGACAGCAAAAGCGGTTGTTTACCGAACTGAATGATGCGGTGAAAGCATTTACAGACGACCTGAAACAAAACGGCCGTTTCAATGATGTGATGATGATGACCTTTAGTGAATTTGGCCGCAGGGTATCACAAAATGCCAGTGGCGGAACCGATCATGGCACAGCCAACAATATGTTTTTGATGGGTGGGGCACTGAAAGAAAAAGGCGTATTAAACGCATTGCCCGATTTGGCCGACCTGAATGAAGGTGATTTAAAACACAAAGTGGACTTTAAAAATGTTTATGCCACCGTATTGAACAAATGGCTGGCGGCAGATGATAAAGCTATTTTAGGAAGGCAGTTTGAGTATTTGAATTTTATTTGATAAAAACACGGATGACACGCACACGGCGGATTAACAACGTATAATAAAGAAAGCCTGCAACAATTTGCAGGCTTTCTTTATTATAAAAATCAGTTCAGATCCGTTTCATCTGTGTCGTCCGTGTTTCTATCCTGTTATCAATCCTTTCTCTTGCTCATCGCCACCCTGTACAATGTAAAGCCCATGGCGGCAAAACACAATACACCGAACAACTGGTAGCCCATTTCACCCAGTCCGTTTGATACGGCATGTTCCAGGCTGATGGCATCCAGTCCCTTTTCAAAAGGTACTTTAAGAATGGCATACAACACACCGGCCAGCGCACCACCGGCAACAAGACCAGTTGCAAATAAATTACCCTTGCGCAGATCTTCCTCATCATCTGGTCCGGCCTTATATTTTTTATCAACAACACCACGGATAAACCCGCCAATAAATATGGGCAGGGTGGTGGATAATGGAAGATAAGATCCCACCGCAAAACTCAGGGCCTTGATGCCGCAGAGCTCCATGAAAATGGCAATGAATACACCTACGATCACAAAATTCCAGTCCAGGTTCTGGCTCTGGATACCTTTGATCAGTGTTGCCATCAGCGTTGCTTGTGGCGCAGCATATTCTTCTCCAATACTGTGCTGAATGCCCTGTGCAGCCAGTTTCGCAGTTGGGGTATCCATGTATTTAATGGTGAAGCCAACCACGATGGCAGATACGATAGCACCCACAAACAAAGCCAGCTGCTGGTATTTGGGTGTGGCGCCAATGATATAACCTGTTTTAAGATCCTGTGAAGTGGCACCTGCATTGGCTGCGGCAACACATATCATACCACCCACCACCAGTGCCATCGGTTCGTAAGCCTTTCCGCTCCAGCCCACTCCCAGAAAGAATAAACAGGTGGCCATGATGGTGGCGATCGTCATTCCCGAAATGGGGTTATTGGAAGAACCGATCAAACCCACAATACGGGAAGATACGGTTACGAAGAACGCACCAAAGATCACGATCAATATCCCGAGCAATAATTTACTGAAAATGCCTTCGCCCGGAATCATTGGCAGCAGGCCGATAATGACCACCAGCGCAATACTGCCATACAATACCCACTTGATATTGATATCCTGTTCGGTTCGTGCAATTGTTTTGTTGCCATCCTTGTCTTTTAAAGAGCCCAGGCTTTCCTTGAAGGAAGAGATGATGGTGGGGATGGTTTTAATCAGTGTGATAAAACCACCTGCAGCCACGGCGCCTGCACCAATCTGGCGGATATAGGCCCTGTAAATGGCTTCGGCTGAATTTGCAAATGTATGCGAGGTTTCATCCCAACCATATTTGGTGGGCTTCAATCCCAGTTTTGTAAGCTGGGCAAAGATCACATCTCCCGGAACCAATGATGCCAGCAATGGGATCAGTACAAAAGCACTCATCACACCACCAGCTACCAGTATGCCCGAAATCCTGGGGCCAATGATATAACCCACGCCCATATATTCAGGTGTGATTTCCCCGTGCACACGTGCTGCCGGGAATGCCTTGTTATACAGTTTGGTGGCGTATACCGGCACTTCTGCAATCACGTGAAATATTTTTTGCAGAACGGCGTATACCAATGCAAAGCCCATTCCCATGAATGCCGTCTTGGCAAGATCGCCGCCTTTTTCCCCTGCTTTTAAAACGGAAGCACAGGCCGTTCCTTCGGGGTAAGGAAGTGTTTCATGTTCCTTTACGATCAAAGAACGGCGCAACGGCACCATCATCAGGGTACCCAGCATACCACCCAGCATCGCAATGATCATGATGGTCATGTAATTGAAATAGTCGGCACTGCTGGGGTTGGATAAAAAGAGAAAACCCGGTAAAGTAAACACCACGCCGGCGGCAATACTTTCGCCTGCACTGCCGGTGGTTTGAATGATATTATTTTCGAGAATGGTTGTTTTAAACAATTTACGGCCCAGCGATATGGCAATTACCGCAATGGGAATGGATGCAGAAACAGTAAGACCGGCTTTCAGGGCAAGGTAAACAGTGGCCATACCGAAGATCACCCCGAATAGGGCGCCCAGCAACACAGATTTAAGGGTAAACTCCTTCACCTTCATATCTGCCGGAACAAAAGGCTGAAAATTAGACATACGTTTGTTTAGTTTGTTTGCGTGGTAAGATAAATAGAAAGGCGATACAGTTTTGTATCGCCTTTAAAAACCTGTTATGATTTAGATAGAACCTGTTTTGTCTTTTACGATCTGGTCGAGCGATTTTACCTTTAAAAAGATAAGAATGCCACCCAGTATAGCCGCCACAGCGATGATGCCGAAAAAGATTTTTTTATCAGGCATTTTATCCCAGAATGTTGCCATTACGCCGGCCACTTTACCTCCGATGGAAGTGGATAAGAACCATCCTCCCATCATGAGTGCGGTTAGCCGCTGCGGTGCCAGTTTGGATACAAATGATAAACCGATCGGGCTTAAACACACTTCGCTGACGGTAAACACACCGTAGGTTAAAAACAACCAGAAAGGACTTGCCTTATGTGTATAGATACTGGGTACCGACATCACTGCAAATACCATTACCAGCGCACTTAACCCTGAAATGACCAGGGCCCAGGCAAATTTGCTTGCCGTGCTCACCGGCTTTCGCCGTCTTGCCATCCACGCAAAAAATGCAATCAGTATGGGCGTAAAGGCTACGATAAAGAAGGGGTTAATGGACTGGAACAATTCTGTGTTGCCCACTTTGGCCACACCATTGGCGGGCCACTGGTCTTTAGGTACATTTACAAAATACGGATCGGGCCCCATGGTTTTTACAGCATGGCCAGAGTCATCTGTTACCACCCTCATGTAGCTGTCGAGACTGTCGGTTTTCTGTGGTTTTGTTTCGAGGTTTTGAAGTGCATATACTGCATCGGCAGGTTTTTCCATAAACTGGGGAATCGCCCTGTCGGTATGAGATTCGGCCCAAATGGTAAGACCGGTGGAGTTTTGGTTGTATATCGTCCAGAAAATTACCGAAACAGCAAAAACAAATAACAAAGCGCCAATACCCTTCCTGTCTGTTCCCTTTTCCTTTCTCCATAAATTAACATAGAAAGCAATTACCGGAACGCAGGCAAACATAAAAGCATCTGCTGAGTCGCTGCCAAAAATATTACCCGGTATGATCCAGCCGATCACTGCAAAAACGATCATGGGCAGGAATACAGTGCCTAAAATGGTGGAAGTAGGTGTATCACCAGGCTGCATGGGTTTTTTTACATCGTAGGCTTTGATATGTTTAAGGTTGATAGCAAGTGAAATCAGCCCGATGATGAGGCCAATACCTGCAGCAGAAAAGGCTGCCTGCCAGCCGGCAATGCCTTCAAATTTATTACGGAGGATGGCCGCAACAAAATTGCAAAAGAAGGCGCCGATATTGATACCCATGTAAAAGATATTGTAAGCGTTGTCTTTTAAAGGCTTCAGATCATCCCTGTTGTACATGATGCCCAGCAGGGTGGAAATATTGGGTTTAAAAAAACCATTGCCGATGATGATGAGCGCCATGGCGATATAAGCTGTATACTCTCCGGGGAGGGCAATAGTAAGATAGCCTGCAGCCATCATGGAGCCGCCCAGGAAAATGGATTTGATATAACCAAGGTACCTGTCTGCCAGCAGCCCCCCGATAAAGGGTGTTAAATAAACAAGCGCAATAAAGGTTCCGACAACATCTGCACCAAAGGCCCGGGGCAATCCTTTTCCGGTACTGTTGGTAAGGAATAAGAGGAGTATCCCCACCATCAAATAATAACCAAACCGTTCCCACATCTCTGTAAAAAACAGTACATAAAGGCCCTTGGGGTGCTTGCCGGTTTTAACCTGATCATTCATAAAGCGTAGTTTTTAAATGCTTGTTTAGTTTATAACCCTCAAAATACAGAAATTATGATTAGATCAGCCATTTTACAGCTTTCATTTTGCGGCATTGCAGCTATGGCATAAGGTTTGCTTCATGTACAGCCCTGTTTATGCCCGTTATTAAAAATAATATGGTTATAACACAGTATAATTTTAAATTCGCTGCGCCATAGTGTTCAGCATTACAAAAAACCTTCTTTCATCCATGAATATTCTGTTGATTGGCTCCGGCGGCAGGGAACATGCATTTGCCTGGAAGCTCAAACAAAGTTCTTTGTGCAATAAACTTTTTATCGCCCCCGGAAATGCCGGTACTGCTTCCTGCGGCACCAATCTTTCCATTGCTGTTACAGATTTTGATGCCATGGCTGCGGCCTGTGCCACACACCAGGTGGATATGATACTGGTTGGTCCGGAAGAACCACTGGTAAAAGGCGTGTATGATCATTTCAAAAACAATCCTGCCACAAAACATATTGCCGTAATCGGTCCTTCAAAAGAAGCTTCCCAGCTGGAAGGCAGCAAGGCTTTTGCAAAGGAATTCATGGAACGTCACCAGGTACCCACAGCAGCTTATAAAGAATTCACAGCCGATAATTACGAGGAAGGGGTGGCTTACATCAAACAGCATTCATTGCCGGTGGTGCTCAAGGCCGACGGACTGGCCGCGGGAAAAGGTGTGCTTATTTGCCAGCATACCATTGAGGCTTTATCAGAGTTTGAGCTGATGATACATCGTTCCAAATTTGGGGAAGCAGGAAAAAAAGTGGTGGTGGAAGAATTCCTGAAAGGGATTGAGCTGAGTGTGTTTGTGCTTACCGATGGTGAAAACTATGTGCTGTTACCCGAAGCAAAAGATTATAAACGGGTGGGCGAAGGAGATACAGGATTGAATACCGGCGGAATGGGGGCAGTGAGCCCGCTGCCATTTGCCGATGCAGCCTTTTTACAAAAAGTGAAGCAGGAAGTGATTGAACCCACAGTTGCCGGGCTGAAAAAAGACAAACTGGATTATAAGGGCTTTATCTTTTTCGGGCTGATGAATGATAACGGCATTCCGAAAGTGATCGAATACAATTGCCGTATGGGCGACCCCGAAACGGAAGTGGTGATCCCCCGGCTGCAGAACGACCTGGTGGAACTGCTGGCCGCCACATCACAACAACGGTTAAACGAAATTGAGATCAGGGTCAGCAGCCAGGCGGCGGCAGCCGTCGTGGCGGTAAGCGGGGGCTATCCCGGCGACTATGAAAAAGGAAAAATAATAACCGGGCTGGATGAGGCCATACTGGATAACAGCCTGGTGTTTCATTCAGGCACGGCGGCCTTCGAAGGCAACGTGGTAACGAACGGCGGCAGGGTGCTGGTGGTTACATCATTGGGCGATACCATCACCGAAGCTGCAGAACAGTCGAACTATATGCTGGAACAACTGTATTTTGAAGGCATGTATTCGAGAAACGATATCGGGTTTGAATTCAGGATTGCCTGAAAGCCTGACTGGAACTGACCTCTGGCAAACTGCCTTTTAACTAAATGTTTGAAAAATAAAAAGTTTGCCATTGTTAATTCAAATATTTTCCTTCAACTTTGCTGGCATTAATTTACTCCCCTTTTCACACAATAAAATATGGCCCTTTTTAATTTTTTTACGCAGGAAATTGCAATAGACCTGGGTACTGCCAATACCCTCATTATACATAATGATGAAGTGGTAGTGAATGAACCATCCATTGTTGCGCTTGACCGGAATAATCCGAAAAATATCCTGGCCGTGGGTAAGAAGGCATTGATGATGCACGAGAAAACCCACGAAAGCATCCGCACGGTTCGTCCCCTGAAAGATGGTGTGATCGCAGACTTTAACGCAGCCGAACTGATGATAAGGGAAATGATCAAAATGATCTTTTCCAAGAAACCCGTTTTTGCCCCCAGCTGGCGCATGATGGTTTGTATCCCCAGCAGTATTACCGAGGTGGAAAAAAGGGCTGTACGTGACAGCTGCGAACAGGCCGGTGCCAAAGAAGTGTACCTGATCCATGAGCCCATGGCTGCGGCACTGGGTATTGGTATTGATGTGGAAGAACCCGTGGGTAATATGATCATCGATATCGGCGGCGGTACCACGGGTATTACCGTGATTGCCCTTGCAGGTATTGTATGCGACCAGAGTATCCGTATTGCCGGGGATGAGTTCACGGCTGATATTATGGAAGCCCTGCGACGTTACCATAGCCTGCTGATTGGCGAACGCACTGCTGAGCAGATCAAAATCCAGGTGGGTGCTGCCATGAAAGACCTGGATAACCCGCCCGATGATATTCCGGTAAACGGCCGCGACCTTGTTACCGGTATTCCCAAACAGGTAATGGTAAGCTACCAGGAAGTGGCGGAAGCGCTGGATAAAAGCATCTTCAAAATTGAAGAAGCCATTTTAAAAGCACTGGAAACCACACCGCCTGAACTGGCCAGTGATATTTACCGCCGTGGTTTGTACATTACAGGGGGCGGTGCGCTTTTGCGGGGACTGGATAAAAGGCTTCAGGCCAAGATCAAACTCCCGGTGCATGTGGCCGATGACCCGCTGAAGAGCGTGGTGCGTGGCACGGGGATTGCACTGAAGCATTACGACAGGTACCCATTTGTAATGAGGTGATAAACTCTAATACAGAAATTCTAAATTCTAAAGCGCCTTTTAGAGTTTAGAATTTTCAATTTAAATATTCTCTCCTTCGTGCGTAACATCTTTCTTTTTATACGCCGTTATTCCACTTTGCTTTTATTCCTGCTCTTACAGGGATTCAGTGTTTATTTGATTGTACACTATAACAAATACCACAATGCTGTTTTTGGCAATACCGCCAACCAGTTTACCGGTAAGATCAATGCGCAATACAACCGGGTGGAGGATTATTTCCACCTTAAAAAAACAAACGATTCACTGGTAAAGGAAAACGAAAGATTGTATAATAAACTCCGGGAAGATTTCCTGGTTCCGGATACGCTTGGTAAAATTGTGATCGACTCCGTAAAAACCGATTCGCTGGAAACACACCGCCGGTTCCGTTACCTGCATGCCACCGTGATCGAAAACTCCGTTACCACACAAAGCAATTATATCGTACTGGGCCGTGGCAGCAGCCAGGAGCTGAAAGAAGGTATGGGCGTAATTAGTATCAGTAACGGCGTGGTGGGCATCATTACCGCCGTAAGCAGTGATTATGCCGTGGTGATGAGTTTACTGCATAAAGACAGTCACCTTAGCGGTAAATTATTGAAGGGTGGCGAAACGGGCACCTTAAGCTGGGATGGCAAAGTGCCGAATATCATCTCCATCAACGGTATTCCAAAAAGTGCCAAAGTGGCCAAAGGCGATACCGTTATCACCAGCGGGTTCAGCACCACTTTTCCAAAGGGATTGCTGGTGGGGTTTGTAACCGAAGTGATACCCGAAAAAAGCACCAATAACTACACCATCAAATTAAAAACAGCTGCGGATTTTTATAACCTGCAGTATGCATACGTGATCGACAGTAAACAACAGGAAGCAGTGAAACAGCTGCTCGACAAGGTAACACAGCAAAACAGGTAATGACATCACTGGTAAAAAATATCATCCGCTTTGCATTCTTCATCCTGGTACAGGTATTTGTGCTGGACAAGATACACCTGCACCAGATGGTAACGCCCTACCTGTATTTCCTGTTTGTATTATGGCTGCCATTTAACATGAGCCGCAGCTGGCAAATGGTGATTGCTTTTTTACTCGGGCTGGCGCTGGACAGCTTCCGTCATAATCCCGGCTTTCATGCAGCTGCATGTGTAATGATCGCTTATATACGCCCCTTCCTCATCAGTATCCTGATTCCGCAGGAAGGTGCGGATGGAAACTATGAAGAGCCGTCGGTAAAAAGCCTGGGCGGAAATATGGCTTATTTCATTTACTTAGCCGTGCTTACCATTATCCATCATGCCTGGCTGTTCCTGCTGGAAGCCTGGCAGTTTGGTAATCTCTGGTATTTTTTAATGAAGACATTGCTCTCCGCGGCTATAAGCCTGCTGCTGATCATTGTGACCGAATTGCTGGTGCCACGCAAACAAAAATTCCGTACCAATACTGCCTGATAATGAATTACCGTCATCTAACAACCGTCAACTAAAAACAGTGTCTGTATTCAATCAATCAAGAAAAAATGTGATCATCCTGGTGTTTGCCGCCATGTTTGTAATCATTGTGCTGCAGTTGATGAACTTACAACTCTTCTCTTCCAAGTATAAGGATATTGCGAATGACCAGGGCACTTTCCGTAAAGTGATCTACCCCGACCGCGGCATTGTGTACGACCGCAAGGGCCGTTCCATCCTGCAAAACACCACGATTTACGACCTGATGGTGGTGCCCGGAAAAATAAAGGGCACTGATACCAGCCTTCTCTGCAGTATCCTGAATATCGATACCATTGAATTCCGCAAGCGGATACTCAATGCCATCATTAAAAACAAAAGTTACCGGCCTTCCATTTTTGAAGCCTTGCTGAGCAATGAAAGAATGGCCAAACTCAATGAAAGCATGTACCGCTTTGCGCCGGGCTATTATTTGCAGGAACGTTCTGTAAGGGATTATCCCTTTGATGCAGCAGGAAATATTCTCGGTTATCTCGGTGAGGTGGACAGTAATATCTTAAAAAACCCCAAGTACAGCGGCTATGTGATGGGTGATTATATTGGCAAGGCCGGGCTGGAACGCACCTATGAAAAAGTGCTGATGGGACAAAGAGGAATTGAACTGTGGAAGCGTGATAATAAAAACCGGCTCACCGAACGCATTGAAAACGGACGATACGATACAGCAGCTGTTGCCGGGCAAAACATGCACACTTCGCTTGATATAGACCTGCAAATGCTGGGCGAAAAACTGATGGAGAACAAACTCGGCTCCATTGTGGCCGTAGATCCCCGAACGGGTGGTGTATTGTGCATGGTGAGCAGTCCGAATTTTAAACCCAAACTGCTTACAGGTGCCGAAAGGAAAAAACATATTGCTGAAATTTTATTAAACCCGGCAACACCACTGTTTAACCGTACAGTACAGGCCACCTATTCGCCTGGCTCAACCTTTAAAACTTTGCAGGCACTGGTTGGATTGCATGAAGGCGTTATCACAACAAACACTGCCTTCTCCTGCGGCGGCGCTTTTTATGGTTGTGGCGGCGGTAAACCGATGGGTTGCCTGGACCGAGGCACATTTGTTTTAAGAAGCGCCATTACCATATCTGACAATACCTATTTTGCCAACGTAATGCAACGGGTAATTAATAATCCCAAATATCCCAGTGTGGACAGCAGCTGGAACGTATGGGCCAACTATATGCATGCATTCGGACTGGGACACAGGCTGGGAGTGGATGTGCCGTCGGAAAACAGGGGATTGATCCCGGATGCCGCCTTTTATGATAACCGTTATGGAAAAGGCAAATGGGGCTTTTGCACTTCCCGTTCCGTAAGTATTGGACAGGGTGAAGTAAACGTTACGCCGGTGCAGGTAGCCAATGAGATGGCCTATATCGCTAACAAAGGCTGGTATATCACGCCACACCTGGTGGATTCAATTGAAGGCGGCGATAAGTTTGATTTACTGAAGAATTTTAAAGAAAGACACAGCGCCATTGATATTCCCGACAGTATTTTTGAAGCGGTGCATGATGGTATGCAGGGTGTGGTGGATCATGGTACCGGCGTGGCCGCTAAAGTTGCCGGTATCAATATATGCGGTAAAACGGGTACAGTGGAAAACTATTACCGCGGAGCAAAACAGCCCAACCATGCTTTTTTTGCAGGCTTCGCCCCAAGAGAAAATCCGAAGATCGCCATCATGTGCGTGGTGGAAAACAGCGGCCGCTTTGGTGGTACTTATGCAGCACCCATTGTTGGCCTGATGATTGAACAATACCTCAAGGATTCCATTACCGATAAAGCAAGACTGGCCAGGATCGATCAGTTGTCGAACCTGAACCTGATACCGCCAAGGATTTATGTTGAAATGCGGAGACAGGATTCGCTGCGGCACGCCAAAGACTCAGCCTACCTGATATTGAAAGGGTATATCAAAATTGCCAAAGACTCGCTTGGTATTGACGAAGGAGATGAAGAAGAAGGGCTGGATAATTTGAAAACCGACAGCAAGACTGAACTTAAAAAAGGGCAACCTGTTAAGGACAGCGGCGATAAAAAACAAATTTTTAAAACTGAAGCCATTCTTCCGGATGAAAAAAAGAAACCGGAAGCAAGGGATACGGTAAACCGTGAGTAGTGAATAGTCGGTTGTGAGTGAGGTACACGTTATCGCAAATACTCACTCACTACTCACCACTCACCACTCACCATTCACCATTCACCCAATGCATCAAAGAAACGCATCCATATCAAAAGGTATCGACTGGACGATGGTGATACTGTACATTGCGCTTGCAGTGGTGGGATTGCTGTGCATTTTTTCTGTAGAATACAAGAGCGGTGATAACGTGATGCAAAGTTTTTTGGGCTTTAAAAAAGAATACAGCAAACAACTGTACTTTTTAATGGCAAGCCTGGTAATCGCATCCTTTATTTTACTTACCGACAGTAAATTTTTTACGGCCACTGCCAACCTGGCCTATGCCATGGGCATCATGCTCATCCTGGCAACATTTGTACTGGGCAAGGAAGTGGGCGGATCCAAAAGCTGGATACCGCTGGGCTTTATGAATATCCAACCCGTGGAGGTTTGTAAAATTTTTACTTCGCTGGCACTCGCAAAGTTCATGTCGCTTCCAGAAACCAATTTCCATAAAACAAAAACGCAGCTGATTGCGGCAGCTATTGCATTTACACCGGCCATATTATCGGTATTGCAGAAAGAACCGGGTGCGGCGATCGTTTATTTTTCATTTGCCATTGCTTTTTACAGGGAGGGGTTGCCGACCTTATACCTCATCATCATTTTTTCGCTGGCTATATTGATCGTGGCAAGTATTGTTTTGTCTTCCGCAGTGTTTTACGGTATCATTACCATCGGCGCTTTTTTATTCATCTTTTTTACCTGGCGCAGGATCCGCCGCGATATGTTCCGGCTATTCCTGGTGCTGCTGGTATGGCTGATGTGCGTGGGCGTAAAATTGTTTGTGGTGCCAGCTTTGTTTGAAAAAGTATTGAAACCCCACCAGGTTGTAAGGATATTCTCCACCTTTGGTATTGATGATTATAAATTCAAATCTGCAGAAAGAACAGCTGATATTCAAAAAGAATTTGCCAAACTGGGCACCACCAAAAAGAAGGCCGGCGAAAAAGTGGAAAGCTATAATGTTAAGCAATCCAAGATCGCCATCGGGAGCGGTGGCTTCTGGGGCAAAGGTTTTTTACAGGGCACACAAACCAGGGGCGAATTTGTGCCGGCACAAAACACCGATTTCATCTTTTCTTCCGTGGGTGAAAATTTTGGCTTCTGGGGCTGTGCGGTACTGATGCTGCTGTATTTTGGCCTGATGCTGCGGATGGTATTGCTGGCCGAAAGGCAGCGAAGCACTTTCAGCCGGGTGTATATGTACTGCGTGGTGGGTATCTTATTCTTTCACGTGGCCCTCAATGTTTGTATGACCCTCGGGCTGGCACCTTCACCCGGGATTACCCTGCCACTGCTCAGTTACGGAGGCTCCTCGCTTGTTACCTTTACCATCCTTATATTTATTTGCATCAAACTGGATGCAGACCGTCAAATGATTTTAAGATAAGTTTTATGCAGATCATACCATTAAGCGAAGGTTCATTCACCATTGACGGCACCAAAAAATTTATTCCATTTAATACCGCTACCGACGACCTGCAGCAACGCCCCGTGGGCAGCCTGCTGGTGGAGATACAGCCCTTTTGTATTGTTACTTCAAAAGATATTGTAGTAATTGATACAGGGCTGGGATTTACCAATGCGGATGGCAGTTTGCAAATACATCAAAACCTGATGAACAATGGCATCAACCCCATGGATGTTACCAAAGTGCTGATGAGCCATTTGCATAAAGACCATAGCGGCGGTGTGGCCAATACCGACCAGTTGCTGCAGCAGCAGTTTCTGAGCTTTCCCAATGCGGAGTATTATGTAAATAAAGACGAGTATGATTTTGCCATGGCAAAGGGCAAACCTTCCTACACGCCCAATGATTTTTCCATGATGGGCAATACCGATAAAGTGGTGTTTACAAAAGGAGACGGGACGATTGACGGTTACATCCGCTATCATGTTACCGGGGCACATTGTCCCTACCACCAGGTATTCTGGATTGAAGAGGCCGGAGAAACCATTTTTTTTGGTGGTGATGTGGCGCCACAACTGCAGCAGATGAAAAGCCGCTTTGTGGCCAAGTATGATTTTGACGGGAAGAAATGTATGGAACTGCGGCAGCAATGGTGGCAGCAGGGCCAGCAGGAAAAATGGACCTTTTTATTTTACCACGATATTAAAACCCCGGTGTGGCGGTTTCAGTAAACAAAAAAGCTGTTGAATTTTCAACAGCTTTTTTAATATCATGTGCAGGTATGGTTACCTGATCTTGTGTATGAAATGATTGTCCATGAACTGGCGCTGGATATCTTTCAGGTCCCTCAAAATGCTTGCGTCTACCAGCTGACCTGCTGTTTCGAGTGTGAACCCGCCAATAAGCTCATCTTTAAGAGCTGTTTCAATTTCGAAGGTCTTACCAGGTACAGCAGTTTTTACATTGGCCATGATCGCGTTTTTGAGTTCATCGCTGATGGGAGCTGCTGTGGTGATTTTAACCCTCTGTATATTGTTGATCTCGTTAAATTGATCAATATAGGCTGTTACGATTTCAGGCAAATTACTTTCCCTTGTTTTGCGTACCAGCAACTGGATAAAAGCGGCAGTCAGTGTGCTTATTTTTCCGGTGGTAACTGCATCGATAATGGCCTGCTTTTTATCCGATTTAATGATCGGGCTGCGGAGCACCGCTGTAAAATCAGCATTGCTTTTGCAAACATTGTGCAGCCACCTCATATCATTGCAAACTTCGTTTACCTGGTTTTGCTCTTTGGCAAGATCCAGTAAACTTTTTGCGTACCTGCCTGCTAAACGTGGATTGTTCATATTTTAAAAAGTTACGAGCTGCAAGGAAAAAGCTGCAGGAAAACTGCGTCTCCTGAAACTTGTGGCTTGAAGCTATGGTTCTTAGTTGAGCTTTACTTCTCCGGCCAGTGTTTTGATATAATTCTCCTGTTCGGCCTTATTGCTTAATTCCTTGCGCAACACTTTTTCACTGGTTTCAATTACCAGGTTACCGATCTGGTTTTTAAGATCAGTCAAAGCTGCCATTTTCTGCTGCTGGATAGAGGCATTGGCATCGGCCACAATTTTAGCAGCCTGTGCTTTGGCTTCTTCTTTGGCTTCGCTGATGATCTTGTCCTTGGTTTCTTTAGCTTCTTTCAGCAACTGGGCCCTTTCTTCACGGGCTTTTGCCAGCAACGCTTCGTTATCACTTTTCATTTGCGCCATTTCCACTTTCAGTTTTTCGGCAGACTCCAGTGATTCGGCAATGGAGTTTTCCCTGTCCCTTAAACCTTTAATGATGGCAGGCCATGCAAATTTTGCAAGAATAAAGAACACCACTGCAAAAGCAACAAATGTCCAGAAAAGCAAACCTGATGCAGGATTTAATAACATACTATAGTTTTTAAGTCTTTGTTTAATCTCTTTGATGACGGGTGCGTTACCGCACAAGTGAGTGACACAACCTGCCTGCCGGCAGGCAGGCGATGCTGAAAAAAGTACAGCTGCCGGCCACAAAATTTAAAAACACTGCATCCTCCGCCCTGTGCTTTGGATGCAGTATCTGGCTGCAATGATTATTTCATGATCATTGCCAATAAGCCGATGATGATGGCGAACAGCGCAGCACCTTCTACCAGGGCCGCAGCCAGGATCATGTTACCACGGATATCGTTAGAGGCTTCTGGCTGACGTGCAATACCTTCTACTGCACCTTTACCAATTTGACCAATACCGATACCGGCACCCATTGCTGCAAGACCAGCACCTACGGCACCACCTGCGTTAGCAACGCCATCCAATAAAACTGTTAATAAACTCATTTTGTTTCGGTTTATGTTAAAAAATAAATCACTTATTAATGATGAGCCGCATGTGCTTCATCGTGGCTGTGATCACCCTCAATGGCCTGGCCGATGAACACCGCCGTAAGCATGGAGAAGATGAAAGCCTGTAAGAACGCCACCAGTATTTCAATAAAGTAAATGAAAATGGTGAACGGGATGGAAACGATGGTGGCACCGTAACCAATAGCGGGTTTAATTTCCCCGAAAATGAAGATCAGGGAGATCAAACAGATGATGATAATATGACCCGCGATCATGTTGGCGAACAAACGGATGATGAGGGCGAATGGTTTGATGAACACACTCAGGAACTCCACCGGTATCAGGATGAACTTAACCCCCAAAGGAACACCGGGCGGGTTAAAGATATGTGCCCAGTAATGTTTGTTGGAACTGAACAGGATTACTAAAAAAGCAATCACACCCAAAACTGCGGTAAAGGCAATATTACCTGTTACGTTGGCGGTACCGGGAATTAAACCAAAAATATTGTTGATAAGGATAAAGAAGAAAACAGTGAGCAGGTAAGGCAGGTATTTATCTGCTTTATAACCCAGGTTGGGCCTGGCCACTTCATCCCTTACAAATGTAATCACGGGTTCAACAAAACTCTGCAGCCCTTTTGGTGCTGAGGTAACACCTTTACCAGCTTTGTATTTTTTAGCGATTGAGAGCATGATCACCAGCAACAGTGTTAAGGCCACCAGCATTTGCACCACGTTACGGGTTAATGAAAAATCATATACCTGAACACCTTCTTCCACGGGTTCTACGGTTTTGCCGTCTTCCACCAGCTTGTAGCCATTGAATTCTTGATGGCCATGTTCAAATTTTGAAGACATGAACATGGAGAAACCTTTCTGGGGAGAGTATAAAATTACCGGCAGGGGAATGGATACGGGATGTTTTACGCCATTTTCATCCACTTTGTCGAGGATGTGGAAGTCGTGGGAGTCGTTAATGTGACCAAAGATCACTTCTTTCATATCCAGCTTGCCTTCTTCTTTTGCCTCGCCGCCTTCATGGCCTGGTTCACCTGCGAAAGCTGTGACAGAAAAAACAGTCAAAAAAAGGCTGAAAGCCAGTACCAGTAACGATTTTAGACCCTTATGCTGCATACAATTCCCGAATTTTGGCGCAAAGATAAGGCTGACCGGGGGAAATAGAAAATCTGCGGAAAGAAAAACTCAAATCAGGCGGTTTTGGCCTGGTTTTCAAACTGCATTTTGTGCAGCTGGTATACACGGCCCTGTTTATGTGGAGTATAAAACACAGCAAAAAAAAAAAACTATAAAATATTTTTATTATGTCTGCGTTATGAGGAGTATAAAATTTGTATTCTATGAAATTGTTTTACCTCTTACTGCTTGTATTCTCTTTTACCAGCTATACTGATGCGCAAATTGTAAATATTCCTGACCTTAAATTTAAGCAGGCGCTTATTGAGTCCGGAATTGACTTGAATGCAGACGGGCAAATACAGCAAACAGAAGCTGAAGCAAAAACGGGAACATTGCAAATAGCTAACCCTTATAGCGGGAACATTACCAATTTAACAGGAATAAATTCTTTTATTAATGTAAATACTATTGAGATTTTTAATTTATATGGTAATGTAAGCAGCCTTCAGTTAGATAACTTACCCAATTTGTTAACTTTAAAAATTTTCGAAACTGGCAGTCCTTCATTTACCGTTTCATATACCGGCACTAACAATATTAAAGTATTTGAATGGTGGGGTGGAGGGTCCTTAAATTTTAACTTTCTTAACGGCTTTTCTAATGTAGAAGATATTGTTTTCGATCATTTGTCATATTCGCCGAATGTTGTTATTCATGACCTGCCGAAATTAAAAACATTTCGAAATAGCATACCGCCAGACTTCTCAATTACTTTAAACCTATACAATCTGCCGTTATTAGAAACTGTAAATACTCTTTTTCAAGGAGGAAAAGTAACATTAAACAACCTTCCCAACTTAGTAAGTTATACCGATGATGACTCTTATTCGACAGGAATTAGTTTCAGTGGAGTGCCTAAATTAACATTAGTTAAATTAGGTTCATTGCAAGTAGACTCTTTAGATTTTAGTAGTTGCCCAAAACTAACGCAATTGGATTATAACAACGGTAACACGAAGCTCAAATACCTGAATTTAAAAAATTCTTCTATTCAAAATTACATCCAAATTAGCAGCGTTGCAGCCACCGACAGCCTTAAAGTGTGTGCAGACGAGGGAGAAGTTTTATTTGTACAAAACCGTCTTACACAGCTTGGGTTTAATATTAATAAAATTTTGGTGAGTCCATTTTGTACTTTCACTGAAGGGGGGACTTTCAATACTATAAAGGGTATTGTCAGGTTTGACGGCAATGCAAACGGCTGTGATGTTGCAGATGATGGCATGAAGCAATTAAATTTATCTTTTGACGAATCTGTATCCGGCACTTTTATACGCAGTACAGACAGTGCAGGCAATTACATCCATTACGCAGGCAAAGGCACTTATACTATTACACCACAGTTTACAAACCCATATTTTATTATAACTCCTCCAAATGCCAGTGTGTATTTCGATAGTGCAAACAGTTACCTTGCTACCCGTGATTTTTGCATAACAGCCAATGGGACGAAACATGATTTGGAAATAGCCTTTTTACCAACATGGCAACCAGCCAGACCAGGCTTTAATGCCGCTTATGCCCTTGTGTATAAAAACAACGGCAACACCACACAAAGTGGTACTCTGCAAATGAATTATAATGCAGCCAAATTAAATTTTGTAAATGAAAGTACTGGTGGGGCTACACCTGCTGCCGGGCAATTAAGCTGGAACTTCAGTAATCTTAAACCATTTGAAAGCAAAATAATAAACATTACTTTAAATGTGCTTCCGCCAACAGCTAATAATATTGGCGATACGCTGTTGTTTAATGCTGTAATTGCATCATCAAATACAGACGAAACTCCGGCTAATAACATCAGTAATATTAAACAACCTGTTCAAGGTTCTTTTGACCCGAATGACAAACAATGCCTGGAAGGAAACAAAATAACACAAACTGACCTTTTCAATAACATGCATTATCAAATTCGTTTTCAAAACGAGGGTACTGATACTGCGTCTAATATTATAGTTGCAGATACTCTAACCGGCAATTTTGATGAAACAAGTTTCAGATTGCTGGCCAGCAGCCATCCGTGCACTATAAAACGTAAGGGTAATATTATTCAATTTAATTTTGAAAATATAAAATTGCCCTATAAAGCAATAAATGACCCCGCAAGCCACGGTTATGTATCATTTACTGTAAAGCCTAAAAACACACTGGTGGCTGGCGACAGCTTAAATAACCGTGCATCTATTTATTTTGACTTTAATACCCCGGTTGTAACAAATAAATCTGTAACACTTGTAGCGCCAGCTGCTCCTTTACCAGTCAAGTTTGAATATATAAATGGCCAGACAGACGGTAGCAGTAATACGATACAATGGAAAATGAACTGTAGTGGAATTGGCGTAGCCACCATGACTATTGAACGCAGCAATAATGGTATTAGTTTTGAAATTATAAAAACTATTGCTACAACTGCAGTTAATTGCCAGCAACCTTTTACGTATACTGACAATAGCTTAGCAGTCACTAAAAACTATTACAGAATAAAAATTACGGAAGACAACGGCAAAAGTTATTATTCCAATACGGTGCTTTTACAACAAAAGAGTAATGATTTTGCTGTTACGGGTGTAAGAGCTGAAAAAAATAATTTACAAGTTGTTTTTTCTGCAGCTGCAAAAAAGGAGTTTATACTGAGGCTATCAGGCACGGATGGGCGGCTGTTAAGTCAAAAATCTATTGTTATAAATTCAGGAACTACAATAATTGATTTACCTGTGCAAAACTTAGCTACAGGTATTTATATCTTGTCTGTAACAGGCGGTGGAATATCTTATTCACAAAAACAATTTATTAATACCGGGCAATAAGACTATAATCTTAATTGCAAAAGGGCTTAGGCATTAGTTTGTCTAAGCTGTTTTATGCATTTCCAACTGTATGTTATCTATTTAATACTGGGAATACTGTCTGGTCAACAACTCTTGATGTGTTCGTATTTCTTTGATTTCGTCGTTGCCATGAGGCTTAATTTACGGCCTTACGGATAGTGCTGGAACTGTGAATAATTATAATGAACTTTATAGTAGGCAGTTGATGAAAACAACAAAAAAGGAAAAACAGAGTGGTGAAATAATTAAGTGTTATGTGCCAGGTGTTCGGTTTTCTACTTCCCTGATTTTTTTGATTTTCTCCAGTTCAATTACATCAATTTGGTCTTTGGGGCGGTTAACAGCTTTTTTGTTGGCTATTAAATGATTAATGTGAATAAAAGGTACTTTAAGCCCGTCAAAATCACCAATGGTAGCCAGGTCAAGGCATTCGTCAAATGTAAAGCCCTCGAGGCCTTTCATATTTATAAGAATATCAAGTTTCAAACCATTGTTAAGCATAAAGTCTGACCATCCTGGAACAAACTGCATCCGGGGCAACATAAAATAATCTCCCATATCCGCCGCTTTAAATGCAGCTCTTAAATTGTTCCTGTTTTCTATGGTGTCTTCGATCCAGATATCCATATCCCCGGTATACCGCTGAAAACCGTGAATGTTGGTTGCATAACCGCCTACCATGATATATTTCACATTACAGGAATTAAGGCAATTCCAGAATTTTAATATTTCTTCATCAAAAATATCCATGCTTAACTGCGGGCGGGGGCTTTATACTCTTTGTGCGTATAAGTTGCTTTTTTCAGGGTTTGCTGTATTTTATAAAGTTTTGTAGCAAATAATAACCTTTCCATATAAGTACGGTTGAGCGCTTCTCTCAGGTAAGCAGTTTCAGGGTCATGATTCGTACCTGGTGTATTGTGGTGTGCCTGATTCATAGTTAAATTTACGCAATCTTAGCCTGGTTTTCAAACTGCATTTTGTGCAATTGGTAATAGAAACCTCCTTTTGCCAAAAGTTCATCGTGGGTGCCCATTTCCCTGATCTCGCCCTTATCCAGCACCATAATTTTGCTGGCTTTTCGGATGGTACTGAGGCGGTGGGCAATCACGATGGAAGTACGCCCGGCAATAAGGGTGTCAATGGCATGCTGTATCAGGTTCTCGGTTTCTGTATCCACCGATGACGTGGCTTCGTCCAGTATTAATATGGAAGGATTATATAATAAGGCCCTTACAAAACTCAGCAACTGGCGCTGCCCCAGCGAAAGGGTGGCGCCCCGTTCCATCACATTATAATGGTAATCGCCGGGCAGCTGCATGATAAAATCATGGATGCCGATGAGTTTTGCGGCGCTGACCACATCTTCTTTTTTTATACCCGGGTTGCGCAGGGTAACATTGTCCATCACTGAACCGCTGAAAAGAAATACATCCTGCAAAACCACCCCGATATGGGTGCGGAGTTCTTCCAGTTTATAATCTTCAATATTGGCTCCGTCGATGGTGATCTGCCCTTTTTGTATGTGGTAAAGCCTGTTAAGCAGGCTGATAATGGAAGTTTTACCGCTGCCGGTATGGCCCACAATGGCGAGGGTTTCGCCCGGTTTGATTTCGAAAGAAATATTTTTCAAAACATACTGTTCATCTGTGTAGGCAAAAGATACATTTTCGAATGTCACAGCCCCCTTTACGTGTTGCGAGGTCAGGATGCCTTTGTCAACGGCGCTGTCCTCATTGTCGAGCACCTTAAACACCCTTTCACTGGCGATCATGCCCATTTGCAGCACATTGAATTTATCGGCGATCACCCGCAGGGGGCGGAAGAGCAGGTTAAGACAAATGATAAACGAAGTGATGATTCCTGCTATCTGGTTGCGGGTGTTTTCATCATTGATACCCGCCACATCTTTAGCGGCCCACCAAACCAGCAGGCCGGTGGCCAGCGCCATTACCAGTTCCACCACCGGGAAAAAAACAGAGTATGCAAATATGGCCTTGATATTGGCATTGCGGTGTTCTTTATTAATGTGGTTGAATTTGTCAAACTCCCTTTTTTCGGCAGCAAAGGCCTGCACCACGCTCATGCCGGTAATATGTTCCTGCACAAATGCATTTAAACTGGCCACGGCATTCCGAACCCTGATAAAGGACTTGTTCACGCTTTCCTTAAAAAAATAGGTGGCAATGATGAGGATGGGAAAGGGAGCCAGGCAGATCAGGGTGATTTTCCAGCTGGTGACGAACATATACACCAGGATAGAAATAATAGCCAGCAGGTCGGCAATGATGGGAATCAGTCCGTCGCTGAAAATATCATTGATCGATTCGATATCGTTAATGGTACGGGTGGTGAGTGTGCCGATGGGGGTTTTATCAAACTGGCGCAGGTTCAGGTGCAGTATTTTATTGTAGGTGGACACACGCAGGTCTTTCACAACGCTTTGCCCCAGTGATGCGGTGAGATAAGTAAAGTAAAAACGGCAAATGGTTTCCACCAGCAAAAGCACAATCTGGATGATGGTGATTTCAATGATAAAACCACCGGGTCCGTTGATAAAACGGGCGGCCGTTTCATTTTTGATACCGTCGTTCAGTGTAAGCTGTATAAGGAGCGGACGTAAGGGCGCCATGGCTGCCAGCAGTACCGACAATACCAGCGAACCATAAAAACGGTTTTGGTAAGGTTTTGCAAATTGAAAAATGCGGCGGAGTAAGGAGAAGTCGAATACCTTTTTCTTAGTTCCTGTTTCACTCATGATTCAAAGATAGGCCACTATTTATCATTTACAGTTTACCATTTATCATTTACTGCCGGGCATTCGTTTCACGCATGGTAAAAGATCAAAGCCTATTCCGCTTCAGCCTTTTTATTATATGCTTTCAGGAAAATGGCGCCCAGGTTTTTATAGGGCGGCACATAATCATCCCATGCTTCTTTAATATCCTTTGGTTGTTTTGCAAATGAACTGCTGATACTGTTCCAGAAGCTTTTCCATACAATGGGTTTATTGGCCAGCAGGTTTTGGTTCAGGCTGTTGGTCACAAACTGGTTAATATTGCCGGTACCGATTTGTTTGGTGGAAATGATATGCGCATCCGGGTTTTGTTCAATCAGCTGGCTCAGGTTTTTATAGCCGCCGCAGCTGCCCAGCAAAATGATCTTGGCATCACCCGGCATCCGGTCGATGGTGCGTGGCAGCCAGTAACTGTGGCCGCGATGCGTGATAATGGTGGGTGTAATATCATTTTTTCGCAGGTAATTGTTCAAATGCACCTGTGCCGTGTCGTCTAAGTTTTTGTCGTTGTTCAGCGGCCTGTTAACATAGATCCATATCTTAGGCCCTGCCAGTGACCTGATACTTACCCACTCAGGATTACTGTTGTCAATTTTCCATTCCTTACTGGAAAATGCAGCGATATAGGAGGGAAAGAATTTTTTTCCATCATCATCCCCATAAAAAAATACCTGCTGTACAATGCGGCCGCTGTCGTCTGTCAGCAACTTGTTATCCAGTGTATAAATAGGAGGTATGCCCAGTTCGGCACTC
The DNA here is from genome assembly GCA_046329655.1 of Ferruginibacter sp. Lineage (GTDB taxonomy): Bacteria > Bacteroidota > Bacteroidia > Chitinophagales > Chitinophagaceae > Ferruginibacter. The sequence continues at coordinate 420,587 of JAXLUD010000001.1, forward strand.
AGGTCAATATTCTTCGTGGTGTCTGCAGAAAGAAAAATAGTGTTCAGCAGGCTGTAAATGATTTTGCCGCGTTTGCTGTTTTCATCGCTGCAGCGTTTTTCATTTTGAGCTACATAGTTCAGCACATTGGCCTGCAGGTTTTTATTGCTGATGCTGCTGTAACTGTCTGCCACATCCACGGCATCTTCCAGTGTGCCCGATTTTTCAAGGTTGGCCACAAAGGATTTCATGAGCGACTCGGCATTGGCAGCCGGCATCAGGTTCAAAAATGTATCCAGCTTGTTGAAATTGGCCGCCATCTTGATGAACTTCTTGAAATAGTCGTAGTTCACACCCATCAGCAGCGAATCAGTGGCGGGCTTTTTACCCAGCCGCTGCAGCATACGGTTAAAACTGTGTTTATAGCTGCTGGTATAGATCTCGCTTTCGCTGGTTACGATCATATAATACAGTTCTGCCGGGCTCAGGGGTTCCACGGCCCGCATGCGGATATTCTCGGGCCGCTCGTGCAGTTCATTGATGGGTGTAACAAAATGCTGCAAGGCTTTCCGGCGAAGCATATCCCTTAACCCGTTGGCGCCAAACATGGCCACGGCTGTATCGCCTTTTGAAAGTCTTTTGCTGTATTCAATTTCTGTTTGTACCAGTAATTTGTAATAACGCACGCTGTCATAACCCTTCTCACCATCGCCAATAATTTTCCTGAGTGAATCAATCTGTTTTTTGCCACTCACAATATCATCCAGGAAAGGAAAATAAAGGAGCGGCCCCGGCGTGTTGCTCAGCTGTGCTATGGTTTTTACATAACCATTGGTATTATTGTGGATGAGCTTTCCTACAGGAGAATAAGTGTCCTGTGAATATTTATACAACTGGCCGGGATCTGTTTTGGCCACTGCTACCAGCAGGCTGTCGGCATAAAGCTCTCTTACAAAGGGCGACAGTGTACCCAGTATTTTATCGGGATTAAGTGCACAGTATTTGAGATAAACAATATTTACGGATTGCCTGTAACCGGGGTTGTTTACAAAAATGGCCGTATTGATTTTTGCAATTTCATATGGCATGGCTTCAACAAGCGGTACCATACTGGTACTGTCAATGGTGGCCGTCATAATTTTTTCAAAATTATCCATCAGCTGCGGCGCATACAACGCATTGATCTTCCTGGTGCGCCAATCGGTACGGAAACTTCTCAGTAGATTTTCGAGGTAATTGAGGTAGCGTACTTTTTCATTGTTGGAGGGGATTTTTTTGTTGCGCTCAATACCGCTTTGAATCGCATCTGCCCTGCGCAATAACGCGTCGGTTACTGCAAGATTGATCTCTTCGCTGGAAGATACTTTCACCAGTCCGTCGAGCCGGCCATCCGCTTTATCCAGCAGTTTTTGCTCCTCATTTATTTTATCATGACGCAGCTGGCGTTCTATCGGCACTTTAACGGTATCTGGCTGTGCCCATACATCCGTTCCGGTAAAAGCAGCCAGCAGGAATAAGATTACAGTTTTCATCATACTATATGCAAAGATGCTGAAATTTTGATTAGAGTTGCCTCATTAACAGGCGCCCGGTGCGAAACCTGTTTTCCTGCTTAACAATTTGATAATACATGCAAAGCGGTATTAATTTAGTGTTAAAGACTACTTTTGCGCAACGTTACACGTATGAGTACTGTTAAAAAAATTTTAATTGCCGACGACGAACCCGATATCCTGGAAATTTTGCAATACAACCTGCAGGCCGAAGGCTTTGAGGTAACCACTGCAAAGAACGGCAACGAAGCCATCGACAAGGCAAAGCGTGTGCTTCCCGACCTGATTATTCTTGATATTATGATGCCCGGAAAAACCGGGATGGAAGTCTGCAATCATCTCCGTGCATTGCCCGCTTTTAAAAACACACTCATCATTTTCTTAACCGCACTCAGCGACGAAGGCACCGAAATCAAGGGACTTGAAACCGGGGCTGATGATTATGTTACCAAGCCGATCAGTCCGAAAGTTCTGGTAAGCAAGGTAAACGCCCTGTTCAGGCGCTTTAGCAAAGACGAACCCAAAGTAATGAAAGTGGGTGACCTGGAAATTGACAGGGAACAATATATCGTGCGCTATAATGGAGAAGATATCATCCTTGCCCGCAAGGAATTTGAACTGCTGGCACTCCTTGCCGGCAAACCAGGTAAGGTTTTTTTACGCAACGAAATCCTCAATACCATCTGGGGTACCGAAGTGATCGTGGGCGACCGTACCATTGACGTGCATATCCGTAAAATACGTCAGAAACTCAACCTCGATTGTATCAGCACTGTAAAAGGTGTGGGGTATAAATTCGAATTATAGAACAAGGTCATTGGTCATTAAGTCATTTTTGACATTAACTTTACAAAGGCTTTAAGAATGACTTAATGACCAATGACAAAAGATGCTCTCACAAAAAAACCTTTCGCCGCAACAGCTTTCTTTGCTTACCGCTGCAACGCTTTCTGTACCGATAGCGGTGGGTATTTTTATTTTTAAACCCGACTGGATAATTGCCATCGTTTCGCTGCTGGTGATATTTGCCGGAAGTTATGCGCTGATATTATACACCCTGCAAAAATTCATTTACAGGAAGATCAAGCTCATTTATAAATTCATTTACCAGACCAAGGCCAGCAAAAGGGAAGAATTTTATTACAAAAACATACTGCCGCAAAAGGGCATTGACGAAGTGAGGAAGGATGTGGAAGAATGGGCCGAGCAGCGCAAGGCTGAAATTGAAGTGCTGCAGCAAAACGAAAACTACCGCAAGGAATTTTTGCAAAACCTGAGCCACGAATTAAAAACACCCATTTTCGCCATACAGGGCTATGTGGATACATTGCTGAACGGGGCGCTCGAAAACCCTGAAGTAAATAAGAAATTCCTGGCAAGCACTTCGCGTAATATCGACCGGCTGGTGAACCTGGTGAGCGACCTGGATGAAATATCCAAACTGGAAAGCGGCGAGCAAATGCTGATACAGGAAAACTTTGTGATCCAGGACCTGCTGCATGAAGTGTACGAATCACTCCAGATCACCGCAGAAGAAAAAAATATTGAATGCACCATCAAAAAAGGCTGCGAAGTGCCGCTGACCGTCTATGCGGATAAGGAAAAAATACGCCAGGTATTTTATAACCTCGTAAGCAATGCCATCAAATACGGCAAACAGAACGGCAGTATCGAAAGCAGTTTTTACAAGGTAGACGGGCGGCACATCCTGGTGGAAGTAAGTGATGACGGATATGGTATTGCCGAAGAACACCTCAACCGCATCTTTGAGCGTTTTTACCGCACCGATATTGCCCGCAGCCGTAAAGTGGGCGGGAGCGGGCTCGGACTTTCAATTTGCAAACACATCATTGAAGCGCACGGACAAAATATTCATGTACGCAGTAAAATAGATGTGGGCAGCACTTTCGGGTTTACACTGCAGAGCAGGAAAGACTGACAACCGAACACAACGTATAAAAAAAGAGGAGCCATGGCTCCTCTTTGTGTTTCACTTTTTGCCCTTATAGTTTATCTGCTTTATAAATTTTTACCACGCCGTCATTTTCACTGCTTACCACCAGCAGGCTTTGCCCAATGGGGCTTTTGGAGGAGTGAATGAATAACACGCCTTCAGGTGCATCACCCGTGCCGAACATTTTAATAAATGCCGGTGCAGCCGGGTTGCTCACATCATAAACGGCCACGGCATCCGCACGCTCCATGCCCACAAATGCAATGTATTTATTGCCTACTTTGCCAATGGTAACCGCTTCTGGCTCCACACTTTTATCATCACTCCTGTTATCGTCATAAATCCCCAGCTCTTTTGCTTTTATATCCAGCTCATTTTTACTGTCCCACACCAGGTCACCCGTATTACCATTCCACACACTGAAGGAACGGGCACCAAAACTGTATAACGCATCATAATCACCATCGCCATCTGTATCTCCCATTGTGGAAGTGATGTTCAGCCGGCCCAACTGTGCATCGGTTTTTAATGTGGCTGCATTGGGAAATGCGGCGGCATCCAGGGTAATGTCCTTCACCCTTTTTACCTCACTAAAACCCGTGTATTCCCTTGCATCCCCTTCATTGGCCGTAAAGAGATAGGGTGTGCCGTTAAAATTCATATTTACAATAGCATCGGGCATATAGGTGCCGAACACTTTCCATGCTGCAAAACTGATGCCGCCATCTTTATCGGATGGGTCAAAGGCATTGGCGCTATTATTGTAATCTTTAAACCCCAGCGGTAAAATCTTTGTAACCGATTTTGAAGCAACATCAATTACAGCAATGGCATTGTTTTCCTGTAAGGTTACCCAGGCGGTTTTTGAATCAGCTGCAACACTGATGTATTCGGGTTCCACATCTTTCGCCATATCATTACCGGGGCCAAACAACCGGAATCCTTTTGTTTTGAGTGCGGCCAGCTGCGGGGCAAAAGATGCAAAATTGATCGTGGTCACGCTGTAACCATTCTCCACGCTGATGATGGATACCGAACCTTCGGGATCGTTGGTATAAGCTGCGTCAGGCTCACCCTCATTGGCAGTGAAAATGTATTTGCCATCGGGACTCCAGGTCACCATATCAGGCAATGCGCCAACAGTGATCACTTTTTCTTCGGCATAGGTGCTGGTGTTAAAAATAACCAGCTTGCCTGCGGCCTGCTTGTTGGTGGATTCAATTGCCGCCGCCAGTTTGCCATTGCTTACATCCACGCTGTTTACATAGCCGCCGTATGCAGCCAGGTTAATAGAATAAATAATACTGATGGTGGCCGGATTGGCGATATCGATCACATCAATTTTATTGGTTGTTCCGTTATTTACCGCAAACAGTCTTTTGGTAACCGGATCGTAGGTGGTGATCTCTGCAGCACCGGCGCCACCCAGGTTCAGCGAGGCAATTTCCTTGTAAGTGGCCGGGTCTTCATTCACGATTACTTCAACGGGAGCGGGGTTGTCTTCAGTTTTTTTACAGGCCGTAAATGCGGCCAGCAGCAATAATACTGCAGCTGTTCTTTTCATGTGTAGTTAGTTTGTTGTCTTTAAAAGGCAAAACTGCGGCTGCAGTATTATGCCGCTGTTAAGTATGGGTTATGAAAAAATTATCTCCGCCGCTTAACAAATTTTTAATGTTGCGGTAACATGCAGTTTACAGCAACATGCTTACTTTATTTTTTATTGGATCATGTTCACCCTTAAACTGCTCAACATGAAAGCACTTAGTTTTTTCTGGCTGAATATCATTACCCGGATTTTCCTGCTGCGCATCAGCATTTTTCCTTCCCCGCTTAAGTTTTTGAAACTGCACTGATGAAGGAAACAAAAAAGCGGAAGGTTGATATACTGGTGTTGTCGGATGTGCACCTGGGCACCTATGGCTGCCATGCAAAAGAGTTATTGCATTACCTGAAAGGTGTTAAACCCAAAACAGTCATCCTTAATGGTGATATCATCGATATCTGGCAGTTCAGCAAACGCTACTGGCCCAAGAGCCATATGAAAGTGGTGAAGCACCTTATGGGCTGGATGAGCAAGGGGGTGAAAATTTATTATGTAACCGGCAACCACGATGAAATGCTGCGCAAGTTCACCGGTTTTAAAATGGGCAGTTTTAAAATAGTGAACAAAGTGGTGCTGGAGCTGGACAACGATCAGAAAGCCTGGTTCTTTCACGGTGATGTTTTTGATGTTACCATGCAGCACAGTAAATGGCTGGCAAAACTGGGTGCGGTGGGTTACGATACACTGATACTTATCAACAGGCTTGCTAATTTCATTTCAGAAAAAATATTCAAACGCGGTAAGCTGTCGCTCTCTAAAAAAATAAAAAACAGTGTGAAGAGTGCCGTGAAATTCATCAATGATTTTGAAGTGACGGCGGCGGAGATCGGTATCAGTAACCAATACAATTACGTGGTATGCGGTCATATTCACCAGCCTGAAATGCGTGAGATCGTAATGCCGCAGGGAAAGATCATGTACCTGAACAGCGGCGACTGGATAGAAAATCTTACTGCACTGGAATACACAAACGGCCAATGGGAATTGTATCGGTTTGATGAAGCAGCCTGGCTGCAGGAAAAACATGCGGCGGAGGAAGAAGACGAGCCCGACAATACCCGGCTCTTCACCAATATGGTGGAAGAATTTAACTTACTGCGCAACTGATGAAAATTTTATACGCCATACAGGGAACAGGCAATGGTCATTTGAGCCGTGCAAGGGATATCATTCCCCTGCTGCAGCAAAAAGGTGAGCTGGATATACTGGTAAGCGGTATCCAGGCTGATGTGGACCTGCCTTATCCTGTTAAATATAAATTCAAGGGACTGAGTTTTATTTTCGGAAAGAAGGGGGGGATTGACCTGCTGGCCACTTACAGGAAGGGTAATATAAAAAGACTGTACAAAGAGATCAAAAGCCTGCCGGTGGAAGCCTATGATATCGTGATCAACGATTTTGAACCTGTGAGTGCATGGGCCTGCAAAATGAAATACAAACCCTGTATCGGGTTGAGTCACCAGGCAGCGGTGATCAATAAAAAAAGCCCCAGGCCAAAGAAGAAAGACCCGCTGGGCAAAGCCATCCTGCATAACTATGCACCTGTTACTGCGGCGTATGGTTTTCATTTTGGTGCTTATGATAAAGATATTTTTACGCCGGTCATCCGCAGCCAGGTACGTAATGCAAAACCGGTGAACGGGGATCATTATACCGTGTATCTCCCGGCTTATGATGATGCCCGGTTGATCAAAGTATTAAGCAGCATCCGGCATATTAACTGGGAAGTGTTCAGCAAACACAGTAAAAAAGATTACACAGAAAAGAATGTGCATATCCGCCCCGTAAATAATGAAGCCTTTGTTGAAAGCATGATCCACTGCACCGGTATTTTATGCGGTGCAGGTTTTGAAACACCTGCAGAAGCATTGTATTTAAGAAAGAAACTGATGGTGATACCGATGAAGGGGCAGTATGAGCAGCAATGCAATGCCGCTGCACTTGAGGCCATGGGGGTGCCGGTGATCAAAAGCCTGAAACTGAAGCATGCAGAAAAAATTGAAAAATGGACCGGGGGCAAACAATACCTTGCTGTTAATTATCCCAACAGCACGGGAAGGATCATTGACCGGATCATTAAAAAACATGCACAGGATACAATATCTCCCGATAAAAAACCTGGCAATGCGGTGTACTCGCCCAAAAAACTACAGAAACTGAGCCTGGGAAAAATATTGCAGCAAACGGGAGAATGATTTATGTTATTTGCAAAAGACAATTTTGGGGCAGACTTTAAATGGGGTGTTTCCACCGCGGCATACCAGATTGAGGGTGCACATGCCGCAGACGGGAAAGGACTTTCCATCTGGGATGTGTTTGTAAAACAGCGCCGCAAAATCGCTCATGGCGAGCATGGGGATATTGCCTGCGATTTTTATAACCGTTATGCCGATGATATTGCCCTGATGTATAAAATGGGCATACCCAATTACCGCTTTTCCATTGCCTGGAGCCGCATTTTACCACAGGGTATTGGTCCGCTGAATTACAAGGGTATCGACTTTTATAACCGTGTGATTGATTTTTGCCTGGAGCTGGGCATTGAACCTTGGATAACATTATACCACTGGGACCTGCCTTATGAGCTGCAAAAAAAGGGCGGGTGGTCCAACCGCGATATTATTCACTGGTTCGGATATTACGTGGATTGCTGTATGAAACATTTTGGCGACCGGGTGCAGCACTGGATGGTACTGAATGAGCCGATGGTGTTTACCGGGGCCGGTTACTTTTTAGGTGTGCATGCGCCCGGCAAAAAGGGGCTGGCCAGTTTTTTGGCTGCTGCTCATCATGCTGCTTTATGCCAGGCAGAAGGCGGCAGGATCATTAAATCACACCGGTCAAATCACAAAGTGGGTACTACATTTTCTTATTCGCATATTGAACCTTTTACCAGCAGCAGCAGGGATGTGGTTGCTGCAAAAAAAGCAGATGCCCTGCTGAACCGTTTGTTCCTGGAGCCATTGCTGGGAATGGGCTACCCGGTAAATGATGTTAAAGTGCTGGAACGTATTGAACGGTTTGTTTATCCCGGAGATATGGGTAAACTCCAGTTTGATATGGATTTTATCGGCCTGCAGAATTATACCCGTGAACTGGTGCGGTACACACCGTTTATTCCTTTTGTAAATGCAAAAATTGTAAGCGCTAGCAAACGCAATGTGGAACACACCCTGATGAACTGGGAAGTATATCCCTCCAGTATTTATGAAGCACTGAAGCGGCTGCACAGTTACAAGGGTATTAAAGAAATTATCATTACAGAAAACGGTGCAGCGTTTGCCGATGAATACCTGAATAATGAGATCAATGATGAAAATCGGAAATACTACCTGCAAAATCATATTTACAAAGTGCTGCAGGCAAAAGAAGAAGGGGTGAATGTGAAGGGTTATTTTGTGTGGACCCTGCTGGATAATTTTGAATGGGCTGAAGGTTACCGGCCAAGGTTTGGCCTGGTGTATGTTGATTTTAAAACACAGCGGCGGATTATTAAATCTTCCGGGGCCTGGTACAGCAGCTTTTTAAAAAATGCTTCAATAATGTTTACATAACAGCCGCATAAGATTGCAGTAACAATGTGCCCGTATTTTTGTACTGCCTCTGGAATACAGCAGTTGCGTTTAGTTTAATTATGTTAGTAGAACCGCATTCCTGCGGTTTTATTTTTTTATGCCGTAATTTTTTGTTGGATCAAAGACAGTTAAGCAGGCATTATGAAATTGCAGTGCCGGGAAAGGCATTGTTCCAGTTGCTGACCGGCTGGTGAAGTTTCCGCTTTTTAAAGAACCTGTATTCTTTCTGGCTGTTGAAAACAAGGAAACTAACTGTGCCAAAGAAAATGCCAATGCAGGAACCGGCCAGTACATCAGTCATAAAATGCTGCGCCAGGTAAATACGGGAATAGCCTACCAATGCTGCTGCGGCCACCAGTAAAATGCTTAACCGGTTTTTCTGCCACCATAAGGCGCATACCGTGGCAATGGCAAAAGCAGATGTGGTATGTCCAGAAGGGAAACTGCTGGCGCCCCCGCCGCTGTCCCCGAAATTATCGAGGTGGTATATATACTGGCCGGCTTCAAAATATATTCTTGGTCTTGGCGCATAAATAATATTCTTCAGCAGCTGTGCAGTAATACCGGATGTGAGATAGGCTGCGAGCACCAGCAATGCCAGTTTTCTTTGCTTGCGGTAAAATAAAAAAGCCACCAGCGCGAGTGCAAAAATACCATCACCCAAAAAAGTGTAGTTCACAAAAAATATATTCAGCGCAACACTGTGATGGTAATTAAGCAATATAAACCCTTCGGGCTTCGAAAAAAATATCACAATGGCAGCAGCAACCGCCATAAAAAAAAGACTGCCATAATAAAACAGCCTGTTTGCGTAAAGTGTTGAAGAAAGTTGTTTCATACAATACCTGTTTAACAAAAATATTTGCCTGGTACGGCTAAATTGTTACGGCAATGTTACCATTATGTAAAAAGCCTGTCCGTATAAGGACAGGCCGGAACGACAGGATACGTATCAGCACAAAGTCAAAAACTCATGATTTGAAAATCATCAGCACGGCAGCCAGTAATTGCAGCCAGTTGCTTATTTTTTGTAACAGCGGGTACTTCATGTTAAAGATTGTTTACTATTTCTTCCGCCAGTCCGAATGAGAGTGTCATACCGGCGCCACCCAGGCCATTTAGAACATACACTCCCTGTTCAGGTGAATAGAAAATTTCAGTGTCCCCATTGGTGAGTTTGGGATAAATGCCATTCCAGCTTTCTGCAACCTGCCAGTTTTTAAAGCAGGCGATCTTCTTTAAATAGTCAAGAATGAGGGTGTTGATCTCGTCACGGTCAAACGGATCATGCGTTATGCCGTACTCATGCGAATCACCAATGGTGATCTGCCCCGTATCATGCTGGCTGGCCATCACATGAATGCCATATTCCACGTATGCTGCCATTTCATTTTCATATCTTTTTTTCAGCAGGGGTAAAGATGCTGCTGCGGAAAAGCTTTTGTAATGGGTGAGTGAAAGCCCCCCGCAAAGCGCCGCCCCCATTTTCCAGTTACCAGGCTGTGCCACCAGGCGCATCATCTGCAGTTTGCATTTGGTGAGCGGCAGTTTCGAAAACTCTTCAGGATACAGGGTTTCAAAATCGGCACCACTGCAAATAAACACCAGATCGGCTTCATAAGTTTCGTGGTTGCCCACATACACGGTGGCATCATGGATGTAGCTTACACATTTGCCCCATAAAAATTCCACCCCGTATTTTTCAGTGAGGTATGCCGGCAATGCGGCAATCGTTTGCACGGGATTAATGATCAGTTCATCTTTACTGTGCAGTGCGCCCATCAATCCTTCGGTTTGTGCAGCCGGGCAAATACCCGATGTTTCCTCTTTTGATAAAAGCCTTACCGGGCGGTGTTTGCCAAAGGCTTCCTGCAGTTCCTGCAAAACTGTCCATTCATCTGCATGGTGCGCCAGGTGCACGCTGCCGCTGGTATCGTACCAAATGTCGGCTTCATCACAAATGCTTTTCCAGGCCGACCTGCTTTTTAATGCCCTTTCATACAGCAATCCATCCGGCTGGCCAATAGGCCATACCATTCCGAAGTTGCGAATAGATGCACCCACGGCTTTATGGTTGCGCTCCAGCAGTTTTACTTTAAATCCCTTTATCGCCAATGATCTTGCCATGGCAAGCCCAACAATACCTGCTCCTATAACGATGGCTGAACGCTGCTCCATACTGTTGCTGATTTTTTATATTTCCCTATAAAGTACATGGCCGATAAACAGGTACCGGCAATACCCAGTACCGACAATATCATTACGCCCTGCGAATAAAATGCCACCCAGTGCAGGTTCAGTTTAAAAATTTCTTTTCCAAACAATACCAGTATGCTGCCGAGATAACCAAATGAATCTGCCAGGTACATCAGGAAGCCGGCATTACCGCTTAGCCTGAAAGCGGCCAGCATCCTTTCAAATAAGATGCAGTTAAAGGGAATGTATGCCATGTATAATCCCAACCCGGCCAGCAGCATCCAGTTAAAGGGTGAAAGCTGGTTGCGCATAAAAAAATAAGTGGCGGCGCCGCTGATGAAAAATCCTGCAGCAACAAGGAAATGTGCAGCGAGGAAGGCAGAAAAATTATTTTTGATGAACACGAGTAATGCCACCAGTAACAGTACCGCAAGTGTAACAGGAATTTCAGTGCTGGTGAAAACGGCCGCCTGCGATGCAAAGCCCAGTTCTTTCCAGATATCGGCCGCAAAATTATCCCTGATATCACGGAACACGGTAAGAAATACATAGATGACGATCAGTATTACCAGCCCCGGCAAAAAAGCAAGGGCCATTTTTTTTCTTTCGGTTCCTGTCATTGGCAGCCGCTCTTTCCTGGCTGCGATGTCCCCGGCTGCAGGTGCAGGAATTTTTTCAAGCAGGTATAATAACAGAACCAGCGGGATAATGAAAACAAGACCGGTTATAAAGGGTACCCAGAATTCATTAATATTCCATGTGAGCATGAGATACTTTGCAACCGACTTTACAAAGCCTGATGAAAAGATAAAACTTACTGCCAGCACCGTCCCGATAAAGTCGGTGGCTTTCCGGCCTTCCACGTAAGAAAAAACAATGCCCCAGATCATGCCCAGCGGGAACCCGTTGATGAAAAGAAAAATGATATTGTAAGGTGCAGGAACGATGGCAAAAAACAGCAATGCCAGCCATGCAATTCCCACGAGCAGTAAAATTATTTTCCAGCGCCCCGGTCTTTTTAGTCCGCCGATAAAACGGATGCCATAAAATTTACTGAGTGTATAGCCTATGGCCTGGCTGATGACAAGACAAACCTTGTAACTCACACCTGCGATATAAAGGCCATCAAATGTAGCGGCACTGAAAGGTTTGCGGAATGCATACACCACTGCATAAGTTAAAAAACTTACCACGGCTGAATACAGCGCCACCAGTATGCGGTTACTTCCGGCCTCTTCCTTTCTAATTTGCAACGGCAGCTGTTTTTAAAATGGTCAATATTTCTTTGAGCTGGCCGATGATGGCATCCGGTTGAAATGGCAGCAGCTGTTCTTTTGTATAAGCCCCGGTGGTAACTGCAACTACCAGTCCGCAGCCGGCATTCCTTCCCTCGGCAATATCCACTTCGGTATCACCAATTTTCACCACCTGCGATGCATGTTCAATATGCAGTGCTTTCATGGCGGCCTGTATCATCAGCGGGTGGGGCCTTCCGTATTTTACCTCATCACTGGAGATAACGAAATCGATGAGTTGGGTACGGTTCCAGCCAAGGCGTTTTAAGATCACTTCGGTAATAAGACTACCAAAACCCGTATTCAGCGCCACTTTGATATCACGCGACTGCAGTTGTGAAAAAACATACTCCGCATCAGGCATGGGTTCAAGGGAGGGATCTGTTTCATAAAAGCTGATCATCCCGGCGGTAAAGGTTTCGTGGATTTTTGCCACGAGGTTCCTGGAACTGCTGATGGCGCCGGGAAAATATTTTTCCAGCATTATTTTGATGGCTTCCGTTTTTTTATATCCCATCAGTGTGTGTACTTCTGTTCCGGGGATGCTGTAACCGTGTTTGTTGAAGGCTTGCATGAACGCGTTTGCCACGTTGCCTTTATCTTTTACTGTTGTGCCGGCAATATCAAATACGGCCAGTTTTATTTGCGGGTTGTGCATGAAGGAGATTTAAACAATGACAAGATCAGAAGGCTGTTGCACCAGGTGATTGCAAATCAGCGTATGGAAATATTCATAAGGAAGGGCAAGCGGGAGGTTTTCTTCTTTGGCCAGTTCATCCCAGCGGCGCATCTCGATAAAATCTTCACAGAGCGGGTCTTGCTCAAAAAATGCGGCTTCATCGGGGTTCATCCTGCCGCCCTGGTATTCGAGTGTTTTCCTGCTGGCTTCCGACAGCCCGTCATAATATTCAGGATATTTAAACGTGAGGTAGCGCTTTGCAGAAACATGGTTCTCCACCAGTTTTGCAATACGTTCACTGAAACCACGGTTACGCAAATACTGTGCGCCGATCTTTTCATGGTTGATGATGCCAAAACCATTCATGGTATTGTTGGTATAGGACGCCGCACAAATATGCCCGATATCATGTAAAAATGCGGCAAGGATCATTTCTTCATCATAGCCACCCTGCTTGGCAAGCGATGCTGCCTGCACCATATGTTCCAGTTGTGTTACTTTTTCCCCGGCATATTCATTGCTGCCGAAATTTTTATACAGCAGGATGATATCATCTGCAATTTTTTGCGCTTTGGATGCTTGCATGTTTATAGAAGTTTTAGCGGATTCTTTTAAAGACTTTCACAAAACAATATTGTTTGTATAAACTGCCCTTTAAGGAAACATTATGTAATCGTTATGCATGACGCATCCTGAAACCGGTTGTTTGGTTGAAGGGGGCCTGGCTTTTAAATAGTCATAACTGGTAGGGAAATGAAGTTTTTTGTTATAACCTGTCTTACTGTGGTTTTATGTAATGCGGCTTTGCCGCAGTTCCCATGCGTTCGTTTACCAGCTGCAGAAAAATTAAACGGGCTGCTTGCAGAAAAACCGGTTTATATTTCTCCATCATCAGTCAGTTTAAAATGCAATGTGACGCCTGCTGTTAAAAAAAGACTGCTGTACCTTCTTAACTGGAGATGGACGGATGAAGAAAAGGAAGGATACCTGAGGAAGTCTTATGCCATGTATAAAAAAATGTTTTACCCGCATCCCCGGTTTTATAACTATGAAACTGCGTACGATAACCTGGATGACAGCTCTAAATCGGCTTTTGCAGGTATGGAAATTGAAAAACTCAAATGGCGTCATCAATATGAGTACGTAGATGCAGGCCTGATACTTACTGCTGCAAAGCTGGCCTTACCCGGGCTGGATTCCCTGCTTCAGCATTCCTGGAAAGACGCTATTCATTACCCGCAATGGGCTGTTTGCCTTGCAATGGCGAGAATGGGCGACAGCGCATCTGAAAAAAACATTATAAAGGAATGTTCATATGACGCATCATTAAACGGCAGGCTTTGGGGCGACGCATTGGAACAGAAAGTAAAGAAATTGGTTTTTACCTGCAGCTAGGAAAGTGTTTTTCAACTGCAAAACTGGCTGGATACTTCTAAAAATTTTAACGGGCACGCCGACGGCTTTTTTATGGTTAAGAGCGCAGGAATGGTGATTCGTGTTTTATCGGGCGTTATTTTAAACAATGCGTTTCAAAAAATCATTGCGTCTTTTAAAACCAGTTACGGGGATGAAGATTATGGGGCTGTTACAAATGCAATGATCTTAAAGTGTAAAGAATGGATGATCGAAAACAAAGGCAACTATATTCTTAACGCGGATTATCCCGCTTACTAAAAAGGCGCTTGAGTAATGAAGCGCCTTTTTTATGTTTTAGAGGTGATACCTCTAAAAGTTCCCGGTTAATCATCATCATCCTTCTTCTCCACCATCTTCACAAAAGCGCTTCTTCTCGGAGCAGGCATTATGCTGTGTTCGCCTTTTACGGCTTTCCATATCACTTCGCTGAATACCAGGTCAGGGATGCGGTCTTCCTTACTGAAATCAAATGTTTCACTCAGTTTTGCACTCGCAGTATTCTTTTTGTTTTTCTCTGTAAGATCCACCAGCGCAGGCACTGACTGGAATGCACTCAGATCCGGGGTATTACTGAAACAGCGCCACATGGGTTCGGCAGCCGCATCATACTGGCTCATGGGCGGCAGACCTAAAATCAGTTCAATGGTACGCAGCATGGAGGAGGTTGAATACATGGTATGATCCACAAAATTTCTTTTTACAAAACCACCTGCCACATAGGCCGTGGTACGGTGTGCATCAACATGATCAGGCCCGTTCTGTGCATCATCTTCCACAATAAAAATGGCGCTTTCTTTCCAGATCGGGCTTTTGGATAAATACTCCACGAACATACCCACGGCCAGATCATTATCAGCCACATGTGCAAACGGGGTGGGCCGGCCCAGCCTTTGTCCTTCTGTATGATCATTGATCATCCGCAGCGAATTAAAATGCGGTACCGCATTTACGGCCAGCAACGAATCAAACTCCCGTTTCCACTGGTAAAACCTGGAAGTATCCCTGATCTTTTCGTCCCAGCTGGTATAGTAAGGGCAAAAATGATTTTCCAGCACTTTAATGTTTGCTTTGTAATCGTCTGCAAATTCACCGTATGTTCTGAAGCTTAAACCTGCACGCTTACAGTAATCCCAAATAAAACCACGGTCCGGATTAGACACTTCACGATTGCCTTCAGAATCATAGTTACCACCGCGGCCGCCATAAGATGTGGGCCATGTTTTTTCAAGATAATCATTGGCGTTGGCCGCCATGCTCCAGTTATGACCATCGGCACTCACTTCGCCATCCACGTAAAAATTATCCAGCAAAACAAATTCATCAGCCAGTTTGTGCTGGTTGGGGGTAATCTTTTTTCCAAATAAAACAAGACTGGTATCGCCATTGCCTTTTGGCATATCACCCAGCACCTGGTCGTATGTGCGGTTTTCTTTAATTACATAAAACACATACTTGATGGGAGAAGGAGCTCCTACTTTCATTGGTATCGGGTTGCCTTCCTCGCCTTTTGAAACCGTTTCCCTTTCTTTTGAATAAGGCGTGTTCGCATAAACCTGCTTTGAATAAACGGACAACTGTTGTGCTGATGGTTCATCAATGATGCTCATGGTGCCTTTGAACAACCCGCCAATATATTCCATCTGGCTTTGCTTGTTCTTAAAATCACCATGCTGGTAATTTACTTCCTGGTCGTGTTTTGTGGGGTCGGGCCCTTTAGAGTTGGGTTTGGAAGAAAAGCCCTTGCCATTGCTCACGAATATTTTTTTACCGATCACTTTTACATTTGTGGGATACCAGCCAACAGGTATGAAACCCTTTGATTTGCTGAAACCAGGTTTGGTTACGTCAAACACAGCGAGTGAATTGTTGTCGGCATTAGCAACATATAAAGTTTTTTGGTCTTCGCTTAATGCCAGCCCGTTACTGGCCGAACCGGTGGGTGCATTTGGATACAAGGCCGCATTCAAAACCTCTGCCACTTTTCTTTTTTTAATATCAATTACAGAAACGGCATTATCACCTGCATCTGAAACAAACAGCCATTTGCCGTTTTTGGAAAGCAGCAGTTCATTGGGATTTTCTCCAACGGCAACAGCGGCAGTGAATTTTTTTGCTGCCACATCAAACACTAAAACTTTTTTACCACCCCAAACAGAAATGTACAATTCTTTTTTATCCTTCGACAACAGGCATGCATAAGCAGGATCATCCAGGGTATCTTTAAACAGGATTTGTTTGGATGTGAGGTCCATTATGTACAAAGAATTGTTTTCCTTGGTAACAACATACATTTTGTTTGCTGCGTCGTCAATTTCTATTCCGGCAGGAGAAATTTTGTTTGGCCATTTGCTGCCTAATTTAAAACTGTCGGTAAGTTTTAAACCGGGCGAAAACCGAATGGGATTTTCGCTGACGATAGTATAATTTTTTATGAATTCATATTTTAAAATCCAGTTGTCGTTGCCGCCACTGGCATATAAAAATTTTTCGTCGCTGCTGAACTTTAAACCGTACCATGCTTTGGGTATTTCAACAATGTCAATTACTTCACCTTTGGCAACATCAATTAAATTCAGGCTTTGTACACTCTGCCCATTGTTGGTAACCGCGATATATTTTTTTGAGGGTGATACGGCCATATTCAGCGGGAGGTCTCCCAGGGGCAGGGAATGGCCGGCCGGGGAGAGTGACCATCCATTGGGTAACAAAACTTTTTGCTGTGCTGCGCTGATTTGTGAAAAGGACAACAGGAGGCAGCAATAAAAAAATCGTTTCATGATATGCGATAAATTAATGACCTAAAGTTAAGTCAATTGCTGCTGCTGTGCTGTGTGCAGGTTTAAATTCCATACCCAGCATGGCCGCAAATGAAGCCGCAAATTGTTTTTGGTAAAACTGCTGTGGCTGCCTGGCCTCGCCAATGGCTTTGGTATCCGGGCCTATTACGGCAAACCATATCTGGTCGGCGCCTTCAATTTTTTTACCGTGGTGCTGCCATTCTTCTTTTATTTTATCACCGCGGCCGTGGTCGCAGGTAATAAATAAAGTGGTTTTGTCCTTGTATTGCGGCGTTGACTGGATATAATTCCACAGGTCGGCAATCATTTTGTCCTGCGATTGAGCGCTTTGCAGGTACTGGTCGTACATGCCGCCATGCGCAAAATCATCGGTTTCGTCAAAAGCGATATAGAGTACTTTGGGCCGGTATGTTTTCATGTATTCGCGTGCGGCGATATAGGTGATCACATCCGGGCGCACACCAATGGGTTTGGTGGTTAAAAACTGCCAGTCGTTCAGCAGCTGCCATTTTTCTCCCGGCATTTTAAATGTGTCCACATCGGCATTTACATACAGGCCGCTGCGTTTGGTATTGAGTATATAGGGAAACACATCCCAGGTGCTGAATGCAGCTACTTTTCCCTTATAATTTTTTTGTGTATTGATGAACTCCAGCACATTGGTATTGGGGTTCCATACTTTGTTATTGCTGTTTACACTGTCATCCGGGTAGCCGGTGAAAATTTCGTTGTAACCCGGGTATGAAAACCAGTAAGGGTTGGCCACATTTACAAAATTGCCATATGCCCGGTTGCCGTGCAGCTGACCTTTGGCTGCTACTTCCGACCATAAAAAAGGGAAGAGTTTTTTACGGCGGTCTTCACTGCCGGCCGACCAGTATTTTTCAGCCATTTCAGCACTGTCCCTGGTAAATTTTTTATTGGTAAGCAAGGCCTCGTCTGCCCCGTTGAACACTTCCTGCCAGCGCATGCCATCGAGTGTGATGATTACGAGATTTTCTGTCTGCTTTTTTTGCTGGGCATTCATGAATAATGGCAAGGCCACTAATATATATGCGATAAACTGTTTCATATGAATTGTGTTGTTATTGATAAAGATATTCCTGTTAAGTGATTTAAAAAGCGGACCTGGAAACAGGCCCGCTACAAACTAACGCAATAATTGCTGCACATTAAAAAACTAAACCCTGTTGAATTAAAATGAGGCTGGCCTGGAAAGACCTGCCGTTTTATTGATCGCTTGCTTGCTGAATGAACATTATTTTATTACCCACATTTTTGCATTGATATCATCCGTGCCGCTGAACTGTGTTTGAATCGCGGCGCTTACATTACCTGTATTGTATAATTTTTCTGATGTGGGATACTGGAAACGCAGGGCAATACGGTTGCTGTTGCCGTTACCGGGGCCAGTATGAAATACCGGCACACCCGTACGGCGCCAGTTATAATACGCTTCCCATCCGCTGTTCTGGTAAAAGCAAAGGTATTTCTGTGTCAGTACCTGGTTCAGCCCGGTGGCATTATTGCCTGCATAGGTTACCGCGGGTTGTGCATAATAAGTGGCCCAGTCGTATGCAATGGTATAAGTATCATAATCACTCAGTGTGCCACCCGGTTTTTGAAAATACACCGTGTTATTGCCATTATTGATGCCATAAAATCCGATGGCCGACTGGATACCTTTTTTATACCAGTCTTCTGCATTGCCGCTGATCCAACCGCGGTTGATGGCTTCGGCCATATTGAAACACAGTTCCGGATAGCCGATCTGTATGGTGTTTTGTGCGGCATAGGTGCTGTAATATCTTTTCCGGTTAATGAAAGAGTATTTACCCTGTCCGGCATTGGCACTCATCGTGGCAAGGTCTTCGCCACTGCCTGCACCTGTAAATGCGGCAAAGCTGTTGGCGGCAGCACCCCCATTTACGAGTGCCTGCGCTGGTTCGGCCACATAAAATGTACGCGGGTCTTTCAGCGATACCAGTGTATTGAGGAAAGTGGTGGTCATGTTATAACGTGCTGCATCAAAACCAAAGCTTTCCGGGTTAGTCGGATATTTATTGTACTGGTTATTGTACACATACTCCATGTTATTTTCCATGCCGGTGAACAAGGGGTATTGCGTGCTGTTATTCACAGTTTCTGCAAACTTTTGTTTGATGTTCAGGTCGGCATCCGATTCATAATGGCTCAGCTGCACCAGCACACGCAGCTTGAATGCATTCACCGCCTTGCGCCATTTGCTAAGGTCATTGCCATAATAATAATCACTTTGCAGCAGGTAGCCGCCTTTTGTGATCAGCGCAGCCATTTCTGTATTGGCTGCATCTAAGTATGCCAGTACCTGTTTGAATACCTCTTTCTGCGAATCGTATTTGGGAGAAAGATTGTTCAGCCCCTTCAATGCATCTGCAACAGGGATATCGCCTGTTTGCATGGTGAGATTATAAAATAAATATGCCCTGAAAAATTTACCAAGAGCCGTGTATGCATTGGAAGCTCCCAGGTTTTTAACGGATTCTTCTTCCATCCTGGTCACATTTTTCAGCATATTGTAAGTGCCATAAGAAACACCGGTCCAGGTATATTGCTGATCGCCATAATAGGCATAG
This sequence comes from Ferruginibacter sp., assembly GCA_046329655.1. Taxonomy (GTDB): domain Bacteria; phylum Bacteroidota; class Bacteroidia; order Chitinophagales; family Chitinophagaceae; genus Ferruginibacter. The sequence goes on from JAXLUD010000001.1 coordinate 440,250, forward strand.
TTGCATGCATAAAACTGGTTCCAGCGCTGGGTGGGAGAAAAAGGCGACTGGTAGATATCAGACAAGACCCCGTTTAAAATTAAATTGGCGGGCACGCTGGTGGCCCTGTTGGGATCATCCTGCAGCGAGTCGAATGATTTTTTACATCCTGCGGTGGCCAGCATGGCGGCAGCAGTAATGATGGTGAGTATTTTTTTCATTGTTGAAATGTTGATTGAATTAGAAAACAATATTCAGGTTGATGCCATAACTGCGGGTGGTGGGTGTTTGCAGGTTGGTACCGCTCTGGCTGCCTGCATACTGATCAATATCCACGTCCTTGAATTTATTATCCTTCATAAAATAGAGCAGGTTGCGTGCAACCAGTGACACACTCGCGTTTTTAATAAAGGTTTTTCCCAGCAGCTTTGCAGGCAGGTTATAGGAAGCCACAATTTCCCGCAGCTTAACATAGCTCTTGCTCATCATATTGGGTTCAGGAATGCTGTGCACACGGCTGATATAATCCTGTACATAGGTTTTGGTGGCATTGGGTGCAAACTGCAGTGCACCATAATTGGTAATAACACCTGTAACCGGGTCGTATGTGATGGCTGTTGCATTGGAAACCTGCACACCTTCGCCTAAATAAGATTTGATGCCTCTTGTGTCATCATAACGTGCAGCACCCAGTGCACCTTCAACGGTTTCGATATGACGGCCACCCTGGAAGGTTTTCTTTCTTACATAATCTTCCATGATACCACCCACGCGGCCATCAAACTGGAAGCTGAATGCAAAATTTTTGTAACTGAACTTGTTGTTGAATCCCCATACCCACTTGGGGTTGGCATACCCGGCAAACTGTGCCACGGGTAAAATGATGGGACGGCCGCCGCCATCATTGATGATCTGCCCGTCGGGTGTGCGTGCAAATTTGCTGATATACACTTCATCCACACGGCTGCCCACTTTAAAGAAAGTTCCGATAGTGGTTACACCCGGAGGCAATTCAGTATATACCTGTTTAAATGTACTCCAGTTCACCAGTACATCCCAGCTGAAACCGCTGCTGGTTTTTACCGGGTTGCCTGCGAGGGATACTTCCCATCCTGTTCTTTTGGTTTTGGTGGCATTGATGGTATAGTTGGAATAACCGGAAGCAGCGGAGATTTGTTTGTTGAATATCTGTGGTCCTTCGATATAACGGAAGTAAGCCACATCAACGCCCAGGCGGTTATTCAGGAATTTCATATCAAGTCCGAACTCGGTACTGGTACGGTTATCAGGTTTAATATTTTCATCCACCAGGCTGCTGGTAAATTTGGCTTCGGTGGTATTGTTATAACCAATGCCGGTGCTGTACACATTGTTATACGCATAACTCGGTCCGCCGTAGGGAGAAGTATATTCTGCTCCGTAGCCCAGCGGGTAACTGTTGTTGGGTGTTGAACCGATGGTGTTGGAAACAAAAGTACCGCCGCCACGCACCTGTGCATATGAACCACGCAGTTTGAGGAATGAAACCGCGGCAGGCAGTTTTACATAATCAGAAATTACCGTGCTGAGATTTACAGAAGGATAGAAGAATGTGTTATTACTGGCGTTCAGGGCCGACAGTTTATCCACCCTTCCGGTAGTGTTGATATTGGCATATTTGCCCAGGGCAAAATCAACAGAATAAAAGGCACTCATTACCCGCATATCCGAAGTAAAGCTGAATGCTTTTACCGGGTTACGGCTGTTGGAGAATGCATACACATTGGGTACGTTCAGGTAGTCGGTGGTAACATAGCTTGATGCATAGTTGAATGAGCGAAGGTTGCCGCCGGCAAAACCATTGATGCCAAGAAAGCTTGCGATTTTAGGCGCCCTGAAACGTATCATGGCTTCAGTATTGTTTTCAAAGAGCGAACGCTTGTCTTCGCGGTAGTCTCCCAGTCCTGCCTCGCGGCCATAGGGGTGTGCAGAGAAGGGCATTTTTTCGGTACGTGTTACATCATAGGTGCTGATGGATGAACGGCCCATGATCTCCACATAATTATTGATCTTATAGTTCAGCGTGGCATAGCCATAAATATCATTTTTATGATGACCACGCAGCCATTCGTAACTCATGAACCAGGGATTGTGGTAGCGCTGGTATTCTGCATAACTGCTTTGCACACCTTCCTTGCCCGGTTGCCAGTAATTGCGTACCTGGTCAACATCCCAGTCGGCACCACCCCAGATGGTCATGTTGTAAATAACACTGTTGGGCCCGTAGTTTACATCGGGGATATTATCGGTGTATTGCTTATTGAAATTGAGGTTGGCATCCAGCGATAATTTTTTATTAAAACGCAGGGTGGAAGCCAGGTTAAAATTGGTGCTGTTCAGGCTGGTGTTAGGGATCAGCCCGCGCTGGTAAGTCTGGCCAACAGAAAAACGCAGGTCATGTTTTTCACCACTGGAGGAAACAGAAAGATTATTGGTGGATAAGATACCGGCCTGGATAAAACGCTTCAGGTTGTCTTTGCCACGGGCCGTCCATGGGGTGGGTTCAATATAACCTTTGAAAACGGTGCCATCAGGAAAAGTGGTGGTGTATAAGGTTGAAGTAACCCTGCCGTCGTACTGTGGCAATAACTGGCCGTCAAAACGCGGGCCCCAGATATCATAGTCATTGTCATTTAAGCCGGCGCCTTTTCCGTCCACAAAAGCGTATTTGCCATGATCGCCGGGGCCGTACAGGTCCTGTGTGCGTGGCAGGGCAATAAAGCCTTTATTGATCTGTGTGCTGCTGTTGAATTCAACCGCCAGTCCTCTTTTGTCTTTTGTTCCTTTTTTAGTGTTGATGATGATGGCGCCGTTTTGACCACGGTAGCCATACAGTGCAGAGGCAACAGGACCTTTGAGCACGGTATAACTTTCAATGTCATCGGGGTTGATATTCCAGGTATCGGTATTGATGGGCACGCCATCCACCACGTAAAGTGTAATATTGGCGCCTCTTAATAAAACCTGCGGGTTGCCCAGCAGTTCTGCGGATGCTCCCACGGTTAAGCCAGCTACTTTACCGGTAAGTGAATTGATGGGATTGGGTTCACGGGCTTTGATAAGATCGGCGCCCTTTACTTCCTGTGTGGAATAGCCGATTACTTTCTTTTCTTTTTTCACACCCAGTGCGGTTACCACTACTTCATCCAATGCCCGGGTATCGGTATCCATTTCAATAATGAGGGCAGCATCTGATTCAATGGTTCTTTTAACAGTGCCAAGCCCGCTGTACGAAAACACCAGCACCTCTCCCTTTTTTGCACGGATGGAGAAAATGCCTTCGGCATTGGTGGTGGTGGCAGTACCGTTTCCTTCCACGGTTACGTTTACACCGGCAATGCCATTGCGCTCTGATTTTTTGATGACCCTGCCGCTGATCAGCTGCTGGGCAAAACTGAAAACGGGTAAAAGCATTAATAGCAGCAATGCATTTACCTTTTGTTGCCTGATTTTTTTGTTAAACATATAGTTTCGGTTTTAGTGAAAGTGCTTTTAAAGAAGGCACGAAATTCACTTTGCCATTTAACCTGGGCGTGAAGGGAAGATTACCAAAGACTTACCAAAAAGTTAGCGCAGCATTACCACAGTGTGAGAATAATGTTATGTGCAGCATAAAAAAAGCGACGGTGTTCACCGTCGCTTTTTGAAAAATATAATAAGCTGTGTCAGTAAGGTAAAGCAGCGGGCTGTTGCGTGCCGCTGTGATGATGCATATTAAAACTGTACCAGCATAATAATAACAGCAGCTGGGGGAAGCGGGTGCTCATGAGTGATTTTGTTTTGAAAAATCCTTTTGAAAGCACATTGCCAAAACTGCAGGAAGCCACGTTTTTGTTCAGTGCATCATCAAACAGTTCCAGCTTTACGCTTTCGCCGGTATTTAACTCGTAGCGGAATTTTATTCCATCCAGTTCCACAAAACCTTTTTCACCAGAATCGGTTTCAGCTTCCAGGCGGCCCAGTGTAATACCGTATTCATTTTGAATAACCGGTTTTTGCACCAGCCATCCCTTATTACCATAAAAGAAAAGGCGCCTGCCGGCATTGCTGGCCATGCGTACAATATGGCTGCTGTTGTTGAAAGAGGTACTGGCAATTTTTTTGTCGCCCTGCCAGAGTTCAAAAGTTTCAAGTGGTGTATTGGTATTTACTTTAACCCATTGCATACGAAATTGTTTTTTGCAAGCGTGAAAATAGACTCCAATCAGGGTAAATACAACGGGTGCACAAAAATGTGATTTAAATGTGCATAGTAACAATTCCGTAACATTAAGTTAACACTGCAGCGGCTCAATGCCTCAATGATTGCAGCAGTTGTTTCGCTTCGGCAGTCAGTTCGGTGGTATAAGGTTTATGGTCCAGTATAAATTCAAACTGCGTACATGAAGCATCGTTCATCCTGAACCGGATATCCTGTATTACCTGGTTCATTTTAAAAAAATGGATGGAGCCATCATAGCCGCAGGGCTTGCTTTTTTGCACATACCCGCCGGCCATTTTTGCCAGGGTGTTAATGCTTGATTTATCACGGATCATCTGTACCGATATAACGGTATCCATGCTGCCATCACCTTTAAACCAGTTGATGGCCATGCTGTCGCTGCCGGTAATTTTTTCAGTAAGTGCTGTGGCCGACTCTTTGCAGGATGCAAAAATGATGATAGCCAGTGCTGGGAGTAATTGTTTCATACCCCAAAAATAAAAAAACCACCCGGATAAGACTATCAGGTGGTAACAAGCATGAGAAAAACTTGCTGTTTGCTTAAGAAAATTTTTGGCGTATTATTTTACTAACCCGCTGTAAGATGCTTCGCCTTTGTTATATAATCTTTACCCGGCCGTTATCAAAAGGTTATTAAAAAAGGCATCAGGTATGATGCCTTTTCTATCAGTTGTACAGGGATTAATTGAATTTGGTCCAGCCTTTATGCCATACGGCATCTGCACCTGCAGGCGCAATAGCACCTTTGAAGGTAACACTTGAAAAACCTGTTGCCAGTTTGGGATCAGTAAAGCTTGCGCCGCTTACTGCGGGTGAAGTACCAAATGGTCCGAAATCAGGCAACGTATAATTGAAAGGGTTTACAAATTTTGCATCATCTACCGTGGTTAAAATGCTGTTGCCAAAATACGGGTTGGTAAACCATGCCTGTATTGAAGCGGTGGTGGCTCCTGTGGGAGCGGATGCGCTTGCCGCATAACTTACAGGAACCGGGCAACCGGCAATAATGCAGTTGCGGATACGCAGGGTGCTGTCGTTTGCATTCAGATCGGTGGGTGTGCCCTTGCTGGCATCCACCAGTATGCCAATGGGCCAGCCCAGGAATACTGAATTGAAAATAGATTCTTTTGAATTCCTCCGGATCTGTGCACCGGCGAGGAACAGGCTGCTGCCGTTGTTATTCAATGTTGCCTTGGGACCAATAGCCGTGATATTGCTGAATACAGCGCTGGTAACAGGCGTTAAAGTGGAACCGTTTGCATCATTATCACTTTCGAACGCTTCTGATTTAGAGATATCGGCAATGGATGAATCACGAACGATCAGGCCAAACTGCACTTTACCGCTGAAACCATTGTCAGTATCAAAATCATCATCCTGTGTTTTATAAGCGATCAGGTATTTGCAGTTAACGGTACCGCCAAACCATTCGTAGGCATCATCTTTTGCATAGCTTACCTGCACGTGATCTATCTGTGTGCCGCTGCCCACGCCACCCATGGTAAGACTGTTGATTTCTTTATCGGGTAAAAATGCGTAACCGGCATATTCAATGCGTACATAACTTAAAATGCCGCTGTTATCTGCCGCGTCTGTGCCGCCATATAATCCATTTCCGGCAGCATCATTGATACCACCTTCTATTTCGCCCAGCCCTGCAGTGCCATTAAAACTGCTGTTGGTGGGTGCCTTGCCCAGTAACACGATACCGGCCCAGTCGCCGCTGCGTGGTGTGCCGCTTGTGTTGGAAGTAAATACGATGGGTTTATCAATAGAGCCCTGTGCCATGATTTTTGAACCCCTGGTTATTACCAGTCCGCCTACGGTAATGATATCCCCTTTGATGGTGGTGCCTGCTTCAATGGTCATGGTGGCGTTATTGGTCATATACACCAAACCTTTGAGGATATAAGTATTGGCAGCACGCAGGATCGTGTCCTTGGTGATCTTGCCTTCAAGGGTAATTGTTTGCCCGGTAGTACCGGTGCCGCCCCCGTTTACAATAACGGTTTTTGTTTCGCCGTCTACTTCAATTTTACGGCATCCTGCTGCCAGTACGGCTGCTGAAACGGTGATTGCTAATAATTTTTTCATGAGTGTTATTTTAAAAAAATTTGGTTTTTATGATGGTTGTTATTTGATGTTGTATGCGAATGATGCGCTGAAAGTGGTGCCATAATTTCTTTTGATGGCTACAGCATCGTTGCGTGATTTGAAATTTTTACTGTTATCCAGGTCGTGGTAGAAATAGGCAGGTTTGTTAAGGATATCAGCGATATTCACTTTGAACTCACCTTTACCTTTCAGCACTTTTTTTGCAACCTGGAAATCGAGTAAGGGTCGTGGGTTTTCCCAGATAGCCGGTACCTGTTCGTTACCTACATATAATATCCTGCGGCCGATCTGGTTAAACAGGAGCGTGGTGCTTAAACCGGCTTTCTCCACATCATATTGTAAACCGATATTGATCACGTACGGGCTCTGGCCCTGCATCGGGCGGTTGATATTTGCTTTTTTATCTTCCACCTTGTTCTGGATATAACTGATATTGCTGTAAACAGTGGCGTTCTTAAGTGCACGGGTGAAATTCAGTTTCTTTCTTAATTCCAGTTCAAGACCATAGCCTGTTGCTTTTTCTGCATTGAGGTAATTGAAGGTGCTGCTGGTGCCCACACCACTCTGGTTAAAGTATAATTCAATCGGCTTATTAAAGTATTTGTAGAATGCGCCGAAGGTGATCAGCTCGCCGGCACCGGGATATAATTCATATCGCAGATCCACATTGGTGATCTTGGTGCGCTGCAGGTCGGGGTTACCAAGAATGGTGGCACCCAGTTCAAAATCAAAAAACGCAAAGGAAGAAATTTCCCTGAACTCCGGACGGATCACCGTTTGTGAAGCGGCCACACGGATATTTGTTTTGGGATTTAATTTATACGTGAAGTTTACACCGGGTAAAATATCCAGCACTTTAGAGTACACGTGACGCGGATCATCCTGCTTCATACTGCCCACTACCTGGTCAAAATGTTCGGCACGGGCGCCCCACACCAGTCTTACTTTATCACCCAGCTGGTTGTCCAGCTGCAGGTAACCTGCATTTAAAATTGAATTGGCGATATAGCGAAAGCGGTTGCCTGCAATTTCACCGAAAGAAAATTTAGTATCGCCGCCGCCAATATTGCCGGCACTGAAAATGGTGCTTTCGTCCTGTGCACGGAGTACAGGATTGTCTTTTGCTATATAAAGTGAAAAGGGTCTTGCGTCAAACAGCCTGTCCTTTACCTGGAATAAATACCCGCCTTTCACCGTCTGGTTATTATTTAACCAGCGGAATGTTTTGGCAATATCTGTTCCGGCAGTATAAATATAATCGTTGAGGTTGCTGAAGAAACGGCTGCCGGTTTTTTGCGAAAGGGTGTTGCTGATCAGTGCAAGATAGGGCTGGTTCGGACTGGCAACATTCTGGTTGTACTGGATACGGCGCTGGTCGGGAATATACTGGTCAAGTATGCCAAAGCCGCCATACCATTTCAGTTTTACATTCAGCCTGGCCAGGTTGTGTTCGCCGGTAATTTGTGTGTTGTTATAAATATTCGATTTGAATGCCAGTTCTTTTGCACGCACATTTTCACCATTGATCGGATCGCTCTCGTAATCCTTACCGGTACGGAGTGTTGTATAATCCGATGCGTTGATGTTGAAAAGATTTTTGATGCTGATCTTGTTAAAATTATTCAGCTGTATGGTGAAGTTGGCCAGTCCGCCCAGTAATACATCCTGTGAATACTTGTTGTTCTGGTAGTCAAAGTTCACATCCGCCGTGCTGCCATTGATGCTGTAAAACCTGTTCTGGAAAGCCAGGTTACGGTTGCTTTTACTATAACTCAGAGATAACAAACCACCCACTTTTTTACCAAACAACATGCTGTTAAAACCGCCATTAACCTGCACGGCTGCATTTAAGCCTGCGTCTTTCTGGCTTACATTCCAGGTATTTTTAAACTGCTTTGCCAGGTTGTCTTTTTCATCCTGTGACAAAACCTGGAACTGGTTTTTTACAGGAAAATTACCGCCGGGTAAAGAACGTGTTTTATCATCCAGTCCCAGCCAGTCGTATTTACCGCCATCATATGCATAAAAGGGTTTGCCAATGGTCTGGCCATTAAAGCCTGTACCCAGCTGCACGCTAAAAAATCCTTTTGAAGGAATATCTTTTGTATTTACCTGTACCAAACCACCTGCCCACTCGCCGGGTAATTCGGGAACAAAGGTTTTGTTCACAATGATATTATCAATCACTGCGGCAGGGAAGAGATCGAAGGAGAATGTTTTACGGTCGGGTTCGGTACTGCTGAGCAAAATACCGTTCAGCATGGCCTGGTTATACCTGTCGGCCAAACCACGAACCACTAAATATTTACCATCCTGTACAGAGGTTCCGGGTGCCCTTTTCAATACTTCGCCGGTGTTTTTATCCGGGCTTCTCCTGATGGCTTCTGCACTGATTACCTGTGCCACCACCGGGGCGTTTTTCTGGTAAGCGATCAGGGCGGCGCTTGTTTCCAGTCTTTTGATGGAAGAAGATTTCACCACCACTTCGGTTTCTGTTTTGGCCGCCGGTTCCAGGATAATATCTAAATGGTTTACCTGGCCATTTGTCACCTCTACATCGGTAATTTCTTTTGATTTGTAGTTAACGGCAGAAAGGGTGATGGCATATTTTTTCCCTGCGTCGAGAGTTAAAATAAAATACCCGTCGTTATTGGTAAAGGTGCCGGTTTTGGAGCCGGATAATACCACGCTGATGCCGGCAACAGGCGTGCCTGATTTTGCATCTGTAACCTTTCCCTCAATTTTTCCTTTTTGTGCAAGAACACTGAAACTGCTTAAGCAAACTAACAAGGATAACAATAATCTCATGCAATTAAATTTTATGCAAAGAGATTACCTTAACGTTACCCCAAAATGAATGGAAGGTTATGCGATTGTTACCTGAATGTTACGGTAATGTTACCGGTTAAAAGCGGAACTGCAGGCGGCAGGTGAAAACATTGTCTTTCAGGTCGCTGGTATAACCGGTCAGCAATGTTTTTTCGTTCCATACCCTTGCATAATATAATACCAGCTTTATATTTTCACTCATGTAATTGATATAACCCACGCCCAGGGTGGAATATTTGATATTGGCTGCGGTAAGATTGGAACCGGCAGCGCCAATATCGCTTGCTTTTACTTTTGTATTGGGGTCGTACCAGTCATATTTTATTACCAGCTGGTTACGGGTATTAAACAGGTGCTGCAGGAAATAAAAATAAGCGCCATTGAAATTTCTTTCGTAAAATCCGTCGGTGCCTGATAACAATGCTGCAGGCGTTTCGGCATTATTGGCCGTACCCGTTTGCATGCCCCTTACAAATTCACCGCGTATTTCGGTAAACCGGTTATGACCATTGCTGATCTTTAATTGTGCATCTGCACCATAATATTTCCGCGGTGCCGAACCGCCCAGGTTTGATACAGAAGAATCCACCACCATTTTTTTAATATTACCCAGCTCTTCTGTGGTATAAATGTATTTGGTATTATTCAGCAAGGCACCCTGCAGGGTGGAAACGCCGGCAGAGAAACTAAGATTTTTATTCAGCTGCACAGGTTTTAACGAGATGCGGCCGATAAAATCCTTGGTATTGTCAAATTCACCGGTGGCATTAATACCCTGCCCGTTAAAAAATCCTGCATCGATCTTGATATTCTTCAGCAAAATATCTTTTCTGCGGGCATCAAAACTGATCATCGCACCAAGGTCCCTTTCACTTTTCATGTGCAGCTGGCTCATACGGCCACGTTCAGGACTTTCACGGTCACTGCTGCTGAGGTTTACCTCGTAACCAAAAGGACGGGCAAAAATTCCGGTGGTGAAGGAAAACAGTTTATACCTGTTTTCAAAAATCCTGCCCCAAACATCCCTTACTGTAAAACCCCTTTCATTGGCATCAAACTGGAAAACAATCTGCACACCGGGTTTGGTGTCTTTGCCAAAATGCACATAGTCTATGCGTACCCGGCTGCGGCGCAGCATAAAGCGGTTGCTTACCTGGGCACCGAAATCCCCGCCTTCAAATGTTTTGGTTCCTTTGGATGCGGCCACCTGGAACTGTGGTTGAATGTAGCCGCCAATGCGCAGGTGATCAAATTTTTTATAGATGGCCAGCATGCCCTTACCTGTTTCTTTAGTGGTATCCACCATATCCATTAAGAACTGGGCATTGCTGAATTGGCATAATACCAGCATGAAAGCCAGCAGGGGCAGTGTTTTCTTAAGCATCTTGCAAATTTTGCGCAAAGGAATAACAATTTAATATTACCCCTGTGTTAAGAAATTATTACCATTTGCAAAGGCCTTTTGAATGTAAGCGCAATAGTGAACCTTTGCCGCAAATTTTAAACTATGGCAGGATTAAATTCAATTTTGAAAATCTTTTTACCCAAGGACAGGGTGTTTTTCCAACTGTTTGAAAACGTAGTGGATGTACTGGTTAAAATGGGTGAAAAACTGAAAGAAGTGGTGAGCGAATCTGACTTTGATAAAAGGGCTGCACTCATCAAGGAGATCGAGGATATGGAGCATGTGAATGATGATTATACGCACCAGATATTTACCGAGCTGGGCAAAAACTTTATCACGCCGTTCGACCGGGAGGATATCCACTACCTGGCCACAGCACTGGATGATATTGCAGATTATATCCAGGCTTCTGCCAAAAAGATCAACTTTTACAGGGTAAACCCCAATGATACGGGTATTCATAAAATGGCTGATATCATTTCGCAGGGTTGCGAAGCGGTGCATGATGCGGTAAAGGAACTGCGTAACATGAAAAATATGCGCCAGATCACCGATGCGCTGGTACAGATCAACAGCATCGAAAACCAGGGGGATGATATTTTTGATATGAGCATTGAAAAACTGTTTGCCGAAGAACCGGATGCAAAAGAAGTGATCAAGAAAAGGGAGATTTACCAGGTGATGGAAATTGTTACCGATAAATGTGAGGATGCAGCAAACGTAATTGAAAGCATCATTGTAAAATACGCTTAACCCTTTGAACCTTTAACATGACTTTACTAGTAGTAATCATTATACTGGCACTCATCTTTGATTACATCAATGGTTTTCATGATGCAGCCAACTCCATCGCAACAGTGGTTTCCACCAAGGTGCTTACACCCTTCCAGGCGGTGATCTGGGCGGCGGTGTTCAACTTTGTTGCCTATTTCATTTTCCAGGATCACGCCGTGGCCAATACCATTGGTAAAACGGTGCAGCAAAACTTTATCACCCTGCCGGTGATCCTGTCGGGGCTGATCGCCGCCATCGCATGGAACCTGCTCACCTGGTGGTATGGTATTCCATCCTCTTCCTCACATACCCTCATTGGTGGTTTGATGGGGGCGGGTATCACCCATGCATATATGACCAAGGGTGCCACACCCATCGGCGATATCCTGGTGCTTGAAAATATCATTGGTGTGGTGATCTTTATTTTCCTCTCGCCGCTGATCGGTATGGTTATTTCCATGTTCATCACCATTGTTACGATGAATAAAAATACCTGGCTCCGTATTGGGATTATTTTAGTGGCAACCGCAGGCACATTCTTCCTCTTCAACTATTTTGAGCAGAATAAAATTGCTAAAAACGTAGAGAAGTTTTACAAGATCGACAAGTACGAAAAAGACCTGGCGAAAAATCCGGGTGACGAAGAGGCAAAGAAAAAACTCGAAAAGGCAAAAGCAAATTTTGAAAAGGCCAAACCGCTGTTTGCCAGTTATGATAAGGCAGGTGCCGGAAAGATCGCGGCACAGATCAATGAAATGGGATTGCTGAAAGGAATTGGCGCCAGCAAATGCAAGGATGCGGTGTTGAAATACCTCGGGGTGGATTCTTTAAAACGGCGTGCTGCGCTCGACAGTAATTTCAAACCCGAATACGAAAAAGCAAACGCTGCTTTTGAAAAAGTAAAAGACCTGGCTGCAGGTTATGCTGTTACAGGTGCTAAAGTGGCGGATACCATGGCAGCGGTGCTGCAGCTGACTCCGGCAGAAACCGAAAAATTCAGCAAGGCCATTGCCAAAGTAAATGCAGAAAAAGACCTGCTGAAAGAAATTGAAAAAGCCGACAACTCCATTATCATGTGGTGCATGATTGGTGTGATCGCCATTTTTATCCTCTCCTATATCTGGGTGGAGAAGATCAAAAACCCCAATGCCTATAAAGTGGCCAATATGTTCAAACGCCTGCAGCTGCTTACCAGCGCCGCATTCAGCGTGGGGCATGGCGGTAATGATGCCCAAAAAGTAATGGGTGTTATCGGGGCGGCATTTGTGGCATATAACTCCAATAAATACCCTGATGTGGGTGCGGCACTTAAAGACCTGGGCTGGGTTCCGCTGGCATGTTATACTGCCATTGGTTTGGGTACTATGAGCGGCGGCTGGAAGATTGTAAAAACAATGGGCACCAAAATCACCAAGGTTACACCGCTGGAAGGTGTGGCCGCGGAAACAGCGGGCGCATTAACACTGTTTATGACCGAGCAGCTGGGTAAACCTGTTAGTACAACACATACCATTACCGGGGCCATTATTGGCGTGGGTGCCACCAAAAGGCTGAGCGCCGTGCGCTGGGGTGTTACTGTAAACCTGTTGTGGGCCTGGATACTGACCATACCGGTAAGTGCTTTGCTGGCAGCGCTTGTTTATTATATCGTTTCGCTTTTTGGCGGGTAATACATCACGTAGTTAAATCATTACAAAAAAAACCGTTCACAATAAGTGAGCGGTTTTTTTGTTTTCTTTGTACTATGAAAAAAATACTGGTTACCGGTGGCTGCGGTTATATCGGCTCTCATACAATAGTTGACCTGGTTGAAAATGGTTACGATGTGATTTGCGTGGATAATAATGCCCGCAGTAATGGGGCCATGCTGGGTGGTGTGGAGAAGATCATTGGTAAAAAGGTGAAGAACTATAAAGTGGATCTCTGCAATTTTGATGATACACATGCCATTTTCCAGGAAAACCCGGATATCAGCGGTATCATTCATTTTGCTGCCTATAAAGCCGTGGGTGAGTCGGTGGAGAAGCCGTTGAAGTATTATGAAAACAACCTCACGTCGCTGGTGAATATTTTAAAATGTGCGGAAGCATTCAAAGTGGCGCATTTTGTTTTCTCCTCATCCTGCACCGTATATGGCAACCCGGATGCGATCCCGGTTACAGAAGAAACTCCTCAAAAACCTGCAGAATCACCTTATGGGGCCACCAAACAAATGGGTGAAAGAATGGTGGAAGACCTGGTGAAGAACGGACATCTTAAAGCTATTCTGTTGCGTTATTTCAACCCGGTGGGGGCGCATCCGTCCATCCATATCGGCGAACTGCCCATTGGAAAACCCGCCAACCTGGTTCCTGCCATTACACAAACTGCCATTGGCAAACTGCCCATGATGCAGGTATTTGGCACCGATTACGACACCAGGGATGGCAGTTGCCTGCGGGATTTTATCCATGTATCTGATATTGCCCACGCCCATACCCTTGCGCTGGACTATCTCTACGGGGGTAAAAACAGTACCAGCTGCGAAGTGTTTAACCTGGGAACCGGCGACGGGTACACCGTACTGGAAGTGATTGCCGCTTTTGAAAAAGTAAGCGGTGTAAAGCTCAATTACAATCTTGGACCACGCCGCCCCGGCGATGTTATAGCCATTTATGCTAATAACAATAAGGCCAAAACCCTCCTTGGCTGGAATCCTCAATATGGTATTAATGAAATGATGCATACGGCCTGGCAGTGGGAGCTCAAATTAAAAAATGATACCACACTTTTAAGCATGCAAAAAGCGGGTTTGAATTGATTTTTCTGCTATCTTCGGCTTTCCCCAAAAATCTTTAACCCGCCTTTATCCTTAGCGAAAAACCATAATAAACACCTTTATGGCAAAGCTATTCGTCAGAACACTTGCAGTGTTGTGCTTAATTATTTTTGTGTCTGCCGGATGCAAAAAATTTCAGAAAGAAGGCCAGATGCAATCCCCCGGGGTTGCACTAACTTTTGATGATAACCGCGTGGACAACTGGTATAAGTACCTGCCTTTACTGGATTCTGCAGGCGTGCGTGCAACTTTTTATATCAGTAATTACAATCGTTTAAAAGACGCCCAGGTCAACAAGCTGCGAATCATCCAGCAGCATGGTCATGAGATTGCCTTTCACACCACCAATCATTATAACATGAATGATTATGTGTACAAGGCTAAGCATACCGTGGATGAGCTGATGCGCTGTGAAGTGGAAGCTGGTTTAAAGGTGATGAACAAAGATGGCTTTTACCCCACCACATTTGCCTACCCGTACGGGGCGCATAATGGCCTTTTTGATAAAATGCTGATGCGGTATTTCAAAAGCGTAAGGGCGCTCAATGGCACACAGGATTATACCAAAAGCGTGGTGCCTACCAATAAAAATGATGTGTTGTACGGACTGGGAATTGACCGCAGCAGCAAACGCAGCGATGGCGATATCAATACCATCCTCCAGTCTGCAAAAGACAATAATACCTGTGCTGTTTTTGTGGCACATGATATTAACTCCAACAATAAATTCAGTGTTGAACTCGGCCGCTTAATACAGATAATCCGTTTTGTGAAAAACAACAACATGAAATTTTATACCATTAACGAGATTTCCGACTGATACAACCAGTCGTAATTGTTATTAATTGCCCGCCCCTGTGTGGGCAATTTTTATGCGTTGTATAAAATTTCAATCAAATCTTTCAGTTACTTTGCGCCATCTTTTAACTGCAAATACAATTACCTATGCTGAATGATATCACAGTGACCGGAAATAAAGACACCCGGAGCGGTTTTGGTGATGGCATCCTGGAAGCTGCCCGTAAAAATCCTAATATCGTGGCCCTTACTGCCGACCTGCTGGGGTCGATGAAACTGAATGCGTTTGTAAAAGAATTCCCCGAAAGATTTGTTCAATGCGGCATCGCTGAAGCCAATATGATCGGGATTGCTGCCGGCTTAACCATTGGCGGCAAAATTCCCTATACCACCACATTTGCCAATTTTTCCACCGGAAGGGTGTACGACCAGATCCGCCAGAGCGTGGCCTACAGCGGTAAAAATGTAAAAATCTGCGCTTCACATGCGGGTTTAACACTGGGAGAAGATGGCGCCACCCATCAGATACTGGAAGATATCGGCCTGATGAAAATGCTTCCGGGAATGACGGTGATTGTTCCGGCCGATTATAACCAGACCAAGGCGGCCACCATGGCCATTGCCGATTATGAAGGCCCGGTGTACCTGCGTTTTGGCCGCCCGGTATGGCCTATTTTCACAAAACCGGAAGATTTTGTGATTGGAAAAGCGCAGCAGTTTTCTGAAGGCAGTGACGTAAGCATTTTTGCCTGCGGTCACCTGGTATGGAAAGCCATTGAAGCCGGGAAAATACTGGCAGAAAAAGGTATTAGTGCAGAAATCATCAATATACATACGATCAAGCCTCTTGATACAGAAGCCGTGCTGGCGTCTATCAAAAAAACCAAATGTGCGGTTACGGCGGAGGAGCACAATGTGCTGGGTGGTTTGGGCGACAGTATTGCGCAGGTGGCAGCCAAAAATTGCCCCATTCCCATTGAATATATCGGTACCAACGATGTATTTGGAGAAAGCGGTAAGCCTGTAGAGCTGCTTACAAAATACGGGCTGGATACCCCTTTTATTGTGGCGGCTGCAGAAAAAGCCATCAGCAGAAAGGGGTAAGGCTTTTAAACTTTTTACAAAAAAACCAATCTTACGGTTGGTTTTTTTATTTTTATCTCCTCCTTATATGGCAATACAAACAGATGATAAAGAACTGTTGCTGCAGTTTGGCGACCCTGCAACAAAGGAACGGGCTTATACAGCCATCATAAAAAAGTACCAGGAAAAGCTGTACTGGCATATCCGCCGCATGGTGGTGGAGCATGAAGATGCCAATGATGTGCTGCAAAACATGTTCATCAAAGTGTGGAAGGGACTGGAGAATTTCAGGGAAGACAGCCAGTTGTACACATGGTTGTACCGGATCGCTACCAATGAGTCCCTGACTTTTTTGGAACAACAGAAAAAAAGATCTGCTGTATCGCTCAGCGATGAAGAAGGCGGCCTGAGCAACAAAGTAAAAGCCAGTGAACATTTTGATGCCAATAAACTGGAATGGAAACTACAGTTGGCAATACAGCAATTGCCTGAAAAACAACGCATTGTGTTCAATCTTCGGTATTATGACGAAATGCCTTACGAGGAAATGAGCCGGGTATTGGAAACCAGTGAGGGGGCATTAAAAGCCAGCTATCACCACGCGGCAAAAAAAATAGAGGAATTTATACTGAATCATTAAACTTTTTACCCAAAACAGCGTCTCAAAAACGTAATGGAAAACAGGAATGACATATTGAATGAACTGAAGGCGATCAGTCCTTTACTGGCTGGCCTTGAAAAAAGGAACCTGTTCACTGTTCCCGAAGGCTATTTTGAAGGGTTGGCAGACGGTATGCTGCAACAGGCAAAAGTTCAGGAAACCGGTTTGCTGGGAAGCATTGGCAGGCAGCAACCAGGTGCTGTGCCGGGAGGATATTTTGATAACCTGGCGGCAACGATAATGGGCAGGATAAAAGCGCAGGAAGAAGTGGAGGAATTTACCGTACTGGCGGGTATTTCAAAGAAGAATGTATACACTGTTCCGCAGGGATATTTTGACAACCTGGCTGCTGCAATACTGGATAAGGTACAGCCACCACAGGCCAGGGTGCTGCACATGGGTAAGCGCAACAGCTGGTTTAAATATGCGGCAGCAGCGGTATTCACTGGAATGGTGGCACTGGGTGTTTACAAATTCACCGGCAGCAGTGCCAGTCTTGATGCGGTTACCAAAGAAGGGCTGAGCATTGCCCGGCAACATATATTTGAACAAGAGTTTTCAAAAGTGGCGGATGAAGATATCATAAAATACCTGCAAAACAATGGTGCCGATGTGGATGCTGCCGTGGTGGCCAATGTGATGGACGAAAAAGAACTGCCCGCTCAGGAAGATTATATCACCGACGATAAGGCACTGGATAAATACCTTGATAATATTGATTTAACCGATTTAAAAAACTAGGAGGGGAGTATGAAAAAGTTTTTACTCATAATAAGTGTTTTGATGAGCAGTTTTTTTGCTGTTCATGCACAGGACGACCAGGCAGGTGACGAAACCAAACGCCAGGAAAAAATAAAAGCATTGTATGTGGCATATATCACACAAGAACTGAACTTAACAGCTGAAGAGGCCCAGAAATTCTGGCCCATGCATGCACAGTTTGAAAATGAGATCCGGGGAATAAACAAAGAATTGCCTGAGCTGGAAAAACAGCAGGCAGTACTCAATGTTAAAAAGAAATACCAGGAAAATTTTAACCGCATACTGGGTGCCAACCGCTGCGAACGTTTTTTCCGTATGGACGGGGAGTTTAAACGTAAGCTGCTCGAACGTATCAGGAAGCAGCAGCAACTGCGGCCTAAGATCAGGCGGGGAGTGTAAAGCGGCGCAAAATAATAAGCCTGAAGGGGAGACGAAAGTCTCCCCTTTTTGTTTGTAACTTATTCAACAAAAAATTGCATAGATTACCATATTGCTATAAATTGTGGATGTAGAATAAAAACTACATTTTATGAAAAAATTTACACCAAAACTTAGCCTGACTCTATTGTGCTTAGTCTCTTTTTCTATTAATATGCTTGCACAACAAGATGATGATCCGGATCTCCCTAAAAATGTACGAAATATTGATAAAGAAGTATACCTAAAAAACAGGGCGGATTATATAGCACAAAAAAGAGGGCTACCACATAATTTGCCGTATGACCCTAGGGTTAAGGCAATTGAAGAAAAGATTAAACAGGAAGCTGATAACCGCAATAATCCCAATTTTGTATTATCAGCTCCCAACTGGGTTGCAGAAGGTCCGTTTCCAATACCGAACGGGCAAACCACAACCAACAGTGTGGCTGTAAGTGGAAGGGTTACAGCAATAGCAGTTCATCCAACAAATGCGAATACTATATATGTCGGCACTGCTAACGGTGGTGTTTACCGCAGTATGGATGGAGGAAGTACCTGGACAGCAATTTTCGATAATGCACAGTCCATTGCAATTGGGGCACTCGCACTTGCTCCCAGCAGCCCAACCACACTATATGTAGGTACTGGTGAAGCCGCTTTATCTGCAGACAGTTATTTTGGAGTAGGTTTATATAGAATTGACAATGCAGATGTTTCTCCAACATTAGTAGGGCCAATTAATCCGGGAGGCATTTTTACATTCCGGTCAATAAGTAAAATTTTGATTCATCCAACAGATCCTGCAACAATATTTGTTTCAACCGCAAGCGGTGTTGGCGGTATTGTAGGTGTTAATCCAGGTACTGCGTCTAGGGGTATATATAGAAGCACTAATGCAACAGCAGCAGCTGCCAGTGTAACGTTTTCAAAGCTTACCGTTGCGACTGCAAATAGTGGAAACAGAAGTGTAATTGATATGGTAATGGAACCTGGAACGCCTAACAATATTGTATGTACTGTATATGGATTCAGCGGAGCTGGTGATGGCGGTATTTATCGCAGTACAGATGCCTTAGCGGCTACTCCCACTTTTACACGTACTATGGCATTGGGAACAGCAGCATCTAACAACTGGAGATGTGAACTGGCGATATGTAAAGTAGGAGCTACAACTACAGTTTATGCAGGACTTGATACCGCAGGAAACGCAGCCGTCCGTAGTATTCAAAAATCTACCGATGGGGGTGCCACTTGGGCGCCGGTTACTGCATCCTTCGGTTTTTGCGGAGGACAATGTTTTTACGACATTGCACTTGCTGTAGATCCTAATAATGCTAATAATTTTTATATAGGTGGTGCGGCTGGAAATAATATTTTCAGGTACTCAACCGATGGCGGTACTTCATTTACGATCTCCAATACAAACCTGCATGCAGATGTGCATTCTGTTGTGGTGGCACCTTCTTCTCCTACCACCATTTACCTTGGGTGTGACGGTGGTATTTTCAAAAGCACGAACTCTGGGGTTACCTGGGCCAGTATGAATACCGCCGGATTCAGTGCCACACAATTCCAGAGTGTGGCCATTCATCCTATCGATACAAAATTCTCCATTGCGGGCGCACAGGATAATGGAACGAGCATGTACAAAACGGATGGCACCTGGAACCGTATTGATTTTGGAGATGGAGGTTATACGCTGATCGATCAGAATGCAACCAATACCACCAATGTTACCATGTATCATACCTATTTTAATCAGACCAATAATTTATTGGGTTTGGCGAGGGTTGATTTAGTTTCATCTGCTGCCGATGGTTTATGGCCATTTTATGGATGCGGCGGGACAGCCAACGGTATCGGTTGTGCCAATACAGTTATGTTTTATGCACCCATTGCGCTGGGCCCTGGAAATCCTAACACTGTATATTACGGGTCGGACAGGCTTTACAGGTCAACTGATAAGGCAGTTACAATGACGGTAGTTAGTCAGGCTCCAATAGTCTCCGGGGTTGCGATATCCTGTGTGGGGATTGCAAAGCAGGATGACAACTATCGCATCGTTGGTTTAACTAACGGACAGGTATGGGCTACGTCCACAGGCTCATCCACACTGGAGAATATTACGCCTGCAGGCGCTCCCGCAGTACCTGTTCAACGGGTAACTTTCGACCCCAATAATAAGAACATTGCTTATATCAGCTACGGCGGCTATGGAGTTACCGCAGGGCAGCATATATGGAAGACCAGCAATTTTAATGTTGTGAGCCTTATGCCAACCTGGGCTGCATCGGGTACAGGTATTCCGGATGTTCCGGTAAACGGCTTTGCCATTGATCCCGCCAACTCCAACATTATATATGCAGGAACTGATATTGGTGTATATGCTTCAACAGATGCTGGTGCAAGCTGGGCTTCATTTAGTACAGGGCTTCCCATCGTACCCGTTTTTGATATGGCGGTACACCCGGTGTCGCATAATCTTCGCATTGCAACACATGGCCGCGGATTATGGAGTACAACATCTGTATTGCTGCCGGTTTCTTTAACGTCTTTCAATGCCACTGCCAGGGATAACGGAACCGTTTACCTTGAATGGATTACACAAAGCGAACAGAACAATAAAGGTTTTGAAATTGAAAGGGCATTGGAAACGGCACAGGGTAATTACAAATGGGAAACCATTGGTTTTGTAAATGGCAGCATTAATTCCACCACGCCTAAAAAATACTATTTCCAGGATGAACCAACAGGCGGCGATAAATTTGTTTATCGTTTGAAGCAGGTGGATCTCGATGGTAAATTCAAACACAGCGACCTGAGACTTATTACCCTCAGGGGATATGATTACGGGCTTTACAGCTGTTACCCCAACCCGGTACAGTCCAATGCCGTGATTAAGTATAAAATTCCCACTCCAAACTTTACCAGGCTCTCAGTGTACGATAATACAGGAAAACTGGTAAGAACGCTTGTTAATGAAACAAAAGGAGCAGGCGTTTACCAAGTAAAACTTTCAACGGAAGGGCTTGCTTCAGGTGTTTATTATTACAGGATTGAAGCCGGCGGTTATGCTGATACCAAAAGCTTTACTATAGCGAAATAGACCCCAAAAAACTATTAGTGCATAAAAAGAAAAGCCCATTCAACTGAATGGGCTTTTCTTTTATCTTTTAAAGAACTGTATTATTTGTACTGTCCTACCAAACCTGCAGCCAGGTCGGCCATCTTCTTCAATCCGTCTTCCGGCAGGCTTCCTTTCTTGAACTCGGCCAGGATCTCAGGATGTTTATTTTCCATTTCCATGAGGAAGTGTTCTTCAAATGCTTTTACATTTTTAACCGCCACTTCCTTCAGCAATCCCTGTGTACCCAGGTAAATGATGGCTACCTGCTTTTCCACGGAGTATGGAGTGTATTGGGCCTGCTTCAGCACTTCCACGTTACGGGCACCTTTATCAATTACGTTTTTAGTGGCAGCATCCAGGTCACCACCAAATTTAGAGAAGGCTTCCAGCTCACGGTAAAGCGCCTGGTCAAGCTTCAGTGTACCAGCCACTTTTTTCATTGATTTGATCTGCGCATTACCACCCACACGGCTAACAGAGATACCCACGTTAATGGCCGGGCGGATACCTGCATTGAACAGGTTACCTTCCAGGAATATCTGTCCGTCGGTAATAGAGATCACGTTGGTGGGGATATATGCAGATACGTCACCAGCCTGTGTTTCAATAACCGGCAATGCGGTTAAAGAGCCACCACCTTTTACCAGGTGTTTGATGGATGCAGGCAGGTCATTCATTTGTTTTGCAATTTCATCACGGCTGATGATTTTCGCAGCTCTTTCCAGCAAACGGCTGTGCAGGTAGAATACGTCACCAGGATAAGCTTCACGTCCGGGCGGGCGGCGCAGCAGCAGGGATACCTCGCGGTAAGCCACAGCCTGTTTTGAAAGATCATCATAAATGATCAGTGCAGGGCGGCCGGTATCACGGAAGTATTCGCCAATGGCAGCTCCAGCAAAGGGTGCATAGAACTGTAATGGTGCAGGATCAGAAGCTGATGCGGCAACGATGGTGGTATACGCCATGGCACCGTTTTCTTCCAGGGTTTTCATGATACCTGCAATGGTGCTGGCTTTTTGGCCAACAGCCACATATATGCAATAAACAGGCTTACCTGCTGCAAAAAATTCTTTCTGGTTGATGATGGTATCAATCGCAATGGCTGTCTTGCCGGTCTGGCGGTCGCCAATGATCAGCTCACGCTGGCCGCGGCCGATAGGAATCATCGCATCGATCGCTTTAATACCGGTTTGCAGCGGCTCTTTTACGGGTTCCCTGTAAATTACACCAGGAGCTTTACGCTCCAGGGGCATTTCATAAAGTTCGCCGGCAATGGGGCCTTTACCATCAATGGGTTCACCCAGTGTGTTGATAACCCTCCCGCTCATACCTTCACCCACTTTAATGGAGGCGATCTGGCCGGTGCGTTTTACCTTATCACCTTCTTTAATTTCGCTGCTGTCACCCATCAATACCACACCCACATTGTCTTCTTCCAGGTTAAGCGCAATGGCTTTTACACCATTGTCAAATTCCACCAGTTCACCAGAGCGAACATTGTTCAGTCCATAAATACGGGCAATACCATCACCCACCTGTAAAACGGTACCTACTTCTTCAAGACTTGCGGAAGCATTGAAGTTGCTGAGTTGCTGGCGAAGAATCGCTGAAATCTCATCCGGTTTAATTTCTACCATAAAAAGTAATTAAGAATTTATTAAAAGTCTTTTTTTTCCGGCTGCAAAGGTAGGGGTTGGGGGTTGGAATGTCAAAAAAAATGGGGCCTGCAGCCCCTTATTTGGCCGAAAAAAAATAAATAACCGGATAAAAAATGCGTCCTTTTATTCATCCGATACCATAATTTCATTAAGTTTGCCAGTAACTAAAACTAAACTGGACACAAACCTGCTATAAGTTCAATGCCAGGCCTCTGCAAGGCTCTCAATTGTATACTTGAACATGTTTCTCCCCATTTTGGAATTAGTCATTAACTAAGTGCTCAATTCTCATAACTAAACGAACAACACTTATGAAGAAATTTTTATTCTTTATTATGGCGTTCCTGTTTGTGCAGTCAATCAACGCACAATCATTCGACGCTGAAAAAAGTGCTGCCCTTCAACTGGTGAATGCAAACCAGTCTGCACTGGGTTTAAGTTCAGATGACGTAAACAATCTCATGGTTTCTGTCTCTTATACAGACAAGAACTCCGGGATCAGGTACGCATATCTGCAACAAACCTTTAAGGGCATACCTGTTTATAACCAAATGCAGGTAGTTACTTTCAGGAACAATAGTGTTCTTTCAAATGCCGGTGGCAGGATTAAGAACATCGGCCAGAAAGTTACCAACCCGGGCGGTACGCCGTCTCTTGCTGCTGAATCAGCTGTGATGGCTGCTATTTCAGACAGGAAGCTGTCCACAACCCAGTTTGCGACAGTTATCAGCAAGAAACAAAACGGCCGCGAGGTTGAATTTGGTAACCTGGGTGTATCGAGGGAAAATATTACAGCCCACCTGGTGTGGGTGCCTTCTGTTACAAACCCTAATGAAGTTGCCCTCGCCTGGCAGGTGTATATTGTTTCTGCCAGCAGTTCTGACTACTGGTTGGTTCGTATCGACGCCAACAGCGGCAGAACCTTAGGCGTGGATAATTTAACCGTTTATTGTAACTGGGATGATCCCAATCATCACCTGATGCACGTGATGGAAAATAACGGGCATGCAACGGCTCCTTTATTATTAAACATTGGCAATGCAGCACAAGTGCTCCAGTCTCCAACCAGCCCTACGCTGGCTGACAATGCCACTTACCGGGTGATTCCCATTCCTTACGAAGCACCTTCATTTATGCCAGGTGCACCTTCATCTGCCACTGTAACCAATCCCTGGACAGCAGGTTCGGCAAATGCCACTACTTTAAAATGGCACAGTACAGATGCAACTGGTACAGATTATAACTATACAAGGGGTAATAATGTATGGGCTTATCATGACAGGTTAAACCAAAATGTTGGTGATCCAACAAGATCTGCCACATCTACAACGGCTTTGCCAAACCTTAGTTTTGATTTTGTTCCTGATTATACACAACCCCCAATCAATACCACTCCACCAAACCAGCAGTTTAATATTACCAACCTTTTCTATGCCAACAATATTATACATGATATCATGTATAACTATGGCTTTGATGAGGCAGGCGGTAACTTCCAGGATAATAACCTGGGACGTGGTGGTTTGGGTAATGACCATGTAAATGCCGAAGCACAGGACGGCAGCGGTACCAACAACGCAAACTTCGCCACACCTGTGGATGGTGGAAGCGGCAGGATGCAGATGTACCTGTGGACTTTGTCTACCCCTCAAAGGGATGGTGACGTGGACAACGGCATCATCTTCCACGAATTTGGTCATGGTATCAGTAACAGGTTGACCGGTGGTCCGGGTAACTCTTCTTGTTTACAAAATGCAGAGCAAATGGGTGAAGGATGGAGTGATTATTATTCACTGATGCTTACCCAGGACTGGGCTACTTCTAACTTAAATACTGGTTTTACCAGCCCTCGTGGCATTGGTACTTATGCGCTTAACCAGCCAACAACCGGTGTGGGTATCCGTTCGCAGAAATATTGCACAGACTTTACTGTAAACAATAAAGTATATGCAGCGTCCATTCCATCTTCTCCGCACGACCGTGGAGAAATATGGTGTGCCACATTATGGGATATGACCTGGAATATCATCCAGCAGGAAGGTGTAATTAATCCTAACATTTATAACCTTGCCGGTGGTGGTGGTAATACTATTGCCATGAAGCTGGTTACAGAAGGTATGAAATTACAGCCCTGCAGCCCCGGTTTCATTGACGGACGTGACGCAATCATCCAGGCGGATAATAACCTGTATGGCGGTGCCCACCTTTGTGCCATCAAAGAAGCATTCAGAAGAAGGGGTATGGGTGAAGGTGCATCACAGGGTTCATCTTTCAGTGTAACTGACCAGGTGCCCAGCTTTACCGGAGCTTCAACAGTATTCACGCAACAGCCCCAAAGCACAACAGCTTGTGCTGGTTCAACTGTTTCGTTTACCGTTGCAGCAACAGGCAGCCCTTCATTTACTTATCAATGGCAGGTGAGCACCAATGGTGGTGGTACCTGGACTAATATTGCGGGTGCAACAACTGCGACATATTCATTCACTTGCGCTGCCGGCGACAATGGTAAACAATACCGTTGCGCAGTAAGCAGCTCTTGTGGTGCAACCAACAGCAGTGCAGCAACACTTACCATTACAACATTATCCAATGGCGGTTCAATTACACCGGCTATAGTTAATGCCTGTAGTGCAACCAATTCCACCACGCTTACACTTACTGGTTTTGTAGGTAATATTATCCAGTGGGAATATTCTGCGGATGGTGGTACAACCTGGACAGTTGTGGCAAACACAACCAATACACTTACTGTAACCAACCTCACACAGACCAGAATATACAGGGCGCAGGTACAGAGCACAGGTTGTTCTGCATCTTATTCTGCCATATCAACTATCAATTATATTGCATCTGGTGTTGGTCCGCTTGTGATCACAGCTGATAATGGTACTACTTTATGTGCTGGTGACCCAACCCTGCTGACTGCTTTATCAGCGGCACCCGGTACGGTTACTGTAAGCTCAGGCCCGATCAGTGTTGCAATTCCTGATGGTAATGCGGCAGGCACCAGTACTTCACTTACTGTTTCTGGTGTTCCCGCAACTGCAGTGGGCAGCAGTGCCAGCGTATTATTCAATATTTCACATACATGGGATGGTGATTTAACACTGTTCCTGAAAGCACCAAACAACCAGGTACTGAACCTGGTTAACCAGCGTGGAGGTTCTGCAGATAACTTTGTAAACACTGTTATCAGCTCCACAGCAACCACCCCGATTGCTTCAGGCGCCGCTCCGTTTACCGGCACCTTCCTGCCTGATGGCAATACTGGCGCACCTGCTCCAACAGGCTTTACACCAACTGCCACCACATTTGCTCCGCTGTACGCTACAGCAGGCCAGTTAAATGGTGTTTGGTCGTTCGGTGCAAGGGACGTAGCATCTCTTGATGCAGGTACCATCACAAGCTGGAGTCTTACTTTGAACTACAATTCACTGAGCAATAACCCAGGTTTAACTTATGTTTGGACACCTGCTGCGGGTTTGAATGCCACAAACATCAACCCAGTTGCAGCTTCTCCAAATACAACAACAACCTATACAGTGACAGCTACAAACGGAACAGGCTGTACAAGCCAGGCTTCTGTAACAATTACAATTAACCAGCGTCCTGCAGTTACTACGCAGCCTGCTGCCACATCTGTATGTGATGGCACAGCTGCCACATTTACTGTGGCAGCTTCTGGTACCGGTATTACTTATCAATGGCAGGAAAGCGCTAACGGTGGTACTACCTGGACTACCTTGTCAAATGGTGGCGCATACTCAGGCGTAAATACCCCCACATTAACAGTTAACCCGGTAACAGCTGCGATGAACAATTACCGTTACCGTTGTGTAATCAGTGGTATTTGTACTCCTGCTGCCAACTCTAATGGCGCAGTATTAACAGTAAAAGCATTACCAACTGTTACTGTAACACCAACTTCTGGTTGTGGTGGTATCGCGGGTATCAATGGCCTTGCATTAAATGCAAGTGGTGGTAATACTTATGTATGGTCACCCACTGCAGGTTTATATACAGATGCAACTGCTACTACTGCTTATACAGGAACCAGCCTTGCAACAGTATATGCTGCACCAACAGCCTTTACTTCATACACTGTAACAGGTACCAATACTGCAAGTGGTTGCAGCAACACAGCTACAGCCCTGATCAACTACACGCCGTTTGCGCCTTCCATCACGCCGAACCCGGTTTCAATGTGTTTGGGTGATAATGCAGTAATGCTGCGCAAACAGCCAGGTGGTGTTTATCCGTTCACATCTGGTACAATCAACCTGTCAGTTCCGGATAACAACACCGCTGGTGTTACAAGTAATATTGCTGTGTCTGGCGTACCAACTTCAGGTATCACTATTACGGATGTTACTGTTGGTCTGAATATGACCCACACATGGGATGGTGATATGGTGTTTGTATTAAAAGCGCCAAACGGTAAAATCCTGAATCTTGCTTACTACCTGTCTGGTACAGGTGGTGCAGGTGCAACTTCAGGGTTTACAAATACGAGGATCAGCTCTACGGGCGTTAATGCCCTGAGCACCGGAACAAACCCATACAATGGTATCTTTAAAGCAGATGCAGTCCTGGCGGGTGCATTTGGCCCGGCTGGTCCGAATGGCAACTTGCCCAACACCCAGTTATGGTCTGATCTTACACCATTGAATACCATCAATGGTACATGGACCCTGGGTATGTATGATGGTGGTCCTGCGGATCTGGGTGTGCTCACATCATGGAACCTGAATTTCTCTTATGTATTTGGTGTTCCGTCAACTGCTCCGATCTGGAGTCCTGTAGCAGGATTGTATAATGATGCTGCAGCAACTTCTCCATATGTAGCAGGTACAAGAAAAGATACCGTTTATGCTAAGCCAACACCTTCTGGTGTATACAATTACCTGGCAACAGTAAACAGCCTGCCGCCAGCTTCTACACCAATAAGCACCAACTTTGCTTCAGGTAACGGTAACTATGTAATTACTTTCAACTTCAGAAACAGTAACAACTATCCTGTAACCATCACTGATATCGCCAGTCTTGCATTTGCAGCAGGCCAAAGCAATGTATCTGCATACTACAATGCCACCAACATTGCTGGTTCACCAGGTGCAATTACTGCAGCGAATGGCTGGATCCAGTTTGGCTCTGCCACGATCACTGCAACAGGCGGTTCAACAGTAGATCCATTCATGTCTGGTCTTTCATTGGTAATACCTGCCAACACCACATACAGGTTGCTGGTTAGATGTGCCACTACTGCCGGCGGATTTAATATGGGATACAGCACTCTGGCTGCAGGTGTTTACACCTTTACTGCCAATGGTTGCAGTATTATTACAGGTGATAATATTGGTTATGGTGGTCCGGATATTCCGGGTGTGCCTGCCAATACACCACGCGGCTTCATTGGTACGGTTCGTTTTGCTCCGGGTGCTGTTGCAGCTTGTACTTCTCCTGCAACAACCGTAACTGTTACAGTTAACCAGCCGCTGAACGTAACAGCCCAGCCTGTTAATGCAGCTGTATGTACCGATAAGGTAACTACTTTCTCTGCAACTGTTACTGGTACAAATCCTGGTCATAACTGGCAATACAGCGCCAGCAACGGTAACCCCGGAACATGGGTAACTATTGCAAATGGCGGTGTGTTCAGCGGTGCCAAAACTGCAACATTAACCATCACTGCACCTCCTGTGTCAATGAATGGCTATGTGTTCAGGGATTCAATCACAGCAGCTGCGCCATGTCCTGTTACATTCTCGAATATGGCAAGGTTAACAGTGAACCCATTACCAACTATTGTAATCAGTGCATCACCATACACCAAATTGTTCCCGGGTCTTAAAACCACACTTACTGCAACAGTTAGCCCTGCAGCAGCTGCCGGCGGATACAGGTGGTTAAGGAACGGAGCACAGGTAGGTGGCAGCACAAGCACCCTGGTTGCTGATATTGACATGCTGGGTACCTATACATTGCAGGTAACTGACGTGAATGGTTGTACCAACCTCTCTAACTCAGTATTGCTGAGCGATTCTCTGAGCGGTAAGGTGTTCATTTATCCAACACCAAACAATGGTCAGTTCCAGGTAAGGTATTACAGCATTATCAACAATGCAGGCCTGCCACGGGGCATCAATATCTACGATGCACGAGGTAAGCGTATCCTCACAAACACATACTCTATCGGTGCACCATATCAACGCATGGACGTTGACCTGAGAAATCATGGCGCTGGTGTTTACTGGGTAGAGGTTGTGGATGTGAATGGTGACCGTCTTGCTGTTGGCAGAACCGAAGTGTTGCGTTAAACTGTTCAAGAGTTATTCTAAATACCAAGTCCCCCGAAACGGGGGACTTTTTTTATTTATTGCTATTTTGTCAGTTTAACCGAAAGGAATACTTTTTGAACATAAAGCAGAAAAGTATACACTATGACCATAGGAATTTTAGCGGTATCGGTGGTTTTTATGCTGATTGGGATGCTGGTACAGTTCAGGCTTAAAAGCAAGTTCAGCGAATATGCCGGCGTTGCCACCACCAGCGGCATGAGCGGAAAGGAGATTGCAGAAAAAATGCTGAAGGATAATGGCATTTATGATGTGCAGGTTATTTCCGCAGATGGTTTTTTATCCGACCACTATAACCCGGCCAATAAAACAGTCAACCTGAGCCAGGATGTTTACCAGGGGAGAACTGTGGCGGCTGCAGCCGTAGCGGCTCATGAATGCGGCCATGCAGTGCAGCATGCAACAGCCTACTCAATGCTGATGTTAAGGAGCAAACTGGTGCCTGCAGTACAAATCAGCAGCACATTATCACAATGGGTGATCATCGCAGGGCTGGGTATGTTCGGTTTTGGCGGAGGCAACCCAACAATTTTACTGATTGGTATTATCCTCTTTGCAGTAACCACACTGTTTGCGGTGATAACCCTGCCGGTGGAATTTGACGCCTCTGCCCGTGCTCTAAAATGGCTGCAAACTGCCAATATTACCACTGCCAGTGAACAAGTGAAAGCAAAAGATGCGTTAAAATGGGCCGCACTTACTTATGTTGTATCAGCCCTTGCTTCTATTGCGATGCTGGTGCAATACATTCTGATTTACCAATCGCGTTCCCGCGATGAGTAATTTAAACACGTAACGAAACAACTATCAGTTATATTTGTAGTAAATAATTTTTAACAAGGCAATTTACCATTATGAATTTTGGAAAAGAGTTCGAAAAATACGCTGTAAAACACAGGGGCATCAGCAGCAATACGCTGGATGGCTATATCAAACATAATGTAACCAATCTTACACCCAATATCATTGAAGAAAGGCCCATGAATATTGCAGTAATGGATGTGTACAGCAGGCTGATGATGGACAGGATCATTTTCCTTGGCTATCCCATCAGTGATGAAGTGGCTAATATAGTAACTGCCCAGCTGTTATTCCTGGAAAGTACTGACCGCAGCCGTGACATTCAAATGTATATTAACAGCCCCGGTGGCAGTGTTTATGCCGGCCTGGGTATGTACGACACCATGCAGTTTATCACACCGGATATTGCCACTATTTGCACGGGCATGGCTGCCAGCATGGGTCAGGTATTACTTTGTGCTGGCGCCAAGGGCAAACGCACGGCCTTAAAGCACAGCCGTATTATGATGCACCAGCCAAGTGCGGGCGCAGGCGGACAAGCAACTGATATCGAAATCACCGTAAACGAAGTGAAAAAAATAAAGCAGGAGCTGTACGAAATAACATCATTCCATACTGGTCAGCCTGTTGAAAAAGTTGCGCTCGACAGCAACCGGGATTACTGGATGACCAGTACCGAGGCAAAAGAATACGGTATGGTGGATGAAGTGCTGGTGATGAACCCCCGCAAACAAAAAAAGGACAAATAATCATTAAAGAAACAAGCAATAAAATAAGCAGTATGAATTTTTACAGCAACAACAGGGTACGTTTTGACGAAGAGGAAAATCCAAAGGATATGCCTGAAAACCCGATGGAGAAAATGATGAGTGGCTGGCAGTTTGACAAAAAATTTATTGAACAGCGAAAGATATTTTTATGGGGCGTGGTAGATGATAAAAGCGCAAAGGATATCACAGCAAGGCTGTTGTACCTGGAAGCGATTGATCCGGGAAAAGAGATCACTTTTTACATCAACAGTCCCGGGGGTATTGTAACCAGCGGCATGGTTATTTATGATACCATGCAAATGATCAGCTCTCCCGTAAGCACGGTTTGCATGGGTATGGCTGCCAGTATGGGCAGTATCCTGCTCAGCGGGGGAGCCAGGGGCAGAAGGTTCATCTTCCCCCACGGTGAAGTAATGATACACCAGCCCAGCGGCGGCGGACAGGGAACCAGCGCCGACCTGGAAATTATGGCCGAACAGATACGCAAAACAAAAGAGATGGGCGCAAAATTACTGGCCGTCAATTGTGGTCAGTCCTTCGAAAAAGTCATGAAAGACTTTGACAGGGATTACTGGATGGATGCGGATGAATCAGTGAAATATGGTATCGTGGATGGAATTCTAAATAAAATATGAAGCATCAAAAAGAATATAGCTGCCCCGGAATAAAGGGGCAGTTTTTATTTGTAAACGTACCTTTACACTATGCAGTTTAACGAGATTATAAATGCCAAACTGAGCCGGGAAGTTGACAGGCCTCAGATGAAAAAGGATATTTTTCCTGTCAGCGACGGTTTGCGCAGTTATCTCAAGCATTATGGCCGTGAAATTGATCTTCCCATTGTTTATAAAGACCTGCTGAATTATCGCTATGCCACTTCTTTAAAAGACAAGAACGGCAAATTCACCCACTGGGAAACAGCGGTGTACGATCTGAAGGAAATGGAATTCCTCAGGGAGGGGCTGGTAAAAACATATGCCATTCTGAAAACAGAAGGCAATATGAGTTTTATCAAACACCTCGATGTGGAGCGGATTGATTTTTGTGAATTTGGAAACAGTGTGCCTTTCAGGATCCGTATCAAAAATACCATTAACGATAATTGCGATCATTACTACATAAAAGTGGCGGATGCTTCCCGTATTTACGGACTGGAACTGGAGCACCTGCTTTCACCCAACCGCATTACGTTTTTTACCTACCGTAATACCCTGGTGGAAGAACATATTCCCGGTATCCCCGGGGATGTTTTTTTGCAGGAATACATGGAAAGGCCCGAAACAAATAAGATCCGCATCGCAAAAGAGTTTGTAAAATTCAACGAGCGGTGCTTTGCCAGGCTGCTGGGCGACATGCGCAGTTACAATTACGTGGTGGACATCACTCCTGATATTGAGGATTATCAATACCGGCTGCGGGCCATCGATTTCGACCAGCAATGTTACGAGGGCCGGAAGAACCTGTACCTCCCGCAGTTTTACAAGGAAAATTATGAATATGTGGATCTGGTACTGAAAAACCTGAGTCCCGATGTAATAGAACAATACCAGACAGAGGAACGCAGGGCCATGGCTTACCGGGTGATAGCCGGACGCCGCCAGCTGATGGAGCTTATTAATATCATGATGAAAGATGAGTTAAGTGAAGGCTATAAGATTAAAATGCTGCGTGAAGAACTGAATATGCATTTCAGCAATACTTATTTCTCCCGTTGTAAAACGATGGGGGCTATTGTGAAACGCCAGTTGAAACAAATGCTGCAGGAACACCTGAAGCAAACGCCCAGGATCTGACCCATCCTTTAACCCTTTCTGGTAATCATATGTCAAAAAAGGCCGCTTATGCAACAAAAAGCGGCATAATATTGTCTTTTAAACACCGTTTTTGTATTAGGCTTTTTTATCTTTGTGTACTAAATACACCCGGCAAAAACCACTATAATGGCAAAACAGCAAACATTACATTGTTCCTTTTGCGGCCGCAGCCGCGATGAGGTAAAGATTTTAATTGCCGGGCAGGATGGCCATATTTGCGAAAACTGCGTGGAGCATGCCGAAGAAATTATTGAACAGGAACTGGGCAACAGCAGCGACTACAAACATCCCCATACTTCTTCAAACAAGCTGATTGTTAAAAAACCCATCGAGATCAAAAACTTTCTCGATGAATATGTGATAGGCCAGGATGACGCCAAGAAAATATTATCGGTTGCCGTATATAACCACTATAAGCGCCTGAATCAAAAAGTGGAAAATGATGTGGAGATTGAAAAGAGCAATATCATTATGGTGGGTGAAACCGGTACCGGTAAAACCCTGCTTGCCCGCTCCATCGCACGCATGCTCAATGTGCCCTTTGCAATAGTGGATGCCACCGTATTTACAGAAGCCGGTTATGTGGGTGAAGATGTGGAAAGCATGCTCAGCCGCCTCTTACAGGCCTGTAACTATGATGTTACTGCGGCTGAAAAAGGAATTGTATTTATTGATGAAATTGATAAAATAGCCCGTAAAAGCGATAACCCGTCCATTACACGAGATGTGAGTGGTGAAGGTGTGCAGCAGGGCCTGCTTAAATTACTGGAAGGCACGGAAGTGCTGGTACCGCCACAGGGAGGCCGTAAACACCCTGAACAAAAACTGATAAAAGTTAACACACAGAATATACTCTTTATTTGCGGTGGTGCATTTGACGGCATTGACAAAATCATTGCCCGCCGTGTAAACACCAACGCCATCGGTTTCAATGTAAATAAGGAGCTGCAGGAATACCAGCACGATAACCTGCTGCATTTTGTAAACGCGGTTGACCTGAAACATTTTGGCCTGATACCAGAGTTACTGGGCCGCCTGCCCGTTGTAACCTATCTCAACCCGCTGGATGCAACAACCTTAAGAAGCATATTAACCGAACCCAAGAACGCCCTGATCAAGCAGTTTATCCGCTTGTTTGATATAGAAGGCATTGAATTAAAATTTGAACCCGAGGTGTATGATTTTATGGTTGAAAAAGCAATGGAATACAAACTGGGGGCACGCGGTTTGCGAAGTATCTGTGAAAGTATTCTCACGGATGCCATGTACGAGCTGCCATCTCAAAAGATCAAAACATTTGATGTAACCCTGGAATATGCCCAGCGCAAATTCAGCAGCAGCAAACTAAGTATGCTCAAAGTGGCCTAAATAACTTGCAGTTATCCATAAATGACTTAAGACCCGGAAAATTTTCCGGGTCTTTTGCTTTCCTGAAGTCGGTTTCATTCATTACGAATTGACCGGCAAAGCTTCCTGGCTTCCTTTTCTCCCCAAGTTTCAAACATCACCCCATCATTTTAGGTGGTTGTTCTTTTTCAATATAATTTTACGCCCCGGAAACAGGGATGACTGGCAGCGTAATGATGGGTAGCCGCCATGGTTAACATCTTAAGGATAAATCTCAAATTTTAAATAAATAATGGTTGATGTAATTCTAGGCCTCCAGTGGGGCGACGAAGGAAAGGGTAAAATTGTGGACTATTTTGCCCCCAATTATGATGTGATAGCAAGGTTCCAGGGCGGCCCTAATGCCGGTCATACGCTGTATGTGGGCGACAGGAAAATTGTGCTGCACCAGATCCCCAGTGGCATTTTTCATGAAAATAAAACCAACCTGATCGGCGGCGGCGTGGTACTGGATGCGGTTACGCTGAAAAGAGAATGCGAAAACGTGGCGGGCTTTGGGGTGGATTACCGTAAAAACCTGTATATCAGCGAGCGTACCCATCTTATTTTGCCAACACACAGGGCCATCGATAAAGCCAGTGAACTGGCAAAAGGCAATGAAAAAATCGGCAGCACACTCAAAGGGATCGGACCGGCCTATATGGATAAAACCGGCCGTAACGGTTTGCGTGTGGGCAACCTGCTTGATAAAAGTTTTACTACCGAATACATCAAACTTCGCCTGAAGCACCAGAAGATCCTCGACAGTCTTAATTTTCATGAAGACATCAGCGCCTGGGAAGAGGAGTTTTTTGAAGCGATCGATTTTCTCCGCGAGTTTAAAATTGTGAACGGGGAATATTTTATCAATGACAAAATCCAAAAAGGCAGTAAGGTGCTGGCAGAAGGTGCACAGGGAAGTATGCTGGATGTTGATTTTGGAACATTTCCTTTTGTAACAAGCAGCAATACCATTTCGGCAGGTGTCTGTACCGGTTTAGGAGTAGCACCACAAAAAATTAAAGACGTTTTTGGTGTTTCAAAAGCCTATTGCACAAGGGTGGGCAGCGGACCATTTCCTACAGAGCTGCTGGACGAAACCGGTGAGCAGTTACGTAAGACCGGGAATGAATATGGAAGCACTACCGGCAGGCCAAGAAGGTGCGGATGGATTGACCTGGTGGCCTTGCAATTTGCCTGCATGGTAAATGGTGTTACACAAATCATTATGACGAAGTCTGACATCCTGGATAACCTGGATGAACTGAAAGTGTGCAATTCATATAAAGTGAACGGGGAGGAGCAAAACATGGTGCCATTCCAGATGAACAAAGTAAACATTGAACCGGCATATAAAGCTTTTGAGGGCTGGAAAAAAGATATATCAGCTATAAAGGACTATGCTGCAATGCCACAGCAAATGAAGACATACATTGCATACCTGAATGAATTTTTGGGCGTTCCCGTTAAGTATATCAGTAATGGACCGGGCCGTGACCAGATCGTTGTGGCCTGAAAAAAATAAAAAAAAATCTTTTATTTTTTTGGCAATTTAAAAATCCCGTTGAAATTTTACAGTAATAACCTGTTTGATCTATGGCAATAAAATCCGAAAAAAAGACTGTTGCAAAAAAAACGGCAGTTCCTGAAGTAAAAGCTGCAAAAAAAGCCGCCCCTAAAAAAAAGGCAGAAGAAGATGATGATGACGATGATGATTTTGACGAGGAGGAAGATGTAAAACCTGCTAAAGGAAAAGGTGCGTCTAAAAAGAAGGGCGATGACGATGATGATGATGACGATGATGTGGAGGTGGAAGATGACTGGGAAAAGCCTGAAGAGGAAGATAACTGGGATCCGGATTTTGATGAATTTGATATACCTAAATCAAAGTCTAAAAAAAGCGGCGGCGGCGGGAAAAAAGGGAAAGAAGATGATGATGACTTTAAAATGGATGATGATTTTAAAGATCTCGGTTTTGATGATATGGGTGGCGGCGGATTTGATGATGATGACGACTTCTAGTATCATACCTTTGGCGAAGTGAATCATAACGCTATTCCATTTAAGGTAGAAAATATTACTGAATTTAAAAACAGAATGCTGAGCTGGGCAAACCGGTTCAGCATTTTTTGTTTGCTGGATAACCAGCACTATCATTTCCAGGAACCTTCTTTTGAGTGCCTGCTGGCAGCAGGACATAAGACAAGCATCGAGCTGCAGCATGGCAATGCCTTTGAACAACTCCGGTCTTTTTATGCGCTCAATAAAGGCGAATGGCTTTTCGGGCATTTGGGATACGACCTGAAGAATGAAGTTGAAAAATTGCAATCGGATAATTTTGATGGTATTGGTTTTGCTGATGCGTATTTTTTTGTTCCAGAGTTTGTACTTAAGATAAAAGATGATATTGTTGAGATACAATGTGAAGGGGATGCCGGAAAGATATACCAGGCCATCTGTGAAGCAGCGCCTGTATCTGAGGTGCCGGCCGGTAAAATTGTAATTGAAAGCCGGATACAGAAGGAAGCGTATATCCATGCAGTCAAAGAACTGCAAAAGCACATTTTGCATGGCGATTGCTATGAAGTGAATTTCTGCCAGGAATTTTTCGGAAGGGGAGTTATTGACCCGCTGAACCTCTATCAGCAACTTGTTGCAGTATCCCCCAATCCGTTTGCGGCGCTTTACAAACTGCATCACCGGTATTGTATTTGTGCCAGCCCTGAGCGTTATCTTAAAAAACAGGGGCATACCATTATCTCCCAGCCTATCAAAGGAACCAGCCGCAGGGACCCTGAAGATGAAATGCAGGATGCTGCAAATAAAAAATTTCTTTTACTGAATGAAAAGGAACGCAGTGAAAATGTGATGGTGGTTGATCTGGTGCGAAACGATCTCAGTAAAGTCTGTGTTGAGGGTACTGTTAAGGTGGATGAACTTTTTGGAATATACAGTTTTCCACAGGTGCACCAGATGATCAGTACGGTGAGCGGGGTATTGAAGGAGGATGTAAGCTGGGTGGATGCTGTAAAAGCCAGTTTTCCCATGGGTTCTATGACGGGCGCACCCAAAAAAAAGGTGATGGAACTGATAGAGCAGTATGAACAAACCAGGAGGGGTTTATTTTCCGGTGCGATAGGTTACATCAACCCTGCTGCAGATTTTGATTTCAATGTGGTGATCCGGAGCCTGCTGTACAATGCCGGTTCAAATTATATTTCTTTTCAAACAGGCAGTGCCATTACATTTTACAGTGATGCTGCGAAGGAGTATGAAGAATGCTTGCTGAAAGCTGCCGCGATAAAGAAAGTGCTCCAGTAAGCAGTTACGATTTTTTTTTCTTTTTTGCAGCAGCAGGTTTTTCCTGTTGCTGCGCAGGGTAGAAGGTCTGGTTGCTTGAGATATTATTGTCTCCCAATAATACCTGCACACATTCATTCAATATGGAGTACTTATTGGCAAGGAACAGTTGCATTTTTTCGTTGGGTAAACGCAGGTCGTAATTGCCGTTACTGGCAATCATATCATCAAATTGCGGGTTAAACCTGTTGAACTGGATAATGTCAAGCGACAGGTTTTTGGCAATAATCAGTGAGTTGTATTTTCCGGAAATGGTTTGAGTAGCCGTTGTTTCCAGTTCTTCCTGTGTAAGTGTTGGTTTGATGTCGAAAGGATTGGCGCCGTTCCCGTTTACCTGCACTCCGGGATTATTATTAGCCACCGAGGTGGTAACGCCACCTCCGCCTTCCATGATATAATGGGTGGCGATAAAACGCTTCACATACGTACGCGATTCGGCGGGTAAATAATATTGAAGATTCCAGAAATTACGGCTGCCGCTTCTTTTAATGGCACTGTAAACCCTTCCCGGTCCGCCATTATAAGCGGCCATTACCAGCAGCCAGTCGTGAAGCTGCCGGTAGAGTGTAAGCAGGTACCTGGCGGCTGCATGTGTACTTCTTGTATAATCCCTTCTTTCATCATAATAACCGTTAACCACCAGGCCGTATTCCCGTGCTGTATAGGGCATAAACTGCCAGGGGCCGCCTGCACCTTTATAACTCGTGGCACCCGCACTTAAATTCGATTCAATTACAGCGATATACTTTAATTCCCTTGGCAGCCCGTATTGCATTAATATACTTTCTATCAAATTAAAGTAGGGTTGTCCCCATCCTTTCATTTTTATCAGGTGCTTGCCATGCGCATCCATATAATCTTCAATAAAACCAATTGCGCTCGGGTTGATCTGGCTGTTGTAGGCCATCGAAGGATTATAACTATAACGTGTAAAAAGGTTTTTAAAACCATACTTCGTAACCTGGCTGAAGTACTGGACCTTATCTTTTGCCGGCAGTGTTTTTGTTTTTATTACTTCATCTATGGCCCTGTCTTCTTCTACCTCATTTACTTTAATGGTGGTGTCGGCAACAACGGTATCCTGTGTTGCCTGCTGCATACCATTGCCGGCAACTGCACGGGCAGATAAAAAGGAAAGAAAAAATAATATGCCTAAATAACACTTCATTGTTTAATTATGATGGCCGGCAGCTTTATATTGCTGCATGATATACGCCGATAGCTGCAACAAAGTTAATTCATCGGATTTTGCTGTCATAACCTGCAGGCCATAGGGCATGCCGTTACTGTGCTTAAACAGCGGAAGCGCAATGCCGGGTACCCCGGTGAGATTTGCAAAAACAGTATAAATATCTGCCAGATACATGGCTACAGGGTCGGTGGTTTTTTCGCCCAGCTTAAAGGCTGTTGAGGGACTTACGGGTAAAATAACTGCATCGTAATCAGCGAATATTTCATTTGTTTTATTGACCAGCAGCCGCCTTACCTGTTGCGCTTTGCTAAAATAGGCATCATAATATCCTGCACTTAAGACAAAAGTACCCAGCATGATCCTTCGCTGCACCTCCTTTCCAAAACCCTCACTGCGGGTTTGTTTGTAAAAATCGTTGAGATCTTTTACAGCCGCTTTAGTGCTATGTCCAAACCTGATACCATCAAAACGGCTCAGGTTACTGCTGGCTTCTGCCGTGGTCAGAACATAATAAGCCGGTACCACATAATCAAGCAGGCCAAAATCTGCAGCGGTAACGGTATGTCCATCTGCTTTGAGCGTTTCAATTAAACCAAGCACAGACTCCTTTATTTCCGTATCCAGCGAAGGATGATGCAATGCTTCCTTAAAATAGGCGATTTTATATTTTTTCCCTGGAGCCGGTTGAATTTGGGATGCTGTTGAGTACTGATGGTTGGTGGCTGTACTGTCATAATTATCTGCCCCGGCCATCACATCCAGCAGCAGGGCTGCATCCGCCACACTATTACTGAATATCCCCACCTGATCAAAGGAAGAAGCGTAGGCAATCAGCCCATATCTTGAGATGGCACCATAAGTTGGCTTGAGACCGACAATGCCGCAAAAATCAGCAGGTTGCCTTACAGAACCTCCTGTATCACTGCCGAGGCTTGCCATACATAAGCCGGCCTGTACTGCTACGGCACTGCCACCCGATGATCCGCCTGGTACCCTGGATTCGTCAGCTGCATTCAGCACGTTGCCATAGGAGGAGTTTTCATTGGTGCTTCCCATTGCAAATTCATCGCAATTACAGCTGCCGATAATGATGGCATCTTCATCCAGCAGGCGCTGCACAGCAGTTGCTGTATAAATGCTTTTATATCCATCCAGGATTTTTGAGGCAGCGGTTACGGCATGATCTTTATAACAAAGCACATCCTTGATAGCAATTACCACACCATGCAGTTTTTTCAGGGATGTGCCGGCAGCCCGTTTGGTATCAAGTTCAGCCGCCCGGGCAAGTGCCTCGGCTTCATAAATATCCACGAAAGCGTTCAGCCTTTTTTTAGCGTTTATTTCATGGAGATAATGCGTTACTGCGGCCACACAGGTAGTGCTGCCATTGTTTAAATCTTTATGGTAATCCTGTATAGTGCTAAAGAAAAACATGGTTACTTGTTCCGGGTATATTATACAATCGGCTGAAGCGCTGACTCAAACCGGTCAATCACTTCAGCCGAAATTAAAATTATTCAGTAAGTAATTATTACTGTGATTGCTTCTGCTGGTCCAGCTGCTGCCTGAGCTGGCGGATCTCTTCGTCTTTGTCCTTTTCCTTCATGCCTTCTTCGATCTCGTTCTTTACATTATTCTTGGCATCGTTGAATTCCCTCATACCACGGCCAATACCTCTCATCAGTTCAGGAATTTTACGACCTCCGAAAAGAAGCAGCACAACTACAATAATTAATATCCATTCGCCCCCACCAGGAAGTGAAAACAGTAAAATGGCATTCAAAAAAGATACTGTCATAATAAATGTTTAAGGCGACAAAGATAAACTAAATATTTATTGATTACCACTAATACAGGCTTATAATTAACCCATGGTTAACAGCAGTTTTGGCAATCAATAAATGTTAGTTAGTAATACGTTTACCGGATATAGTTTTTACCGCAACGGGCTTTTCCGTTGGCAGCCTGCTCTACGGTTATACCGCGGGCGCAAGATGAAACAAATACAGAAACAGTAAAAAGAATTACGAGTGAAAGAATGATCGCTCTCATGGTGACGGGTTTGTGATTAACAATTAAATTAATAAATGTAAACTTCAGGGTAAAGGTTAAGTCAGAGGAGATTGTAATTTGCTTTTAAAGTTGCAAGCATCATACCAAACTCAGGTTGATATTAAAAAAAATGCAAAAATTGAAAACAATTTTTGCATTCTATAAAAAATAAAACAAATATTATTTTGTAACAGCCATGCGCTTTTCTTTGATACGGGCGCTTTTACCGCTTCTCTCACGCAGGTAGTATAATTTGGCACGGCTTACTTTACCGGCTTTATTCAGCACGATACTCTCGATGTTGGGAGAGTAAACAGGGAATAAACGCTCAACACCAACACCATCACTGATTTTACGCACAGTAAATGTAGCTGTGGCACCGGTACCCTGCCTTTTAATAACGTCGCCTTTAAAACTCTGGATACGTTCTTTGGTACCTTCAATAATTTTATAGTTAACAGTTACGTTATCACCTGCTTTAAAGTTTGGATGAGATGCTTTACTGGTAAGCTGCTCATGAACAAAATTAACTGCGCTCATACTTTTAAATTTTAACGGACGGCAAAGGTATGGTTTAATATTGAATATCGATCAATGAATATTGATTATTTTTTGTTACCTCGCCACATTCACCGACCTCTTTTCCCTTATCACGGTTACCTTAATCTGGCCCGGGAAGGTCATTTCTGTCTGGATCTTCTGGGCTATTTCAAAGCTCAGTTTATCACTTTCTGCATCCGTAACCTTGTCAGCCTCAACAATTACCCTTAATTCACGACCAGCCTGGATGGCATAAGCTTTTTCTACGCCATTATAGCTCATGGCCAGATTTTCAAGGTCTTTGATTCGCTGGATATATTGCTGCATGATCTCACGCCTTGCACCCGGGCGGGCACCACTGATCGCGTCGCAGGCCTGAATGATGGGTGATATCACATACTGCATCTCCATTTCATCATGGTGGGCGCCAATGGCATTCACCACGGCCGGGTTTTCACCATATTTCTCAGCCAGCTTGGCTCCGAGCAGGGCATGGCTGAGTTCGGTTTCCTCATCCGGCACTTTACCGATATCGTGCAGGAGGCCTGCACGTTTGGCCAACTTGGGATTTAAGCCCAGTTCTGAAGCCATAATAGCGCAAAGATTGGCGGTTTCACGACTATGCATCAGCAGGTTTTGCCCGTACGAAGACCGGAAACGCATACGGCCTACCATCCTGATCAGTTCTTTATGCAGGCCATGAACACCCAGTTCCATTGCGGTACGCTCACCGATTTCCATCACCTGGTCTTCCAGTTGTTTCTTGGTTTTTTCCACTACCTCTTCAATACGTGCAGGGTGAATGCGGCCATCGGCCACAAGACGCTGCAATGAAAGACGGGCAATCTCCCTTCTCAATGGGTCAAATGAAGAAAGCACGATTGCTTCAGGAGTATCATCTACAATCAGGTCAACTCCTGTGGCCGCCTCAATGGCACGGATATTACGCCCCTCACGCCCAATGATGGAGCCTTTAATTTCATCGCTTTCGAGGTTGAAAACTGTAATGGCGTTTTCAATGGCCTGTTCGGCAGCAGTACGCTGAATGGTTTGTATAACAATTTTACGGGCTTCCTTGTTGGCCTTTTGCTTGGCTTCTTCGATGATTTCCTGCTGCAGTGCAACTGCCCTTGTCTGCGCTTCCTGTTTCAGACTTTCAATCAACTGTGCCTTTGCGTCCTCTGCGGATAAACCGGCCACTTTTTCCAGCCTGCGGATATGCTCTTCCTGGTGTTTTTCCAGTTCGGTGCGCTTGTGATTAACGATTTCGATCTGGCGGTTCAGCGCTTCCTTGATAGACTCATTCTCCTTGATCTGTTTTTCCAGGTTCTGGTCTTTCTGGTTCAGCGACTGCTCTTTTTGCTTGATGCGGCTTTCGCTCTCAATAATTTTTTGATTGCGCTGGAGCACTTCTTTGTCGTGCTCTGCCTTGAGCTGAACAAATTTTTCTTTCGCTTCCAAAAGCTTCTCTTTCTTCAGCGTTTCGGCCTTTAATTCACCTTCTGAAATGATTTTTTGTGCCTGTTGTTCTGCTTCTGCAACCTGTTTTTTAGTGTTTTTGGCAAATATCAGTTTACCCAGTACAATGCCCACCACAAGGGCAGCTGCACCGATAATGATGGAAAGTATGTTTGGTTCCATTGAAAGTTTTTGTTTTAAAACGGTTCACAATCGTGTATGTCCTCTCTAAACCCATAATAATAAATGAGATAGTTAGTGGGCGAAGATAAGAATTTGTATGGAGTTTTGGGGCCTGGTGGGGTAATATGCCCAAAAAAATTATTATAATGCCTTATCCAACTGCTGTTCAATCTTAAGTAATGCGTCGGCCAGCTCCTTTTGCGCCTGTTCATTTTCCTTGGTGGACTGGGGTTGGGTGGCATACCAGATCATCACCATGGCGATATAATCCTGCATATCCTTTCCGGCAAACTGGGTTTTAAATTCAATAATCTTGTCATTGATCAGTTTGAGGGTACCCCTGACCGCTTCTTCATCGGCCGGGTTGATCTTAATACGGTAGGTACGGTCGCCAATTACAATATTTATTGGTATAAGGTCTTGCATATTTAAAATTAAGCTATTATTTTATAGCCTTACCAAAGAAACTGCCAATTTCCCTAAAACAACGGAGGTATTGGTATTGCTTTTTTATTAAAGTAAAAAGCGTCGTGTTGGTACCGGTCCCTGTATAAACTGCTTTTTAAACTCATCAGCAAAAATCTCAGGCATGTTTGCAAAAATTAAGCAGGCTTTCTTTACCGATTCGCTTACGATTGAATGGGACAGGGCAACCTCCGCTCCCTTAAAATTTGTGCTGAAAAATGACAAAGGTGAAGTGTGCACCACACTTGAAACCCTGCAGCAGCATAACCAGAAGATCTTTAACTGGAATGGGCTCAACGATCTTCCTTACGGGAGGTATATACTGGAACTGAGCAATACA
This sequence comes from Ferruginibacter sp., assembly GCA_046329655.1. Taxonomy (GTDB): domain Bacteria; phylum Bacteroidota; class Bacteroidia; order Chitinophagales; family Chitinophagaceae; genus Ferruginibacter. Next base: position 483,657 of record JAXLUD010000001.1, read on the forward strand.
GAAGGCGATCAGTGTGTAAAACTGGTTAAGCGGGTTTAATTTTAATCGCTCAGCAGGCCAATACACTTGTCGATCTCCTTAATGTACTGGCTGATATTTTTTTCAAAGGCTTTTTTATCGGCCCCGTTCATCTGCCCAGCAGAAGTTTTCAAAATATCCAGTTGTTGCTGCAACAATGCAATTTGCTCACTGTTTCTCGTTTTCTCTTCCAGCAATTCTTTTATAAGTTTACTTTGCCGCTCATTGTCTTTTTGCAGCTGCGCATGATTCCGCAGCAGTCTTTGCAGCTTTTCGTTAACCGTTTTAATATTTGATTGCAGTTCCGGCATATTATGAACCCAACAGTATTCCTTGTTTTTTATGTTTGAATGCCTGCTATTTCCTGATCTCCGCACCCAGCTCCTTTTCATAGGTACCGATCAGCTTATTCATCATTCCGTCAATCTCGGTGTCGGTCATGGTTTTTTCCTCATCCTGGAAAGTAAAACTTACCGCCATTGATTTTTTCCCGGCTCCTAGTTTTTCACTCTCAAACACGTCAAATAAATGTACAGATTTTAATTTATTCAGTTTGGCTGACTGGGTTGTTTTTTCAATTTGCTGGTAGGGCACCGTTTTATCCACCACCAGGGCAAGGTCCCGCTGCACGGCCGGAAACCTGGGTATTTCCCGGAAGCTGATATTATTTTTCTTATTCAGCCGCACCAGTTTATCCCAGTCAATATCCGCATACAATACCGGTTGTTTGCAATCAAAATTTGCCAGTGTTTTTTTATTTACAGCGCCAGCAATGGCCACCACTTCATTCCTGATCCTGATTTCAACCGCATCATCAAGTTTTTCCGCAGCCGCAGTAACAAATTCCTGTATGGACAATCCTGTTAATGCTGCAATTTTTTCCATCACCCCTTTAATAAAATAGAAATCGGTTTTGGCGGCTTTGCTGTTCCAGCCCTGTTGTGTTTTGTTGCCGGTTACCAGCAGGCACAGGTGATGCTTCTCCTCGTATTTACCGGTTTCAACAACAGCATATGTTTTACCAAACTCAAAAAACTGTAGCTGGTTATTTTTTCGGTTTAAATTATGTGCTACGGTTTCCAGTGCAGTTTCAAGCATGGATGGCCGCATCACGTTCAGTTCCTCGCTCAGGTTATTGATCATTTTCACCGTATGCTGCAGCGTGTCTTCCGTATAATAACTGCTGTTGGTGATGCTGTTGGTAAATATTTCATTAAAACCAAGGCCGGTTAAATAATCAGCCACTTTTTCTTTCCAGGCCGATTCATGGGCAAGTGTTTCTGTAGCGGGCGCAATGGAAATGGTTTGTGGAATCTCCACATTATCCAGCCCGTCTATCCGCATGATCTCTTCCACCAGGTCGGCAGGAATACTGATATCGGGTTTGCTGAAAGGCACTTTCACCCACATCTCGTCCATACCTTCCTTGATCAGTTCAAAACCCAGTCCTGCTAAAATATTTTTGATGGTGTCCGGGTGATAATTTTTACCACTCAGCTTTTTCAGGTAATGGTATTTAAGCGGCACTTCAGTTTTTTCTTTGGGCGAGGGATACACATCAATGATATCACTGGCTATTTCTCCTCCGGAAATCTCTTTTATCAGCATGGCCGCCCTTTTCAGCACATGCACGGTATTGCCGATATCCACGCCTTTTTCAAATCGGGTGGCGGCATCTGTACGCAATCCATGCCTGAAAGAAGTTTTACGTATAACTGTTGGGTTGAACCACGCGCTTTCCAGGAAAATACTGTTTGTTTCACCCGTCACCCCGCTGTTTAGTCCGCCAAAAACACCCCCGATACACATCGGGTTGCTTTCACCATCACAAATCACCAGGTCTTCTGCACCCAGTTTTCTTTCCTTTTCATCCAGGGAAATAAATACCGTTCCTTCAGGCAAATTCTTCGCCAGTATTTTATTACCCTTTATTTTAGCTGCATCATAGGCATGCAGGGGTTGCCCGGTTTCATGCAGGATAAAATTGGTGATGTCAACAATATTATTGATGCTGCGGATTCCGATACTGTTGAGCCGCTGTTTTAACCAGTCAGGACTTTCAGCAATGGTGATATTTTGAATGGACACACCCGCAAAACGCTGGCATGCGGAAGGGTTTTCTATCACGACTTCAAACTGCAGGCCCTGGTGATCGACTTTAAAATTATTTTTAAAAGGAGACTTCACGGCAGTATCCTTTTTGTTGTGATGCGACAGGTAAGCGCATACGTCCCTGGCTACACCCAAATGGCTCATGGCGTCCATGCGGTTGGGTGTAAGTCCTATTTCGTAAATAATATCGGTATAGGTGTTGAAATAGGCCGCTGCAGGAGTTCCCACTTTTGCGTCTGCCGGCAATACCATAATGCCTGCATGACTGGTGCCCATTCCGATTTCATCTTCGGCGCAGATCATGCCATGACTTTCGACACCGCGGATCTTGGCTTTTTTCATGGTCAGCGGCTCACCGCTTGAAGGGTAAATCGTGGTGCCGATGGTGGCCACCACTACTTTTTGTCCTGCTGCCACATTGGGTGCACCGCAAACAATCTGCAGGGGTTCGCCATTGCCGGTATTTACTTTAGTAAGTGACAGTTTATCTGCATCAGGATGTTTGGCACATTCGAGAACTTCACCAATTACCAGTCCTTTTAAACCCCCTTTAACGGCTTCAAAAGCTTCCATACTTTCCACTTCAAGCCCGATGGAGGTTAAAATTTTACTCAGCTTTTCCGGTTCAATTTTTTCAGGCAGGTATTCACTAAGCCAGTTGTAACTAATGGTCATTTATTAAAACTTATTTTCTGATGTTTCGCAAAGATAAATAAAAACAACCCCTTTAAGATGGTATTGAATGATTACTGCATCAAAACAAAGGCGGTCATAGGGCTGTTGCCAAAAACCGAACCCGGTGCTGCCTTAAGCTACAGGAATGCCAACAGCGGTACAAATATTTTTTTATGCGATATGGTGCAGAAAAAGAAATTTTGGAAAAAAGCGGTGTTGATAAGATGAATAAATTGTTACGTTTTACTGCATTTGAATCTGTGGGTTCGCCGTGAATAAGCCGTTAATAAGTTAACTTTGTTGTGAATGAAGCGTGGAAAACATGAAAATGAGAGAGGAAACCGAGATTGTGGACAAAAATGGAGTCCTTATGAAACAGGGATAGCATTTATCTTAGCCGCCCTGCAAAACTTTTATTTATCCTGATAAGCAAGCACTGAATGGAACTTACTAACTATAATAAAGACAAAAAACTGCGCCGTAAAGCATTACCCGATCTGAGTACCATGATGTATGGCAAAGTACCGCCCCAGGCAAAAGAGCTGGAAGAAGCAGTGCTGGGCGCCATCATGCTGGAAAAAAGTGCATTTGATACCGTGGTGGAAATATTAAAACCCGAATGTTTTTATGTGGATGCCCACCAGCGTATTTACAGGGCCATGCAGGGACTTGCTTTAAAAAGCCTGCCCATCGACCTGCTTACCGTGGTGGAAGAATTAAAATTCAGGGAAGAGCTGGAGGTGGTGGGTGGTCCGTATTATGTTACCAAACTCACCAATTCAGTAGTGTCATCCGCCAATATTGATGCCCACTCAAGAATTATCCTGCAAAAATTTATTCAGCGTGAACTGATACGCATCAGCGGAGAAATTATTGGCGATGCATACGAAGACAGCATTGACGTTTTTGATATGCTGGATGAAGCGGAAGGAAAATTATTCGAGATCACCAATAACCACCTGCGCAAAAACTTCGACAGTATTGATGCGGTACTGGTAAAAACCATTCAGCGTATTGAAGACATGCGCAACCGGCAGGAAGATATTACCGGTGTGCCTACTGGTTTTCCCAGTATGGACAAACTTACTTATGGCTGGCAGAACACCGACCTGATCATCCTGGCAGCAAGGCCCTCTGTGGGTAAAACAGCGTTTGCACTGAACCTGGTTCGCAGTGCGGCCATGCACCCCACCAAACCAACAGCGGTGGGTTTTTTCAGCCTGGAGATGAGCAGCAGCCAGCTTGTTCAGCGTATATTAAGTGCCGAAAGCGAGATATGGCTTGAAAAAATCGCCCGTGGTAAACTGGAAGAGCATGAAATGAAGCAGCTGTATAAAAAGGGTATTGAGCGTTTGAGCAAGGCTCCCATCTTTATCGACGATACACCTGCACTGAATATTTTCGAACTGAGGGCCAAATGCCGCCGTTTGAAAAACAAACACAATGTGGGTATGGTGATCATCGATTACCTGCAGCTGATGAGCGGCAGCGGCGACAGCCGGAGCAACCGCGAACAGGAGATCAGTAAAATCTCCCGCGACCTGAAAGGACTTGCAAAGGAGCTGCAGATTCCCATTATTGCACTGAGCCAGTTAAGCCGTGAAGTGGAAAAACGTAAAGAGGGCAATAAGATTCCGCAACTGAGTGATTTGAGGGAATCGGGTGCCATTGAACAGGATGCGGATATGGTAATGTTCCTCTACCGTCCGGAATATTATGATATCACCAGCAATGAAATGGGCGAAAGCAATAAAGGAGAAACCTATGTGAAAATAGCCAAGCACCGTAATGGTAGTTTGGATACCGTGAAACTCCGTGCCCTGCTGCATATCCAGAAATTTGTGGAAGATGAAGCCGGGGGTAATGATTTTGGCAGCCCGATGCCGGGTGGTGGCGGCAACTGGAAACCGGTAAGCGGACTGGATGGAGGTGATGACAGCGGGGCAAAACTCTACATACAAAAAGGCAGCAAGATGAACGACGGGGAATTTGATGATGATGCGCCTTTTTAAATTAAAAATGGACAATAAAAAATTGAAAATGGAGAACAGGTTTTAGATTTGTTCTCCATTTATTTTATGGCACTCCCTTTTTTTTATAAAGAAGATATTGTTGCTGATGCTAAATCTGTAACACTGGATGAAGATACCAGCAAGCACATGGTGCAGGTGCTGCGTATGCAAAATGGTGAGCAATTACAATTAACGGATGGCAAAGGTCATTTATTTACCTGCGAAGTAACCGACAACAACCGCAAGCGCTGCTCCGTTGCCATACTCAATACTCACCACTCACCACTCACCACTCACCACGTTTCCATAGCCATTTCCCTGTTAAAAAATACCAGCCGCTTTGAGTGGTTTTTAGAAAAAGCAACAGAGATTGGCGTTACCGGAATTATTCCCCTTATTTGCGAACGAACCGAAAAAACGGCGTTTAAATTTGAACGGCTCAACAGTATTTTAATAAGCGCCATGCTGCAAAGTCAGCAAACCTTTTTGCCGGTTTTACACGAACCCGTAAAGTTTGATAAACTGGCAACAGCCCAATTTGAAAACACGGTAAGGTTTATAGCGCATTGCGAAGAAGGGAAAACAAAACAACCACTCCACTCATTGCACACTGCTCAACACCCGATAGCTATCGGGTCACCACTCATCCTTATTGGCCCCGAAGGAGATTTTACCCCACAGGAAATTGAACTTGCGCTGCAAAATGGATTTACACCTGTGAGTTTGGGCAATACCCGTTTGCGAAGTGAAACCGCAGGTATGGTGGCAGCGGTAACACTCAGGCTCTGATGCTTTTTTCCTATCTTCCATTTATGGTAGCAGGAAAACTATTTTGCACAGCAGTATTGATCATGTTGTTTTATGGCCTCTCTGCGCAGAAGAACCCGCAATCATCCATTGACTCGGCCATATCAGTTGCGGCAAAACAGCGTGCCGCTCCCGGTCCGTTTACAAAAACCTGCTTCTTTATTGCAGACGAATACATGAATATTGAGCAATACGATTCTGCACAGCTATGGCTCAATAAGATTCATGCCATATTGCCGCTTAAAAGTGTTTCACTCGAGAATTATTTTTTACTTACCCGCCAGGCAGAAGTATATTATTACAACAACCTGCAGCAACTGGGCCTGCAGGAAAGCCGCAGGGGGCTTGCCATGGCGCAGGCATTAAACGACAGTATTTTACTGGCCGACAGTTATAATTTCCTGGGGCTTTTTTATATGAATATTGACAGCGCAGCTGCATCTGTACAATTTTATCAGCAAGGACTTGCTTACACCAAACAGCCTCCTAATCTGCCACATTATATCAGCCTTTCCAAACCTCATCACCTGCATGGCAACCTAGCAGAAGCATATTACAAATTGCAAAAACTGGACAGTGCTCTGCTGCATTACCGTTATTCGCTGCAAAGCGCCGGTGTTATTTCATGGCCACGAGGTATTGCTGTGGCATGTTCCGGCCTGGGTGATGTGTTTTTTGCACTGGGCCAGGCTGACAGTGCACTTTATTATTATGATAGAGGTGCTGTTGTATCAGCCCAATCCAATGATGTGGATGTGGCCCTGATCTGTTATGGAGGTAAGGCCAGCTGTTATAACGTAACAGGCAGCACCCCGATGGCTTTTGCTGAACTGGATAAAGGGTTCGCTTTACTGAAAAAATTGCCCAATATCAACCGCTTTTACTCACTTGGTTTTTTAACGGCTGCCGTAAATATTTACAAGCAACGGCAAAATACCGCAGCGCTGGTGCATGCGCTGGAAGTAAAGTCAGACATTGAAACGGCCAATATTGCCGGCAATAACAGCCAGATTCAAACCATCCTCAATGCGGGCATGGAAAATGAGAAAAGGCTGCTGAGTCTCCAGGTAACAGAGGCGGAAAGAAAACAGGAACTGGCCAACAGCCGCCTGCTGATTGCGCTGGGAGGTATTGCGATGCTGGTAATCGCTTTCCTTGTTTACCGGTATTATCAAAACCAAAAAATCGCGGTGTCCAAAATCAGGCATAAGATCAGCCAGGACCTGCATGATGATATCGGCGCATCATTGAGCAGCCTGCAGATCTACGGCACCATCGCAGAACAAAGTATTGCAGTAAACCCCGGTAAAACGGTTGAAATGGTGCAGAAGATGAATGCACAGAGCCGTGAGATACTTGAAAACATGAGTGACATTGTATGGAGTATGAAGAGCAACAGCACGGGCGGCACATCACTGGAAACGAAAATTAAAAACTATGCATCGGAGCTGCTGCAGGAAAAACAGATCCATTTCACCTGTATCATTCAACCGGATGCGGAAATGGCCCTGCAAAGCATGAAGGCCAGGAAAAATGTACTGCTCATCATAAGGGAAATATTGAACAATACTGTGAAGTACAGCAGGGCTTCGCAGTCTGTGCTGCATATTTATATACAGGACAAGAACTGGATCATGGATATTGGTGATAATGGCAGTGGCTTTCAGCAGGGCAGGGAGTATGAGGGCAACGGGCTCAAGAATATCCGCAGCCGCACAGCCGAACTCAACGGTACCTGTACCGTGAATGGCGAAGGAGGTACAAGGTATATGTTTGTTTTTCCGCTCACTGTTATAACCGATACAGGCTGGTAATCATGCATCTTATCTGGCACATATTATTTTTGGGCATTGCATTTTTTCAAATGCTTTTTATGGGCATACAGTGGGCTGTATTCCGCCGTAAAGAGTATGTTTTTTATATCAGCTACATTGCGTCTGTTTCACTTTATATCCTCTTCAGGTTACAGTCTGCCACTGGGTTAATGGATTTGCAGTGGCATCCTTATTTGCTTGAACTGTTTGACCAGCCCATGATTGTATTCAGTTACTGGATGTATGTAAGCTTTGCAGAAACTTTTTTAAACGTGAAAAAAAATAACCCGGCGGTATACCGCTACAGCCGGATGCTGCGGATGATTTTCTTACTTTTTGTGTGTATTAAAAGTATAAGCATCCCGCTTAATTTTTCCGAAGCTTTTAAAGCAAACAGTTATGCGGTTGCTGCAGTAATTATGCTGTGCTTTGCTGTTCCCCTCGTGGTAAGCTTAATAAGACGTAAAGATATTTTGAATAATTTTTTATTGTGGGGTTCTCTTAGTTTTATAACGGGAGGTATTACAGGCCTGGTATGCTCGCTCTTAATGCCGGCTTACGGAAAAAGCAATACTGTAATACTGCTGGGGGTTGAAATTGGGGTTTTAGTGGAGCTGTTGTTGCTCAATACCGGGTTTATGCTGAAAAATAAAATTCTCCAGCAGCAGGTGATCAGGGGACAGCAGCAAATAATGGAGCAGCTGATGAAAGACAAGAATGCAGAAAGCCATACTAACTAAATTTAGTGAGCAACCCGATTGTTAACTGGTGTTACTTTGATATATGCAGATAAGGGTATTTATTTACGACGACAATCATCCCCGCAGGGACAGCCTGAAAGCGCTGATAGAACTTAGCCCGGAACTGGGTTTTTGTGGCGAAGCCATCAACTGTACCGCTGTTGAAAGCGATATGGAATCCTGTTTTCCGGACGTAGTGCTGATGGACATTAACATGCCGGAAGCTGATGGTATTACGGGGTTAAAAAAAATCAAACAGCATTACCCGCATATCAAAGTGCTGATGCAAACGGTGTTTGATGATACCGACAAAATTTTTGAGTGCATCCGCAATGGTGCCAGCGGTTATATTTTAAAGAAGGATCCCCCGCAGCGGATTTTACAGGCCATCCAGGAAGTGTACGAGGGCGGCGCCGTGATGAACCCGGGCATTGCTTTGAAAGTGCTCGAGTTTTTTCAGCCGCAGAAAGTGGATAACCCCCTTACCAACCGCGAAACCGAAGTGTTGAAACTGCTTGCAGAAGGGCTGAGTTATAAAATGGTGGCAGATAAACTTTTTCTCAGTTTTAATACCGTTAATACGCACGTAAAGCATATTTACGAGAAGCTCCATGTTTCATCCCTGGGTGAAGCGATCGCATTTTATTACAAGAACCTGCACCAGCAATAAAGGCAATTCACTTGAATTAGTGATTTTGTTTATAGTTACTCTTTTCATTTTTGGGATATAAAATTTACGAAAATGAAAAAGCTATTCTTCTTATCAGTTACAGCCGGCTTTATGGCCATTACTGCACAGGCCAAAATATGGCGGGTGAATAATACTGCAGGCATCACTGCAGATTTTACAACACTAAGCGGTGCCGTTTCAAGCGCATCGGTTTTAAGCGGGGATACCATCCATGTGGAACCATCGGCAACCCAGTACAGCTTTCCAACGGTGAATAAGCAGCTGACTATAATCGGCAATGGTTACCTGCTTACAGGGACCGGCAGCAATGCTGGTTTACAGGAAAACACGCTTACTTCAATTGTAGGCGGATTCAGATTCAGCTCAGGAAGTGCAGGCACCAAAATAATAGGTATAAGAATAAACGGCGGTTCAGATTTTTCTTCGGGCTATTCCGGCGCCGTGAATATTACTTTTGAAAAATGTATGATTGAGGTGTTTTCCCCCCTGGCCTATATTACTTCAAGCACTTACTCAGGCATAACTTTCAGAAAATGTTTTTTTACGAACCAGCTTGGTTTTGGTAATGAAAGCAATGCTGTGCTTAACAATATCACTTATGAAAATAACATTTTTAGTGCTGGTGCGTCCTTTACACCGGGCTCAGGCACCAACTTTATTTTCCGTAATAATATTGTGCACAGCAGCACCGCAACTTTATCCAATGCTTATGTAGCCAATAATGTGTTTACATCATCCTCGGTAAGTACATTTACCGGCTGTAATGTAAAAAACAATGTTTTTGTAGCCAACCAAACCGGGGTTACGTCGGGGCCACTTAGTGTCAATGGCAACAACTTAATCAATCAAACACTCACCAGTATCATTGTAAACAGCGGCAGTAATGATGGTAAATTTCAATTAGCCGCCGGCTCCCCGGCCATTGGTGGCGGAGTGGACATCAGCGGTACCAAACCCGATTGTGGTGCTTTTGGCGGTAACGATCCGTATAAGCTTTCCGGTATTCCGGGTATTCCCACTATTTATGCGTTAACAGTTCCTGCCAGTGTGCCGCTGGGTACGCCTGCTATGAGTGTAACCATCAGTACACGTAACAATAACTAATTACTCACCTCAAAAACTGTGAGTATGAAAAATGTATTCATAATACTGCTGGTACTTGTTGCAGCAAATGCCCACGCACAGGATCCCGCCTACCCGCCGGCTCCGGCAGCGCCGCTTAATTTGATAAAAGCCGAGTATTTTATTGACAGCGACCCCGGCTTTGGAAATGGCACTAATATCCCTGTAACTGCAGCGGTGGATATTCCTGCGCTAGCAGCAAGCATTAACACCGCTGCTTTAACAGCCGGTGCACGCAGGTTGTATGTTCGTAGTTTAAATGCAGAAGGCAGCTGGAGTATAACTTCTGTCAGGCAGTTTGTAGTGGATTTTGATCCTGCATACCCTGCAGCACCGGCCACGCCGCTTAATATTATCAAGGCAGAATATTTTATTGATACCGACCCGGGCATGGGTAACGGTACCAATATTCCGCTTACTGCAGCTGCAGATATTTCATCTTTGGCGGCCAGTATTAATACCGGCTCACTCATTGCCGGTGCACACAAATTGTACCTGCGCAGTTTAAATGCAGCTGGAGGATGGAGCATTACCTCTGTCAGGCAGTTTGCGGTGGATTTCGATCCTGCGTATCCGGCCGCTCCGGGAGCACCGCAAAATATTACCAGTGCTGAATATTTTATAGATACTGATCCTGGTTTTAGTAATGGTATTAATATTCCGCTTACTGCTGCGGTAGATATTGCGGCATTAGTTGGAAATGCTAATACTAATTTGCTTCCCGCTGGCGCACACCGTTTATACATCCGCTCCAGAAGCAACGAAGGCAAATGGTCTCTAACTTCCAGCAGCCAGTTTATAATTAATGACGACCCTGCATACCCTGCAGCGCCTGCAGCACCAGGCAACATAACATTTGCAGAATATTTTGTTGATACCGATCCTGGTTTTGGTAATGGCACTGCTATTACGCTTGCACCGGGTGTTGATTTAAGCAATCTGAATTTTAATGCAAACACCGGTGCGCTTACTGCCGGATCGCATGTATTGTATGTTCGCAGCCTGGATGACTGGAGCATCACCAGTGCCCGCGAATTTACTGTGGCGATTACCCTGCCACTGCATTTTATCAGCTTTACTGCCACTCAAAAGCTGGATGCGGTTTTATTAAACTGGACAACCGGTTCAGAAATCAATACATCCCATTTTGAAGTTGAACACAGTGCTGATGGAAGGCTGTTTGAAACAATTGGCAGTACGGCTGCTGCCAGCACCACAGGTAATCATGATTATGCATTGTATGATAATAGTCCGTTAAGAGGCGTTAGTTACTACCGCATCAAACAGGTGGACAAGGACGGCCGTTTTATGTACAGCGCAGTTATACGGGTAAATAACAGCAGCGATATACAATTGCTGATTTATCCCAACCCCGCCTCGCAATACCTGCTGGTGGAGTTTGCAGGCAAACAGCAGCAGGTACAGGTAAATGTGTATGATGTGCAGGGCAGGCTGGTTTTACAACAAACCGGGTCTGGCCAGTCACCGGTAAAAATCAATATTGAAAAATTACCGCCCGGTAAATACCTGCTGTTGCTGAAAAACGGTGAATCGGTCACAACAGGGAAATTTATAAAGCAATAATGCAAATACGCCGCCTTCTGTAAAGAAGGCGGCGTTGTTTTTAAAATCATCAATATTAGGTATAAATAATTGTGGCTGCTGCTTGAATTTTACTGCAGAAACTATTGAACATGAAATATACACTGCTGCTCATTTTAATATGCTTTTCTGCAGGATCCATGGCACAGTCGGTGGCCATTAATAACGATGGCAGCACCGGTGATGCCAGTGCATTGCTGGATGTAAAAAGTGCCACAAAGGGTGCGTTGTTTCCCCGTATGACCAAAGTTCAAAAAAATGCCATTGCATCACCGGCAACAGGTTTGCTGGTTTTTCAAACAGGTCCTGATAGTGCAGGATTTCATTATTATGACGGCAGCAACTGGTTATGGCTGGAACCGCTGGAGAATAAAGTTTGGAAAACAACGGGCAATACCGGTACTGATACCGCTGTTAACTTTATTGGTACTGCTGATGCCATGCCGCTGCGGTTCCGGCAAAATAATATCCGGCTGGCCAACCTCGACCTGAATGCCGGCACCTATTTTATTGGCGAAGCGGCGGGTGCAAAAAAATTATCTTTTACCCAGCACAGTATTGCCATTGGTGACAGTGCTTTATCAGAAACCGGCGACCCAATTTCTACCGGAACATCTAACTACAATATTGCCATCGGCTACAAAGCATTGCGTAAACATTACAGCCAGATTGGGAATATAGCTATCGGTGCTTTTGCCATGCAGAATTATGTGAGCAATCCCGGTGGAAATTTTGGTTCGGTGGCCATTGGCTACCAGGCACAGCTTACCAGCAGAACAGGGGAAGGCAATGTATCCATTGGTGCCTTTGCAAATATCAACGATACCGGAACCGCCATCAATACGGCGGTGGGTTACCAGTCGATGCCTTCAAGGGTAAGCGGAAATTTAAATACTGCGCTGGGTGGTTTATCAGGTTTTGCGCTGAGGGCAGGTACCAAGAATACATTTTTAGGTTATGGTACCAATGTTATCACCGATAGTGTGGTCAATGCAACCGCAATAGGGGCCAATGCCTTGGTGGATACCAGTAATGCCATGGTACTGGGAAGCGTTATTGGTTTAAATGGCGCCACAGCCAATGTAAATGTGGCTATTGGTATTTCAAAGCCTAAGGGCGCCCTGCATATTTTCAGGGGCAGTTCGGGTTTTACGGGAAGCATCCCGGCAAACCGGCATTTGATAGTGGAAGATGATGGCAGCCATTTTATTCACCTGCGCACACCCGATGCTTTTGAAACAGGAATTGAAGCCGGTAATTCCAGTTCACTGATCAGGGCGGGTGTTATTTTCAGGGCCGACAGTGCGGTGCATTTCCGTTCCGGCGGCAACTTTACCCGGGCCGTATTGGATAAAAACGGGCGGATGGGCATTGGCACCACAGCACCGAATGGGATGCTGCATGTTTTTAAATCAGCTTCCGGTAATACCACTGTTTTTTCCGGTGCATCTGATAACCGTACCCTGATTTTAGAAAGCAGCAACAGTTCTTTTTTACAAATGCTGAATGGCGATTTTGCAGATGCGGGCATTTTCTCAGGCAACTCACTCACATTTGCCCGTTGCGGCCAGGTGTTTAGGGCTGATAGTTCCTTAGAATTTTTTGCCGGTGGTAACCGCTCACCGGTAACTTCCATGTACCTGGACAATAATGGTCAGTTAGGAGTGGGAACCGCTTTTCCTGCTGCCAAAATCCAGGTAGAAGGTAATTTTAAACTGGGGATTAACGGATCCGTGAATAGTGCAGTGATTAAGGACACGGTTAGTATCGATGTGCCTTCAGTGGCCGCGGGTGCTGATGTGAATGTGGATGTTGCCTTAGCCGGTGTAACAAGCAATGGTGCGGTATCCATTTCCCCTGCTGCCGATTTACCGAATGGTATCATTATTTCCTGGGCAAGGGTTACGGCAACCGGAACAGTACGTATTCATTACCGGAATACCACGGCAAGTGGAATTGACCCTGCCGCTATCAATTATTTTATTTCAGTGGTGCAATAGATAACAGGTAAAGAAAAAGGCTTTCACCGGAAAGCCTTTTTAAATCAGTTAATGCGCTTCATCATCCTGATGTTCGGAATTGTTCTCTTCGAGCACCGGCTCATTTAACTTCACCACTCTTGCAGCTTTTTTCTTTGCACGGCTGCGCATGGTCATGTTCAGCATTTCAACAATGAAGGAAAATGCCATGCCGAAATAAATATAATTTTTCAGGTGCAGCATTTCCGCCTGCTCATGGTCCCATCCTTCAATCACCAGGCTCAGCCCGATCATTACCAAAAAGGAAAGCGCCAGCATTTTTACCGTGGGGTGCTTGTGAACAAAAGAAGATATTTTCGGACTGAATAAAAACATCACGATCATGGCTACCACAACTGCGGCGATCATTATTTCAACATGCTGTGCTGTACCCCCCGCGGTGATCACACTGTCGAATGAAAAAACGGCATCGATGATCATGATCTGTATCACCGCCTGTGTTAAGGATATGCCTTTCTTTTTTTTCAGTTCCACATTGGGGTCTTCCCCTTCCAGTTTGCCATGAATCTCTTTCACGGATTTATAAATAAGGAACAGGCCGCCCAATAACATCACGAGGCTTGCAAGGTCGAAGCCCTTGCCAAACCAGCTGTCAGGAATGATATGTTTGCCGCGTTGAGCCAGCAGCCAGCCAAGTCCCATCAGCAATAAGCTGCGTACGATGATACCCGTGATCATCCACATGGTACGGGCCTTCTTTTCATCCTCTTTTTTACGGAGGCGCCCCATAATGATGCTCACGAAAATCACGTTATCAATTCCCAGCACCACTTCTAGTATCACCAGTACCACAAAACTGATGATGCTTTCTGATGTAAATAAATGTTCCATTCAAAAATTATAATGACTTACAAATGTTTTTTACAATTGCAGGGCCTTCATAAATAAAACCCGTCCACACCTGCACCAGCGAGGCCCCAGCAGCCAGTTTTTCTTTGGCATCTGCCCCGGTAAAAATACCGCCGCTGGCAATGATGGGTATTTGCCGGTTTGTTTTTTCAGCAATGTATTTTATTACCTCAGTGCTCCTGTTTTTTAATGGCTGGCCGCTTAAACCGCCGGGGCCAAGCCGTTCCAGTATTCTCGGGCTGGTATGATGCAGTTTGCGGTAGATGGTGGTGTTGGTGGCTACGAGCCCGTCTAATTTTATTTCCAGTGACAGGTCGATCACATCATCAATTTCTGCCTTTGTAAGATCGGGCGCAATTTTTAACAGCAGTGGTTTGGGCTGCTGTGTTGCATTGTTCAGCTGCTGCAGGCTGGTAAGAATTTTACGCAGGCTTTCTTTTTCCTGCAGGGCACGCAAACCGGGTGTGTTCGGACTGCTCACATTCACAACAAAATAATCCACCTGGCTGTGAAGGGCTGAAAAGCAGCTTTCATAATCCTTCCATGCATCATCATTGGGTGTCATTTTGTTTTTCCCGATGTTTCCGCCAATCACCATTTTTGAATCCGGGTATTGCAACCTGTATGCTTTTATTCTTGCGGCCACCGCTGCTGCACCATCATTATTAAAACCCATGCGGTTTACCAGCGCCTTATCCTTGGGGAGGCGAAAAACACGCGGTTTATCATTGCCCGGTTGCGGTTTGGGCGTAACAGTGCCGGTTTCAACACAGCCAAAACCCAGCAGTTCCAGTTCCCGCAGGTATTGGGCATTTTTATCAAAACCCGCAGCCAGTCCAACTTTATTGGGAAATTGAATATTAAAAATTGAATATTGAAAATTTCCCTTTGGTGAAAACTGGTTTTTTAAAAACCGGGCGCCGATAGCGGTTGATGCCACCCGGTGCAGCCATTTCATGGAGAAATAATGCACTTTTTCCGGATCGAAAAAGAACAAAAAAGAACGAAGCAGTTTGTACATGGTGGGCAAAATTAATGCACCCCGCCCAGTTTTTTGTTTTCAACCAGAAATTATACCTTTGGTAAAAGGTTGTTTATGCAACTTTTTTTTGGTTTTCAGCAAATGGTTCATAGTTCATGATAACAAACCTGCTGAAAACTATGAACTATGAACCATCAACTATTACCATGCAGGAAGCATACATTGTTGCAGGCTACAGAACTGCCGTTACAAAAAGTAAAAAAGGTGGTTTCCGTTTTACAAGACCCGATGATCTTGCTGTGGATGTGATCAGGGGACTATTGGCCAGTGTGCCGCAGCTTGATACCAAAAGAGTGGATGACGTGATTGTGGGTAATGCCGTGCCCGAAGCTGAGCAGGGCTTGCAGGTGGGCCGTATCATTGCAGCAAAGGCCGTGGGTTTTAGTGCGCCCGGCATCACTATCAACCGGTATTGTGCCAGCGGACTGGAAAGTATTGCCATGGCCACAGCAAAGATTCGTACCGGTATGGCAGAATGTATCATTGCCGGCGGCGTGGAAAGCATGAGCATGGTGCCCACTGCGGGATGGAAAACTTCTCCTTCCTACAATATTGCCAAAGATGAACCTGATTATTATTTAAGCATGGGGCTTACCGCCGAAGCGGTGGCGAAAGAATATAATGTATCCAGGGAAGACCAGGATATTTTCAGCTATAACAGTCACCTGAAGGCAGGCAATGCGATTAAGGAAGGTTATTTCAAAAGCGGTATCCTCCCAGTTACTGTTGAAGAAGTTTATCTCGATGCTAAAAATAAAAAGCAACAAAGAAGTTTTGTGGTGGATACGGATGAAGGCGTGCGTGCAGATACATCGGTGGAGGGGCTGGCCAAACTGAAACCTGCTTTTGCGGCCGGTGGTTGTGTTACTGCAGGCAATTCGTCTCAAACCAGTGATGGGGCAGCGTTTGTAGTGGTGATGAGCGAACGCATGATCAATGAACTGGGATTAAAACCCATAGCAAGGCTTGTGAACGTAGCCAGTGCAGGTGTGCATCCCCGTCTCATGGGAATCGGGCCCGTGGAAGCGGTTCCCAAAGTACTGAAACAGGCGGGCATGAATTTATCACAAATAGACCTTATTGAACTTAACGAGGCATTTGCCTCTCAATCGCTGGCGGTGATCAGGGAACTGAATCTCAATCCCGAAATCGTTAATATCAATGGTGGCGCCATTGCGCTGGGTCACCCGCTGGGTTGTACCGGTTGCAAACTCACCATCCAGCTGGTAAATGATATGAAAAGGCTCCATAAAAAATACGGGCTGGTAACTGCCTGCGTGGGCGGTGGCCAGGGAATTGCCGGAATTATTGAAAATATTGCCTGATAACTGTAATTTTATCCTGTTTAAATAATGCCCGTATTAAATCGGGCATTATTTTTATGGGGCACCAGGGCAGCAATGCTGCTTTTGACCGCATCCATAAAATAATCCGACACCCATTTAAACCTTTTTGGAACTGCTAAGTCAACCCTTTTCATATTCACCAAACAGTTTGCTATGGACAGAAGAGATTTTCTTACTGCCGGCAGGGCAAAGAAAAAAACTGCTGCTGTTAATTCCCCCGTTTCCTTCTCACCTTCACGCACATTAAGTGGTATCAATCCATATACCGGTGCATGGGGCACCAACGAGGTGATCCACCTGCTCAAACGCACCATGTTTGGTGCAAAAAAAGCGGATGTAGATTATTTTCTTACCAAAACAATGAGCCAGGCAGTGGATGAACTGCTGAATCCCACTGCAGCCGATCCTGCACCCCCGGTAAAGGAATATGCCACATCCGCAAATGCCACCACACCTGACAGCAATATTGCACAGGGCACTACCTGGATCAATGATATCAACAGCGATGGCACCGTGCAGGGCCAGCGCCGTGCTTCTTATAAAAAATGGTGGACGGGGGTGATGCTGAACCAGGACAGGAGCATTCGTGAGAAAATGATCCTTTTCTGGGTAAATCATTTTGGCAACGAAAGCAACGATGTGGGCAATGCAAACTGGATTTACAAGCAGCATGCATTGCTGCGGCAATATTGCCTGGGCAATTTTAAACAGCTCATGCATGATATCACCATCGACGTGGCCATGCTGCGCTATCTCAATGGTTACCTCAATACGGCCACCGCACCGGATGAAAACTATGGCCGCGAATTGCAGGAACTGTTTACCGTGGGTAAAGGGCCCGACAGTCACTATACCGAATCGGATGTGAAAGAAGCAGCGAAAGTACTCACAGGCTGGCAGGTAAACGGTACCACATACCAGAGTGTTTTTACTTCGGGGCGGCATAGTACGGCCAACAAAACCTTTTCTTCTTTTTATGGCAATACGGTAATAACCGGCCGTACAGGCGCCACGGCGGGAGAACTGGAACTGAATGACCTGCTGAATATGATTTTCTCCAGCAGTGAAGTGGCCAAATTCATGGTGCGAAAACTGTACCGCTGGTTTGTGTATTATGATATTGATGCAGGCACAGAAGCAAATGTGATCTCCCCGCTGGCAGATATTTTCCGCCAGAATAATTATAATATCAAACCGGTATTAACGGTATTATTTAAAAGCGAACATTTTTTTGATGTGCTTAACCAGGGCTGCATGATCAAAACACCAGCAGATATTGTGATAGGATCCATGCGGGAGTTTGATACAAAAATGCCGGCGCTTTCCGACTGGGATACAAACTATGGTCACTGGAACACATTGTACGCACACATGACCAACCAGGGACTTAACTTACATGATCCTCCCAATGTTGCAGGATTGCCCGCCTACTACCAGGAACCGCTTTTTCATGAAATATGGATCACCACGGATTCGCTGCCCAAGCGTAACCAGTATACCGATATCATGACCAGCACCGGTTATTCGAGGAACAGTTTCCGCATGCAGTTCGACTTTGTAACATGGGCAAAAACGCTGCCCAATCCCGGCAATCCGAATGACCTGGTGGATGATGCATTGAAATATTTATACCGCATCAGTTTATCGCCGCAGGTAAAACAGCAGTTAAAATCGCAAATGCTGCTTACCGGTCAGCAATACGATTATTACTGGACCAATGCCTGGATGGCCTATATCGCCAGTCCTACCGCAGCCAATCTCAATATTGTAAATACCCGGCTGAAAGCATTGTTTCAATACCTGATGAATTTAAGTGAATACCAGTTGTGTTGATGGTGAATGGTGAGTTGTGAATGGTCAATAGTGAATAGTGAGTGGTGAGTGGGGCCAGGAATAAAAGTACCATTAAGCATTGACCATTGACTATTAATCATTGACCATTCACCAATGTCCTCAAAATATTATGTATGAAAAGAAGAGACTTCATAAGCAAATCTGCAGCAGTTACATTACCGGCCATCATTGGCGGTTACTCTGTAAAAGCTTACAATGCCAGTTCGCCGCTGGTGCAGGCTTTGCTGCAGGGCGGTGGTACTAATACAGATCATGTGCTGGTGATCATCCAGCTGCAGGGCGGTAACGACGGGCTTAATATGGTGATCCCCATCAGCACCTATAATTTGTATAATGCTGCCCGTAACAATATCGCCATACCTGAAGCAAGGATATTGAAATTAAATGGCTACGATAAAACCGGCCTGCATCCGTCCATGACCGGTCTGCAGTCGATGTACAATGAAAATAAACTGAAAGTGATACAGGCCGTGGGTTATCCCACACCCAATTTTTCGCATTTCAGGGCAACCGATATCTGGATGACGGCGAGTAACAGCACACAGGAAGTGTACACGGGATGGGCCGGCCGTTACCTCAATTATGAATATCCCAATTTTCCAAATGGATATCCCAATACCGATGTGCCCGATCCGCTGGCGATACAAATAGGTTCCATTGCCTCACTTACCACGCAGGGACCAACAGTGAATATGGCGATGAGTATTACCAGCGCCACCAATTTTTACCAGCTCATCAATGGCACCAGTGATCCTGTGCCTGCAACAAAGGCAGGGAAGGAGCTGAGCTTTATCCGTACTGTTGCCAAGCAAACACAGCAGTATGCGGGGGCCATCACCACAGCCGCTAATAAAGTAACGCAGCAGGTAACCTATCCTTCCAATAACAGCCTGGCCGACCAGTTAAAGATTGTTGCACGTTTGATTAAGGGCGGTTTGCAGACCCGGATTTATATGGTGAGTTTTGGCGGGTTTGATAATCACAGTCTGCAAACTACCACCACCGATACCACTACGGGCACCCATGCCACATTATTGGGAAGGGTGAGTGATGCCATTGCAGCATTTCAAAACGATCTTATCTTTTTAGGTATTGAAGAAAGGGTGGTGGGTATGACTTTCAGTGAATTTGGACGCCGCATCAAGAGTAACAGCAGTGTGGGTACCGATCACGGGGCTGCGGCACCTTTGTTTGTGTTTGGAAAACCGGTTCAGGGTGGTGTGCTCGGCGATAATCCTGCAATTCCAGCCAATGTAACAGTGAATGACAATGTACCGATGCAATATGATTTCAGAAGTATCTATTCCACTTTGCTGCAAACATGGTTTTGCCTGGATAAAACCACGGTGCAGGGATTATTTCCCCCCGGTATC
The DNA here is from genome assembly GCA_046329655.1 of Ferruginibacter sp. Lineage (GTDB taxonomy): Bacteria > Bacteroidota > Bacteroidia > Chitinophagales > Chitinophagaceae > Ferruginibacter. The sequence goes on from JAXLUD010000001.1 coordinate 503,753, forward strand.
AATGCGCAGTTACAGGATTTGCCGCTGATAAAAGCCGGTATTTGCAATACCAGCAGTCCCAGCAGTTCGGGTAAAAGTCTTATTACCAACTATCCCAACCCGTTTACTTCAAAAACCACCATCGAGTTCAGTACCGATGGCGGTCATACGCTGATACAAATTATGGATACAGCAGGGCGTTTGCTCATTGACCTGCTTGAAAAAGATTATCCGGCAGCAACGCGGCAAACCATCACATTCGATGCATCACATTTGCCCAATGGTGTTTATTATGCACGTTTGCAAAACGGCGCCACACAACAGGTGCGTCCCATGCTGAAAGTGAGGTGATAAAAACAGGGAAGTCAAGTTTTTAAAACTTGACTTCCCTGCGGGTGCAAAATTTTATTGAAAGATATCAGTCTGTTACCCGGTGCCCGGCATTCACCCAGTCGAGGATTTTCTGTTTATCAGGTGCAGTGAGCTGCCCGCCTTCGGGCATAAAACTGGGCGTGCCATCCACGGTGCGTACCTTGATCCTGTCCCAGGCATTTACAATGCTGTTATCATCATCAAAATTTTTACCGCCGTTTACCGTGCCATTCAAATGGCAGGGCCCGCAATAACCATTCACGATCGTCCGAACGGCATAGAATTTTGGCCCGTAACCATTGATGGTGATATTGGCAGTATCTGTACAGCCTGCAGTTGATTTGGTGGTAACTATATAACTGCCTGCCGCCAGGTTAAAAAAATTGGTGGATGGCTGGAAGCTCCCATTGTTAATACTATAAGTATATTCTGAGCCGATAGGTGAAGTAACAGTGATGGTACCGAGTAACTGCCCGGTGATGGTATGTGTCTTGGAGGCCACTGTAACAATATTACTCTTGCTGCAGGGATCTTCCGGCGGGGGGCTGTCGTTTTTTTTACAGCCGTTGTAAATGATGATGGCAGAAAGGGCAAATAGCAGGTGCAGTTTCTTCATATCTAAAAGTAATATTAATTTAAAAACAGGGGAGGAAAATTTGAGACCATCCCGGCCGGCCGGAGTTTAATCCTGAGCCCTTATTTACTTAATTTTGCAGGATGCAAATAATCGAGGTAACCGGCAGCAAGACAGCCATGGATTTTATTAAAGTGGCTGTGCAGTTGTATAAAAATGATCCGAACTGGGTAAGGCCGCTGGACAAAGACATCAACGAGGTATTTGACAAGGCGAAAAACAAGGCTTTTCGTTTTGGTGAAGCCACCCGCTGGATACTGAAAGATGATGCCGGCAACTTGACAGGCCGTATTGCGGCGTTTGTCAATTCAAAGTACAAAACAAAAGGCGATGAGGGCCTGGTGGGCGGCGTGGGTTTTTTTGAATGCATCAATAACCAGCAGGCGGCAAACCTGCTGCTTGATACGGCCAAAAACTGGCTGCAGCAAAAGGGTATGTATGCGATGGATGGCCCGATCAATTTTGGTGAAAGAGACCGCTGGTGGGGTATGGTTACAGAAGGATTTCATGCACCATTGTATTGCATGAATTATAACCCGCCTTACTATAACGACCTGTTCAGACAGTATGGGTTTGAAGTGTTCTTTAACCAGGTTTGTTTTGGATTTGACCCGGAAAAGAAACTGTCTGATAAAATATTCCAGCGGCACCAGTTGCTGGAAGCAGATGGAAATTTTTCTTTTAAAACGATCAGTAAAAACCAGCTGGAAAAATTTGCAGCCGACTTCTGCGCAGTTTATAATAAAGCATGGGCCGGCCATGGCGGTTTAAAGCAGATGAGCAAGGAGCAGGTGCTGCTGCTGTTTAAAAAAATGAAACCGGTGATGGATGAGCGCATTGTGTACTTTGCTTATTACAAAAACGAGCCCATTGCATTGTTCCTGAACATACCCGATCTCAATCATTATTTCAGGCGGATGAATGGCAGGTTTGGCCTGTTGCAGAAACTGAAATTTTTGTGGATGCAAAAATTCAACCCATCCAAAAAATTCAACGGACTCATCTTTGGTGTGGTGCCCGAATTCCAGGGCAAGGGCGTGGATGCCTATATGATCGGCGAATGCAGCAAGATTATCCAGGTGCCATCCAAACCCTATACTGCCTATGAAATGCAATGGATCGGTGATTTCAACCCCAAAATGATCAACGTGGCAGAAAATTTCGGGGATACATTCCATACCCGCAAACTGGTGACATGGCGGTATATTTTCGACCGGACAAAGGAGTTTAAACGCCACCCTGTATTATAATTTTTGATTTCAGATTTTAGATTTTAGATTTGCTTAAGTGGGTTCATAGCTTATAGTTCATGGTTCATAGCCGAAAATCCCGGTTTTAACTATGAACCATTAACCATGAACCATCAACTATCAACCAATGGATAAATTCATCGTATCAGCACGTAAATACAGGCCGCAGAACTTTAACACGGTTGTGGGGCAGCAGCATATTACCACCACGCTCAAAAACGCCATAAAAAACAACCAGCTGGCACATGCTTTTTTGTTTTGTGGTCCGCGTGGTGTGGGTAAAACAACCTGTGCAAGGATACTGGCCAAAACCATCAACTGCGAAAACCAGACGAAGGAAGGAGAGGCCTGCAACCAGTGCAACAGCTGTGTGTCATTCGATGCCGGTACATCCCTCAATATCCATGAACTCGATGCTGCCAGCAACAACTCGGTGGATGATATCAGGAGCCTGGTGGAACAGGTGCGTTTTGCACCACAGGCCGGTAAGTACAAAGTGTATATTGTGGACGAGGTGCACATGTTAAGCGCTTCGGCTTTCAACGCTTTTTTGAAAACACTGGAAGAGCCGCCGTCCTATGCCATCTTCATCCTGGCAACAACTGAAAAGCATAAAATACTGCCCACCATCTTAAGCCGTTGCCAGATATTTGATTTTAAACGCATCACCAATGCCGATACGGTCGAGCACCTGCAGGAGATCTGTGATAAGGAAGAAATAAAGGCCGACAAGGCGGCCCTGCACGTGATTGCGCAAAAAAGCGAGGGCTGCATGCGTGATTCACTGAGTATCCTGGATAAAATAGTGAGTTTTTCCAATGGTGAGGTAAGTTATACCAACACGCTTGAGCACCTGAACATACTGGATGAAGATTATTATTTCAGGTTCCTTGATTTTATGCAGCAGCAAAACCTGGCCGATGCGATGCTGCTGTATGATGAGATCAACCGCAAGGGTTTTGAAGGCGATACGCTTATTGAAGGTTTTGCAGAATTCACCCGCAACCTGCTCGTGAGCAAGGATGCAAGAGCGGCTATTTTACTGGAAGTGGCAGATGACTTCAAACAAAAATATTTAAAAGCGGCCCAGCAGGTGAGCAGTGGCTGGCTCATCGCCGCTCTTAATTTACTCAACGAAGCCGAACTCAATTACAAACAGGCCCGTAATAAAAGATTGCTGGTTGAACTGACCCTGATCAAGCTCAGCTACCTCCACCAGGCCATAGAAGTAGTGGAAAGCGGCGGCGCTGTAAGTAAAAAAAAACTGGTTGACACAGCAAAGCCAGTAGCATTCAGGGCCCTTGCATTCACCGAACTGAAGCAGCCGCAAAATGAGCCGCCACAGGAAGCCCGTCTCATCATTGAACAACCTGTACATAACAGTCAGACACCAGCGGCCAATGAACAACCTGTAATCACGCCTGCAGCTGTAACGGCCGCAAAGCAGCATCCAGCATCCAAAACAGCACCGTCACTTGGTTCATTACAAAAGATCCGGCAAAAAGTAACCGAGCAAAATAAAACGGCCGGTGCCGGCATCAAACAACTGACCGAAGAAGAACTGTATGTGGCATGGGGGCAGTTCATCGAAAAACTGGTGGAAAAAAAGAACCACTCTGCTGTTACAAATTTTAAAATGGCGCAGTTAAGGATCGCCGACAGTAACTCCATTGAGATCACCACGGGGAATAATATCCAGCAAAAATTTATTGAATCTGAAAGAGCCGAACTGGTGAACCACTTGCAATCCTGGTTCAACAACCGGCAGCTGGTATATACCGTTGTGGTGGATGAAAAAGAAAGCGACCAGGCACCGGTTGAACGCACCCTTTCCACCCGGGAGCAATATTTGAAAATTATAGAAGAATATCCGCTTGTAAAAGAACTGAAAGACAGGTTGCGGCTCACCATAGATTAGGTTTTAAATCCATGGGCCACCAACGCCCTGCATCCAGTTTTTTTACCGGTTGCGATTGCATAATTATTCACTGTTCTTTGCCCTTTTTACTGTAATTTCGAACCTCGATTTTATAAAAAACAGAAATTATTAATATATGGCTGAAGTGATTCGCATGCCGCTGCTGAGCGATACCATGACCGAAGGGAAAATTATTGCATGGAATAAAAAAGTGGGAGATAAGGTAAAAAGTGATGACACGCTTGCAGAAGTGGAAACAGATAAAGCTACGATGGAAGTGGTGGGCTATGCAGATGGCACATTGTTGTACATTGGTGTTCCTGCTGGGCAAGCTGCAAAAATTAACCAGATCATTGCCATTGTTGGTAAGGCTGGAGAAGATTTTAGCAGTCTGCTCGATGCACCCGCTGTACCTGCTGCGGCAAATCCTTCTACAGCCCCCGCCCCGGCTGCACCGCCTGTAGTTAGCACTGCAAAAGCTGAGTTGCCTGCCGGTGCCAAAGTGATTCGTATGCCGCTGTTAAGTGATACCATGACTGAAGGAAAGATCGTTGCATGGAATAAAAAAGTAGGTGATTTTGTAAAGAGTGATGATGTGCTGGCAGATGTTGAAACGGATAAAGCCACCATGGAAGTGGTGGGATACGAGGAAGGCACTTTATTATATACCGGTGTGGAAGCAGGCAAGGCTGCAAAAGTAAACGAGATCATAGCCATTGTTGGTAAGCCCGGCACGGATGTAAGCGCTTATGTGGCTGCTGAAAAAAGTGGTGCCAACCAGTCTGCAGCTGCCGCAGCCCCACAGGCAGAAAATGCCGCTTCAGCAATTGCATCAACCGAAACTGCTGCCAAGGCAGCCGAGACAGCTGTTTCAACCAATGGCCGCGTAAAAGCTTCGCCGCTGGCTAAAAAACTCGCTGCAGAAAAAGGCATCGATATCAGCCTGGTTGCAGGCAGTGGTGATGGGGGCCGTGTTACTAAAAAAGATGTTGACAATTATGTGCCATCAGCCAGGCCGGCGGCGGCTCCAAGCCCCGCAGGCGGTCCAAAAACTGCCGCACCCACCTTTGTTGCAGCCGGTACCGAAAGCTATACCGATATCCCGGTAACCACCATGCGAAAAGTAATTGCACGCCGCCTGGGCGAAAGCAAATTCAGCGCACCGCATTTTTACCTTACCATGGAGATCAACATGGACAATGCCATCAGTGCACGTGCGGCACTGAATGAAGTGAGCCCGGTTAAAATTTCTTTCAACGACATGATCATAAAGGCCAGTGCCATGGCGCTGCGCAAACATCCGGATGTAAACAGCAGCTGGCTGGGCGATATCATCCGCATGAACCACCATATTCATATCGGCAGTGCGGTGGCTATGCCCGAGGGGCTGATCGTTCCCGTGATCCGTTTTGCAGATCAGAAATCACTTTCTCAAATTGCAGGGGAAGCAAAAGAGCTTTATGGCAAGGCAAAGGATAAAAAACTGCAGCCAAATGAATTCAGCGGCAACACGTTCACCATCTCCAACCTGGGGATGATGGATATTGAAGAATTCACTGCCATCATCAACCCACCCGACAGTGCGATCTTAGCCGTGGGGCGCATCAGCGAAAAAGTTGTGAAAAAAGGCGAGGGCTTTGGTGTGATTAATGTAATGAAACTCACCCTCAGCTGCGATCACCGGAGTGTGGATGGTGCCGTGGGAGCATCCTTCCTGCAAACACTGAAGAAGTTTTTGGAAAACCCGGTTACCATGCTGGTGTAACATGTACTTCCAGGCTGAGCTTGCCAAAGCCTTGGTGAAACATAATATTTAAGCGTTGGTGAAAGCCGGCGCTTTTTTGTTTTGTCCTTGCCTGCTGAAGCAAGGCGCAGGTATGATAACCAGCGGCGGTAATATTAATGGGATGCAGTCGCCTGAAGTGTTCCAAAAAAACTAATTTCTTTCCTGTGCCCTCAACCACCGCTCCGGTATTTCATTATGGCTGGCCTGTAAATAATCTTTGTAACTGCAGGCAATAAAACGTTTATCAGGGAGCTGCATCCACCAGCGGCCAGTTCTTTTACTTTGTAAAAACATCGTGTCCACTTCGGTGAAATTGCAGTGAAATTCGTTGAAGTTATGCTGCTCATCCAGGGAGGCTTCGTGTTTGCTGCGGCTTTTGCCATCGATAAAATACCACAGCATTTGTGAAATTTGTTTGGCGGTCAGTTCTTCCACGTCCTGCTGCGGATCGTAGCCATAAATACCCAAACTGTTCACATGGCTGCTCATACCTGCAAAGCGGGTAAGTATACAGGCTTCTTCGCCGGTAAAACCATTGGGGCATTGTTTATTGGAAGGTGCATCGCTGTACTTGATGGCGCTGATGTCAAAACTGAGCAAATGCGTATTGCGTATCACGGGTTCCATCTCCTCGATATTTTCTTTTACCATGCCCACACGGAAACAGTCAAACCGCAGCTTATCCATTGTTTCCAGCATCCGGGGATGTACAAAATAACTCTGGAAACCGATATGGTTGTAATGCTTTACATGGTTGGGCTCTCCGGTAAGCATTTCCATTAAAAAGTTTTCGCTGCGTTCGGGGCTTTCGCCACGCAGGTTAATGGTGGCATCTATGCAGGTGGCTTCAACAGTGCGGTTCAGGTCTTTGTATGCCGCATATTGCGCCAGCGTGATATCATGGCTGCCACCGAGAATCACCACGGTTTTTTGATGGCGCAGCAATTCGGCCACCACGGTTTTAATGGCCGCATAACTGTCGGTAAGCGTGGCGCCGGTTTTAACATTGCCCAGGTCGGCCACGGTTACATCTTTATGCCAGTAATGCAGCTGGTACAACTGGCGGCGTATCACATCGGCTGCATGTTCTTTGTTTTCAAAAATACCGCTGCCCCTGGTTTCGGTTACGCCCAGCAGCACCATATCGGCACCGGTAATATCGGGCAATTCCCCTTCATTGATCAAAATATGTTTTGCCAGCTGGCCGTCATTATAGCTGTTATCGCCAAACAAATCCTCCAGTGAAACAGGCTCCAGGAAATCGCTTAAACCGTACATTATACCGGGTTAAAAGGTTTTGATGTTGTTAATTAAATACACCCCGCAAAGTGGCATTGTGCAATGCCGTTCCATGAATAACTGGCCATAAAAACCTTCCCCGGGGCGGTATTCAAAAATTTGGGGCAAACCTAACTGATTAATTCCACATAGCGGAAACGATGCCGTAAAAAATGTAAAATATCAGCTTTTCTAAAGGCCTAAAATTGTAACTTCGCCCACACAATAAAATTAACGATGGCTCATCAACAGGAAGTATTAACCGATGTGGTTATTAAGTTTGCCGGCGACAGCGGCGATGGTATGCAGCTTACAGGCAGCCAGTTTACCAACAACACAGCTTTATTGGGAATTGACCTGGCCACCTTCCCCGACTTTCCGGCCGAGATCCGTGCCCCGCAGGGAACACTGGCCGGTGTGAGTGGTTTCCAGTTACGTTTCAGCAGCGATAATGTATTTACACCCGGTGACAGATGTGATGTGCTGGTGGCCATGAATGCCGCGGCTTTAAAAGCCAATTTAAAAGGACTTAAGCCCGGTGGAAAGATCATTGCCAATACAGATGGGTTCGACAGCAAGAACCTGCGGCTGGCCAATTACGCGGAAGGTGTGAACCCGCTGGAAGATAACAGCCTGGGTAATTATGAAGTGATCAAGATGGATGTTACCAAAATGACCCGTGAGGCATTGAAGGACATAACCATGGGCGTGAAAGAAAAAGACCGTGCAAAGAATATGTTTGTGCTGGGTTTTCTTTACTGGATGTACGACCGCAGCATGGAAAACACCATTAGTTTCCTTACCGAAAAATTTGGCAAAAAAGCCGAGATACTCGACAGTAATATTAAAGCCCTGCAGGCAGGATATAATTATGCCGATACCATCGAAACCTTTACCACCAAGTATAAAGTTGAAAAGGCCAAAATGGAACCTGGTACTTACCGTTCCATCATGGGTAACCCTGCAGTGGCCATGGGCCTGATTGCCGCTTCTCAAAAAAGCGGGCTGCCTTTATTCCTGGGCAGTTACCCCATCACACCCGCCAGTGATATTTTACACGACCTGAGCAAGTATAAAAATTTTGGTGTTAAAACCTACCAGGCAGAAGATGAGATCGCGGCCATCGCTTCGGCCATTGGTGCCAGTTATGGCGGCAGCCTGGGTGTAACCACCAGCAGTGGTCCTGGTATCGCATTGAAGGCTGAGGCCATGGGGCTGGCCGTGATGCTCGAAATTCCATTGGTGGTGATCAATATACAACGGGGTGGTCCTTCCACCGGTTTGCCCACCAAAACTGAACAGAGTGACCTGATGCAGGCTTATTACGGACGTAACGGCGAATGCCCGATGCCCGTAATTTCGGCCAGCACACCGAGCGATTGTTTTGATACTGTGTATGAAGCCGTACGCATCGCTGTGCAGCATATGACACCGGTAATGTTCCTCAGCGATGGTTATATCGCCAATGGCGCCGAACCATGGAAGTTTCCTAAAAGTGCCGACCTGCCCGAAATAAAAGTAAGTTTCGCCACTTCAGAATCTGTGAATGCAGATGGAAAATTCATGCCCTACCAGCGTGATGAAAAACTGGCAAGACCATGGGCTAAACCCGGCACCGCAGGCCTGGAGCACCGTGTGGGTGGTATTGAAAAGCAGGATATAACTGGTAATATCAGCTACGACAGCGATAACCACCAGCACATGGTTAAAACCAGGCAGGAAAAAGTTGACCGCATCGCAAATTATATTCCTGATCAAAAACTGGACAGTGGTGCCGATAAAGGTAAAGTGCTGGTGCTCGGATGGGGCAGTACTTACGGTTCTATAAAAAGTGCCTGTGCCGAATTGCAGCAACAGGGTAAATCAGTAAGCCATGCGCACCTGCGCTATATCCGCCCTTTCCCTAAAAACCTGGGCAATCTCCTGAAGAATTTTGAAACCGTGCTGATCCCCGAAATCAATAACGGCCAGCTGATCAAAATTATCAGGGATGTTTATTTTGTGGATGCCAAAGGATACAACAAGATCATGGGTGTGCCCATTACCAAAGGAGAACTGGTGGATGAAATCGGTAAATACCTGTAATACAATATTACTGCATCATGATCCCGGCCATTGCGCCGGGATTTTTTTTTGACTTAAAAAACTGTGGCACTGATATTGCAGGTAAGCAAGGATCATAAACTTATCCGATGCAAAACAAATTGAAAAACCTTTTTACAATTCCTGTTATTTTATTGACGGCTGTTGCATTTATGTACTGCTCCAAGAATGATACATTAACCGCGATAGAAGAACCACCGCTTTCAAAAGATTTTTCAATCAGTTTTAAACAGGATACATTGCCTGTAACACTTTCTGTAACAGCATCCCGCAGGGAAAAGATCGGAAGCATTTCAGCTATTGCAGTGGAAGCGAAATATCCCGACAGCACTGTACGCAAAACCAACCTTATCATTCGTGTTACTGGAGATAGTGCAAGAAATTACAGTCATACAGAGATACTGGCTGCCTATACCGACTCGATCGGGGTTATGTATTCCAACAGTGTATCAGATACCATCAATAAAGTAAGCATCACCAAAATGGAAAAGAAAAAAGATGGACTGGTTGAAGGTAGTTTTACGATTCGTGTAAGTAATTCTACCAAAACAAAAACTTATTTGCTTAAAGACGGAACAATTTATTCCACATTTCCGGACTATTGATTTTTTGGCAAAGCATTTGTTAATATTCTTCCTTATAAACCCCTGCCTGGCCGGTAGCATACCATAACCAGGTTCCTTCTCTAAACCCGGCTAAAGAATTACCTGTTGCAGCTGCAATTGTTGCTGTAACATAAATGCTGTTGTAAACCTATATCCTTTATGAGCGAAACACTACTGCAAAACAAAAATCTTGCAAGGGGCCATGCTGCCACAAAAAAATTATCTCCTTTAACAGAAGGGCTGCAGGAATATACCGGCACCTGGGATACACCACAGGTGGTGCATCTTTTAAAGCGAAGCCTCTTTGGAGCGAAACCCGGTGATATAAATTATTTCAAAAGCCGCAGCATGGTGCAGGCTGTAAACGAAATATTGCAGCCAGCCGCCGCACCCTCAACAGTACCGCTGAATAATTACAGTGTAAATGGTTATACTGATCCCAGCGGTGTGGCATTATGGCAAACATGGATCAATACCGGTATAGCCGTGGCAGATGTGGAACTGAACCGTTTCCGCATTGGTTCTTTTAAAACATGGTGGTTTGGCCAGGCGTTGCAGCCATCCCGTTCCATTCATGAAAAACTCACTGTCTTCTGGCACAATCATTTTGCCATCAATGCAGATAATTCAGGTGATAAATTAAAAGCACGTTTCTGGTACGATCATTACCTTACTTTACGCCAGCATGCACTGGGGAATTTTAAGGCGATGACAAAAGCTGTTACACTTGATCCTGCCATGTTGTATTTCTTAAATGGCGAAAGCAATGTAAAAGGTTCTCCCAATGAAAATTTTGCCCGTGAACTGCAGGAGCTGTATACTGCCGGGAAAGGCCCCAATTCAAAATATACAGAAGATGATGTAAAAGCGGCGGCCCTTGTATTAACCGGTCATACGGTTAGTCCGACCACATTCAGTTATTTTTTTGATGCAGGCAAACATGATTCCGGCAACAAGGAATTTTCGGCATTTTATGGTAATAAGATCATCACCGGTTATAGTGGTGCAGCCGGTGCGGGCGAAGTGGATGAATTACTCAATATGATCTTTTCGCAGGATGAAGTGGCCCGTCATGTATGCCGTAAAATTTACCGCTGGTTTGTTTACTATAAAATTGATGCTTCTATAGAACAAACAGTGATCGCACCGCTGGCACAGATTTTTAAAAACAATAACTACGATATCCTGCCGGTATTGTCAACACTTTTCAAGAGCAAACATTTTTATGATATGGTGTATGCTTCGGCATGTATCATTAAAAGTCCGCTCGATTTTGTACTGGACCTTTGCAATGAATACAGTGTGATACTGCCACCGGTAACCGACAGTGCGGCCTCCTATGCAGTATGGGAAGCCCTGCAAAACGAAGCAAGGGATATGCAGCAGGAGCTGGGCGCCATACCTGAAGTGGCCGGTTGGTACGCCACTTACCAGGAACCGGCTTTTCATGAACTCTGGATCAATACATCCACTTATACAAGACGGGCCATTTTTACCGACCGTATGATCGCGGATGGCATCACTTATAATAACCAAACAATGGTGATCGATGCGGTGGCCTTTGCCAGCCAGCTCGCCAATCCCGATGATCCTAATTTGCTCATTACGCAATCGCTCGAAATATTGCTGCGCTATCCTTTATCCGACAGTGCCAAGGAGTTTATCAAGCGTTCCATTTTGCTCAGCGGGCAATACCAGGATCATTACTGGACAGATGCCTGGGTGGCTTACAAGGCCAATCCCTCTGCCGCCAACCTCGCGATTGTATCCAGCAGGTTAAAATCACTGTATAAATATATCATGAACCTGCCCGAATATCATTTAAGTTAATCCATCCAACATCCAACTATGCAACGCAGAAACTTTATCAAACAAACACTGCAATCAGCAGTTATCCCGTCGCTGTTCAGCGGGCTGTCGGTAAAAGCATTTGCCAGTTCTCCTTTTTTACAGGCGCTGGGCAATGTGGAGAATGATCATGTGCTGGTGCTGATACAGCTTTCGGGCGGTAATGATGGATTGAACACCATTATCCCGCTGGAATTTTACAGCGATTATAACAGGATACGTTCCAATATCGCCATACCGGAGGCACGCGTGCTTCGGCTTAATAACCAGTTAAAATCGGGTTTGCATCCTTCCATGACGGGCATGCAGCAATTATACAATGAAGAAAAACTTACCGCCATCCAGGCCGTGGGTTATCCTTCAGCCAATGGATCGCATTTCCGTTCAATGGATATCTGGTTAACCGGCGCAGATGCGGAACAATATCTTTCAACGGGATGGGCTGGCCGCTATTTGAATAATCTTTATCCCAACTACCCGGTGGGTTTTCCCAATGATGCCATGCCCGATCCGCTGGCACTGCAAATAGGTTCTGTATTATCACCGGTGTTTTTAAGTCCTACCGGTTTTGATGCACTCGCCATTGATGAGAGCCTGAATTTTTATAACCTGATTGATGCGATACAGGATCCCACGCCCAATACACCCAGCGGCGTGGAGCTTACCTACCTGCGTACCATTGCAAAGCAAACCAATAAATATGCGGATGTGATCAAGGCCGCAGCAGCAAAAGTTACACAGCAGGCTGCATACCCGGCCGACAATTATCTTGCTGCGCAATTAAAAGCCGTGGCCCGTTTGGTGGCCGGCGGATTAAAGACAAAAATTTATATGGTGGGCATGGGCGGCTTTGATACGCATGCGGGCCAGGTGAATGGTGGCAATCCTTTAACGGGGAATCACAGCCAGTTATTGAAACAGGTGAGTGAGGCGGTCACGGCATTTATGGGAGATCTTAAATTCTTAGGGGTATCAAACCGGGTGCTGGGTATGACGTTTTCTGAATTTGGACGCCGGATGCAGAGCAACGGCAGCCTTGGAACCGATCACGGTGCGGCACAGCCGGTATTTCTATTTGGCGACAGTGTGAAGCAGGGCATTTTAGGAAAGAACCCGTCAATACCAGCAGCAACAGCTGCGATTGATAATGTACCCATGCAATACGATTTCCGCAGTGTGTATTCCACCATATTGCGTGACTGGTTTTGTTTACCGCCACAGGATGTGGACAGTGTATTGCTCAAGAACTACCAGTACCTGCCAGTGATTAAATCTACTGCCTGTAACATGAATGTGGAAGAGCTGAACAACCTGGGTGATAACCTTATTCTTAACTATCCGAATCCTTTTACCGGTTCAACCAAGATCAGTTTTAAATCAGATGGCGGTCATGTGCTGGTGCAAATTTTTGATACTACGGGAAGACGGATTCAAACCCTGGCCGACCAGGTTTACCCGCAGGGCACATACACACTCACCTTTAACAGCGAAGCTTTGCCCGCAGGCGTGTATTATGCCCGTTTGCAAAATGGTTCGTTGCAGCAGGTGCGCCCCATGCTTAAAGTAAGATGATCCAATCATTGAAAAACCAATGTTCATTTCCAGATGAAATACTTAGTTACCATAATAACCTTTTTCAGCTTTGGATGGATACAGCCTGCAGCAGCGCAGATCAGTTATGCCATTCAAGCCAGCAGTACCTGTGCCGGAACCGCACTTGAATTTAATTCCAATGTTTTTGAAACCGCCCAGTTCCCGGATACCGTAAAATGGAATTTTGGCGATGCAGCCAGCGGCATGCTGAATACTGCAAACGGCCTTCAGCAACCCACACATATCTACAACCTTCCCGGCACCTATATTGTAACACTGCATGTGCATGATTTGGGCGCAGGCACTATCGATCTTATGGATACAATCACGATCGTAACTCCTGTTGTATACAATTTTGGCCCGGATGTTTTTCTGTGCGGCGATACCAGTACATATGTGTTGCGTGCACCCGTAATTCCCGGGGCACAGTATGAATGGAATGATGACAAACTTACAAAAGACTCGGTGCTTATTGTAAGGGAGAGCGGCACTTACACCGTAAAGATCAACGGCTGCCCGGTTACCGATACCGTGGGGGTGTTTTTTACACCGGTGCCCAATATTGATTTAGGACGTGATCATACCATGTGCGCCGGAGAAAAGATATCGCTGAATGCGGTGAGTGAAAATGCCACTTATCAATGGTACCTCAATGGCGCATTGCTTACCGAAACACAATCTCAACTTACCGTTACTCCTCCCGGCGGGCAATATATCGCAGTGGTGAATGCAGCTGGCTGCGGCATTTACAGTGATACAGTGAATATCGGTTTCAGCAGTTTCAGTGCGCCCGCGTTTAACCTGGGGCCTGATACATTATTATGTCCCAAAGAAATTTTTATCCTCAATGCGCATGTAAACGGCGCAACAGGCTATACATGGAGCAGTAAAGGGCTGGATGTAAATGACCGGGTGAATTACAATATCGATATGGACTCATCCATACGCATTACCACAGAAGGCCGTTACTGGGCTTTTGTAAACATCAACAAAACCTGCGAAGTGGTGGATACCATGATTGTTCGTTACCGCGGAAACAAACAGCTGAATTTTAATGATACTGCGCTGTGCCAGGGAATGACGCTGGTGCTGGATGCGGATTTTGGTACGGGCACCTATAAGTGGGAATCCATACCTCCCCAGCGTGATGACCAGAATAATACCAACCAGTCCACCTACTTTATTTACAACCCCGGATTTTATACCGTTACTGCAAAAGTGGGGCATTGTATTTTTAAAGACAGCCTCAATGTGGTGTTCAACGATACGCTTCAATTGGCCATGCCGCGTGATACAACGCTTTGCCAGGGCGAAACATTTATCATATCTCCAACAGCCAACACAAATGAATACATTTGGCAGGATGGCAGCAGGGGAGGAACCCATGCTGCCACGCAAACAGGTTTGTACCGTATTACAGCCCAAAATGGTTGTGGCAGCGATACGGCTGATATGAATATTGTATTTGAGCCATGTCCCTGTGCCTTGTTATTGCCCAATGCATTTACACCCAATGGTGACGGGCTGAATGATAATTTCAGGCCACTGCATGCCTGCGACATGCAGGATTATGTGATGATGGTGTTCAACCGGTATGGAGAAAAAATATTCATCAGCAAAGACCCGCTTACCGGCTGGGATGGAAAACTCAATGATAATAAACTGAACCAGGGCGCTTACGTGTGGACAGTAAGTTATACCCGGCCGAGCAACAGGCAGCAGGTACAAAAACAGGGAACAGTATTATTGCTGCGTTAGCTAATGCGTTCTAAAATAAAAAAGGGCTGTTGGTTGACAGTCCTTTTTTATTGCTATAGCGGAATGATTTATTAATGACGTACTCTTTCCCTTCCGAATACAAGTCCGAGTTTAATATTGAAAGTAAAATACGCATCGTTCTTTTTTGAATTTCCACGCTGGTCGCCATCGGTAGTGATATGTGTCGGGTCCAGTTCATACTGCCGGTCGTTCAGCAATAAAGCATTGGTAAGCCTTGTGCCGGTAAAATAGTTGGCATATAAAGTAGGGTCGATATAAGTGGTGCTTACATCATCAAGATAATCGGTGCTTAAGATACGGTATACGAGTTCGGCTCTCAGGTTCAGCATGGGTGTGAGTTCATATTTTATCCCTGCTCCAACGGGAATATTTATTTGCCTGAGGCTATAAGGTTTGCGGTTGGGATATTCGGCAAAACCCTGCCCTTCTGTACTCAATGGCTGCAGGTCAACCCATTTGTTTTGCAGTTTTGCCTGGGGATTAAAGGAGAAAAAACCCACGCCGCCCAGTACATAGGGAGACATCCGGGGTGCTTCAGTATTCTCATCATATTTCTTCATCATTAATGGGTGCAGTTCCACCACGCCCATAAATTCTGTGATATTACTGCGGAAGCTGAGATTGCGTTCGTAGCGGCCAAATGTGGAGGTTTTAACGCTTTTGAGTACGCTGTCATATGATTTTACCTGGCCGAATGTACCTTCAACACGCAACGCCACCGCATTTTTGTAAATAGCACTGAGGTAAACACTGCCGGCCAGCTGTGTATTGCCAAAGTTGAGATCCTTTACAAACTGCTTCCCAATACCTTTTTTACCGCCCAGGTCGGTAAGGCAGTTCATGATACCAACTGACCCGCCCAGTTCATACACCACCGCGTTATCATAATACTTATCATCGTAAAAGTAATACTGGGCATTGGATTGTAACCCTGAAAGACATATTGCAAATACTGCAGCTGCAATAACGGATAATCTTTTCATGCAAAATAGTGCTTTTAGTTAGTGGCGGGGCTTTGCAGGGATAATGTTGGAATTACAAATAAAACGATTATTCACCAATAAATTTTCATCTTTTTAGGTATTGTGAACATCTTTTAATGTTGTTTTTCACCCTTATCCTGCTACCGGGAAATTATTATTTTTTATATACAGGTGTTAAAAGACCACGCCTATTTTGAAGTTGATGGTGAAATAGGAATCATTCACTTTTGGATTGCCCCTGATATCATTAACATTGGAATTGTTCGTGGGGTTGATCTCTTTCTTCCGGTCGTACAATGCCAGCGCATGGTTCAATGTTTCCCCGGTCAGGTATTTTGGGAAAAGTGATTTGTCGATATAGGTGGTACTCACATCATCCAGGTAATCGGTATTTAATAAACGGTATACACATTCCGCACTGAAGTTAACCTGGGGGGAAATCTTAAACCTGAGGCCTCCGCCAAAGGGTACATTAAATTGTTTGAGCTTGTAAGTTTTCCTTTCCGGGTATTCTGCAAATCCCTGTCCTTCGGTACTCAAAGGCTGCAGGTCAATCCAGGTGCTGTCTAATTTTGCCTGCGGGTTAAAGGTAAAAAATCCAATACCACCTAAAATGTAAGGAGATACCCGGGGCAGTTTCTGTCCGGGATAATATTTTTTAAAATACAGCGGATGAATTTCCACCCCCACCATCAGGTCGTAGATCGATGACCTGAAACTAAGGTTACGGTCATAACGTCCCGCAGTGGATTCTTTTACCTTGCTCAGTACGCCATCACTGGCCCTTATGCCGCCCCAGGTCATATCACCCCGGAACACGATGCCTCTTTTAAGCGCTATGTTTACGTAAATGCTGCCGCAGAATTTGCTGTTGCTCCAGTTTACATCTTTTAAAAACATTTTACCCGTGCCCTTACTGCCACCGAGATCAGTAAGGCAGTTCATCAAGCCGAGTGAGGTGCCAATTTCCACATTGATATTGCTTGAAAAATAGGGATCGTCAGAATTGTAGCGGGCTTGCCCAAATGTTACTGATGCCGGGAGTAGCAACGACATCAGCAGTGATGCAGTCAGAAATTTCATCATGAAATAAGGTTTCCTTTGTGTTACAATTGATGATTTTAAAAGGATACTCCTGATTTCAGAACTTAAATATCAGTATTTTTTTTAAGGGAATAAAATTTACAGGCGGCTTTTATCCCGCAATGATCACATTTGGGGTTGCGGGCCGTGCAGGTATACCGGCCATGGAGGATAAGCCAGTGATGGGCTTTGTGCACATATTCGGCCGGGATATTTTTAACCAGCTGCTTTTCGGCTGCCAGGGGTGTTTTTGCGCCCGTGGTAAGACCGATCCGGGCGCTTACCCTGAACACATGTGTATCAACCGCCATATTGGGTTGTTCGTCAACAACGGATGTGATCACATTGGCAGTTTTACGGCCCACCCCGGGCAATTGTACCAATTCATTCACTGTCATGGGTACCTTGCCCTCAAATTTTTCCAGCAGCATGTTTGCCATGCCAATCAGGTGCTTTGTTTTATTGTTGGGATAGGAGATGCTTTTGATGAGCGGGAACAGCTCATCAAAACCGGCCCTGCTCATAGATAAGGCATCGGGATATTTCTCAAAAATATGCGGTGTGGTAAGGTTTACTCTTTTATCGGTGCATTGTGCAGAGAGTATTACAGCTACCAGCAACTGGAAGGGGTTATCGTAGAATAATTCCGTTTCTGCATCGGGGGCATGCTGTAAAAAATAGTCAATAATAAACTGGTACCGTTCCTTTTTGGTCATAAAAAAATCCCGCTTCTGGCGGGATGTAATTTACATTAAAAACAACTGTTTTAAACTTCAGCAGACAGTTCGCTGATCGCTTTCTCAGCATAGTTTAAAATGTTGTCGACTGTTTTGCGTGCCGGTGTTAATTTGATCATCGACAGTTCTTTTTGGGAAGCAGCCAATTCATCAAATTTTTCACGAAGGCTCCAGTCTGTTTCCAAAGCAGCTTTTATAGCAGCTGTTTGGGCTGGGGAAGTTTCATTGTACATGTACAATAACAAATCTTCCGGGGTAAAGTTGTGCATAAACAAATAAGTAACTTGTGTTAAAGAATTAAATATCCATAATCCGTATCTATAAACGGAGTTAAGGGAAGGATATTGCGTTTTTTATCGAAAAATTACTTGCTTTCGTCGAAACTGATGACAAAGAGATCTTCATTATCTTTTTTCATCATATACTTCTCTCTTGCATATTTTTCAATGGTTTGGGGATTTGTTTTCAGCAAGCCGAGGTCTTTGCGGGTATCTGCAATGAGTTTATCCAGGTGTTGCTCTGTTTGTTGCAGTTTTTTAAAGCTCTTTACCGATTGAACACTGGAGGGGATATCGTTTTTGTCGAAGAAAAAAATCCATACCAAAAATGCCACCCCGGCAATAAGGTATTTATTGATCAGCCAGGAGGGGATATGTGAGAGGATTTTCATGTTCTTAAATGTTTATGGTTAATAGCTCATGGTTCATAGTAAGGCCATGAACCATGAACTATCAGCTAATGGCTATTTACCAAATTTAATTTTTCCTTTTGGATATACACCGCTTTCGCCCAGTATTTCTTCAATACGGATCAGCTGGTTGTATTTGGCCATACGGTCGGTACGTGATGCAGAACCTGTTTTGATCTGCCCGCAATTGAGGGCTACCGCCAGGTCGGCAATCGTGGTATCTTCTGTTTCACCGCTGCGGTGGCTCATGATGGTATTATAACCATTGATCTGCGCCAGCGAAACTGCATTGATGGTTTCGGTAACGGTACCGATCTGGTTCACTTTTACCAATAAACCGTTGGCAATGCTCTTATCAATACCCTGCTGCAGGCGTGTTACATTGGTAACAAACAGGTCATCACCCACCAGCTGGCATTTGCTGCCGATTGCCTGTGTTAAAGCGGCCCAGCCATTCCAGTCATCTTCTGCCATACCATCTTCAATACTTACAATGGGATATTGTTTTACCCAGCTTTCCCAGAATTTAACCAGCTGATCGCTGCTTACTTCTTTACCATTGCTTTTATGGAATACATATTTTTTCTTTTTACCGTCCCATAATTCACTGTTGGCAGCATCCATCGCGATGGTGATCTGCGAACCTGCTTTAAATCCTGCGGCCTGTATGGCTGTTAACACGGTTTCAATGGCTTCTTCATTGCTTTGGATGTTGGGGGCAAAACCACCTTCATCACCCACATTGGTGCTGAACCCTTTTTTCTTCAACACGGTTTTTAATGCATGGAATATCTCAACACCCCAGCGCAAACCTTCGCTAAAGGAAGAAGCGCCTACAGGCATAACCATAAATTCCTGGAAATCGATCTTATTATCCGCATGTGCGCCACCATTGAGGATGTTCATCATGGGAATGGGCAGGGTTTTGGCATTGGTACCACCTACGTAACGGAACAAGGGGAGGTTGGCTTCCAGTGCAGCTGCTTTGGCAACAGCCATACTAACCGCCAGTAATGCATTAGCACCCAGTTTGCCTTTATTGGGTGTGCCATCCAGCGCCAGCAATGCGGCATCAATACCGGTTTGGTCTGCAACATCCCAGCCCAGTAAGTTATCGGCAATCACCGTGTTTACGTTTTTAACAGCTTTTAAAACTCCTTTACCCAAGTATTTCTTTTTATCGTTGTCGCGTAATTCAACGGCTTCATGAATACCGGTACTTGCACCACTTGGTACAGCAGAACGGCCCAGCATTTCATTTTCGGTTAAAACATCAACTTCTACGGTAGGGTTACCACGGCTGTCCAGTATCTGCCGTGCGTGAATGGAGGCAATGTAGCTCATCTTCTTTCTGATTTTAAATTATTAATTAGTTTTCTGCCTTCGCTAATGCTTCGGCAGATGAATTTGTTGTTAAAGAACGGAAAACATCTTCAAGACTGTTTTTTTCGCTTTGCAAAGAAACGATGTTCCAGTTGTTCTGCAAACTGAGTTCCATCAGTTGTTTGCGCACCGATTCAGGGTTTTCGGTTGTAAACTGGAAATTGAATGCGGAGGGCTGGTCCACTTTTAAAACATGCTGCAGGTTTTTGAACAATTCCGGCCCAATGGTTTCACTGAAGGCAATGGTTACGATGTGCTGGTTGCCATTGCCTTTTTGCAGGTTGCTCAGTTTATCATCGGCCACAATGCTGCCTTTGCTGATGATGATCACCCGGTCGCAAATGGCTTCCACTTCCTGCATGATATGTGAAGAAAACAATACCGTTTTGTTTTTGCCCAGTTCCCTGATCACATCCCGTATTTCAACGATCTGGTTGGGGTCGAGCCCGCTGGTGGGTTCATCCAGTATCAGCACTTCGGGGTCGTGTATCAATGCCGCCGCCAGTCCCACACGCTGTTTATATCCTTTACTGAGCTGGCCAATTTTTTTGCCAGACTCCTGCCGCAGTTTCACTGTATCAATTACGGACTCCACTTTTTGTTTTACATCCTGCACCTTATGTACATTCCCGATAAACTCCAGGTATTCCCTTACGTACATATCAAAGTAAAGCGGGTTGGCCTCGGGCAGGTAACCGATCCTGGTTTTGGTTGCATTGCTGTTTTCATTTACAGCAATGCCGCACACTGCCGCGCTGCCGCCATCGGCAGCAATATAACCGGTGATGATCTTCATGGTGGTGCTTTTACCGGCGCCATTAGGTCCGAGGAAACCCACAATTTCTCCCTTGTTTACTGAAAATGAAATACCGTTCACCGCCTTTTGGGCGCCGTACATCTTTGTGAGATTATTGACTGCGATTGACATGCTCCTGATTATACTGCAAAAATAAAACGCCAGGTTAAAAAACCTGACGTTTTAAGTTATGATTTAGGCTTGTTATCGGGCCTGTTGTTTTGTTGCTGACGCTGCTGGTTCTGGTTCCTGTTTTGAGGCGGCCGTTGCTGGTTGCCAGCGCCACGGTTTTGCTGCCCCTGCCTGTTCCCTCCGCCAGGATTGGGGCGTTGCTGGTTGCCTCCGCCGCCACGGTTCTGCTGCGATGGCTGCTGTGCCTGCCTGTTAGCATTGCCGGAATTTTGTTTTTGCTGGTTGCCGCCGCCGCCACGATTTTGTTGTCCCTGCCTGTTTCCTTGTTGCGGGCCACGTTCTTTTTCCCTGCGCTTGCGGCTGGTTTTTTCCAGGCTTTTGAGGCTGATCTGGCCCACCAGGTCGGCATAAACGGGTTCAATTTCTTTTGGCTTGTTACCCAGCACTTCAACCGGTTCAAGGTTTTCGGGTTTAATACCCTGGCGGTTCAGCTCTTTTATTTTTCTTACCCTTTCGAGTGTGAGCGGGTATTGTTTGTTACTGTCGGGTAAAGTATACCACATCAGGTTTTTGAAAATATCCTTCTTCACCAAAAAAGCCCTGCTCCTTTCAATCTCAATGGTATCGGCATCATCGGGGAAAAACTGCAGCGCATCCAGGTAGGTATCCAGTTCGTAATTCAAACAGCATTTTAACCTGCCGCACTGGCCGCTTAATTTGCTCTGGTTGATGCTGAGGTTTTGATAGCGGGCTGCGTTGGTGTTTACGCTCTTGAAATCACTGAGCCAGCTGCTGCAGCAAAGTTCACGGCCGCAACTGCCGATGCCGCCCACTTTACCAGCTTCCTGCCGGGCACCGATCTGGCGCATTTCCACTTTTACCTTGAATTCGGACGCATATATCTTAATGAGTTCACGAAAATCCACCCGGTCATCGGCAATGTAAAAGAAAGTGGCTTTACGGCCGTCGGCCTGTATCTCCACTTCGGCCATTTTCATTTCCAGGTTCAGTTGTTTGGCAATAGCCCGGCTGCGGATGAGTACCTGTGCTTCCCTGGACTTGGTCTCTTTCATTTTACCCAGGTCGGTTTCATTGGCACGGCGCAGCACTTTCTTCATTTCGGGATCCTTCTCATCCACTTTATTTTTTTTCAGCTGCAGGCGTACCAGTTCCCCGGTCATGTTCACCATACCCACATCAAAACCGCTGATGCCTTCCACCGCCACCATATCGCCTTTATCGAAAGTATGCACCGTGGTGTTTTTGAAAAAATCCTTGCGGCTGCCGTTATTAAAGCTTACTTCAATAACGCGGCAGCTGCTTTCCATATCGCTGATAGGTAAGTTTGCCAGCCAGTCGTACACATTCATGCGGTTACAGCTGCCGCTGGCACAACTGCCATGACTTTGGCATCCGCCGGGAGCACCCGTTCCGCAAGCACCGCTTCCACATCCCATATAATAGACAATTAAAAATTAGAAATTATGAATTTGGAAATTATGAGCCGGGCAGATGAATTAAGTTGCACTTCGGTGGCGTTGCACACTTATACTGCTGCATACTAATGATCAGTATGGAAATACAGCAGAAGTGAGTGACACAACGATGCTGAGTATGGCTGAAAAAGCTGGTATCAAAAAATATAATGCACCATCAATAACTCCTAACTCATAATTCATAACCGCACAGGCCAAGTTTCCTCAATTCACCAAAATTACTGATTTGTTGCTAATTATATGGTATAACTTAATGGAAAGGGCGTGAAAAAGCATTTTGGGGTTGGCATTGCGCTCAATATAGTAACTGGCTTTGTCCAGCTCTTCAATTATGGCTTCCTGCTGGCCGATGCCGGTGATTTTGTTGAGGCGGAGGGCAAAATCAGTATCGCTGGTGGGCGGCGGTTGGTGGTTTGCTGTTGAAAGTGCCCTTAGCCTGATGGCCTGCTCCAGCAAATGGATAAAATATTTGAGGAATTGTTTTTGTTTTTCACGGCCCAGTTTTGAGGTCTCATCAATCCATTTTACCTGTGCCACCGGCCCGGTTTTTAAAATGGCATTCAGCCATTCCCGCAACAGGGCCTGCCAGTCGTCTTCGGCATGCTGCAGCAGTTGCAGGGCTTCCCGGTAATTACCTTCGGCAACGGCGGCCACCTGGCGGGCTTTTTCCGGACTTACGCCATCATGTAATTCCAGTGCGGCTTCCAGTTCCTGGTTGGTATGCAGGGGAATTTTTACCAGTTGTGTGCGTGACAAAATGGTGGGCAGGATCAGTTCATCATTTTCGGCCACAAAAATAAACACTGTATTGGGCGGTGGTTCTTCAATCAGTTTTAAAAGCTTGTTGCCGTTTTTGGTGAGGTATTCCGGCATCCAGAGTATGATGATTTTATATTCCGCTTCAAAACTCTTCAGGTTCATCTTGCGGATAATATCATTGCATTCTTCTGAAGTGATATTGCCCTGTTTGTTTTCGGCTTCAATAAACTGCAGCCAGTCGTACACATTGCCGTAAGGGTTTTTGGTAATGAACTCACGCCACTCTTTGACATAATCGGTGCTCACCGGTTTATCACCTGGTTTGGCTGGAATGACGGGGTAAGAAAAATGAATATCCGGATGGATAAAGGCGGCGGCTTTTTTACAGGCCGGGCATTCGCCACAGGAATCATGCCCCCCCGCTCCTGAAGGGGAGCCGGAATTTTCGGGTGCTGGCTCTTCTCCAAATAATGATACGGCTGCCGGTTTATGGGTTTGCCTGCCATTTACAACATCGCAGGTAATATATTGTGCAAATGCCAATGCCAGCTGTAAGGCACCGCTGCCTTCCTTTCCTAAAAACAATAATGCATGGCTTAGGCGGTTGTGCTGCACCATTTGCACCAATTGTTCCTTGGTTTCTTTATGGCCGGTGATGAACTGGAATTGCATGGGTGCAAATTAAAATAAAAAGAAATCCGGAACAGTTTTACTGTCCCGGATTTATCAAACAAAACGGTTGTTTATTACAGTTTGCTTGTGATCTCCTCGCTCATCGGTTCTACTTTACTGGGGAAATATGCCAGCAGGTTGCCTTTTTCATCCAATAAGAATTTACCAAAATTCCATTTGATTTCGGCATCCAGCACCCCGTTCTCCGCCTTATTGCAAAGCCATTTGAAAATGGGTGCCTGGTCATCGCCTTTTACAGAAACCTTTGCGGCCATGGGGAAGGAAACGCCATAGTTTTTGCTGCAAAATTCTTTGATCTCGGTATTGGTTCCGGGTTCCTGTCCGCCAAAATTATTGGCAGGGAAACCCACGATCACCAGTTTGTCTTTATAGGTTTCATATAATTTTTCCAGCCCGGCATATTGCGGTGTATAGCCACATTTGCTGGCGGTATTCACCACCAGTATTTTTTTGCCCTTAAACTTTGAGAAATCGATGGTGGTGCCATCCAGCGCTTCCACTTTAAAAGTGTGAATACTCGAAGAAATGAGCTGTCCTTCAGAAACCGGTGCCTCCACCCTTTCATGTGTACTTACAGAGGCGGTGCAGGATAAAAAAATTGCAGCTATCGATAATAATTTTATCATACTGATTTATTTATTGTGTTTTTTGAAACAAAGGAACGGGCATAAAGTTCGATAATATTATAAATTAGTTGTCACCTTCATGTAAAACTATTGTTTTTCATAACAGCCAATATCAGGCAGTCCCACATTCCTGTTTTTATCATCCAGGTCTTTTAAAAAAGCCGTGGCTGTGCCTTTGTCAATACCCGGTGCCGCAGGTTTTGATATTCTGAAATCAAAATATCTCCGGCTGATATCAATACTGTCAAATGCCGGGTAGCTGTTGCGGATATTGCCATTTAATGTGCTGTTGCCGGGATCGCTGCCACGGTATATATTCTTATCGAACAAAACGGTGAATATGTTGCTTCCCTGTTTGGAAATCATGATTTCATTGTTCACAAAACCGCTGTCGCCCCAAAAAATGCAATTGCGGAAGCTGGCATTCAGGTCGGCTGTAACCGGGTTGCCGTTTTGCAGGGTAAAATTGCTTAACTGCAACACGGGGTTTTTATGGGTGATGAATATATTGGAAAACGTGGCCACAGTGCAATGCGTAAGCGTATAATTTCCGCCATAACTGAGTGATATATTGTTGCCGCAGTTACTGACCAGGCTGTTATCCGCCTGCAGGAAACTGTTGCTGCATAAAATGCCTGCATCATATGCATTGCTGATGATGCACTGGTGCAAATTGATTTTTGGATTTGTATTTACAGAAGGACCGATACCTACGATGGCCTGGTAAGCATTTTTAATAATGGCAAAACGGAGGCTATTGTCTTTACTGTTGCTCCGGAAATAAATGCCGGGCCAGCTTGCAGGTAAATCTTTATAATAATTATCCAGGCGGTCGCCGGCAAAAATTACAGGCGATGTTTTAGTGCCATTCACCGTTAATGTGCCATCCACCAGTATGGGGGCATCTGCATGTGCATATATTTTACATCCCTGCGGAATGGTGAGTGAGGCGGATGCATTTATTTGAAGACCGCCGAGGATAACATAGGGCAGGGTGCTGCTCCATACGGTATTGCCGGTGATCACCGTACTGTTTAAAAAATTGGCATTCTGACCATAGGCCTGCAGCTGTACATAGCGGGTGTTGGAATTATAATCCACCAAAATACTGTCGCTCACCACAAAGGGCAGGTTTGCCGCGGTTGGGTTGATGGTTACCGATACAAATACATAGATGCTGTCGTTGGCTGCAATTTCAATATTGGTTAATTCGCTGGTGTTGCTGCCATTGATATTGATCTTAAAGGCCGAGCTGCTGCCACCCATTAATTTTACTTTTCCGAGACGGAGTTTTTGCCCGTTCTCATTGATGATCTTAAACTGTTTGGTGATGGAACCTGTGGTGGTGAATACGGTATCAAATTTTACAGTATCGGTGGTAATGTTCAGCCGTGCATCCGGGCTG
This sequence comes from Ferruginibacter sp., assembly GCA_046329655.1. Lineage (GTDB taxonomy): Bacteria > Bacteroidota > Bacteroidia > Chitinophagales > Chitinophagaceae > Ferruginibacter. Next base: position 529,679 of record JAXLUD010000001.1, read on the forward strand.
GTGATAAAGGAGTCCTTTTTACAGGAGCTGTAAAAAATGCATGCCATTAAAATACAGGAAATGAACAGAAGGCCTTTCTTCATTGTTCAAATTTAATGAAAACTATTTGTCGGCATAGGCCAGTGTGGCAATAAACAATCCCGCCACTCCGCATTCCAGTAAAATACTGCCGCAGGCTTCGAGTGTGGCGCCGGTTGTAATCACATCATCCACCAGTAAAATATTTTTTCCTTTTAGTGCAGCCGGGTCTTTTACGATAAAACTGCCTTCCACATTTTGCCAGCGTTCGTCCCGGTGTTTACGGGTTTGGGTTTCTGTATATCTTTTGCGGCCAACATTACCATAGTTTACCGGTACCTGCATTGTATGTGCGATGCCTTCACATATAACAGCCGCCTGGTTATAGCCGCGTACCCGTTCCTTATCGGGGAATAATGGTAATGGCACCAGCATATCAATATTATTAAAACGGTTGCTTTCGCCCAGCGTTTTACCCGTAAGCTCGCCCAGGTAAATCCCGGTCTCCTTATTGTTTTTATATTTTAACTGGTGTATGAGGTGCTGGATTAATGATTCCTTTGCAAAATAATACTGGCTGTGTGCGGCCGTAACAGGGATACGCCCCCAAAATGCCTTTTCAACAGGATTGCCTGCCTGCAATGCAAATGATGTAGTGGGTAAATTTTCTGTGCAGGAAAGACAGAGCAGGTTTTCTTTATCGAGTATATCACTGCCACAGCCCGTGCATACATGCGGGTAGAAGAGGTGAAGGGTGTCTAATATAAAGTTTTTAACCGTAATCAAAACTCAAACAATTCCCATGGTTTTACTTTTAAAGCTTTAGCAATTATAAATACATTTGAAATACTCGTATTAATGACCCCGTTTTCTATTCTATTTATTTGCGAAAACTCAAGGCCGGTTTCCCAGGCAAGCTGTTCTTGAGAGAGACCAGCTTGTAGCCTCAATTGTTTGACTTTTAAGCCAAAACCTTTTATGCCAGCCTCGTGCCTTGAATATTTCACAAGGGCAAGCTGGATTAATTAATAAAAAATTATTATAGCAAATTTGCATATTATTATTTTATTATTGTATATTTAAGGAAACCTATTTTTTCACTAAAATTAATGTTATGAAAAAGGCACTTTTAAAACGCTCAATAATAGCGTTTGTAGTATTAGTTGTAATTAGCTTTACTGCTTTAGCTAATGCTCCTGGTGGGGGTTGTACCACACAAACAATTTTCTGGGGTGAAAGCTGTTGCACATACACTACTACCGGAGAAACTGGAGGCACTGAAATTTACACCAAATGCTGTAAGTACAGATTTTGGATTATATGGGAAGATTGCACAACAACTTACGCTGGGCCAATCTAATTTTGTAAACAATGAGTTGCCGGCTTAATATTAACCGAGTCGGCAACTTAATAAAAACTTTTTTATAATGTTAGTCAAAGTAAAATTTCCGGTTTTATTTTTATCATTCAATTTAATCTTTTTAGCTGCTTTTTCACAAGATAAAATTGATGTATTTGTAAAAGACAGTTTGGGCAAACCCTTACCTTATGTTTCAGTAATTTGGGGAAGAAGCATTGGCTTGGTAACAGATACAGTCGGCCACCTTCAAATTCCAAACACTACGAAAATTGATTCGTTAATAGTTTCCGCAATAGGATTTAATACCCTAATTGTAAAGAAGCAAGATATTTTTGGTAAAGATAATATTCAGTTGGTTTTGCATTCAGCCGAAATTATACTACCAGAAGTAATTATTGCCAACTACTCGGTCGAAAGTGACTTTGGTATTACTGATTCAAAAAAACAAACTTCTTATATAAAAAATGACATTTGTACAAACTTGCAAGGCGCACTCAGGATTAAAGATTACTCTTATCCGTCGCAATGCAAAAGTATTAGTGTTTTTATTGCAAAGCAATCCTCTTCCGAAATTCCTTACAGGATTCGTCTATATGATATCAATGAAAATGATTTACCGGGGAAGGATTTAATTTCAGAAAATTTAATAGTTAATTCATATAAAACCAATGAGTGGAATATTTACAATTTAGATTCTTTAAATGTTCAATTACCTCAAAATGGTTTTTTTGCTGCAATCGAGTGGTTATGTTCGGATATAAAATCCAAAAACGGACTTTGTGTGGGGTTAACAAATAAGGCTGAGGGAAATTCAACTTATTATCGTTACGGAAGCAGCGGATGGATTCAATTAAGATATAATTCCGAAATAAACAAAGACAACATTATGATAAAAGTAAAAATCGCTTCTGTAAAATGAAAAAGCTTAAACGAATTTTAATAGTCGTAATACTCCTAAATATTTTAATTTCCTGTAGGGTTGGTACCTTCAACAAGGATGAATATATAAGTAAAGATACCGTAGTTACTGAGTTGAAGAAATTAAGGGAAACCGAACTCACACGAATTGAAATAGCTCCAGCTATTTATTTTGCTGACACAATTTCAAAAGGCGACATAATTGAAGGGAAATTTACAATCTATAATAAAGGGAAAGTTCCCTTTTCGATCAAAAAGATAACAAATGTGTGTGATTGCACAGTTACTAAACCTGATAAGGACGAAACAATGCCTGGAGATTCTTGCAACCTCAGCTTTAAAATTTCCACAGATAATTATAGCGATGGTTTTAATGTCAGGATGATAACCATAATGGGTAACTTTCATCCTTACTTTCGTGTTTTAGCAGTAGAAAGTTATGTTGGTAAAAAGAGTAAGATTTGATCCTTAAAACAAATACTGATAAACTTCTTCCACTTTACCCAATGCCACAATTTCAATATTGGTTTTGCCTTTAGGCAAACTCTTGCTGTTATACCTGCTTACAATAATTTTTTCAAAACCCAGTTTCTCTGCTTCGGCTATGCGCTGTTCGATACGGTTTACAGCACGTATCTCGCCGCTCAATCCAACTTCACCGGCAAAGCAAATCTGCTGTGGCAGCGGCACATCTTCATAGCTGCTGAGCAGCGCACAAACAATGGATAGATCAATACTGGGATCTTCCACTTTGAGGCCACCGGCAATATTTACAAATACATCTTTTACGCCAAAATGAAAACCGCCCCTTTTTTCCAAAACGGCCAGCAGCAATTGTAAGCGGCGCAGGTCAAAACCACTTACCGTACGTTGCGGGGTACCGTACACACTTTGTGTTACCAGTGCCTGTGTTTCTATCAGCAGCGGGCGCATGCCTTCCATGGTGGCAGCAATGGCAATGCCGCTCAGGCTGTCTTCTTTTTGGGTGATTAATATTTCACTGGGATTGGTTACGGCACGCATGCCTTCGCCGGTCATTTCATAAATACCCAGTTCGGCAGTAGACCCAAAACGGTTTTTTAGGGTACGTAAAATACGGTAGGCATAATGACGGTCACCTTCAAACTGCAGTACGGTATCCACCATGTGCTCTAAAATTTTCGGACCTGCAATATTCCCGTCCTTGGTAATGTGACCAATGAGAAATACAGGTGTGTTGGTTTCTTTGGCAAAGCGTTGCAGTTCTGCAGCTGTTTCCCTTATCTGGCTGATACTGCCCGGACCACTTTCGACGTATGGACTTTGCAGCGTTTGAATACTGTCTACAATCACCAGCTGCGGTTTCAGTTTTTTTATTTCTTTGAAAATTGTCTGGGTATTGGTTTCTGTCAGCAGGTAAAAGTTTTCATTCTTAATGCCAATACGGTCTGCACGCATTTTGATCTGCTGTTCGCTTTCTTCCCCGCTTATATATAATACAGAATCATTTTTAAGCTGCAGGCCATTCTGTAAAAACAAGGTGCTTTTTCCAATACCGGGTTCACCGGCTACCAGCACAATGCTGCCGGTAACAATGCCTCCACCCAGCACACGGTTCAGTTCATTGTCGGATGTTACAATTCTTTTTTCTTCGGCACTGCTCACTTCATTAAGGGCAACCACTTTCCCTTTGGTGCCGTTTTTATAATCATCCCAGTTATCTTCTTTTTTTTTGTCGGTGCCTTTAACGATCACTTCCTCAACAAATGTGTTCCATGTATTACAGCTGGGGCACCTGCCCAGCCATTTGGCACTTTCGTATCCGCAATTCTGACAAAAAAAACTCGTCCTGGTTTTACTCATGTTGTAAAGATAAAAGGGGATTACAGATTTTAGGCAGCAGCAACCTGATTTATGCGGATAATTACAACTACGCTGTTTGTAAACAGCAAATGAAAAATTGCAACGCTGCGGGGAAATCGCACAAAGAAAGACTTCGCATGGTGTTTTGTAAGCAGCCGTTCACAAAAAGCGTACTGTTCGCAGTAAAAAGCAAAGTGACTTTCAGGGTATTTTTAAAAAGTAAAAGGGCCATCATTTCTGATAGCCCTTTGTACTTACTAACCCATTAAATTCTGTTGCTAAATTACAATTTCAGGCCACATAAAAAAATATATTTTGGCGCATGTTGATAAATTCAAACCATAGGTAGGGGGAAATTGGCTGGTAAAAAAATGCTCATAAGTAAATGATTATCAATAAAATAAATTTATTTTTCAGATGACAGCCAAAGCCCGGAAGGACAGCCAATAATTTTTTTTCTTTAAAAAATATTTGGTTTATAAAATAAACCAGTTTACGTTTGTGATAAATTTATAGCCATGAAATCTTTTTTCTTTTTCATCTTTTTAATCGCCACAACGGGGGTGGTCGCACAGGTAAAAATAAGCGGCAAAGTGGTTGATAATAAAGGAAAACCATTGGCAGGGGTCAGCATTGTTTTAAAGGATACTTACGATGGTGCCACCACTGATTCCACGGGTAATTTTAGTTTCACCACCACCGAAAAGGGCAGCCAGTTGTTTGAAGCCAGTTTTACCGGTTTTCGTACCCACCAGCAACCTTTAAACATCGGGTCGGCCAATATTGAGCTGGCGATCGCATTAAAAGAAATGATAACAGAACTGAAAGCCGTAGTGATTACAGCTGGTTCGTTTGAGGCCAGTGATAAAAAGAAGGGTGCGGTGCTCACAGATATTGATGTGGTAACCACCGCCAGCGCCAATGCTGATATTACGGAAGCTTTTAAGAGTTTGCCGGGCGCCCAGCAGGTTGGCGAAAGTGAAGGATTGTTTGTGAGAGGAGGCACTGCAACCGAGAGCAAGGTGTTTATCGATGGTACACAGGTGAATAATTTCTTTTACAGCAGCACACCTGGTATAGCACAGCGTGGCCGCTTTAACCCGTTCCTGTTCAAAGGAACTGTTTTCAGTACTGGTGGATATTCCGCATTATACGGCCAGGCATTGTCATCGGCCCTGGTGCTGGAGAGTAAAGACCTGCCGGAGAAAAGTGAGGCCGATCTTGGTATCAGCGTGGTGGGTGTGGGCGGAGGAATGCAGCACCTGGCAAAGGATAAAAAAAGCAGCTGGGGTTTTTCTCTCAACTATGCCAATCTCTGGCTTGCATTTAATATCATCAAACAAAAACAGGATTATTTCAAGGTGCCGGTGGTATTTGACGGTGATGCCAATTTCCGTTTTAAAACAAAGGGTGGTGGCATGGTTAAAATGTACTCTTATGTAAGCCGTACCACATTGGGTTACCGTACCAGTGATATTGATTCTGCCGGGATGAAAGATGCATTCACTTTGCAAAACCTGAACCAGTACCATAACCTGAGCTGGAAACAACCTTTGCAAAACCGCTGGAAATTCAGTGCAGGCATTTCCTTCAGTACAAACAAGGATGATATTGTCAACGAACTGCAGGATGCTGCCAATAAAAAATCAGTGATCACCACACCGCTTTTTTATGCGTTCAAAAATTTCAGCCTGTCCACCAACGGCGTTTATCTTCAAAACAGGATTATGCTGGAGAAAAAACTGAGCGGTTTGAGCGCTATCCGTTTTGGTACAGAGGTCAGCAACAGCAATGAAAAATCGGCTTACACTTTATACGATGGCACCCGCTTTAGTGAAACCATCAAAGAAACAATGGCTGCCGGTTTTGCCGAATCGGATGTATATATCACCAATAACCTCGCCGCTAAAGTGGGGGTGCGTACCGAACATTCTGCTTTGCTGGATAAATGGAACCTGGCACCGAGGGCTTCACTCGCTTACCAGACTGGTAAACACAGTTCGGCCGGTTTTGCATATGGTATATTTTACCAGAATCCCGAACGCCGCTACCTGCCTTCATCCACTTTACTCAATTTTTCAAAGGCGGCACATTACATACTCCAGTACCAGGTGCTCACAGGCGTGCAAACACTGCGTGCGGAATTATTTTATAAAAAGTATGATGACCTGTACAAAACAGGCATGAACAGTTTGGGAAGGGAAGTGGCAGCCGGCAACAATGGCAATGGGTATGCAAGGGGATTTGAAATTTTCTGGCGGGATAAAAAAACGATCAAGAGTGTAGATTACTGGATTTCGTATTCATACCTGGATACCAAACGTGACTTCCTGAACTTCCCGTCTTCCATTCAGCCATCATTTGCAGCAAAGCACACCGCGGCTTTCGTGTTCAAAAAATTTATCCTGCCATGGAAAACACAGTTCAACCTGAGTTATAACTTTGCAACCGGCAGACCCTATTACCGCATTGCTTATGACGCGTCGCAAAATAAAAATGTGTTTACGGATATGGGTACCACCATCAATTATAACAGCTGCAGCTTCAGCGTTAACTACCTGCCCACCATCGGAAAAAAGAATACCAAAAATTTTGCAGTATGGGTGCTTGGCGTAAACAATGTGTTTGGCCAGACGCAGGTATATACTTACAACTATAATAATGACGGAACAAGAAAAGAACCGGTAGGGCCTACCAGCAGGCGTTTTGCCTTTATCGGCTGCTTTTTAAGTTTTGGCACCGACAGAACACAGGATGCGATCAATAATAATTTATAAAAAGTAAAGCCACCAATACATTCACCAAAAACTTACAATTATGTCACAGCACACACAACCAGCTCCCGAAGGTAAAGACCCCGAACTTTGGGAAATAGCACAAAAAAGGGCCGGGTTCAAAAATCACCTCATCTCTTACATTGTTGTAAACGGGTTCTTATGGGCCATCTGGTTCTTCACCGGTAACCAGCACCGCAGTATGCATTTTGATGAGTGGGATACCAATCATTATCCCTGGCCCATTTGGCCCATGCTGGGCTGGGGCATCGGCCTGGCGTTTCATTATGCAGGCGCTTATATTTTTCCCAAATCAAATTCAGTGGAACGGGAATACCAAAAATTAAAAAATCAGCAACAACCCAAATAAATCATTCACTAAAACAAAAAAAATGAAACAAATACTCTTTGCTGTTCTTTTCTTCGTATCAGTTACAGCGCTTGGTCAAAGCGATAAATATGTGGCTGCCATGCAAAAAAATATGGCTGCCATGGACAGCGGCTTTAAAAATCCTGCCAGCTTTTTGGCCATCGCCAATAATTTTGAGCGCATTGCTGCCGCCGAAAAAAATCAGTGGCTGCCCTATTACTATGCCTCACTTTGCCAGGTAAATTATGCATTCACACAAATGCAGGGCAATATGGGTGCCGTGGATGGTATTGCTGATAAAGCCAATACGCTCATCTTAAAGGCCGATTCCCTTCAGCCTAAAAACAGCGAGATCAGCTGTATCAAAAGTATGATTGCCACCTGTCATATGATTGTAGACCCGATGAACCGCTGGATGCAGTATGGCCAGGAGATTACTGCCAATAATGATGCAGCCATTGAACAGGATCCATCCAATCCCAGGCCGCATTACTTAAAAGGCGAAAACCTGAAAGGCACACCGGAACAGTTTGGCGGCGGATGCGCTGCTGCAAAACCTGAGCTGCAAAAAGCCCAGGAACTGTTTGCTGCCTTTAAGCCTGCCAGTGAGCTGCACCCTAACTGGGGAAAACAAAGAGTGGAAATGCTGCTGAATGAGTGCAAATAAATTTATGTTTACGGGTGCGGCCGGAGGCCGCACCCGTTTATAAAACTTTTTATATGCAACATGAAAATTTTTCTCCGCAGGAAAGCCTGCACCTGATCAGGGAAACCATCAACAGGGCAAAAACAAGCTATCATGATAAAGGCATTGGTCCCATTTTATGGGGCTGTGTAATTACCGTTTGCAGCCTGGTGAGCTTTTATGCAAGCCTGCATAAAATCAGTTGGCTTTTTAGTGTTTGGTTTCTCACAATCATTGCGGTAGTGCCACAGGTAATGATCAGTATCAAAGAAAGAAAGGAGAAAAAGTTTGTAAGCTTTAACGACAATGCCACCAGTGCCATTTGGATAACCTTTGGCTTTTCAATGTTTACAGTAAGTATTATTGATAATATCCTGAATGCAAAATACGGAACAGGTATCCACGCATCGGTTTATATGCTTATTTACGGTATCCCTACCATTATCACCGGTGCCATTTGTAATTACCGTATTATGTTATGGGGAGGCATCTTGTGCTGGGTGTTTGCCGCAACAGCAGCATTTTTTAAATATCCATACCCATTCCTGTTTATGGCGGGTTGTGCAATAGTTGCCTGGCTGATACCTGGCCTGCTGCTTTATTCAGAATACAGAAAACAACAAAGGCTGAATGTTTAAAGAACTGGATCCCATATTGCATTCGCAGCTGCGGCTGGCAGTTGTTTCACTGCTGATAAGTGTAAAGGAGGCTGAGTTTACTTTTTTAAAGGAAAAAACAAACTCCACCGCTGGAAACCTGAGCGTACAGATCAATAAGCTGAAAGATGCTGAATACATTGATGTGACCAAACAGTTCAAGGATAACTACCCGCAAACCATCTGCCGCATTACCAAAAAAGGCATCGACGCTTTTGAAGAATATGTAAAAGCGCTCCAGAGTTATATGAACCCCAACGGGCAGTCATGATATTTTGCTGTTAAAATAATGGCCCCGCCTTCGTTTTGAACAAAAACCCGCTTCATGCGTTTATCTTTACCGATATTTCTCTTATGACAGCGGTAATCAACGTACAACATCTTTCCAAACAATTTAAGGACATCCTTGCTGTCAGTGACCTTTCATTTTCCGTACATGAAGGGGATGTGTATGGTTTCTTAGGACAGAATGGTGCAGGTAAATCCACCACCATCCGCATGCTGCTATCCCTGGTTCAGCCCAGCTCCGGAACGATCGAGATTTTTGGCAAAAACCTTTTTACTCACCGCAGCGAAATTTTAAAACAAGTGGGGGCTGTTATTGAAAAACCCGACCTGTATAAATATCTTTCAGCCTACCAGAACCTGCGCATTTTTGCCAGGATGAGCGGCGTAAAAGTTACCAATGACCTGCTGATGCAGCAGTTGCGGGTTGTAGGACTGGAAGAAAGGGCGCACAGCAGGGTGAAAACATTCAGCCAGGGAATGAAACAGCGGCTGGGTATTGCCGTGGCATTGGTGCACAACCCCCAACTGATCATACTGGATGAACCCACCAATGGGCTCGACCCGCAGGGCATTGCCGATATGCGCAACCTGATCATCCGGCTGAGTAAAGAAATGGGTAAAACAGTGCTCGTCTCTTCGCACCTCCTGAGCGAAATCGAAATCATTGCCAACCGGATCATCATTATCAATAAAGGACAAAAAGTGGTGGAGGGCAATGCGGCCGAATTGCTGGATCCTGCAAAAACCATTGTACAGGTGGATACAACTGATAATGTTGCAGCAGGAATTAAACTGGCGGCTTCACACTGGGGCGATCAGATGACACAAAGCACGGACCTGCTGCGTTTCAGGATGAACAGGTCGGAGATACCGGCACTGGTAAAGTATATAACCGATGCCGGGATTGGCTTGCTGAGTGTTCAGCCGCGTCATTCACTGGAAGACTATTTTTTATCACTTACAACTGAACAACCCCATGCTTACACTGCTGCGAATTGAGTTGTATAAGATATCCCGCCGGCCAAGAACATACATTGCGTTTGTTGCCATTGCAGCGATCGTTTTTATTTTCCAGTTTGCGTTTAAGGTAGACGGGCAAAGCTATATGGACTTTATTCTTCAGGATGTGAAAGACACATTTGATATGGACAAGGGGAAGGCCATCAACGGCTACTTTATGTGTTATATCATTTTAAACACATTGCTGATACAGGTGCCGATACTGGTGGCCCTGATTGCTGCAGATTCCATCTCGGGAGAAGCCAATATGGGCACTCTGCGTTTGCTCATCTCAAAACCGGTTACCCGTACACAGCTGATTATGGTGAAGTTCCTGGCAGCCACAATTTTTGTTGTCTTTCTTTTGTTGTGGATGGCCATAACCGCCCTGTTGCTGAGCATGCTGGTATTTGGTGTGGATGATATGATGCTGGTGCGTACAAAAGGTGAGGAGGCACAGATACTGCTGATCACAAAAGATGATGTGCTCTGGCGTTACATGGCCGCATTTGCCTATGCAACGGTTGCCTTAACGGTGATCGCCGCACTGTCGCTTTTTCTTTCCATTTTTGCAGAGAACTCAATTGGTCCCATCATTGCAACAGTATGCATTGTACTGGTGTGCACCATCATCTCCAATATCAATGTGCCCGTGATCGAAAAAAACCTCAAACCCTACCTGTTCACATCTTACCTGGTGGGATGGAAAGGATTTTTTTATATTGGCACCACCGATGATGGGGAAACCATCAAGGGTACGATTGAAAACTGGGCAGCCATCAGGAAAAGCCTCTTAATTTTACTGGCACATATTTTCATTCTGCTGTCGGCATCTGTAATAGTTTTTAAACGAAAAGATATTTTATCCTAACATGAGAACATCCAGGTTCATTATTACCAGTCTGCTGATTGCTGCCAGTTGCAGCCTCACTGCCCGGGCGCAGGATGCTGCAGCCCTTGTTCAAAAAGTGCGGACAAAACTCGAAAAGGTAAATGACTATGAGGCTACGGGAAAAATGAAGACCAACGTGAGCTTTTTAAAAGTGCCCGTTGCCACCATTAAAATGTATTTTAAAAAACCAAACAAGATCAAAATAAAAAGTGAAAAGGGAATCTCATTTGTGCCCAAAGGCGCCGTCAATATAAACCTGAACAACGTGGTGAGCGGCGGCAAATACACCATACTTGATGCAGGTACTGATAAAGTGGATGGTGCCGCAGTAAGGGTGGTGAAATTATTGCCTGAAGATGATAATGCGGAAGTGGTGCTGTCTACCTTATACATTGATGAGGCCAATGCCATCATAAAAAAAGCAAAAACCACCACCAGGGAAAACGGCAGTTATGAACTGGAGATGCTCTATGGCAAATACATGGAGTATGGCCTGCCGGACAAGATCATTTTCTCCTTTAATACAAAAGATTACAAACTGCCCAAAGGTGTCACCTTTGATTTTGATGATGGGGAGGCTGCAAAAAAAGCCAGCGATAAGGCAAAAAATAAAAAAGGTAAAGCGGAGATCGTCATCAGTTCATACAGTATCAACAAAGGAATTGCAGATGCCATTTTCCAGCAGTGAGGATCCATTGAAGCGAATCAAAATTAAGCCGGTGCTGAAAAAATTTCTATGCCATTTTTTTGCATGCTTTTTACGGGCTCCATTCACAAGCCCAGGCACCGGCCATTACAGACTCGGTTATGCTGCTCGATAATGTGGTGATTACAGCTTTTCAGCAAAATAACACAGTCAATTCCGGTACCATTGTAAAAGTACTGACCACCAATAATGCTGACAGGTACAATAAAACTTCACTGGTGCATGCTTTCAATACCGTGGCGGGCGTGCGGATGGAAGAGCGTTCGCCGGGAAGTTACAGGATCAATATCCGCGGCAGTTCGCTCCGTTCACCTTTTGGTGTGCGTAATGTAAAAGTGTACTGGAATGATATACCGGTAACGGATGCCGGGGGCAATACCTATTTTAACCAGTTTTCCTTTAATAATTTTTCTGGTATAGAAATTTTCAAAGGGCCTGCAGGCAGCATGTATGGTGCCGGTACTGGCGGACTGGTGCTGATGCACAGTTTTGGAACTAACTATAAACCGGCACTGAACGCTGAATACATCACCGGAAGTTTTGGATTGCAGCAATTACTGTTCACGGCTTCAACGGGCAATGAAAATAACCGCATGGAGTTTACGACGGCTCATACCAAAACAGATGGTTACCGCGATAATACCCAAAACAGGAAAGATAATTTCAGTTTTAATACACAGTTCAATATTTCCCCCAGGCAGCAGGTAAGTACCAGTGTGCTGTATACCGATATGTATTACCAGACTCCGGGCGGACTTACCCTTACCGAGTTTACAAATAATCCAAAGCAGGCAAGGCCCGCTGCCGGCGGACTGCCATCTGCAGCCAATGCAAAGGCAGCCATTTACCAAAAAAATTTCCTGGCAGGTATTACCCACGCCTGCAGCTTTTCGGCAAAGTTTAAAAACAGCACCACTGTTTATGGTGCTTTTGCACAAATAAAAAATCCAACTTTCAGGAATTATGAGCGGCGCAGTGAACCCGGGCTGGGAGGGAGAACTGTATTTACCTATGAATTGTACAGGGAAGAAACAATGCTGCAGTTATCTGGCGGGGCAGAAGTACAGGAAGGTTTTTTCAATACACTGGTGAGTAAAAATAAAAACGGCAACCCGGATACGGTACTTACAAATGATGATATCCATTATCAAACCCGGAATGTATTTGTGCAGGCCGTGGCCGGGTTTAAACACGGCTGGAATATTACTGCCGGTGCAAGTATCAACAGGTCGTTGGTAAAATTTACAAGGCTGAATACATATCCTGTAAGCAACCAGGAGCGGAAGTACAGTAATGAAATTTCTCCGAGGATTTCTGTTCAAAAAAAAATAGCTCAAAAGCATACTGTGTTTGCAAGTGTCTCCAGCGGATTTTCTCCGCCCACTATTGCAGAGTTGCTTCCTTCAACCGGGGTGATCAGCACTTTTCTTGAAGCAGAGAAAGGTATGAACTATGAAGCAGGTGCCCGGCTCATGCTGTTTAAAAACAGGCTGCGTGCTGAAGCCACTGTTTATTATTTTAAACTCCGCAATGCACTGGTATCACGTAAAGACAGCAGCAATGCAGATTATTTTGTAAACGCAGGCAGTACCAGGCAAAATGGAACTGAGCTCAGCGCAGACTACGCAGTGCAGTTTTCAAACTTGTTTATTAAAACCCTGATCGTAAGAGGCGCATATGCTTTCAGCGATTTCAGGTATGCCGATTTCAGGAAAGGAAACACGGATTATTCCGGCAAAAAACTCCCGGGTGTTCCTGCCAGTACTTTTACTGCAATGGCCGATATGCAGTTTGCCATGGATTTTTACCTGAATGCCTCCTGGTATTATACAGACAAAATGTTTATGGATGATGCCAATACCGCTGCCGCAAAACAATATCATTTACTGGGAACAAGGGTGGGGTGGAAAACATCGTTGCAAAAAAAATGGCGGTTGAATATTTATGCAGGTGCGGATAATTTGCTCAACGAAGTGTACAGTCTTGGCAACGACATCAATGCTGCCGGAGGCAGGTATTACAATACGGCTCCTTCAAGGAATTATTATGCAGGCATACAACTGCAATACGATCAGCATGTAAAAAAGTAAAACCGTTTACTCCTCTGTGATTTTTTCATCCACCGCACGTGCCAGCATGCCTGCGCTCATTTTCTTCAGGGGGTTACGGTATTGTTCTTTCTGTTCCTTGCGTGCATGAATGATATCGATACAGGTAAATATGGCCTGGCGGAACGAAGATTCATCAGCCTTCCCCTTGCCGGCAATATCGTAGGCCGTACCGTGATCGGGTGAAGTTCTGATACCGGTGAGTCCTGCAGTATAATTGGTGCCCTCGCCTGTTGCAAGTGATTTGAATGGAATAAGTCCCTGGTCATGGTACATGGCCAGCACGCCATCAAATTTTTCATGCTGTCCTCTTGCAAAGAAAGCATCGGCAGGATAGGGCCCAAAGCAGAAAATATCTTTTTGCTTGGCTTCTTTAACCGCCGGTTTTATGATCTCATCATCTTCCTTTCCAATCAGTCCTTCATCACCGGCATGCGGGTTAAGACCAAGCACGGCAATTTTAGGTTTTGTAACACCAAAATCTTTTTTGAGGGAATTGTTGAGGATATCCAGCTTGCGTAAAATATTTTCCCGGGTGATGGCGCCGGCAATATCCTTAATGGCCACATGCTCTGTAAGCAATGCCACTTTGATGTTTTCAGCAACCATGAACATCGCCACATCGGCAGCGCCATAAAGTTTTTTCAGGTAAGGGGTATGGCCGGTAAAATCAAATTCGGGTGACTGTGTATTTTTTTTATTGATCGGCGCCGTTACCAGTCCGTCAATCTTTCCTTCTTTTAATGCTTCCGCAGCGGCAACCAGGCTTTTAACGGCATATTTGCCGCCCGTTTCATTTAGGACGCCCGGGGTGATATTGATCTCTTCTTCCCAGCAGTTAAAAAGATTCACCTGTTTATGATTGATGCGCCCAAAGTCCTTCAGGCTCATGAAATTGATATTTGAATCAGGTACGCTTTTACGGTAAAAATTCAGCACTTTATTGTTGGCAAAAACAATGGGCGTGCAAAAATCCAGTATCCGGTTATCCGAAAGTGTTTTAATGATCAGTTCAATGCCAATGCCATTGATGTCTCCGCAGCTGATGCCAATTACAGGTTTATGATCGGGGGCAATACTCATGTTATTTGTATTAAAACGTAAAAATACAATTTCTGTATTAAAACAGCAGGCTGCAAAATACAAAGGCAGCCCTGTGGCTGCCTTTGTATTATCTTATATCCTTTTTGTTATTGTTTGATAAACCGGGTGGTTGCCGGGTTTTTACTGGACGACTGCACCGTAACCTGGTAAGCACCTGCCGCCAGTGACTGTGTGTTTACCATTACCTCTGTAATGCCATTCAGCAGGCTGGCTGTTTGTGTGCGGATGATCCTTCCGCTGATATCTGTTATGATGATGGAAGCTGTGGCATTTTCATCTGAAGCAATTTTAAGAACGGCATTCTCATTCACCACGGGATTAGGACTGATACCCATAATACTGAAACCCCTTGCTTTTGTGGTGAACGAAATGATATTGCTGTAACTGTACTGCCCGTCTTCATCAATAATTTTAAGGCGGTAATAATTAACACCGGCTGCAGGGTTATTGTCTGCTGTTTCAAAAGGCTGGTTGCAACGCAGTTTGTCTGCACTGATACTGCCAATGCTGAAATAGTCGCGGCCATTCGTGCTTCTCTCAATTTCAAAGCGTACTTTTTCTGATGTACAGTTTACTTTCCAGTTGAGCATATTCCTGCTGTCTGCCTGGCTGCCTTTAAAATATTCCAGTGTTACTGCCAGGGGTGCAACAGGATAGCTGGTGATATAGAAACCCGAGAAACCAGTTACCGGAACCGTTACTTCCCACCAGCTCCTGGTGGCATTCCAGGTTACGGTGAAGCCGGAGGCGGCTGTTGTAAAGTCAACCAGTGCACCGGTATAGTTGGTGGGGTTGGTGCCTGTTCCATGAAACTGGCGCAGCACCAGGTTGCTGATGCCTGTGGCATCTGCCGGGCCGGTTGGTAAAGTTTTCTGGTTATTGGCAGCAGCAAGTGTATTGAAATTATCAAACTCAGTCTGCTTATAATATAATGTAACATCTGCCGTGGCGGTAGCTGCATTTACGATGGGTTCAATATCGTAATGGCGTGCCAGGTAAAGGGATGCTGTACCCATGGTGCCCGATGCAGTTTCAACTTTCACACAGGTGTTCACCGAATTGGTGAGTGCTGTACCACCACCTGTTGGTACCAGTCTTGTAATAATATTGCAGTTACCATCCCTGTAATTGGTTCCTGTGGGTGAAACAGAAATATTCTGGCAAACCTGGGCGCCGCCTGCTGCTGCTGCCAGCACATAGGATGCCGGATCAACCGTAACGGTAACGGTGGTATTGCCTGTTTGCCCGTTTGAGGCATTGACTGCACTTACTGTATAAGTAGTAGTGGTGGTGGGTGAAGCGACCACGGTTGCCCCGCTGGTGGTGTTCAAACCAGTTGCAGGAGACCAGGTAAAGTTGATCACATCAGGTGTAAAGCGGTAGGCATTGGGCATGCCCGTAGCCGACCAGTTTGTGGTGTTATTGCGGCCGGTGGTTGCAGTACCGCTGCTGCCTGTACTGTTTTCAATTCCCTGTGATTTGGTCCTGGTGGTATTGGTGCAGCTGGTGGTGTGTATCTCCACCACGTTGCTTGTTTCGTACATCATTACCTGTACATTGGCTGTGCCACCGCCGGATATGAATGTAAGGTTGCTGTAATCAACCACAAATACCCTGTTGGGCGCTGTGCCTGCAGTAAAATATACGATGGTGGCGGCATTGGCAGCGCCGGTAAAATTGAGATCGCTTGTAATGGCATGTATCACATTATTGGGAGCGGCGGGTGCCGGTATTGCTGCACCCAAACCCGTTGAAGTGGAATTGGTGCTTCCCATGGCTACCCAGCCATTGGTGCTGATGTTGATTGTATTGAAAGTGCTGCCGTAAAAACGAAAAGTGAAAGGCAGTGGAATATTTTCCCACCTGCCATCATCGAGGTTACCGGCAGATAAAGTTTCTATATAAGGTGTGCCGCCATTGAAATAACCCAATTGGTCAACAAGAATGGAATAACTGTAAAATGTAGGGTCATATGCACTGTTGGCAATACTGCTCATTGTATAGCTTAATGGGGTTGCGGTAGCCGTAAGTGAAACACTGTTACTGTTGCAAATATTTGCACTCGCGGGGCTGGAGGTAACAGTTAATTGCGCATGAGACACAGCAAACAGCAGCACTGCTGCTCCCAGGAAGTACAGTTTTTTCATCAAGAAATGGATTTTAACTCATGGAAAAACGAGCAAGGGTTTAAAATATTGTAGATAAGCAACTACATTAATACTTTTATTATTCTATACAAGCAATCCGCTGGTTTCATTCAATACTATATATTAAAACTATTTGCCGGTAGTATCACTAGTAGAAGTACGTAGTAATCATTCATGGAGTATGTAGTAAAAAAAATTACAATTTTGTAATAATAACTACAATTTAATCGTTTTCTTTACGTTTGAGTTATTGTAAAATCCTGATATTCTTTTAAAACCAGAAAATCTACGTCCAATGAAAAGGAAATTCTACGTCCTTACCTTCTTATTTATTACAGTTGTAGGCAATATTCTATTTGCCCAGCAGGATGTTAATGCACCTTATTATCATCGCCTTTCACCAAGACCGCAGGCTGATCCCGGACCTGAGATTGTATCCAACTCTGTTGGCTACAGCAATACAGGCAGTAATATCGATGTGGTATATCATCGTTGCGACTGGACGATTGACCCCACTGCTGCAAAGAATATAGCAGGTACGGTTACCACGTATTTTAAAACTTTATCAGCGAATGTGAGTTCACTTACATTCGACCTTAATAAAACTTCATTCAACAATGCTTCATTGATTGTAACGTATCACGGTACTGTTTGCACCCGCTCATTTCCTGCAAGCGGTGCTATTGATACACTGACAATAACATTGCCGGTAACGATTACCGCGGCCGGAACCCTGGATTCGGTAAGTATTGCTTATTCCGGAGCGCCACCAGCTGTTTCAGGCCAGGCCGAAGGCTACCAAAGAAAACAGGATGGTTTAAGCAACTGGTATATTTATACATTGTCCGAATCTTATGAAGACAAAGACTGGTGGCCCTGTAAAGCCGATATGCAGGATAAGATTGATTCCATGGATATCAATGTTACTGTTCCAAGTGCTTACTGGGTTGCAGCAAATGGTAAAATGGTGGACTCATCCATTTCCGGTGCAAACCGCGTTTTCAGGTTCAAGCACAGGCATCCTATCGCATCTTACCTGGTTGCCCTGGGTGTGGCCAAGTATAACCGTTTCCACAGGCCTCCAATAACAATTGGTGCAACTAATATCCCTGTAGTATACAATATTTTCCCTGACCAGGGTGCCAATCCAACATCAATGCTCACAGCAATGGACAGATCAAAGCTTGAAGTTGTTGAATTCAGTAATATGTATGGATTGTATCCTTTTGCAGATGAAAAACACGGGTATTACCAGTTTGGATGGGGGGGCGGAATGGAGCACCAGAGTTTTTCGGCCATGAGCGCAGGCAGTATGACGAGTTGGTCGGTAATAGCTCATGAATTGGGGCACCAATGGTTTGGAGATAATGTTTCATTTGCCACCTGGAACGATCTTTGGCTGGCAGAAGGTTTTGCACGTTACAGTGAAGTGCTTGCTGCTGAAAAAGTTTCTGCACTGGGACAAAATGCTTATTCAGTTAGAAATACGCTTAAAAATGGGGCAGGCGGTGCAATGAGTTTTCCCACAACGGAAACATGGATACCCAATGCAAATATTGCGAACTCTCAAACAATCTGGTCTTCCAATTATGGAAGCAGCGTGTATGAAAGGGGCGGAATGGTTGTTTCCATGTTAAGAACACTTGCCGGTGATGCAAAGTTTACCGAAGCGCTTACCAATTACCAAACAGCACTTGCAGGCAAGTCTGCAACCACAGACAGCCTGAAAAGATTTTTCAATACAGCCCTGGGCGCTGACCTTACAGAATTCTTCAATGATTATGTGGGCGGATCCGGAAGCGGAACAACATCTGTTGGTGGTAAAGGTAGCCCCAGGTATGGTATTAACTGGAACACCAGGCCAGGAAACCAGCTGGTGCTGCAGGTGGGATCACAAACAAAAACCACCGGTAACAATGTTACTTATTTTAATGGCCCTGTTGTGATACATGCCACCAATGCTGCAAGCGGTTGGACAAAAGACACCACCATTGTTTTCTTTGACTGGGGTGGTGGCAACCTTTCCACTGCAGGCAATGGTTTGGGTGCACCGATCGCGGGTAACATGCTTGTATATAATCTTTCTTTTACAGCCACCAATATTTTTATTGACGACAGCGCAAGGACCCTGATCGATGCGACCAACAGTACAACTACAAAATTAGCAGCGCTGGCTGCTGACCCGGCCATCTTTACTGCACAGCATGTGAATGGCTACAACAATGTAAAACTGCTGCTCGAAGCCAATGAACCTGTATTGAAAGTGCAGCTGGAGAGAAGTGCAGACGGTGTGCATTTTGTACAGTATGGCGAAATGCTGCTGACCAATACAAGTGGCACACAGCTTACCTATTTATTTACTGATGCAACGCCTTTTGATGACGCGACTTTTTACAGGGCGAAAATATTTACAGCGGGCAGTGAAAAATATACCAGCATTGTTAAAGTACAGCAGAACGCACGTACTGAAGTGGTGGTATCTCCCAACCCGGCCGACAAATTTGTGAATATCAGTTTTGCCAATGCCACAGCAGAAAAAGTGACCGTGCGCATTACTGGTGCCGACGGTAAAGTGGTGGCAGAAATTCCGACAACCAATAATTATATACATGTTGATACACAAAAATTAGCAGCGGGCACTTACATCATGCAACTGGTAAAACAGGGTGGTATGATTGGTGCAACCAGCCGGTTTGTAGTGTATCATTAAGATATATACGGAAACTTGATATCCTTTGTTCAAAAACATACCACTATGAAAAGAATTTTATTCTTTTTAATCTGTACCATGTGCTTTGCGCAGATCGCGATGGCACAGCCGGCAACTTACAGTGTTCCTGTAAGTATCGGCCGTAAGAACTGCGGCGGCGGCACAACCACCAACGACTCGGTCTTTTTCTTCCGGTATGTTGGTGCTGCACTGAGCCGTGCAACTTACCCGAATGCGTACAAACCCAGGCTGAAGATCGGGCCTGCATCCACGACAGACCGCTGGACCATATCCGCAGCAAGTATCTCCTTCAATCCAAAGGATCAGAAGCTGTATTACCTGTGGACCAACTATTCTGCCAGCCCTGTAAGAACCTATATATGGAGGTGGAAACCCGATACAACCTTTGCCACTGCGGCCTCCCCGGGTACAGCCAACTTCCTGGATACACTGCGCTCATTCCCCTATGATATCGGTGGTGTGGCTTTTGACAATAATGGTATTGGATGGACACTGGAATTTCCGGCTGCGCCCTGCGCCCGTGCATTTTTCAGGCCGATAGACTTTGCTGCAAATATTTATAACAGTGCGGATACACTCGACTTTACCACCGGACCAGGTGGTATTGGCGATACCTTGTTCAACCCCGGAAGCGGTGATATCACGATGCTTCCTTCCGGCCAGATCTATTACAACTTTGATAATAAACTGTACACGCCCGATTATGGAAGTTACGGCGGTGCCACGCACCATATTAAGGCAACTTTTATTGACACCACCAGAAGACCTACTGGCACCACACTCGTAGGGCTTGCTTACGGAGACGGAGACCTGATTTCATCTTATGCCACAGGCTGTATTTACCGCAGGCTGGATCCCGTAACCGGTGATACCAACTATGTAAGTTATACCTACGGATCCGGGCTGGGTGTTTATTCGGTGGATATGACACAGTTTACATCCGGTGTGGGTGCCTCCAAAAAACTGGTTTCAGTTACACCAACCGGCACACCCAACCAGTATAATGTGGTATACAATGTTTTCGTTAAAAACTATGGTACCACACCCATTTCCAATGTGCAGGTAACTGACGATCTGGCTTCCATCAATGGTATTGGAAACGTGTCAAACGTCACGGCCACGCTGATCAGTAACCCGGCCGGCGTAACACTAAACCCGCTTTATAACGGTACAATTGTTACTACCCTGCTGGCAGCATCACAATCACTGCCCAACTATCCAACCACCAATAATAACTTTACCATACAGATATCGTGCAGGCTTTCAAATATTCAGTCGGGTACTTATTATTATAACAGTGCGGTTGCTACTGCCAATGGTTTTAATAATGTGGCATTGAGGGATTCATCCACCAATGGTAACTCACCCGATTTGAACCAGAACGATAAACCCGATGATGCAGGTGAAGGACAGCCAACACCGCTGCTCATCAAGATCACACCGATTGCGCAGCCCTGTAATGTGCTGAACCAGGTGATGTATACAGAAACATTTGGTACAGGTACCGGTTTAACAGCCACATTACCCACCACTCCCAATACATTCAGTACAACCTTTTTCGGAACGGCCGCAGCACCTATGCCGGTTAACAGGTACACACTTACCAATAACGCTGTGAATGGCGACGGTTCAAACTGGGTGAGTCTTACGGATCATACAGGTGGGGTGAACGGGCGCATGCTGCTGGTTAATGCCGATGCTGCTGCGAATGTATTCTTCCGTGATACCATGCCTGCCGTTTGTGCAGGTCAGCAATACAATATTCTTTTCTGGGCTGCTTTTGTGGGAAACAACACTTATAAAGTAACCTGTGATGGTTTGGGTGGTTTCCGTTATCCTGTAATACTGATCAGGGTGAAGGACCAGGCAACCAGCGCCATTATCACAGAAGCTTATACCGATACGATTAAACTTACCAGCTGGAACCAGTATGGTATCAAGTGGACAGCCCCAACCGGCTTCAGCAATGCCATTATCGAACTGGTAAATGCAGGCGCAGGTGGTTGTGGTAACGACCTGGCCATTGATGATATCCAGTTTGGTCTTTGCAGCCCTGCACCAAGCATCTCCCTGGGAGGCATTACGGCAGGCTGTTTAGGCGGTTCGCAAACATTAACATCAAGTATTTCTGATACCACCGCCATACCGGGCAGTAAGGATTACCAGTGGCAATGGTCACCGGCTCCGGGTTCAGGACCATGGACAAATATTGGAGGTGCAACCAGTTCAAACTATACCATTAATCCTGTTACAGCAACAGATACAGGAAGGTATTACAGGGTGATCGTGGCATCCACCGGCAATATCGGTGTTTCAAGCTGCCAGTATATTTCACCGGGTGTGAAACTGACCGGTAAAGCACCATCAGTAGCTGCCGCATCTGCCAATAAAAATAAAAACAATATTTGCCCGGGCGTTTCAGTTCAGCTGAGTTTAACCGGTGGTACACTTGGTACAGCCGCCGCCTGGAAATGGTATACCGGCAGTCCGGGTGGCACATTGGTGGGCACAGGCTCAACATTGAATGTTACACCTGCCGTAACCACCACGTACTATGTGCGTGCAGAAGGTGATTGTAACACCACTGCTGATGTTTCTGTAACCGTGACTATTTCATGTAATATTGATAAGGACCAGGATGGTATTCCTGATTTTGTGGAAAGCAATATGGCAGCAGCCTTTGCCGATGCCAACAGTAATACGGTAATCAATGCATACGATCCTACCTATGCAGGTTTTGTAGATTACAACAATGATTTTGTAAATGATAATTTCCAGGCCGACGGCGACAGTGATAATGATGGAATTCCAAACTATCTCGACGCCACTTTCCCCGGCCGCGTGGATACCAACAGCGATGGCGTGGATGACAGGTTTGACCAGGATAAGGACGGCATTATCAATATGCTCGACCTGGACAGTGATAATGATGGTATTCCCGATGTGGTGGAAGCATATGGTGTGGACACCAATGGTAATGGTAAAATAGACAACTTTACCGATGCCGATGGCGATGGCCTTTCTGATAATGTGGATACCAGGATCGTGGCAGCAGATGGTGCATATAATACCGGTACCGGGCTTGGTCTCATCAACCTCGATGGTGATGCGGTACCTAACTTCCTCGATACCGACAGTGATAATGACGGTATACCAGATATCAGGGAAGTACTGGCCCCCGATACCAATAACGATGGTAAGGTGGACGGATTCACCGATGCCAACAGCGATGGTTTGCACGACAGTTATAT
This sequence comes from Ferruginibacter sp., assembly GCA_046329655.1. GTDB lineage: Bacteria > Bacteroidota > Bacteroidia > Chitinophagales > Chitinophagaceae > Ferruginibacter. The sequence goes on from JAXLUD010000001.1 coordinate 552,528, forward strand.
CAATGCAGGCGCCTTATTGATAACCGGTGCGGATGGCAATGCCGACGGACGTGCAGACAGCTGGCCCAATAAAAACCTCGACAGGGACTTGCGCCCGAATGCATATGATATGGACAGCGATGGTGATGGTATCATCGATGCTATTGAAGCGGGCGGTGGTATTACCGATACCGACCTGAATGGTATTGCTGATGGCGCTATTGGTACCAATGGATGGTCAACTACCGTGTCTGCGCTTGGTTCACTTACATTGCGTAATACGGATGGTAATGGTAATCCCGATTTCCTGGATATTGATGCAGATAATGATGGTATACCGGATAATATCGAAGGTATGTCAACGGCCGGTTACCAGCTGCCCACCACCACTGATACAGATGGTGATGGTTTGGCAAGCCCTTACGATAACTTAGTCGGCTTCGGCGGATCAGGCATCTTTGTTTATGACAACGATATGGATGGCACACCGGATTACAGGGACCTGGATACGGATGGTGATGGCTCGTCTGACCTTTGTGAAGGCAATGACTGGAACGGCGATGGCTTCTGTAATGAAATATTAATACTTACCGGCGTGGATACGGATGGCGACGGACTGGATAATCTTTTCGATTCGCTCAACTCTGTTACCAACTTAAAAGGTACATCATATATGATGGGTAATGGTGGCAGCCTGACGGGTGATCCAACACCTGGTACAAAGGCCACCGTGCAAAAGAAAACAGTCGCACAGGGCGACCGGGACTGGCGCTGGACAGCAACCGTACTGCCGGTACAATTCCTTGGCTTTACCGGTGTGCTGCAAAACACACAGGTTAGTCTGAACTGGTCGATCCTTGCAACCAAAGAAGTGAACAGGTTTGAAATTGAACGCAGCACCGATAACAGCAATTATACAAAAGTGGGTACGGTTACAGATGCGGTACAGCTGAATGTGCAGCAGAACTACGGTTATGTTGATAATATTGCAGGCATCAGCAGCGATGTATTCTATTACAGGCTGAAAGTGATTGGTAAAGCAGGTGAAGTTAAATACAGCAATGTACTGGTGGTAAGACAAAGCCAGGCAAAAACACCTGTGTCCATCATGCCTAACCCGGCCAGTAATTATGCAACCATACGCTTCTTTACCGAAAAAGAATCACAGGTAACCATGCGCCTGGTGGATAATATCGGTAAAACCGTATTGCTGCAGCAAATAAAAGCGGGTAAGGGTAATAACAGTATCCAGCTTACCAACCTCAACAGGTACAGCAGTGGTGTATACTCTGTACAGCTGGTTGTAAATGGCGAAACAGTTACACAAAAACTCATCATCTCCAACTGATGATCAAATAATGAATATGCAAATCGCCCTTCAGCATGCTGAAGGGGGATTTGCATTTAATAAGCTCCGGTGGTATCGGTAAGTGTTTTCATAAATGCGATCACCTTGTTTTTTTCCGCAGCGCTTAAATGCAGTTTGTCAAATGGCAGGGATTGATTGGCCGGAGCTATGCCCAGGCCCTTTCCGCCGCCTTCATTGTAAAAGTCCATTACTTCTTCCAGTGTGCTGAACACGCCATTGTGCATGTAGGGTGCTGTTAACGCCACATTGCGCAGTGAAGGCGTTTTAAATGCATACAGGTGGATGGGATAGCCGGTATAGAGAAACCTGCCGGAGTCTGCATCAAGCCTTGCATTTTTTTTACCCTTTGCTGCAGGCACGCCAATCACTTCACTTTCGGTATAATAGTAACGCGGTGGTTTGGTGCCGCCAAAAAGCGGCATAAAATGACAGGTGCCGCATTTGGCCTTCCCCATAAATAAATTAAAACCCGCCGTTTCGGTTTGGTTCAATACGGATTCCCCGTTCATTTGCCTGTCGAACCTGCTGTTCAGGGCAATGAGTGTGCGTTCGTAACAGGCAATAGCATTACAGATATTTTGTGCGGCGGCCGCTGTTGTGCTCCCGGGAAAAGCCTCGCTGTACATGCGCTGGTATTTTGTTTGCCCGATGATTTTTTCTGCGGCTTCCTGTGCCCGGCCATGCATTTCCTTGGCGTTATTCAGTACCTGAAGCACCTGCTCTTCCAGGTTCCTGCTGCGGCTGTCGGCAAATAAAGTCCGCTGCAATGCCGAGTTCCATACTGTGGGTGCGTTCCGGGGCAATGCCGTATGGCCATCGAGCGCCACACTTGTCTTTAAACCATCTGTAAATGCTTTGGATGGCTGGTGACAGCTGGCGCAGCTGCGGCTGTTACCGGCAGAGAGCAGGGGATCAAAAAAAAGCATCCTGCCAAGGGCAATTTTTTCAGGCGAGCTTTTATAGTCATCAATAAAACGATAAGGGTTGAATGCATTTTTTGCAAACAGGGTATTATTTTTTGCAATACTGCTGTAATACTGTCCCGATCCATTATCCGCAAGTCCGTATGCGGTTTTAAAACGGCCGCAAATGACCGTTACCGGGCTGAGGAAGGTATTGATGAAATACATCCGGTCGAACCCGTTGAAATCCTTTTGCGTTTTTAAATATGCTGCTGCCGCCATTATTTTTTGCTGCAGCAGCTCATACTGCCCGGGTAACTGCTCTTCAAACATGGTTTTATATGGTGCGGTGTACTGTCTTACACTTTCGAGCGCAGCAGCACATTCCGGCAAACTGTTTTGTGCGGTTTGTGAATCAAAACCGGTTATACCCAGGGCAGTGATTCGGTACAGTTCTTCCACCAGTGCATCAAAGATCCCGGCATCATCAAATGCAAAGGATACATTCACGCCGGGCAATTCAGTTGCCAGCCGCAGCAATTCATCCGCCTGTTCCTGCAGCCTGCTGTCATCTTTACTGTTGCGTTTTTGAAAAAGCAGTCCTTCGATTACCTGCATGCCTGCCGGTAAATTTGACGGCATGTCTGATTCAGCTTCTTCAAAAAAAACAATGGGCGGCCCGTTCAGTTTGGTGGCATAAAAAGGGAAATAGTATTCTGTAAAGGTTTCGGTTTTTTTGTAAGCATCCCGCAGCCGGAAAAAATCATGCTGCAGGGTTTTATCATCTGCTGCTGCAATATCGCGTTGTAATTTTTGCGCTTGTTTGATAAATGTATCTGCATATTGCAGGTATAATTGTTTTACTTTTTGAGAAGACGCGAGCGGTGTTTCATGCATGAAAAAAGAGGACACCGTCATGATCAGTACGGGTAAAACTGCTGTTAATAAAATGCGCTTCATAAGTAAAATATCCCTGTAAGTTACCTAAAAAAACACCTGTTGCAACGGGTAGTTATACAGTGAATATCCTGCCCCGGGTATCGTGCAGAATGCAATGCAGTATTGGTTTTCGGCGAAAACCTTCTGCAAAAACGCCCGTTTTTTCACGATGCTTTTGTAGTAAAATCCGGAGTACGGCTGTAGATAAAAAACAGCACGTTCATCTTTCTTTAGTAGTGTAACGAAGTGGTTTTACCTGATTTGAGCTTAAAATGATTTTTCGTCGTTTTTTATACAATAATATTCCGGCTGCAACGTACCAAAATAAAGGGAGCTTGTGGTATGCCCGGCAGAAAATACTGCCGGTCGCATTTTTACTACAGCAGATTTTAAAACCTTTCTTATGAAAAAACTGTACCTGTTAAACCTTATTTGTTGTTTGCTTACGGTTGTTGCTGAAGAGCTGCCGGCGCAAACACTTACACGGGGCCCCTACCTGCAAATGGGTAATCAAACCGGTATCACCATCAGGTGGCGCACCAATGTTGCCTGTAATTCTAGGGTGACATGGGGCACTTCATTTGGCACTTATCCAAACATTGTGGATGATGCCACTTCAACAACAGAACATATTGTGCGGGTAAACGGACTTTCTCCCGATACAAAATATTACTACACCATTGGTACCACCACCACCACACTGCAGGCAACCAGCACCAACTACGTGCTTACTTTTCCTGCAGCAGGATCCACCCGCAAAATGCGCTTCCTGGCACTGGGTGATTGCGGCAATGCATCCACCAATCAAACAGACACAAAAAATGCGGCACTCAGTTATATCGGTTCGAATGATATTGATGCATTGCTCACCATTGGTGACAATGCCTATAACTCGGGGCTCGACAGTGAATTCCAGCTGGAGTTTTTTGATATTTATAAAAACGATTTCTTTAAATATGCCAAGCTTTATCCAGTGCCGGGCAACCATGATTATGGCAACAGCAGCGCCAATACCGGTGTGAGAAATAATGCTTATTACAACAGTTTTTCTGTTCCTACAGCGGCAGAATGCGGCGGTACGGCTTCCGGCACCAAGGCCTATTATTCCTATGATATCGGCAATGTGCATTTTGTGGCGCTCGACAGTTATGGAAAGGAAGATGCCAACACCACTAAACTCTATGATACCAGCGGTGCACAATGCACCTGGCTGAAGAATGATCTGGCTGCCAATACAAAACAATGGACGGTGGTGTATTTTCATCATCCGCCCTATACCAAAACAAGTCATAGCTCAGATTATAACAGTGGAGCAGGAGAACTCGACCTCGTGGCTGTAAGGGAAAGATTTGTGCGGATACTTGAACGTTATGGTGTGGACCTCGTGTTATGCGGTCATGCACATGGTTATGAAAGAAGTTATTTACTCAAGGGCTATTACAATACCTATGCAAGTCCGCTGGAAGATGCAAATTTCAATGCATCACTGCACACCGCCACCGGCAATACACAGAATGCCAAATACGATGGTTCTGCCAATTCCTGTGCATATACTTACAATTCCGGCAAGTATAATCATGGCAGTGTGTACATTGTTTCCGGCTCTGCGGGACAGTTAGGCGGCACAAGCGCTGGTTATCCGCACAACGCAATGTATTATTCCAATGCCACCAATGGCGGGTGTTTTTATTTTGAAGTGGACAGTAACAGGCTGGATGCAAAATTTCTTTCCTACACCGGCACGGGCGGATCAGTGGCGCCATTTATACGTGACCAGTTCACCATTTTCAAAGATGTGAATACGGTAAATGATATCACCGTTGCACAGAATAATACATTGAACCTGTCGGCCTCATGGCGGGGAAATTATTACTGGGCGGCCAATGGAGCTGCCGCCACGCAGTCGGTGAATATAAACACCGCCACACCCGGTACCTATGATTTCACGGTAACAGATGCCGCTTCCGGATCCTGTATCAAGGACTCATTTCATGTGGTGGTAACAGCCGCTTTGCCGGTTACACTAACATCATTCACCGCATCGCTCAATAACGATAAAGTGCTGCTCGACTGGAGCACACAGCAGGAGATCAATAATCACTACTTCACGATTGAAAAATCGACCGATGGAATCCATTATGACTTTTTCAGGAAGATGACTGCCGCAGGTAATTCCAGTACAGTTAAAAATTACCGCGTTACAGATTATACCCCGGCTGAAGGCATGAATTATTACCGGCTTTCCGAAACCAGTTTTGATGGCCGTACCACAGCACTGGGTACAAAAACGGTGGCTTACAGAAGCAGCAGAAGCTTTAATGCGGGAATCATTAATACAGCAAAAGAAGAGATCACCGTGGTGCTCAATGCCGCAAAAAGCGGCCTCGTGAATCTTGTCATCACAGATATGACAGGAAGAAAAATACTGAATGACCAGGTGGCTGTAACCACAGGATCCGTAACCAAACAATACCACCTGCAAAGCGGGGTGTATGTGTTCAGTGCGGTGGCTGCAAACGGCGACCAGTTAACCAATAAAATTTTAGTCCGGTAGTCCAAATGAGTTTTGCCCTGTTACTAACCTTTACCATTAGAAACAGTTAAATCCGTACCTCATGAAAAAAAATTTACTTCTGCTTTTTTACATGTTGGTTTTAGCCGGAGTGTACACTAACGCACAGATCATACGGCCGTTCACTGCCCGTTACAATAATCCTTCAGTAAGGGGAAATATTGTTTATGTGGCCAACAGTATCGTTGCTTCCACTGCCATCACCACAGGTGTTCCGGGCACGGGCGAAGTACCGCCAACCGGCAGCACCACCAACAACAGCCAGTTTGCGATCGACATCGATATCGATAACCCGGCTGCTGTTTCCAAGATGGCATTTGGCAGTACCTGGAATTATTTTGCCAGGGGCAGTGCACCTGCTAACGACGGCAGCAGCAATACCTGGATACAATCCGCCTATACGCTTACGGGCCTGTGGAATACAGGCGCATCCCCGGTGAATGGCCCGGGTAAATATGGTTACAATGCTTCTCAAACCACCTGCATACCCAGTGGCATCACGCCGGTGTGCACACCTGGTGCGGGCAGTAAATACACCGCTTATTATTTCAGGAACACGGTGAATTTTACTGCGGCTGAATTATCAACACAGTTTCAAACCATACAACTGAATGTAAAAAGGGATGATGGTATTGTGGTGTATATAAACGGTGTGGAACGTGCAAGGGATAATATGCCTGCGGGCACACCCGCATATAGCACACTGGCATCAGCCAATATTGCCGTGGGTGCCGCGGAAAATGTAACATTTAATTTAAGCCCTTCTTATTTTACCGCAGGCACCAATACCATTGCGGTGGAAGTGCATCTGCGTTCGGCCACTTCAACAGACATGTCTTTTGATATGGAAGTGCTGGGCCAGGGAAATAACGGCACACATAATTCTTCTTCGGCCGATCTCAGCCTGCCATCCTGTTCGCAGGTGCTGTTTGCAGGATTGTACTGGGGTTCAGGGGAAGGATCTGCCGCGGGCAATACTGCATGGATCACCGGGGAAAATGTTTGCAAGCTGAAACTGCCCGGCGCATCTTCGTATACTGATATCACCGCATCTGTGGTGGATTATCACAACCCCACACTGATACCGGGCTATGCACATACTGGTTATAAGTGTTTTGCGGATATCACCTCGCTGATCAATACCACCAGCCCGAACGGAACCTATACTGTGGCGAATGTATTATCACCATTGGGATTAAAAGACTCTTATGGCGGGTGGACGATCGTGATCGCCTATTCCAACTCATCGCTGGTGCCAAGAAACCTTTCGGTATTTGATGGCAATGCCGCGGTAAAAAGCGGCAGCGGTAATGTGGATGTGCCGATATCAGGATTTTTAACTCCCCCATCCGGTCCCGTGAGTTGCGAACTGGGCACAGTGGTATTTGACGGAGACCGCACTTCTGCAGACGGATTTGCCTTTAAACAAAACGGTGCCGCTTTATTTTATGATATGGCCACCACCACCATTCCGTTAAATGGCGCTGCAGATGCATGGAACAGTAAAATTTCTTACAAGGGAACAGTGGTTGCTGCACGTAACCCTGCTTACAATAACACCATCGGTTATGATGCATCTATATTTGATTTGCCCAATACATTGAATGCACAGCTGAGCAATAACCAGACCTCGGCAACCGTGAGGGTGTTTTCTCCCAGTGAAAACGTGATTCTGCAGGTGGTTACCACCTCTGTATCGCAATACAACCCAACATTTGCATTCGACAAAACGGCCACCGATATCAATGGAGGATCATTCCTGCCGGGCGACAGTCTTACCTACACCATCAATTACAATAATGCCGGTAACGACTCCAGTACCAATACCGTGATCATTGATAATATTCCTGCCGGTACCAGTTTTATCCGGGGCAGTATCAAAATAAACGGTGTTGCCAAAACCGATGCATCTGCCGATGACCAGGCAGAATTTGATGTTACCAATAACAGGGTGGTCTTCAGGATCGGCACGGGCGCCAACGCGTCAACCGGTGGTAAAGTAGGTGTGGGCGTAAGCGGCAGCGTGGAGTTCAAAGTGCTTGCTGCCACTTCCTGTAATATTATCGGATGCCTTGGCAGTATTGGCAACAGTGCACGGATCAACTATAACGGTAAACTTTCCGGTGATGTGCTGTATGATTCCAGTGGTGTGAGCACTTCGGGATGTATTGTTAAGGGCCCGGTTGTACTGCCCATTACAGGATCCTGTTACAATCCTGTGGATACATTGCTGACCAATACCTGCCCTTCCACTTCCGTTTTAATTCCATGGCGTAAATATGCCGGCTATACATTTTATTCGGCCATGCCATTTACGGCAGGCAATATTTATGATCCGCTGGTGCCTGTTACAGTTTCTCATATTTACTATGCCTATTACAGCAATGGCGCAGGATGTTCCGATACCGCAAAGATCACTGTATTCATCATGGCCTGCCCGGATATTGATGATGACAATGATGGCATTCCGGATTATGTGGAACTGAATAATCCAGTTGCATTACAGGATGCCAACAGTAATGGCGTTCCCAACTGGAACGACGCTTCTTATCCCGGTTTTACCGATAACAATGCAGATGGCTTTAATGATAACTTCGATCCGAGTGCAGATTCAGATAACGACGGCATCCCCAATTTTTATGATGTCAACTTCCCCGGTTATATCGATTCCAACGGTGATGGGGTGAATGATAATATGGACAAAGACCTGGATGGCATTCCCAATCACCTCGACCTCGACAGTGACAACGATGGTATACCTGATACGGTGGAATCTTATGGAGTGGATGCCAATGGCGACGGGCTGATAGATAACTATGTGGATACCGATAATGATGGTTTCTCACAAAACGTAGATGCCAATAATACCGGTGTGGCCGGTTCAAATGTTGGTTTGGGTGCACAGGATTTTGATGGTGATGGTATTGCCAATTACCTGGATACCGACAGCGACAATGATGGTATACCTGATGTGGTGGAAGTATTTGGTACCGATATCAGCAATATCGGCCGCCTCACCAATTTTGTGGATGCCAACAGCGACGGACTTTCTGATAACAATGTAAATGCAACTGCACTGCTTAAAACCGGCAGCGATATTTCACCGGTTGACGGAAGGGCAGATAATTTCCCCAATAAAAATCTTGACCGCGACTTCCGTCCTAATCCATACGATCTCGACAGTGATGGCGATGGTATCGTGGATGTGATAGAAGCGGGCTTGCCGGATGCAAACTTCAATGGTATCGTGGATGGTACGATTGCACTCAGCGGCTGGTCAACAACCGTGTCTTCCATGCCTTCGCTTACCCTGCGCAATACCGACAGCAATGGCAATCCCGATTACCTGGACATCGACAGTGATGATGATGGCATTCCTGATAATATCGAAGGCATGTCAACCGCCGGTTATCAGTTGCCCACCACCACCGATACAGACGGGGACGGGCTGATGAGTCCTTATGACAACTCAGCCAGTTATGGCGGTTCGGGCATATTTGTATATGACCATGATGGGGATGGTACACCGGATTACCGTGATCTTGACACAGACGGTGATGGTTCGCCGGATGTGGTGGAAGGCAACGACTGGAACTTTAATGGCTGGGGTGATGAAGATGTTTCTCTTACCGGGCTGGATACAGATGGTGACGGGCTCGATAATAAATTCGATTCACTCAACTCGGTAACCAATATCAAGGGTACGTCTTATAAAATGGGTAATGGCGGCAGCCAGACAGGTGATGCGGCTCCTGGTACAAAAGCCACTGTTCAAAAGAAAACCCTGGCACAACCCGACCGCGACTGGCGTTATGTGGGTGTGGTGCTTACCGTTGAAATTCTCAGCTTTGAAGGCAGCCGCCAGGGCGAACAGGTACAATTGAACTGGTCGCTCATCGCACAGTTGCCTGTCAGCGGTATGGAGATATTACGCAGTACAGATAACACGCAATTTGAAAGCGCGGGAACGGTAAACGATGCTGTTCCGCTGAACCTGCAGCAGTCGTACAGTTTTATTGATCAAAGCGCAGCAGCCGGCAGCAGCCTGCTGTTTTACAAGCTCAAAATAATGGCAGCCGATGGCTCTTATAAATACAGCAATACCATTGTGCTCCGTAAAAACAATGCGGCAGATGTAACCATTATGCCCAATCCCGCGAAAAATTATGTAACCATCCGTTTTACTGCAGAAAAAGAATCGCCTGTGATGATTAAACTGATGGATGAAACAGGACGCACGGTTTTATTGCAAAAACGCAATGCTGCCAAAGGAGCAAATACGATATTCATCAACAGTCTTGAATCCTATGGCAACGGGTTATATACATTGCAGGTGTCACTCAATAACACTGTTACCAGCCAGCGCCTGATGATTGTGAAGTAAAATCTTTTTACAGCCATGATACCGCCCCCGTTAACGGGGGCTTTTTTATGGTACATTTGCGTATGTACACACTAAAAAAATCGCTGGGCCAGCATTTTCTGAAAGATGAAAATATCATCCGCAAGATCACCGCAGCGCTGGAGGAAGAACCGTTCACGCGGCTTCTTGAAGTGGGCCCGGGTGCAGGTGCGCTTACACAGCACCTGGTACAGATCCCCGGAATTGCGTTCAAAGCCGTGGAGCTGGATGACGAAAAAGTGCAGTACCTGCAGCAGCATTTTCCTGCCCTGCAGGGAAAGATCATTCACAAAAACTTCCTGGATATTGAACAGCCTTTTGATGAGCCGTTTATCGTGATCGGTAATTTTCCCTATAATATCTCTTCGCAGATACTCTTTAAAATTTTAGACTGGAAAGACTCCGTGCCCGTGGTGGTGGGCATGTTTCAGAAAGAAGTGGCGCAGCGGGCCGCGGCCAAAGAAGGCAATAAAGTATACGGCGTGCTGAGTGTGCTGGTGCAGGCTTACTATTCAGTGGAATATTTATTTGATGTGCCTCCCGGTTGTTTTAACCCGCCGCCTAAAGTAATGAGCGGTGTGATAAAACTGCGCCGTAAAACAACTGACCTGGATGCAAGATCAGGAAAAGCATTCTCGCTGCTGGTGAAAACGGCTTTTAACCAGCGCCGCAAAACATTGCGCAATGCGGTGAAATCATTATTCCCTGAAGAAGTGCTGCAGGATGAAATATTCAACAAGCGGGCCGAAGCACTGAGCGTGGAAGATTTTGCCGCCCTTACTTTTAAAATGAGGTAATGCGTTTATATACCGCCTGTATTTTGTTATGCTTACTCATACCATGGCTGCTGTCATGCTATACGCCCCGTTATGCGTACAGTCCGGCTGCACACAATGTGCCGGTGCTGCAACAAAAAGGCGACAGCAAACTGGCGCTGGACTATTCTTTCAATTTTGCGGATAATACCGTAAAGGAAAATGTAAGTACGAAGGGAAAGGCAAGGGGGCTTGACCTGCAGGGGGCCTATGCTTTTTCAAAACACTGGGCTGGCATGGCCGGTTATTTTTACCGGAAGGAACGCAATGCCGGCGACTTTGACAATAACCTGCTCGACAGCACCGTGATCAATTACAAGCGCAATCTTTTTGAAATGGCTGCCGGGTATTACACCCCTGTTAACGGGAATAAACTGATCATATTCCAGTTTTTTGGCGGTGCCGGTTTTGGCAAGTTCAGTTTTACGGATAATGGCAGGGATCATAACGGTTTTTACCGCAGCCGCTATCACCAGGCTGCTGTATTGAAAATATTTGTGCAGCCTGCCATCATGCTGCAAAGTCATCATACATTTACTGCGGCCCTTTCTTCAAGGTTCAGTATTATCAGCTATAAAAATATCAAAACAGATTACTCAGCCACCGAACTGTCCGACTATACACTGGACGGACTGGCGGATGCGCCCCGTGTGTTTTGGGAACCGGCACTGGTAAATACTGCGGGGTTTAAAAAACTGCCGGGTATCAGGCTGGAGCTGCAGGCCGGCTTTGCCTTTTTGGTCAGCCGCCGTTTTGTCGATTACAGGTCATCCAATATTTCTGCCGGTTTGCTGTTCGATTTACCAAAGCTTTTAAAAGGGAACAGCCATTCATCTAAAATCAAATAAGCGCTGCTTTTATAAGGGCATTTGCTGTTAATTTTGCGTGTATTGATTGCTCCACACAGCTAAAACTAAAACTATTACCAATCTGCCCTAATGCCGCAAGGCCGGGGTTTAATGCTATGAACTTTACATTACAAAACAAAGTGCGTATTGTAACTGCTGCTTCCCTGTTCGACGGGCATGATGCAGCCATCAATATCATGCGCCGTATCATGCAAAGCAAGGGCGCCGAAATTATTCACCTGGGTCATAACCGTAGCGTACTTGAAATTGTGGAATGCGCTATTGAAGAAGATGTGCAGGGAATCGCCATTACCAGTTACCAGGGCGGGCACGTGGAGTTTTTTAAATACATGAAAGACCTGCTGGAGGAAAATGGTTGCGGCCATATTAAAATATTCGGCGGCGGCGGCGGCACCATTTTACCTGCTGAAATTGAAGAACTGCATCAATATGGCATCACAAAAATTTACAGCCCGGATGACGGCCGGAGAATGGGACTGGAAGGAATGATAGAAGATGTGGTAAAGACCTGTGACTTCAACCTGAATGGAAACGGTGACTACAAAACCCCGATGACATTGGGAGAAGTGAAGGATGTGCGTAAAGTGGCGAGACAAATTACCAATGCGGAAAATGGAATGCAGGCAACAGTCGGCAGGCAAGAGACCACAGGCAGGAACATACCAGTACTTGGAATAACAGGAACAGGCGGTGCAGGTAAAAGCAGTGTTACAGATGAAATTGTAAGAAGGTTCCTGCATACTTATACTGACAAAACCATCGCGGTGATTTCGGTGGATCCTTCCAAGAAAAAAACCGGAGGTGCATTGCTGGGCGACAGGATACGGATGAATTCCATTTCTTCTCCCCGTGCATACATGCGCAGCCTCGCCACCAGGGAAAGTGATAAAGCACTGAGTGAATATGTTCAGGATGCCATTGATATTTGCAAGGCTGCCGGTTTTGATTTTATTATTCTGGAAAGTGCGGGTGTGGGGCAAAGCGATGCTTCTATTTTGGATTATGTGGATATCAGCATGTATGTAATGACGCCGGAGTATGGTGCAGCCTCACAGCTGGAAAAAATCAATATGCTCGATTATGCGGATGTGGTGTGTGTAAATAAATTCGACAAGGCCGGGGCTCTCGATGCATTGCACGATGTGCGCAAGCAGTACAAGCGCAACCATGGTTTATGGGAGGCGAAAGATGATGAACTGCCGGTGGTGGGTACCATCGCGGCACAATTCAATGATGCCGGGGTGAATGAACTTTTTGAAAGACTGATGGAGAAAACCGCTTCCAAATGCGGGGTGCGTTTTCATGGGGAAATAACACATCATCCACATACAAAAGACACCGGCAGCAGCACCAATATCATTCCGCCCAAAAGAGTAAGATACCTGGCTGAAATTGCAGAGAGCAATGCCGCTTATAATGAATGGGTGAATGAGCAGGCCGCACTGGCTTCACAATTTTACCAGCTGGATGGTGCTAAAAAATTATTGCCCGATGCTGCAGGCTATATTGGTGAAACAGAAAAAAACCTGTTGAAGAAGATCAGCCCCGCAAACCTGGAACTTATCCGCAACTGGCCGCAACTGGCTGAGCGTTACAAAAAAGAATTTTACGAATTCACCGTTCGTGATAAAATAATAAAACAGCCGCTTACTTATAAAAGTTTATCCGGTACCAGTATTGGTAAAGTGTATTTGCCCAGGTATAAAGACTGGGGCGATATTATAAAATGGCAGCTGCAGGAAAATGTACCGGGCGAATTTCCATACACAGCCGGTGTGTTTCCATTAAAACGTGAAGGTGAAGATCCCACACGCATGTTTGCGGGTGAGGGCGGACCGGAAAGAACCAACAAACGATTTCACTACGTGAGTTTGGGGCAACCGGCAAAACGTTTGTCCACCGCATTCGACAGCGTAACATTATATGGTGAAGACCCGGGTCACCGCCCTGATATTTATGGCAAAGTGGGCAACAGTGGGGTAAGCATTGCCACCGTGGATGACGCCAAAAAATTATACAGCGGTTTTGATCTTTGTGATCCTAAAACATCGGTGAGCATGACCATCAATGGCCCGGCACCCATACTGCTCGCATTTTTTATGAATGCGGCCATTGACCAGCAATGCGAAAAATATATCATTGAAAATAATTTTCGTGAGCAGGTAAACCCCCTCATCGAATCAAATTATAAACTGGATGAGCTGCCCCGTTATGTGGGTGTTGATGGGATACCGGTGGTGCCTGCCCTGGGAATATTCGAAGGCAGTTTGCCGGAAGGAAACAGCGGGCTGGGATTAAGGCTGCTTGGCCTGAGCGGGGAATACCTGCTGCCGGCGGATGTGTATGCACCATTAAAGGCAAAAGCCCTGGCCACAGTTCGTGGTACTGTGCAGGCGGATATTTTAAAAGAAGACCAGGCGCAGAATACCTGTATCTTCAGCACCGAGTTTGCGTTGAAGCTGATGGGGGATGTGCAGGAATATTTTATTGATAACAAAGTGCAGAATTTTTACAGTGTAAGCATCAGCGGTTATCATATTGCGGAAGCAGGCGCCAATCCCATCACCCAGCTTGCCTTTACACTTGCGAATGGTTTTACCTATGTGGAATATTACCTGAGCCGCGGGATGCATATCGATGATTTTGCTCCCAATCTTTCTTTCTTCTTCAGCAACGGCATGGATCCGGAATACAGTGTGATTGGCCGTGTGGCAAGAAGGATCTGGGCCAAGGCCATGAAGGATAAATACCGGGGCAACGACCGCAGCCAGAAATTAAAATACCATATTCAAACAAGCGGCCGCTCTCTGCATGCACAGGAAATCGACTTCAACGATATCAGAACAACCCTGCAGGCATTGTATGCGATATACGATAATTGCAATTCACTTCACACCAATGCGTATGATGAGGCTATCACCACGCCTACCGAAGAAAGCGTGCGCCGGGCCATGGCCATACAGCTTATCATTAACAGGGAGCTGGGTACGGCTAAAAACGAAAACCCCAACCAGGGATCATTCTTAATTGAAGAACTGACCGACCTGGTGGAAGAAGCCGTGATGAATGAATTTCACCGTATCACAGAACGCGGCGGAGTGCTGGGAGCCATGGAGCGTATGTACCAGCGTAACAAGATCCAGGAAGAAAGCCTGCATTATGAAACACTCAAACATACCGGCGAATACCCGATCGTTGGTGTAAATACATTCCTTAATAAAAATGGTTCTCCCACCATATTGCCTTCAGAAGTGATAAGGAGCACAACGGAGGAAAAGGAAAACCAGATCGCAGCGCTGCAGGCATTTCACCAGCGGCATAGAGAAAAAGCGCCTGAAATGCTCAGGCGCCTGCAACAGGTGGCCGTTAATAACGGTAATCTTTTTGCCGAACTGATGGAAACAGTAAAATACTGTTCACTCGGGCAAATCACCAATGCATTGTACGCCGTGGGCGGGCAGTACAGGAGAAATATGTAAACCTGTATCAATAATTCATTTACTAAAACAATGTCAGTCTGAGCTTGCAGAAGACCGTTATAAATTTAACCGGTTTCAGCAAACCCAGGCTGGCAGTCTATAGTATTATTCGTTTACTGTTACAACGCTTTCCCGCTTTCCAAAGTAGCGATGGCATCCTGGATTATTTTTTTAACCCCGGCATTGGGAGCAAGCGCCAGCGCTTTTTTCGCATATTCAAGCGCAGTTTTCAAATCGCCCGTTGCAGAATAGCCACGCATCATTCCCGCAGGTGTGGGCCATGCACCATTGTTCTTCTGGTAATTTTTTTCAAAAACAATCATGGCTTCTTTTGTTTTTCCCTGTCCAAGTAACTGCCGGCCATAATTATGCAAATCGTTCATATTGGCTGATTCAATGGCGGCCTGCATCAGTTTATCTGCTTCCTCTTTACGGTTCAATGCTTCCAGCAAACCGGCTTTCACACTCATGATGCGGAATGTATTCACACCACCCAATGAAGGATCCACGGCAGTATTGATCCATCCCAGTGCTTCTTCATAATTTATTTTATGCTGCAGGCACCAGCTGGCAGCGGCTTCCAGGCTCGGCGGATCAAATCCCATGGCGCCACTTAACTGTGTACGGATACTTTGCAGTGTGGTGCCCACCAGGTCCACCTCAACCGTAAAAGGGATACGCCAGTGTTCCCATTCGAGCGCCACTTCCACCGAACCGGCAGTTTGTTTTGAAAAAGTATAATCCAGTCTTTCTTTATTTTCTTTAATGTCTTTTTGCTGTTTGGTGCCCACACGCAATACATCCCAGCTGCTGTTATAAAAATAGCTGCCCCAGCCTGCCGTGTTTTTGCTGAAGATCAGCGTGCAGGAATCGGGGTAAAGGGCAATAAAAAAGCCATAGTTACCGGCAGCCAGTTTTTTACCGTTGATGGTAACATCTGTGGTAAACGAAACAATGGTGTTCTCATCCGCGCCTGCCCGCCAGGGTGAAGCCACATTGGAACCAAAACCCAGTACGGTAAAACCATAGGGGGCAATCGTGGTACCCCAGATTTTTCCTTCGCGGCCTTTTACACCCGGGGCATTCCATTTGATGTCGATATCCGTAACACCGATGGTACGGCCGGTTTTGCAACGGTAGTTTACATCCCCGATGGGCAATTGCAGTAACTGGGCTTTTGCTGTTTGTAACAGGCAGGCAAAACCCAGCATGAATAAATAAGCAGTCTTTTTCATAATTGTTTTTTGAATGGTGATAGCAGTTAATTATAAGTTACCCGGAGTGATCGGTATAAATGTACCATTTGCCCTTAACCTTTTTCATAAGGCTGCTGTAACGGCCTTCCACTTTTTTACCATCGGGATAGTACACATGAAAATAACCGGTTACAAAATAAAATTTCTTTGAGATCCTTTCCATCTGTTCGCCGTCCAGTACCAGTTTGCCCATCTTTTCTTTGGGCCAGTATTTTTTATAAAAGGCAAGGATATTTGCTTTGCCATAAGCAGCACCCTTGCTCAGGATCATCCGCGTGCTGTCGTCAGGCGCATACAGGCTAACATAAGCGTCAATATCACCGCTGCTCCAGTATTGTTCTTCCAGGCGCATTACGGCGAGAATCTTTTTTTCATCCTTGTTTTGTGAAAACCCTGCAGCAGGCTGATACAGCACGCAAGCAGCATAAACAGTTTTAGTTTCATGGCAGTAATTTTTACTAAAATAGAAAAGCCTGCTGCAATCCGCACGCCGTTCATGTAATGCAGGCCTGTTTTTTACAGGCGGTAACGGGCTTATAAAGCCGGTGGCTAGTAAGTATTGGTCATGTCCTCATCCACGCAGATGATATAATCAGCCTTGTGCTTGTTGCCTGCTTCCAGTTGTTTGATATCTTTCTGTGTTACGGTGGTAACGGTGATGATACGGAGCGATGGATTTGATTTTTTCAGATACCAGATTATGCCATCATGATTTTCTGAGTGAAAACTGCCGTTATAATGAATGAAGAGACTGCCCGGCTGCAGGTGCTTTGCAATAAAATAAGCCATCGTGGCATCCTTGCTGGCCTGTGCCCTTACCGTATTCATGGTGCCATGGCCTGCCATCATGGTGCGCATGGTGGTATAACCGGGCAAAGTGCTGTCGAATGCTATGGGCAAAGGAGCGATCCATGATTTGGCGGCGGGGCTCAACGTATCCAGCACTTCAAATCCGCCCTTGCTTACCATGGCCGCATAACGGCGGGGTATATTGGTTGCTGCAAATATGAGTTTATGTTCCTTCGCAAAATTCACCAGCGGTGCGTAATCCGTGTTGTAATTCTTCCATAACCTGGCGGCACTGTCGAGTCCTTTTGCAGAAATTTTTCCATCGAGGTATGCATTCAGCGCCTGCTGGTTATCCTGCTCAAACATTTCGGCACCCAGCACCAGCGGTTTTTGTTCTTTACAGTCTTTCGTGATCTCCAGTTCCATCCAGTGACTGATGGCATTGTTATGCAGTTCGCCAATAAACAGCACATCCTGCTGTACAATGGCTTTGATCATTTTACCATATTTCACTTTCTTTCCCTTACCATTGAATAATGTATAGGCCGGTTTGCTTTGTGCAGCTGCCCCTGCTGCGGTGAGCAGGAAAAACAGGATGAGTGAATATTTTTTCATAGCTGAAAGTTCGGGAATTTTAATGAGCGGTGCTATAAAAAGAAACTTTTTCACCTGCCTGGTGTAAATTACAGGCAGCTTAAATGGCTGAAGTACTATTTAAAAAACTGTCAATGAAAAAATTACTGGCCTTCCTGTTATTATTTGCAGCCACCGGCGCTGCGGCACAAAATACCGTAACCATTCCCGCCTATACGGCCTATGCTGTTCCTGCAGAAGAAAGCACCGATAAAGAAGAGAGCAATATGTTTTCTGTAAAGGACGGCTTGCATAACTGGACCGACAACAAACAACGCATACAATTTTATTTCAACCTCCGCAATCCCGGCAAACTCAGTGTGGCATTGCTCCTTAAAAACGCCACTGAAGGCAATGCGCTGAATGTTACCGTTGCAGGCAGTAACTATCCCTTTAAGGTAAGGCCGGAAAATGTATTCAGTATTGCCGTTCCTGCCGGGGCGTCATTTAAAAAAGTAAATGTGGGCACCGTGGATATCGCCGCACCGGGATTTTATACCGTGGTGATCACCGCTAAACAAAAAACCGGCAATACAGTTGCCGATATCAAATCGCTTGAGCTGGGTGGTGATGCGATAAAAAATATTCATTTCAATGCAAAGGAAAGACGCAATGCCGCTTCAGTGCACCTGCGTTATCCCATGCCCGATACCATGAATGCATTATCGTTTTACAACGAGGTGACCGTTCCTGCGGGTATGGACGGGCTGTACAGTTATTACATGGCCTGTGGTTTTGAACGGGGTTATTTTGGCATGCAGGTAAATGATATCGGTGAGCGCCGCATAATTTTTTCGGTGTGGGATGCCGGGAATGAAGCGGTGGATCGCAATAAAGTTTCCGAGGCCAATAAAGTGCAGCTGGTGGCAAAGGGCGAAGATGTGTTTGCAGATGGTTTTGGCAATGAAGGTACGGGCGGGCACAGTCACTGGCAATATATCTGGCACCCGGGAGAAACATATAAATTCCTGGTAACAGCCACGATCGACAGTGCCGCACAAACCACCACTTATGCAGGTTATTTCTTTGTACCCGAATGGCAGAAATGGAAACTGATTGCCTGCTTTAAAGCACCTAAGGATGGAAAGTCTTTAAGAGGACTGTATTCTTTCTCAGAAAATTTTGTGGGCAATACCGGTCAGCAAATGCGCAAGGCATTTTTTGGCAACCAATGGGTGCGCCGCGAAAATGGCGAATGGAAGGAACTCACGCAAAGCAGCTTCAGTTATGATGCCACGGGTAAGGCGGGCGACCGGATCGATTATGGCGCTGGTGCGGATGACACGACTTTCTATTTATGGCATGGCGGCTTTGCGCCGGCTACTGCAAAATATGGTGATGCATACAGCCGAAAGGCAACAGGTAATAAACCGCTGATCGACCTGTACAAAAATGCAGACAGTGCCAAAGAAATGCAAAATGAAAAAGTGGCCATAGCAGCCTTCACCAATTTTGCCAAAGACAGCACATGGAAAGAGAACGGCGGCGTATATTATAAGATCACCAAAGAAGGGAAGGGGAATCTTGTAAAGCTCAGTGATACGGTGGTGGTTCGTTACAAGGGCCAGCTTTTAAATGGTGCAGTGTTTGATGAAACAAAGTCGGACCCCGCAACATTCCCGCTCAACCGCCTCATCAAGGGCTGGCAACTGGGTGTGCCTTTTTGCCGGCAGGGCGGCAGTATCAGGCTGGTGATTCCCTCACCGCTGGCATACAGCATCCGCAACCTGGGCAAAATTCCGCCTAACAGCGTATTGGTATTTGATGTGGATGTGGAAGCAGTAAAATAATTTTCAAAAAAATAAGCCTTTATGCGTATTGTTTTAACAACGCTGGCAGTATTGGCCTGCACCGCCTCGTTTGCACAGTTGCTCATCAATAATGTAAACCTGGTGGATGTGGAAAAGCAGCAGATCATTGCCGGGCAAACAGTACTGGTGCAGGACGGAAAGTTTTCTTTTATCGGGAAAGACATCAAATTCAAATTACCGGGCACCACGCAGGTTGTGGATGGTACGGGAAAATACCTGGTACCCGGTTTTACCGATGCCCATGTGCATTTTTTCCAGAGCGGGGGTTTGTTTGCCCGTCCGGATGCGATTGACCTCCGCAATATGATGCCCTATGATAAAGAGATCAAATGGACGCAGGATCATATGAACGACCTGTTACGGCGTTATCTTTCCCTCGGCATCACATCTGTAATTGATGTGGGCAGCACCAACAATTTTTTAAAACAGCGGCAGCAGTTTACGGGCCGGCCTGATGTGCCCAATATTGCCATAACCGGTCCGCTGCTTACCACCTGGGTGCCCGAGCCTTTTAAAAACCTGGGCGATAACAGTCCTTTTGTACTGATGAAAGATGAGGCACAGGTGCGGCAGGCAGTGCAGGAACAGGTGAAACTAAAAGCAGATTTTATAAAGATCTGGTACATCGTAATGGGCAATGATGTGGAGAAAGCAGCGGCAGCATCTTTACCGCTGGTAAAAGTGGTGATAGATGAAGCGCATAAACATAACCTGAAAGTGGCCGTACATGCAACAGAACGCATTGCGGCGCAAAATGCAGTGGAATCAGGGGCCGGTTTTCTGGTGCACAGTGTGGATGATGAAGTGCTGGGCAATGATTTTTTAAAACTGCTGAAAGATAAAAAAACAGTGCTTTGTCCCACCCTGGTGGTAGCAGGCAACTATACAAAAGTGCTGTCGCATAATTACCGTTTTACAACAGCGGAGCTGCTGCATGTAAACCCGGTAACTGCCGCCTCCATATTAGATTATCCCTGGCCTGATACGGTGAAAGCAAACCGCTATATCAAAAATTACAGCAGTGCTTTTGCTCAAAAACGGCAGCAGCGGATGGATTCCGTAATGAGGGTCAATCTTAAAAAACTGCTGGATGCTGGTGTTACCATTGCCACGGGTACAGATGCAGGAAATACCGGCACACAGCACGCCACTTCTTATGCGTATGAACTCAGTGCCATGCAGCAGGCGGGCTTTACCCTGTGGCAGTTGCTGCAGGCCAGCACCATCAATGGCGCCAGGGTACTGGGAGTGCAGCACCAGTCGGGCAGTATTGCAGTTAATAAAACTGCTGACGCCTTGTTGCTGGACGCCAACCCGGCCGAACAGCTGGGCAACTGGAGCAAGATTGCCTATGTTATCAGCAAGGGCCGTCTTATCAGACCCGATACACTGGTGACAGTAACACCCGAATCACTGGTGCAGCAGCAGCTGAATGCCTACAATGCGCATAACCTGGAAGCATTTCTTGCGCCTTATGCCGATGATGTATCACTGTTCATGTTTCCCGGCACGCCCGCAGGTAAGGGTAAGGAATCCATGCGAAGGGATTACCAGTTTATCACAACAACGCCGGAACTGTATTGTAAACTGCTTAACCGCGTGGTGCAGGGGAATATGGTGATTGATCATGAAGAAGTATACGGACTGGGAGACAGTCCCCTTCATGCAGTGGCTATTTATATCATTGAAAAAGGAAAGATCCAGAAGGTATATTTCAAGATGTAAGCAGCTTTTAGCGGGCTTACTACACAGCGCAATAATTTTCGCAAACCATTGCAGTTTTTTTAACTGTTTAAGAACAAAACAGTTAATTTTTTATACCGCTGCATCAGCGGTAACTGTGCTGTACTGTATGTAGTGTAACTACTATTCATATTTCAACCCGTTGCTATAAAAAAGCATATGGCGGCGTATTATTTTTGTATTGCATAATTAAGTTTTGGTATCCAATATCCCCCCTGTGAAACTTTAAGAAACACCAGTTTTTTTGACCAATACCTTTGAAAACTAAAAGAATCTGATGAAAAGCCCCTCTGCTCCCATTGGGGTTTTTTATTTGAGCCGTGTTCCGCTTTAAACATATCCTTTAGTGAAACAAGAAGTGCTGCTGACAGATGTTATTGCCCAAAGAAAAAACTTTTACAGTTAGTGATTGTCTTTTCCGGTTTTTAAACAGCAGTTTGTAGTTTACTTACGAATCCAAAATCACTGTTTTGCTATAAAAACTAATTTACGGGAACAGTATTTTTATGTTTCAATGCCCGTTACAGTAAACAATATCCGGGATAAAACCTTTACGAATTTGATATTTTGAAATAACCACCGCCTCCTCTGTTATCACAAACTTTTATGAAAGCCCTCCTCCCGGAGGGTTTTTTATTGGGCAGCGTTTCGTAAATCTACGTGTAATATGTAAAAGCTGTAGATGCTTTTCGAACAGTATTTCAGAGCACTGCTATAAAAAAATTGCCGTGGCTGCATTAGCTTTACAGTGTTGATTTAAGAATTAAACAATCCGAATCCTTAGTCCTGACAATGATGAATCCAATATCCACCTGTGAAAACAACAAAGCCCCGTTGATGATTCGATACCAATGAAAACAACAAGATCTGAATGAAAAACCCCTCGCGTCTGAAGGGGTTTTTTCTTGCCCCTGCCTTTCCGTTTTCATTATCTCATGCAGTTGCTATAGTATAATCATGCATTTGGGTAGCATGTTTTCGAAGATAAATTCAACAGGCTGCTATAAAAAAGTATCCGGTGACTGTTTACTTTTGTATTGTTGAAACAAATGAAACATCCAATATCCTTAAAGCCAATAGCAGTTTGAATTAACCATCCTCTGAAAACCATCCGGACCCGTTCATGGTTCGTTACCCCTGAAAACAAAAGATCCGATGAAAAACCCCTTACCTGAGGGTTTTTTTTTATGCACTGTTTCAAAGCGTCATGAACTGACTGGATATTCAATAAGGACTTAGTCCGCCATGTTTTCATATCGTGTTTTATGGCTTATAAACCTGCGGAATGAAGAGCGGGAAGAAATATGTAATTTCACTCTATGATCATACTGCAAAATGAAACCCTTACTGCAGTCATTGCCCAAAAAGGTGCCGAACTGCAGCAGCTTAAACATAATCACAACGGGATAAATTATTTATGGAGCGGCGATGCCGCTTACTGGGGAAAATACAGCCCGGTGCTGTTTCCCATCGTGGGAGGATTGAAGGATGATACTTATTACTGCAAGGGACATACATACAAACTGCCCAGGCATGGATTTGCCCGCGACCGCGATTTCACCGTACAGCAGCTCAGCAGCACCGAAGCCTTATTCACCCTGCATGATGATGAGCACAGCTGGGAAGTATATCCTTTTTCATTCAATTTCAAAATAAGGTACCAGCTCAATCAAAACTGGCTGGCATGCACTTATGAAGTGTATAACAGCGGGGAAGGAACACTCCTCTTCTCAGTAGGTGCACATCCTGCCTTTGCAGTGCCATTGCAACCGGGTTTACAGTACAGTGATTATTATCTTGAATTGAATAAACAGGAAGCACTGCATCGCTGGAAACTGGAAAACGGGCTGCTGAGCAGCAGCGCCACGGCCATCGCAATGGAGGGCAGCCGGATACCGCTGCAGGCTGCTTTGTTTTATGAAGATGCCATTGTGCTCAAAGGATTGCAGAGCAATTGCATCACACTTGCTTCGGAGAGGGATGAACACGGACTGAATTTTTATTTCAATGATTTTCCTTTCTTTGGTATCTGGGCAGCAAAGGATGCACCCTTTGTATGTTTAGAGCCCTGGTGCGGTATTGCCGACAGTGTGAATCATAACCAGCAGCTGGCCGAAAAAGAAGGTATCAATATGCTGGAGCCCGGTCATCATTTCAGCCGTACCTGGAGCGTGGAGTGTTTTTAATTTTTTTTGACAAGGATGATAGTTGCCCCATGATTAAATACAGATGTACAATATGAAAAAATATTCTTTACTCCTGCTCGTAATTCCCATATTCATCAGTGCTCAAAAACCGGAATCACAGTTCTTTGATATGGACTGGAAACCCTGTGAAGCGGGCAAGGCCAGGTATGTTTCCGTTGTAAAAAAAACCGACAGCGGCTGGCAGCGGAACGATTATTATCTTTCAACAAACAGTCTGCAAATGGCAGGACTGTATGCCGACAGTGCCTGTACCATATCGCATGGCTGGTTCCGTTATTATTATCCCGACGGAAATCTTTCTTCTTATGGACAGTACCAGGATAAAAAAAAGCAGGGCAGGTGGCTGAGTTTTCATAATAACGGCCTCCTTAAAGACTCTTCTTATTATACCAATGATAAAAAAACAGGGATATCACTCAGCTGGCATAATAACGGTTTTATGGCCGATTCCATGTTCAGGCAGGAAGATGGCTATAGCGTGAGTGTGGGCTGGTTTGATAACGGCAACCCTTCTTACGCGGGAAGATATAAGGACAAAATGAAGGAAGGCTCCTGGCTGTTCTATCATAAAAACGGGCAGCTGGCTGCCAAAGAAACTTATGTGCATGATAGGATAACGGATTCTGCTTATTATGATGAATCCGGTGAGCTGCTTGCAAAAAAAATGTATGAAGCCGGGGATGCCATGTACAAAGGCGGGGCACAGGGCTGGCGGAAATATCTTGAAAACAAACTCATGTTTCCCCCCGGGTACAAGCTGGTGAATACAGACCAGATGACGGTGGTGGTGGCTGCCATTATTGATGAAGACGGTAATGTAACAGATGCCTGGGTGGATATACCCTTTAAACCGCCATTTGATTATGAAGCGCTCCGGGCTTTTAAAAAATCACCCCGCTGGAAACCCTGCACAGAGCATAACAGGCGGGTGGTGCAGTTTGTGCGGCAACCCATCACTTTCACGCAGGTGGAGGACTGATATTATTGTAATTCCTCGCAGTAATAACCCGCATTCAATATCATATTCTCCACTTCGGCAGGTGTGATATTGCGGCTTACAATACGCAGTACATAATCACAGTCGTTGAGATCGATATTCCATTTGTAAATACCGGGATGGATATCAAGCCCTGATTCCACATCCGCAATGCGGTTGGGGTTGCTTAAATTGGTTTTAAAAACCAGTACTTCAATGCCTGCCCCGGCAGAAAGTTCAATCGTGCGGTTGGTGTTGTTGATGATTTCATTCATGGCGATACAGTTAGCAGATACGTAATATAAAAATCAATGGCCTGATATCTGTACAAACATCAGGCCATCTGTTACTCGGCGCTCATGGAAGAGGCGGTATCATTTTCAGGTTTCATGCCCCAGCGGCCACCGCAACGGTTTTTCCATTCAGCTTTGAATTTTTCCCTTTCATCGGGTGTCATGCTGCCCCAGCGTTCTTTCATCTTCTCTTTCCATGCAACATGATTTTTCCAGCGCCTGCCGCCGCCAAACCCGCCGAATAATATTTTACTCAGCACCATGATTCCCAGTGCCTGCCAGAAACTGATGGCTTTTACGCCCAGTACGGCGGGCAGTATGGCATTCCACAGTCCCATCACGATAAAGGTGAATGCGGTAACCGCGGCTAAAAATATTGTAAAGAACATCAGTCCTTTTTTGATCCAGAATTTTTTCATTTTTTTTATTTTACGGCATGAGTTATACAAATTGAATTGTTTTATTCATGCCTAGTCATAATTTAATAATTCATTTTTCAGTTTACTTAACCTGTTCCGCAAATGCAGTACGGCATAGCGCTTCCGGCTGATGAGTGTGGCCACACTTTCTCCCGTTTGTGCTGCAATATCTTTAAAGGGAACATCTTCAATTTCATGCAGGATAAAAACAGTGCGCTGTTCTTCGGGCAGTTCATCCAGTGCCGCCTTCAGTTCTTCCCAGAATAAATTGCGCAGGTATTCTGTTTCGGGATTGCTATCCGAAGGCATCAGCATTTCCCTCCAGTTAAAACCTTCCTCATCCCCGCTGCTGCCCCTGCTTAAGATATCATCTGCAAGCGGCAGTTTGTGTTTACGGTAACTGTCGGTGATCTTGTTACGGGCCACCTTATACAGCCATGCGGTGGTTTGTTCAACCGGTTCGGTATTGCCCGCAAACTGGTACAGCACATCCTGCAGGATATCCTCAGCATCTTCGGCGCTGGACACCCGCTTGCGGATGAAGCCAAACAGCCGCTGGCTCACAGCCCTGATGGTGTTGGTGATATTGTTGTTCCGGTCGGCCGGCATGGGTAATGCTATCGTCACTGTTTCTTTCATGTATATACACAGAGACGAATCACAAAGATGGATATTTTAAAGCCAATAAAAATTTTTGAAATGGCCTCTGGCCGCTTACATGCAAGATTTGCCGCATCTGTTGCAAATGGAAAAAGGATTGATTACATTAGTCAGTCAGTTCTTTCTCATTCACCTAAAAAACTTAAACCATGGACATTAAAAAACTCGCTGTTAGCGGTATTGTTGGCGGCATCCTGTTTTTCCTTCTGGGCTGGTTATTATATGGTATGCTGCTGGTGGATTTTATGAAAAATCATCCGGGTGTTGTTTCCGGCTACGAAAAAGCCGCACCCGATATGATGTACCTTGTGATCGGGAATCTTTTATCCGGATTTTTAATGGCGTATATTTTTGTAAAGGCCAATGTGAACACGCTGGCCGGCGGACTGATCACCGGCGCCGTGGTGGGTTTTTTAATGATTGCTTCGTTCGATTGCATCATGTATGCCACCACCAGCCTGGTGAGCAAAAAAATGATCATGGCCGATGTGCTGGCATCCACTGCCATGTCGGCTGTTACCGGGGCCATAGTTGGCATGGTGATGGGCAAACTCAAATAATTAAATCCTTATGTAAAAAAGTAAAAGCCATCCGCTCAGCAGATGGCTTTTTTAAAACCACTGATTACCTTTATTTAAACCTTAAGTTGATGCCGATATTATCGGCTGTTAAACCGGTTGTTTGCACATAATGACCGTACCTTATTTCAAGCATATTGAAATAGGGGATATGCAGCACACCATTTTTGGGAGTAATGCGGATATTCACGCCGGCATACTGTGCGTTGAATGCTGACAGATCATAATTGCTGGTATAATAGGTTTCACTGAGGCTGTGTTCCTTATAGCCTGCAAAATATTTGGCGGCCGTTTGCACATAATACCTGTAAAACGGACTGATACTTACAAAGGGCGAAACCTTATAAGGCACTTCCAGGCTGGCAGTATGTGCCGACACTCCCCAGCTGTCGGTATAATACCGGTAATAGGTTCTGAAAATTACTTTGTCACCTGCAAAATAATTCATGCGCAACCCAATGGGGAGTTTCATCCTGCCGGAAGGCAGGTTCTCAATCTTGGCTGAATCCTTCCCGCTGTAATTAAAATACACCCGGTGAAAGGGCAGGCTGAGTAATCCCTGCTGTGCCACCGCATCGCTGATGAGCGCCACCTGCATATTTTTATTTACTACCTGCGAAATAGTGAGTGAGCCGGAAAAAGTATTCCGCGGACTTTTGGGTATGCCGTCTTCACTGGCACCCGAATTGCTGCGGATGGTGCGGCCACTGGCAGTTGTATAAGTGGATACAGTGCCTGCAGTTGTTTTGGGTGCAAACTCCGAAGGTTCAATCAATGTAACCTTATCTAAAAATGCCTGCGCTTTAAAGTTTACATCTGTATTCCCGTTTTTAGAGGTTTTGCCAATGGTGAAATTAACCCCATAAGAATGATAATTGAATTCTGATGAATAGGATGCCCCGAAACCAACCGTGGTTTTATTGGGCTTCTCCACTTTCCAGTTAATGGATGGATAGATCCTGGTGCCCTGCGGACTGGATGCGCCGGTTTTTGAAATATAAGCCTGTGAAGCTGCCGTATGATGATCCACACCCAGCTCCATGCCCAGGGTGTATTTATTGCCGGTGGTATCATTCAGCTTGATGAATTTAAGATCAATCACATTGGAGATATCATTCAGTTTTTGTGTGCCAATACCACCGGTTACTGCCGAATGGTTACCATCCTGCCGGTAATAACCGGATACCAGGTTCACTTCTTCCAGTTTGAGCTTTTGTTTTTTGTATGAGACCGTATCGGGGTCAAAACGCTGGGCCAGTGCCGCAGTGAACAGCAGGTAAATGCCAATGAGTGTTAAACAGGTTTTTTTCATGAAAGTGTTTCTTCTTTGTAATGAATTTAGTTGCAGCCGCAGCCGCCGCC
The DNA here is from genome assembly GCA_046329655.1 of Ferruginibacter sp. Lineage (GTDB taxonomy): Bacteria > Bacteroidota > Bacteroidia > Chitinophagales > Chitinophagaceae > Ferruginibacter. The sequence goes on from JAXLUD010000001.1 coordinate 580,581, forward strand.
TACTTTTCCGCCATTGGCGCCACTGGCACCTTCACGGTAGCTCATGAAATTGTTTTCGGGTTTTTCGGCCTTACGCCCGTTCAGTTCCATCTCGGCATCATTCACCTTGCTTTTCTGGTATTCTTTTACAGAGGCACAGCTGGTGGCTATTGTGATGGTTACTGCACCTGCAGCTGCAAGACAAAGGGTTTTGTTTTTAATTGTCATCCTGATTTTTTTAAGGTTATGAACAGCGTATATTTTTTGAAGTATAAATCCTGTTATCATCGTCAATGATCACACATTCCACCTGCTGCAGCTGGTTGATGAGGTCCAGCCCGGCACTGATACCCATGATGGTTACCGGTGTGGCCATGGCATCACATATCTCTGCATTGGGGGAAATGATGGTCACACTTTTTATACCGGTAACAGGCAGGCCTGTGCGTGGGTTAATCGTGTGCGAATATTTTTTCCCGTTGATCATGACAAACTTTTCATAATTGCCCGATGTGGCCACGGCCATATCGCTGATGTTCATGTATGAAAAGGGATATGCTTTATAATCCGGGTGCACAATGCCCACGGTCCATGGTGTGCCGTCGGGCTGAAACCCCCAGGTGGTAAGATCTCCGGAAGCATTCACAATGCCGCTGGTTACACCGCGTTGCTGCATCACCTGTTTGGCCATCTCCGCGGCATATCCCTTGCCAATACCGCCAAAGCCAATGCGCATGCCTTTCTCTTTTAAAAATACCGTGCCTGCTGTTTTATCCAGCAGGATATTTTTATAATTGATAAGCCGCACCATTTTTTGCGCTTTTTTTAAGGGCGGCAGTTCCGTCATGGACTCATCAAAATTCCAAAGCCGCTTATCAATGCTGCCATAGGTGATATCAAAGGCGCCCTGGGTGATAGCAGAAATACGGATGCTGCGCTCAATAATATTGAAAACTTCTTCACTCACTTTTACCGGGGCAATACCGGCATTACGGTTAATGAGGCTGGTTTCGCTTTCTTCATTGAATGTGGTGAGCAGTTTTTCTATCCGTTTGATTTCATCCACACCGGCAGCAATCATTTCTGTTGCCCATGCCTCACCCGTGCCTGCCACTGTAATTTCAAAGCGGTTGCCCATCAGTTTCATTTCCTTCCGGTATAGTAGCATTGGCGCCATCATTTATTTGCACCTTTATCTTTAATCTCCTGAATAAATTTTGCAGCGCTGTCTTTATAAAATCCATCCCATGCAGCCAGCACCTTACCGTCTTCATTCAGTAATACCGTGTAGGGAAATGCGCCTTTGTTATTGTACTGTTCGGCCAGTGCATCGTTTTGCTGCTGCTGTTCCTTGCTTAACTGGTTCTTTTTACGGCGGGGGAAATCGGCATTTACACAAACCAGGTTTTCGCCGGCATAATTTGTAAATACTTCGGTATTGAATATTTCCTGGTGCATGCGCATGCAGGGAATACACCAGTCGGAGCCGGAAAAATTAAGCAGGATCAGCTTATGCTCTTTTTTGGCCTGTTCTTTTGCAGCGGATAAATTATGTTCCCAGCCGGGAGTAAGCGTATTTAAAAATAGTGCTGCGGCCAGCAATAACTTTGTCATAGTATACTGTAATTTTAAATTGCTTAATGAATGGAGATGCTAAAGTTATTTTTTTGGTTGGGCAGGATTTTGTTAAAAGCATCCTTCTAACGAGCGTTTAACCAAATTGTCAGTTGTAATAAAAAAGCCATATCAGCCCTGATGATTGATATTCATACGCATAAAGATGCTATATCCGGATACCGGGCTATCCTCAACCGTTATAATAGGTTTGATGAACTGTCTTCGGATGGCTTTTTTTCCGCAGGTTTGCACCCCTGGTATATTAACCCGGATAACTGGCAGTCGCAATTCAGGCTGCTTGAAGCTGCCGTACAAAAACCAACTATATTAGCCATCGGTGAGTGCGGACTGGATAAGCTTTGCCATACCAATTTTGACTTGCAGCAAACCGTATTCAAAAAGCAGGTGATGCTGGCCAATACGGTTCATAAGCCACTGATCATTCATTGCGTAAAAGCCTATGATGAAGTATTGCATATTTTACAGCAAGCGAAAACACCGGTTATTTTTCACGGCTTTAATAAAAATGCTGTACTGGCGCAGCAGCTAACCAGCAAGGGATATTATCTTTCATTTGGCCAGGCGCTGGAGCAGCAGCGTAACCGCGATGTACTGAAGCAGCTGCCATTAAATAAAATATTGCTGGAAACAGACGATGCGCCGGTGGAGATTGCTGCCATTTACAGTTTGGCAGCGGCGGCTTTAGAAATTGACATAAATACACTTAGTTTGCAGCTGCAAAAAAACGCGGCCGGAGTTTTCGGCAGAAATTTTTCTTTAGTATGACAACAGATCTCAGCTGGCTCGGGCGTACAGAATTATTAATCGGCAGGGAAGCGCTTACTGCACTGGCACAAAAACATGTGATGGTGGTGGGCCTCGGCGGCGTGGGCAGTTATGCGGCCGAATTCATTGCTCGCAGCGGTATTGGTAAAATGACCATCATTGACGGGGATGTGGTGGATCCCACCAACCGGAACAGGCAATTACCGGCGCTGGCCACCAACCACGGTGTTTCCAAAGCGGATATTATGGCCGAACGTTTGAAAGCGATTAACCCCGAGCTGGAACTGAACGTGGTAAAATCTTTTATTAACCCTGAAATGGTGGAAGCCCTGCTGGCGCTCAAACCAGATTACACCATTGATGCCATCGACAGCATCACACCCAAACTCACCTTCATCAGCATTGCATACCGCAACAAGCTGCAGATGGTAAGCAGTATGGGCGCCGGCGCCAAGCTGGACCCCACCAAACTGCAGGTGGTGGATATATCCAAAACCATTCTTTGTCCATTTGCGCAGCAGGTACGTAAAACACTGAAGCGGAAATATAATATCCGTTCGGGTTTAAAAGTGGTTTTTTCCACTGAAGAACCCATCAAGGAAAGCCTGATGCTGACCGATGGCAGCAACTATAAAAAATCTGCTTACGGCACCATCTCTTATTTGCCTGCGGTTTTTGGCGCAGTATGTGCCAGCGTGGTGATACGCGACCTGATCGGGGTGACTATCCCTCCGGGTACTGTGCCTAAGAAAAGAAAGGTGAAACAGCGCAAACCCAAACAAGACTAAAAATATTTGCCATGAGACGAACACTGATTTTTGCTGCAATGTTATTTCTTGTGATCGGCTGCAGCATCAGTCGTTATGCCGCATCCAACAAACAATATAAAAAACAGGTAAAGGCTTTCGCGAAAGAATTACGCCGGCAACCGTCAGCCGTTGACAGCGGTATGATGGCCGCTTACTGGGCGGGCACCACGAATTTTGGCATGCGCAAACCCAATTTTGTGATCATCCATCATACTGCACAAAATGCCTGCGACAGCACCGTTGCTTTTTTTGGCAGGCCGGCCACACAGGTGAGTGCGCATTATGTGATTTGTAAAGACGGCACCATTCATCATATGCTCAGCGATTACCTGCGGGCATGGCATGCCGGCAACAGCAAATGGGGTAATTTAACCGATGTGAACAGCAGCAGTATCGGGATTGAACTCGACAACAACGGTTTTGAATCTTTTCCCGAAGCGCAGATCAGCAGTTTGCTCACCGTACTGAAAAAATTGAAAAAGGATAACAATATTCCCACCGCCAATTTTATCGGTCACAGCGATATTGCTCCCAAAAGAAAAGTGGATCCCAATAAATATTTTCCCTGGCAGTTACTGGCAAAAAATGGGTTTGGTTACTGGTATGATACTTCCCGGGTCACCAGCCTGCCGGCCGATTTTAATGCGATGCAGCAACTCCGCATCATTGGATATGATACCCGTGATACTGCCGCCGTGATACGCTCTTTCAAACTCCATTTTGTACAGCAGGATTCCCTGCAAAGATTGACAGAGACAGATAAAAAGATCATTTACGACCTGGGTAAGAAATATTAAAAAAGCGGCTGCACTGCAGCCGCTTTTTTAAAAAACTTCATCGCTTGTTTATTGTCCCTTTTTCACATCCAGCAGTTCAATTTCAAAAACAAGTGCCGAGCCTCCGGGGATCGACATATAATCGGATGGACCGTATCCCAGTGTATAAGGAATATAGAGTTTGTATTTGGAACCTACGCTCATCAGTTGCACGCCTTCCGTCCAGCCCGGTATAACACGGTTCAGTGCAAATGTAATGGGTGCACCGCGGTCATATGAATTGTCAAAACCTTTTCCATCGGTATAAGTACCGCGGTAATGGCAGGTAACGCTGTCGGTTGGGCCGGGTTTGGGGCCGGTTCCTTCAGTAATCACTTCATATTGTAAACCACTGGCGGTAACTTTTACTTCGGGTCTTAATTTGTTTTTGGCAAGGTAGGCCTGGCCTTCCGAGATACGACCTTTTGATTTTTGCATCTGCGCCCTGTTCTGGTAAGTAACAATGGCATTGTTGCAGGCGGCATCATCCAGCAGCGCTTTTTTACCGCTCATGATATCATTGATGGCTTTTGTAACCAGCGCATTGTTGATGCTGGTAAAACCCTGTTGTTTGTAAAAACTGGCCACACTTACACCAATGGCATAACTGGCAGAGTCGTTGAGACTTTTTAAAGGGGCGGCAGCTTTGGGAGCCGGTTTCCCCTTGGTTTGTGCACTGGCTGCTGCCATGCAAAGGGCTGCAGCAAATAATAATACCGTTTGTTTCATACTTTTTTTATTGAGGGGCAAAAATAAGATTTGGCAGCTGAATAAGCAGGACTTTTACAAATCTTTAAGCAACTGCTCCAGGGAGCTTTCTTCCAGTATCATCCGGGCGGGAGTGCCCTTGTTATTAAACCATTTGATGAGCCGGATACAGCCATCCGCAATTTCAATGCCCGTGATATCACCATCACTGAAACAGCAGCAGCCGGAATTGAAATAGGAAGGTTTTAAATGTTCGTTGCCCGCTTGTTCAATTTTGTGTGAATCCCTGGATGCATACCTGCCGGAAGCAAATACGGGTTTATGCGTATGGCCGGTGATGAGCAGTAAGTTTTTACGGTTACTGCTCCATTCATACATCAGTTTATTGTGTTTGTTGCGCAGGCTATCGTCTTTGCTGGGCGTATTTACATTGATCTGCAGGTAGCGCTGTATCGGCGCCCAGATATGCGCCACGATCCAGGTGCTGAACGCATTGTTATCACTCATCTTATCTCCCTGGTGTCCATGCGTGCAAAAAACAGTAAGCGCTTCTGTGCCAATACTGGTTTTGATCAGGATTCCTTCATATACCGGCAGGGGCATGCTGAAGTAATTTTTTAGCAGCCTTTCCGTATCCATTTTATTCTTCCATAAAATATCATGGTTGCCAAATGTTTTATAATAACGCCCTGGCTGAAAGGCGGCTTCGGCTGCAAAACATTTTTCATTTTTCGGCAGCACATCTGCTGCAGTGTATTTCCATAACTCTTCGCTGTCGCCCAGGTTGATAAAATGGTACTGCTCTTTTTTATAATACCCGAGGGCAGCAATATAATTGTCTTCATTGCGGGCAAAGTCATCTGCTGCATCCCGGTTGCCCTTGTGCTGGTCGCTGAAGATGATAAACTTCCCCGCCGCCGCATCCATATACAACGGGCATACTTTTTTGCTGTTCTTCTTGCTGCTGTTATACAGTTTGCTCAGCGAAGCAAACACTGCCTTACGCTCAGGTTTTGCACTGAGTGTATTGGCCATCCATGTAAATGGCCGGCGAAATAAATACTGCAGCAGTTTACGCATGTGATGAAGATAATAAATAGCGGCGGATCAGCGGCAAATGCCTATGGTTCTTTACGGTAAAATTTACCGATCACGGGCATGCGTGAGAGCTCCTTTGCTTCGATCCTGCCCACAAACCAGGTAAACCATCCAAACAAAAGGGTGGCGGTAAGCAGGGAGAACCAGAGGTGGCCGCTGTACAGCGCATTCACGCCCATATGAATTAAATACAGCAATATTACCAGCACCAGGTAGGCCGTTAGTTTTTTTACCGCATAGGGAACGGGGTAATATTTTTGCCCGAGTTTATAACTGCTGATCATCATGAATAAGTAACAGCAGAAAGTGGCAACGGCGGCACCGGTATAATGCCATTTTGGTATCAGCACAATATTAAGCGCAATGGTGATGCCGGCGCCGGCAATAGTGATAAAGGCGCCGTACATGTTTTTATGGGTGAGCTTGTACCAGATACTGAGGTTGTAATAAATACCCAGGAAGATATTGCCGATGGCCAGCAGGGGCACCACGGCCAGTCCTTCCACCCAGCGGCTGCGGTGTATGGCAGTAAAAAACCAGCGGAACACATCGAGGTAAAGACCGATCACCAAAAACATAAAACAGCAGGCGATCACAAAAAACTTCATGATGCGTGCATAGGTTTTTTTAGCATCGGCTTCCTTGCTGCGGTTGAAGAAAAAGGGTTCGGCCGCCATACGGAATGCCTGTATCATGATCGTGATTAATACGGCCAGGCGGTAAATATTGCCAAAAATACCGAGCTCATTTTTTGCCTCAATGGGCGGAAGATCCACCACGTGCTGGTAAATCAGCCGGCTCAGCATATCATTGATCATACCACCAAGGCCTACAATGATCAGGGGGTAGGAATATTTCATCACTTCCTTCCATAAGCCGGCATTGAATTTAAAATGCACCTGCCTGAATTCTGAAAACAACAGCAAGCAGGTGATCATGCTGCCGCAGATATTGCCAATAAAATAAAAGTCGATGCGGTCAAAATTGCTGTACAATCCTTTTAAGAAATTATCAGGATGCGATCCCAGGTAGCGGGGAATGATCCCGGCACATAAGATAACGATCAGGAAATTCACCACAATGCCTGCCAGCCTTACAAAGGCGTATTTACGCGGGCGGTTTTCCTGCCGCAGTTTGGCAAAAGCCAGTGTGGCAACGGCATCCAGGAAAACAATCCCTATCATCCACAAAACATAATCGCTGTGTTCTTTCACATTCAGTGCAGCGGCAATACTGTCTTTTAAAAAATACAGCAGCAGGCTCAGCATGATACTGGAACTAATGAGAGAAACAGACAACGTATTGTACAGGGTCGCCTTGTCCTTATCCTGGCTGAAACGGAAATAGGCGGTTTCCAGCCCGTAAGTGAACAGCACATTTAAAAAGGGAATGGCCGCATACAATTGCGTTACATCGGCGGTACTGGAAGGCTGCGCAAAAAAAATGGGGAGCGTAAAATTCATCAGGTACCCGATAAAGCGGCTGAGGATGCTTGGAATGCCATACCAGAGTGTTTGTCCTGCTAATTTTTTAATGCCGCTCAAAGGTGCGTTGATTTTGGCACCAAATTTACCGGTATAATTTTAAAACTGTGCAAATAAATGATGCAACCCTTTGTTGTCAACAGCTATCTTTGTTAAAAATAATCTCCATTTATGAAAAATGTATTAACAGTTATTGTGCTGTTTATATCAGTAATGCAGGCAGGAGCCCAGTCAACCACCGCCACCGTGGAATACCTGAAAGTAAACCGCCAGGCCGTGGTGAATGATATCCCTTTTCCTGAAAAAACCATCCGGGATGCCATCGATAACAAGATGGAACAGATGGGATATAAAGGAAAAGAAAGCAAAGGCTTTATGGTGTATAAGGGTGTAAAACTGGCCGACCTGGGCAACGACAGTTACGACCTGTATTTTATGGCCGACAGGGTGAGCCGTAAAAACAAGGAAAACTCCACGCTCACACTGATGATCACAAAGGGCTTCGATAATTTTGTGTCAGACAGTACCGATGCCACGCTGATCAGCAATGCAAAAAAATACCTCGACAGCATCAAAATAATGATTGCTGCATACGACCTCGAGCTGCAGATCACCGCACAGGAAGATGCTGTTAAGAAAGCAGATAAAAAATACACCAGCCTGGTAGACGAGGCCGAAAGCCTGGAGAAGAAAAGAAAGAACATTGAAAAAGATATTGAAGACAATAAAAAGAACCAGGCCAGTCAGAAGTCTGAAGCTGAAAAGCAGAAACAGATACTGGAAACTTTACGGGGGAAGCGAAAGCAGTAGAGAAATTTGCAACAACCAACAATGGCCGGTATTTACCGGCTTTTTTTATTGCATGGAAAAGCGGGGATCTTTGGTGAAACTGGTATCTGTAAGTGTGTACAGGAAATAAGTGAGGTCGTTTTTTTCTGTATTGCTGATGCTGATCCGGCTGGTGAGAAGCGGGTCGAGGGTTGACTGCGTGGTAACAATCCCGCTGCGGTAATGTTCAATCACACTGCCCACGGTAAGAAAACGGCCATCATGCATGTATGGCAGTGATAACTCAATATTGCGCAGGCTCGGCACTTTAAATTTCAGTGAATCGGCTTTGTCGTTTGTAATGCGCATGCGGCCAAAATCATTCAGCCCCGGATTAACTGCCAGACCGTTGTTACGGAAACTGTTGTCGGTAAACAATGGCTCAGGATGACAGGATGCGCATTTGCTTTTGTAAACGGTATAACCATTGGCTTCTGTAAAGGTGAAACTTGCTTCGCCACGTTTTACCTTATCGTATTTGCTGTTATAAGAAACCATGGTGCCCATGAACTGCGCAATTGCTTTCAGCATTTTCTGGCTGTTGATTTCAGTGCTGCCAAAAGCTTTTGCAAACAACCGCTGGTAGGCAGTGTCTGTTTTCAGTTTACCCATCAGGTGCGCTACCGTTTCGCCCATTTCAATGGGATTGGTGATGGGGGCGAGGGGTTGCACTTCAATATGGTTCACACCACCATCCCAGTGCATTTGCTGCATCCATGCCAGGTTGAATAATGCCGGTGCGTTGCGGAAGGTATGCACATTGTTAAGGCCATGACTGAAATCGTGGTCGTAAGTTGAAAATGCCGCAAACTGCTGATGGCAATTGGCACAGGCTACCGAATTATCAATGCTCAGCCGGGGATCGTAAAATAATTTTTTGCCCAATGCAAAACCTTCTGCCGTTAATGGATTCGATGCAAAGATATCTGTTGGGGGTTTGGGCCAGCCCTCGGGAATCACCAGTTTAATGGGTGTTACAGAAGGGGCCGTTGCGGAACTGCTGTCCTTTTTTTTACAGGCGGCTGTTATCAGCAGTGAAGATGCCAGTATGGTAAACAGCGATATGACAACAGCTTTTTTCAATTTTAATAATTGGTGACTGATTTAATGGTAAACATATCGCTGTAATTATCGGCAATTTTTTTGGCAAGCGCACCGGGCGTATTGCAAACAGGGATATCCGTGATTTTTATATCTGCCGGCTGCTGCCACCATTTGTCAATATCCGCTTCAATCACCACTTCGGTGGTTTTGCCTTCCCGGATATTGATCACGCTCAGCCCGGGCATGGGCAGCGTGATATATTTTAAGGAGCTGTTAGCGCCGCTGAAACCACCAATATGGTATTCCACTTTATTGTTTACCTGGTTCGATTGTGGTGAGATGGCTTCCATCTTTGCCATAATATAACCGCTGTTCCATGTCCAGAACATATCATTCAGCGGATCGAGTGCACCTGTTTGTGCACCGCTTACATTACGCAGACTGTCCACGCCCAGTAAAAACTCCAGTACATTGTAACTGTTTACCTGCAGCGGGAAAGAAAAACTCAGGGAAGCACTGTTGTTCTGATCAACGAGGTGATAACTCTCTTTTTCAGCAGCATTCGTCATACCGGGGAAAAGCGCCCTGATATTGGAAATATAATATTTGAGTTTGGTGATGGTATAGGTTTCACCAAAAGGATTGGTATGCATTGTACTGCCCAGTCCCACCGGGTTGCCCTTCACCACATTGGTAAAAGTGATTTTGAGTGAGCCGGTACTGCCGGCCGGGCTCATACTTTTCTGGCAGGCAGCATTCAATGTGATGCTGGTGATGCATATATAAATAAGCTGCAGCGCTTTCATCTATAAAACTATTTTTTTACGGTTGCTTTTTACTTCGCTCTTTTGTTTTTTATGCTCCAGTCTTTTTTGCTTTACTGCTTTGGGAATTTTGGTCGGCTTTCTTTTTTTGGCAACCACCAGTGCTTTTTCCACCAGTGTATTCATTTTTTTTACCACCAGCTGTTTGTTGCCCAGCTGGCTGCGTTCTTCCTGGCTTTTTACCAGCAAAAATCCTTCCGCATTGATCCTTCCGGCCAGTTTTTCACTGATACGCTGCTTTTCTTCTGCTGAGAAAATGGCAGACTGCATCACATGCCAATAACCTTCCACCATGGTTTCCACCTTGTTTACATTTTGGCCGCCCTTGCCGCCACTGCGGGCTGTTTTAAAAGTGATTTCTGCAGAAATATCTATCATTGTATAAAGGTACACCGAAAGATGGCAGCAAAAAAGAGGAAGGAACCCACCAAAACCGCTATGAAAAAAAGGGAAAAGCTGTACATCCGGTTATTCTACCTGGGGATTTTTCTGTGGGTGATGAAAGCTATTTTCTTTTCGGCGGTTACGATCGGTCATGATAGCCGCTATTTTATATTTGTTTTTTTAATTCCTGTTTTGGCCGGACTGATGGGCCAATTTTTATTATGGCGGAAATCGGTGATGGGAGATATCAGGGAGACAAAGGGGGTATTTGGCAAGATAAAAGTAAGCCTGCTTTATTTATGCATTGGTATTTTTTGTTCGTATATCAGCGCCGGACTGGTAGCCGAATCTGCCTGGGAAACCGCAAACAGGCAGGCTGCTGCAGTTAACCCGGAAGAAACCATGGAATTTACAGTAACCCGGTTCCGCTACGGAAAAAATGCTGCCATTGAATTCAGGTTCAGGAACCGGAGCGAACATATTAACACAAATTCAAGGTCCATCGCTGCATACAAGAACAGCGCTCCCGGACGTTATAGTATCAGCCTGGAGGTTCAAAAAGGAATCTGGGGTTATTATATTGTGAACAGCTGGCACGTAGCAGACAGTGGCAATGGGGAAAATAACTGAATCTTATTCATAATATCTGCGATCCGCTAAGCCTGTAAGGGCAAAATAATATACTTTTGTAGCAAGAACAATATTGCATGACCGCCACCATTTATAATTCTTTAACCGACAGAAAACAGCAGGGTAAAAAATCGTTTGCCGTACTCATCGATCCTGATAAGGTGAATGATCACAGCATGGGGCAGCTGCTGCAACTGGCCATGGATGCTAAAGTGGATTATTTCCTGGTGGGTGGCAGCCTGGTGATTTCCAATTACCTGGATGAATGTGTGCAGCTGATCAAAAAAAACTGCCCGATCCCGGTAATCCTTTTCCCGGGCAGTCCGAGCCAGGTGAGCAAATATGCAGATGCCTTATTGTACCTGAGCCTGATCAGCGGCCGCAATGCCGACCTGCTCATCGGCCAGCATGTGATCAGCGCACCGGTGGTAAAACAAAGCGGTCTCGAAATTATGCCCACTGGTTACATGGTAATTGATGGCGGTGCACCCACCACGGTTTCCTATATCAGTAATGCGGCGCCCATTCCATCTGATAAAAATGAAATTGCCATGTGTACGGCCATGGCCGGCGAAATGCTGGGCATGAAACTGATCTATATGGATGCCGGCAGCGGTGCTAAAAAAGCCATCCCGGAAGAAATGATTGCTAAAGTATCCCGTTCGGTGGAAGTACCGCTGATCGTTGGCGGCGGCATCATACAACCCGAAAAAGCCTATCTTAATTGCCGGGCCGGCGCCGATGTGATCGTAGTGGGCAATGCCATCGAAAAAGATCCCCATCTTATCAGGGAAATGGCTGCAGCAGTACATGGTGTTAAAACAGCCGTATAAATTCCCGCATGAAAAATATTTCCTTTTTAATGCTCTGTTCTCTCTTTTGCGGCAGCGTGTTCTCGCAGGATATTATTATCAGCGGGCAAAAAGGAAACAGGCCGCTTACCTGGGCCGATTTTACCGGCAAACCCGATACACAAAGCTCTTTTGAAGCCAATACCTGGTGGAATATAAAATATGGATTTAAAGGTGTGACTTTTAAAGGCGATACGGTGTTGCTGCAGGGTATGAATATTGTGCTGGAGTTAAGCGGGCAGCAATCATGGGTAAAAAAAGGTTTTGAAACCGATGCACTGCTGCGCCATGAGCAGGGGCATTTTGATATCGGCCGGCTTTGTGCGGCAGCACTTAAAAAAGCATTTGATACAGCCTATATCAGTTCATCCAACTACAAAACAAAACCTGCTGAAATATTCAAAGCTGTTTTACAATCCTACCACGATATGGGTGTGCAGTACGACAATGAAACCGACCACAGCAAAAACAAGGCGGAGCAGTTGCGCTGGGAAACCCTGCTCAATGCAAAACTGAAAGGAGCGTAACCCTGCAATGCCCGCTAACTGTTCCACAAAAGAAATACAAGCACCCCGATAAAATATAGCAGCAGTATTGCTAGGAAAATAATCGATCGCATGGCAAGCAGTTGTGTAATCCTCAGTCACAGACTGTGTAAATCAACTAACGGTTGCATGGAGCCGAATTTTACCCCGGTACCTATTTCAGTGAGATTACAGGCATTTAATGCTTTTGGTTAATACACCTCTTATATGGCTGTACCCTGCTGGTAAAAATCGCAAGAAAAAAATTGACTGTATATGCGGTTTACATCACCGTGATACGAGGATATCTTTTACCTGGTCGGGCGAAAGATCCTGGCCGAGGATAATGCCATTTTCATCCAGCAAAAAATTAGCAGGGATGCCCCGGATACTGAAATGAATGGCCGTTTTGTTTTTTTCAAAACTCACCAGCTCGCAAAACTGCGGCCAATTTTGCACGTCGGCTGCAATGGCTTTTAACCAGGCAGTTTTATCATGGTCCATAGATATGCCGATGATCTCAAAGTTTTTTTCGTGATATTTCTTATAGAGTTTCTTCAGCCCCGGTATCTGCTGCCTGCAGGGGCTGCACCAGGAACTCCAGAAATCCACCAGTACAATTTTTCCCTTCAGGCTTTCAGTGGATATGCTGTTGCCTGCGGTATCGGTAAAACTAAATGACGGAAATGGCTTGCCGGTTTGGGTGAGTGAAACACGTTTCCTGGTGATGGCGGTGCTTCCCTTGTACGGGGAGCGGTTGAGCGAAGTATCTGTCTGATCCAGTAGAGAATCAACCTGTGCCAGCCGGAGATTTACTGCGGCTGCAATCATATAAAAGCATTCTTCCCTTGCGGGATATTTTTTTATGTAGGAAAGGATCTCGTTGTAAACGGCATCCTGTTTTGTGCTGCTGCCGGCAGTGGAATGTTCAATAAAATAAATTTTGTTACGGGCAATGGTAAAATCTTCCCTTGCCAGTGCTTCGTTGTTGCCCGGCTGTTGTGCTGTTGCTGTATGTAAGAGCAGCAAACATATGAAAGTAATAATGTTGCGCATATAAGACCGGTGATTAAACCAGCAGGTTTTTTTATTGCTGTGTATTGTTCAGCTTGGCGTAAATGTCAAGACTGATAAATGCCCCGTTTTTAATCTCACATTCCTTCATGGTGCCTTCATGGGTAAAATGAAGTTTTGTCATAACTCTTTTGGAATTGTGATTGTTTGTTTCAATGAGGGCTTCAATCCTGTGCAGGCCAAAATGGCTAAAACCATGTTTGCATACCAGCGGAACAGCTTCTGTGATGATCCCTTGTCCCCAAAATTGCGGTAAGAGCCAAAACCCAATCTCCGCTTTTTTATGTTGCATGCTTAAACTGTTCAGTCCTGTTGCACCGTAAAAAATATCGTTGCTGTGGTTACAAATGGCCCACCAGGTACCTGTGCCGTTTTTTTCAAGGTCGCAGAAGAACTGCATCTGGGTTCGGGTGGCTTCAAGGCTGTCATAACTTACGCCGTAGTACTGTATCACTGCGGGATCAGAAAGGCCTTTAAATACATTTTCCAGGTCTACATCCTTAAATTGCCGCAGCAGCAACCTGCCAGATCTCATTTCAGGAAATTCGGCATGCATCATATTCCTTGATCGTATTGATTAGTTGAAAATTCATAAGCAGCAGCGGGTACAGTTTGATCTGTGTTTTCAGCTGCCGTGCTTAGTCTGTTGGTTCCCACAGTTGTATTTTATTGCCTTCAGGGTCGAGTATGTGCACGAACTTTCCGTAATCATATGTTTCGATCTTGTCCACGATGGTCACGCCTTCTTTTTTCAATGCTTCCACGAGAGCTTCCAGGTTCTCCACCCTGTAGTTGATCATAAAATCTTTCCCGGAAGGTTCAAAGTATTTTGTTGTTTCAGGAAAGGGTGTCCATTGTGTTTGCGCTTTTTTGGTGCTGTTATCTCCTTCGTACCATTCAAAAGTTGCGCCATAGGGGTTTGTTTGCAGACCAAGATGCTGGTGGTACCATTCTGTTACTTTTTGGGGGTCTTTACATTTAAAAAACACGCCCCCGATACCGGTAATTTTTTTCATTGTATGTTCAGTTTTTTTTGAGAGAATTGTTTTAGAAGCAAAACCTGCCAGGAACGATGCGATGATCACTAACAGCAGGCTGCTTAATTTTTTCATGGTGGAAGGTTTTGTTCTCAATACGCTTTTTTGAATCTGATTTTTTACTGCCCGTCAGCTTCTTAAAATCTTTTCCATCGGTCTGCCCTTGGCCAGCTCATCCACGAGTTTATCCAGGTAACGCACTTTTTGTACCAGCTTGTCTTCAATCTCTTCAACGCGGTAACCGCAAATCACACCGGTTATTTTTGATACATGGGGATTCAGTGCAGGCGCTTCAGCAAAAAAAGTTTCAAAATCAGTTTTCCGGTCCACCTGCTTTTGCAATGTCTTTGCATTATATCCTGTGAGCCAGCAAATAACCGTATCCACTTCGGCTTTGGTGCGCCCTTTCTTTTCTGCTTTCTGGATATACAGCGGGTATACACTGGAGAAAAGCATTTTATAAATTCTTGTATTATCCATTTACTTTCATTAAAGTTTTAGATAGCGGCAGTCTGCCGGATAAATTGAAATCTTCAAAGTAACGGTATAAGACAATTATTTCATCGAATGAAATGCCACGATATTTCCTTCTGTATCCTCGAACCTGGCCATAAATCCGTTTGCCCCGATCGAAGTTTTGGGAATCAGTATCTTGCCACCGGCAGCTTCTACCCTGGAGAGTGGCACCGATAAATCTTCCCCGCCGTTCAGGTAAATTAATGCACCACCTTTCACCGGCTCCCAGCCAGGTTCTTCCACCAGCCCGCCGCTGATTTCGCCCTGTTGCATATTGGCAGGAAACATGGCATATTTCATAACGGGAAAAGGAAGTATCATTTCTATGCCCAGTACGTTTTCATAAAAAGCCTTTGCTCTTTCAAAATTTTTTGACGGGATCTCAAACCAGTTAATCGCATGTGCCATAGTAATTAAGTTTAGGAGTTATAGTTACGACTTTTTTTTTACAGTCGGGAGAAATCCTTGGTATTTTAGTTCCAACCCCGTAAAGTGAAGCACAACTTCGACACCATGCGCCAGTTCAGTTTTATGGGATGAATGCAAGGAGAAACAAAACAGGGATTACGCTGCATCATGACCCAGGTACCCGGATGGCACGTTTTGATTTCAAGCGTCCTTTTGAAAACGTTGCAATTACCGGCATATGATCGCTGTATTTTGACCAAACCGGGTGATCTCCCACTTCAACTGATTTCAGCCGTTTCAGCAAGTTGGAAGAGACAAAACAATAATCGAGATGATAGGGTTTATCGCGATGCCTGTACAGGTAATGGGTTGGATGCTGTTCTTTTCCATGTGTAAGCTTAAAATGTTTGTGGTATACACTGTGAATATTTCTTTCGGCAAGTTTAAGCACAACATCCGTGTGATTGCCGGCACGGCGGGGTCTGTCCCAAATCGAATTGCTGTTGAAGTCACCCGCCAGCACAACATATTCGTTTTTCAGCAAAGCACTGTAATACTGGATGGCTTTCCATACCTGTGTTACATACTGCCCGTCCTTATCTTTTGGGTTATTGGCCCAAACAGCAAACAGAATAAGATTTGAAATACCATTGGACGCCAGGATGGGTATTACCAGCTTAAACCGTTTGTTATGCAAGGCAAGAATTTTAAAGGTAAAAGCGGTGTACGAAAAAACACCGATACCCTTATGCGGGTTCTCTCCAAACCATGCTGCATGCGCCGGCTTATGAGCAGGATCTTTATACTTTAGTCTTTCAGGATTCTCACATTCCGGAACAATGAGAATATCCGGCTGGTATGCCGATATAAGATGGGCTTTATTCCTGAATGCCATATTGCAGTTCCATGTAATTATCTTCATAAGCAAATTGTTAACAGCTGCAGTCATCACCAGGATGCTTAGCGGCGTCACGGGAAGCGCTGTTCAATAAATTTACAACCGCAGTACCACGCTTTAACCGGGTTTGGGTAAGAATCAGTCTTGCACTTTCGACAGCGTGGCCAGCAATACATCCAGTTTTTTCAATGTTACCTGCATTCCTTCCCTGAAGCCCATTGCTACAAATTTTTCCAGTTGGGCAAGATCAGCCATTTTTTTAATGATTCGAACTGTGGTGTAATCAGCCCCGGGACTAAACTTTGTTTCTGTAATGGAGAAAGTAAAACCAGTACCTGCAGGCTGGTTCCCGTTCTCGTCAGAAAAGGAGTTTTTCGAGGTGAATGAAGTTTTTGCTTCTATTGTTAGAAAATCGGTCAATGACCAATGATAAACATTTTCAGGAGAGATCATAGCGTATAACCAGCGGCCGCCTTCACGAAAGTCCATTTCTTTTGTTTGCGCCCGCCAGGGCTGAGGCGCCACCCATTGATCCAGTATTTCTGCATTGGTAAAAGCTTCCCATACCAGATCAAGGTCTGCAGCAAATTCACGGGTAATGTGAATGGTGTTGGTGGTTTTGTCAACCGTGAAATCAAAGAGCAAATCAGGTGTCATTTTTTCTTTGTTTTAAGTGCGGCCAATACGTTGTCGAGCTGGTTAAACCGGGTTTCCCAAATTTTCCTGAACTGTTCAAGCCACTTATCTATCTCCTTCATTTTATCAATATCCAGGGTGTAATAAATTTCCCGGCCTTGCTGTTCCTGCTTCACCAGCTTGCATTCAGTCAGAATCCGGAGATGTTTTGAAACAGCCTGACGGGTTGTATGAAAATTATCAGCTATGGCGTTCGGGGTCATCGATTGCAGTGCAATCAGGGTTATAATTGCCCGCCTTGTCGGGTCTGCTATCGCCTGGAAAATATCTCTTCGCATAGTTGTAAAATTAAATTTATGAAGCCAATCGGTTGCAAATATATATGCAACTTTTTGGTTTCGAAAATATTTCTTACAATTTTTTTAAAACTATGAACAGCCTGGTAACGCAAAGCTCCGGCGGTATTCAGAAATATTTGTTGACCTGAATTAATGTACGTGAAAATATCTTGCAGGCAGGAAACACAATTCAATGCCGCATCAGTTGTTTGGCTAATAGGCGGATGAAAATCTATTTCCCGGCTTCAAGTTTTACAGGCTGCCCGGCTGATTCATGTGCATAGATGATTGTCCATTCTTTGCCCGTTTTTTTAAACAGCATACTGCCAACATAAGGATCCATTCTATATTTCCCCCCTGTTTTCAATTCAAATTCATTGTAGCCCGTCCAGGTGCATATGACCAGGTTGTTGGCAAGAAATTTAAAATCCTCCTTAATTGTGGTGAAGTTTAAGCTTTTAACGGAGTTAAAGAATGCAGCCTGGTCGTTTTGCATTCTTTCATATCCAGAAACAGAAGCGTCAGGGTTAATAATTTTGAAGCTGCTGTCGTTAAAATAGGGTTTCAGTGCACTGTCGGCATTAAGTGCCTTTGCACCTTTTATGATTTCGTTGATCCTTCCGGCAATATCTTTCTTTATTGATTCTTTCTCATCTAAGGTAAGTTCTGTTGATTGTGTAAAGGTCATTTTTTTGCTGTCAGCATCCCGGCAACTTAAAAGTATGGCGGCGCAAAAGAGTGTGAGCAGGATAATGACCTTATTCATTTTAGGTGATTTAGTTTTTTAAGTAAACAAACATATGTTCAGAAGCTTGCTGAAGGAACTGAATGTATTAGGTAATAAGCGGTTCCGGTTTCTGTATTTCTTATTGTAAAGGCATTTTGTACCAGGGTATACTCATGTTATAAAGCCTTTGCGCCAAGGCGAATTGCATCAGTAAGTACGTCAATATTTATGTCTTTCAAAGTTTTAAATTTGATGCAATATCCCGTCACTGCGGCTTTGCCAATTTTTTTTCCAAAGGTTTTGGCTAAATATGTTTTATCCTTAAGTCCGAGTACATACACGGAGATGCCTGTTTTGTTTGCACTTAAGCCAATTTGATAAAACTCCCTGCTTGACCCATCTGCATATTTAATCGTGTACAATCCATATCCAATATTTGGATTGGAAACGGTTTTCCCCTCGCTGTTTTTTCCATCAACATACCAGAGTTTGCAGCCGGGTAATGTTTGCAATGCCAGGTTGTGCAATTCCTGCAGCTCACCACGTTTTGATTCCGGGAGGCTTGTGATATACTCTTTGATTTGAGCTTTTATGGTCATGTAACAGGTATTTATCGGTTATGTGTAGGCCACTAAATTATGCTTTTGTGATGCATAGTTGAAATTTAATCTGTCGGTTTTCTTCAGCCGTTTGGTATTACAATGGCTTCCTGGAATCATGAAAGCTGTAATTCTTAAAAGGGGCTGGTGAAAATTTCACTCCTTGTGTTGTTCTAGAACTGTTACGCAAGATTATGTTTATGGATTTATCTCCCCATTGTTTCTTTGAACTCGTCTATATCCAAATATATTATACCCCAAAGGTGCCCATCTAAATCTTCAATGGATCTAACCTGCATAAAACCTTCATCCAGCATGGGTGTTGGTTCTGTGCCGCCCGCATTCAGGCCACTTTCTATAATTTCATTCATCCTTGAGGGGCTTTCCACGGGGAGTGAGAAAGTGGCGATGGCGTTTTGCCTGGTGTCAGGGAGATTTTTTTGATTTCCTGATCTGAACATATCGTAGGTCTGCAACATCAAATAAATTTGCTCACTCCATACCATACATTTCTGATCTGTAAACGTAAAAAGTGGATTGACGGTAAAGCCTAATTTCATATAAAAGTTCATGGAGACTTCCACATCTTTTACCGGCAAATTGATAAAAATTTGTTTCATTGTAGGGTTTCATTCAAAGTGTATAAAAATAAAATTTTGGAAGGTATTTGCGAAGGGATAATCCGGCATTTTCGGCAGGTATTTGCGACAAAGATTTATGTTGTGGATCGTTGCTACTCTGCCAGTCTGTTTGGTATGTCCATACGTTCATGCAAAATTCTAATGACTTCTAATTCGGTTTCTGAAACCCGATAGAAGATTATGTGAGATTTAACTTTCGAAGAGCGGTATCCTGCTCGGATATGATGTTGATCCTTTCCTGATTTTGGATGAGCTGCGAGGAATTGGATTTCTTTAAATATCATTGAATGATATCTGTCAGCTTGTCTTAAAGACCATGTGTGCAATGTGTAAAGCCAAATATCTTCAAGATCAAAAATTGCCTGTTCTTTGAAAACTACTTTTAATGTTTTCATAGATGTTTTTTATGCAGGGCAGCTAAATGTTTTTTTGGGTCAAAGTTCTCTACTCTTTTAGACCTTTCGCCTTTTTTTAAGGCAATAACAAGATTTTTTTTCGTTTCTTCTTCAGTTTCAAGCAATCTCAAAGCAGTACGAACAACCTCACTAGCGGAAGTATAACGTCCTGAAGAAACCTCGGCGTCAATGAATTTTTCAAAATATTCTCCCAATAAAATTGAAGTGTTTCTGGCCATAATGTATTTATTACTTTCTCAAATATACCAATAGTTGGTATTACAGCAAAATGTAATTTCGCACAACGGACAGGGCTTACAGAAGGTTTGGAATTAGTATTCCGTCCGCCGGGCCCCGCTGTTGATTTTTTGTTTAGCTGAAGATAAGAACAAATGCCCAAAATTGCTTGTCCAGCCCGGAACCCAAGCTGAGTTACGCACAACTGCTGAAGAATTGCTTGTCCAGCCAAACTTTATGTAAACCCTTTGTTAACGGCTGGCCATAAAACCAAAAGGAGCCGTCGCATTTAAAAGCCAAAAGCTGGGCTATGAAAAAATGCTGATGAGTAGCCTTCAAGTAAGAAAAAAAACTCCGCAATAAAATTGAAAAAATAATTGCCCAGTTTTGCGCCCGCGGCTGGCTTGCCGTTAACGTCGGCGGCTTTGGGCTGGTGTGGTATTTTCCAACTGTCCGCCCAGGACTGCTGCCGATATTTTTGTTTAGTTGAAGTTAAGAACTAAAGCCCAAAATTGAACGTCCTGCCAGAACTGAAGACCGGAGATGCAGTTAGCTGAAATTAGTTTGTCCAGCCACACTTGCCCAAAACCGTTTGTTGGCAGCTGTGTTTTAGTTAACGCCAGCTTTCTCCAGTGAGTTTTACTAACAAAGTTGCAAGCCCAATATGAGTTGCCAAAAGTGCCAAAATCAATAACTTAAACTGTCGAGGTGAATTTGCTTTGTCGATTAGAAAGCCATAAAGCGGATACTGAAGAATAGCAATTACTATAAATGGCCAAGTAATTCTGTCTTGTAGAAGAATTCCCAGCAAGCCAAATGGGAATATACTCATAGCAGGGATATATGACCCGTGTCCTGCTCCCATTGTATAAACCGCAACAAATAATAGTATAGGAGTCAGTAAACAAAATCTAATTGTCCATTTATATTGTCTTGTCATTAGGGTGTAGCAATTAACATAGCTGCCAACGAGCAAGGCTTTGCGCTGACATGGAATTTTATAACTGTCAGCCGGAACCATTGCCGCTAATTTTGTTTAGCTGAAGTTAAGAAGTAAAGTTGAAAGTGGGAGTGTCCGCCCGGAACTGAAGCTGAGTTGCGTACAGCAGCTGAAAATTTGATTGTCCTGCCATGTTTGCGCAAAACCTTTTGTTATAAGTAGTAGGATTCTGGCTGCCAGTTTAAATCAACGATTGTCTGTGTTGTTGTCAAATGCACCAATGTTTATTAAGCTAATTTGTTTGTCTGGCTCATAGAAGTCAATCAATAAGTTTCGCTTTTCATAAAAATAAGTTGTATTCCAAAGTTCACCATCAGTTGCCTCATACGTTTCTTCAACTCTTGAAGCTTTTCCGAATTTTTTCTCTATATTTTTCTTTGAGATATTTTTGTATGGAGACAGGATGTCTTGATGTATTCCCAATCCAATTATTTTTCTATTGCAAATTGCATATTTAGCACCAGATTTCATATGCAAAATGCCACCAAATTCTAAAACTGAATTTATTCTGTCAGCTAAAGGATGCTCTTTAAAACCGTCAGACGATTCGTAATAAACTTTATCATTACTCCAAGTTCGCATTGCAACACCATTAGGAAAGAGCAGTGCATCTGTTGGTGCCTTTTCAAATGTTGTTGTCAAAACTTCATGGAGTGGAATTAAGTCTGCTCCATCCTGAAGTTTGAGGCCGTGCACTTTTATATCAGAAGTAGCAACGTCCAAGTTGAAAAGGATGTCTGGATTAATTGTGACATCTTTTTCAGAATTTATTTTTTTGACGAATCGAAACATAGTTTTACGGAGTGTCTGACCTATTACTTATAACGAACAGGGCTTGCTGCAGTTTAGGGATTTGAAAATCGTCAGCCCATAACTGAAGTTGATAATTGCAATATTGCTGATGTATTATTCATAAGCCAAATTTATAACGTCAAGCTGGAACTAAAGCTGAATAACGAACAAAAGTTGATGTTTACAACGTCAAGCCCAAATTGCAGCAAACCCAATGTTGGTGGCAGCCTTTCTTGTCTTTACTCTGACGCACCTAATAAATAACCAGTAGTTAATCCTTTGTCCTTAAAGAATTTTTTCACTTCTCCTTTGTTATCTGCCAATACTCTGTCAATGTCAGAATTTACTGGTGTTTCCCAAACATTCCAATTAACTATTCGCCTAAATACTTTTTTTATTTTTTCAAAATTTTCATCAGAAATCTCTCTGTAAAATATTTGTGCTTTTTCGTCTTGGTCAGTTATTTCAAGTCTTGCAGCAACTGCATCTCTTAATAATTCTGCCCAAGCCATAATTGATTTGCTTCTAAACATTCTACTCAATTTATTTTGTGTTAAATCATTTTCTGTTTTTGAAGCATCCCACTTGTGCAAAATTTCTTCGTCAATTATATTGCATAGTTTTATAGTGTTTGCAATTTCTTTATCTCGTTTGTAGCTTTCACTTGTTAAGTCGTCTTCTGTGGGTGATTTGTATAGAAAGTTGTTAAATATAGATTTACTTAACATATCAAGAGTTAATGGAAATTCAGTTGAACTTCTATTAGCTTTTGAAATCAGTCTAACAATTTTATTGGTTGATTCATCTAAAATAGAGTCATAAATAAAACTTACAAACCTTTTATTTATTTCAGCATTTGTTAGCTGCTCATTCAGTCTAACGAATTTTACAAACCCAGCTTCGGTTTTTTTATTTTGGTCTTCAACATTTTTATATTCTTCAAATTGTTTCCCAAATTGACTTCCAAGTTTTGCAACCATAACTGATGAGAAAAATCTTGTCTGTGCAAATTTGTCGTGTGCAGAAATATTTGTCTGGTTTAAACTTTTGGGATCAGGGTCGATATATATTTTTAGTTCAAAGTCTTTTCTTTCGTTCCAAAGCAATGAAGCTATTTTGTGTTGTCCATCAAAAACTAAAATTTTATTTTTATACAATCTTGCGATAGACGGATGTAGAACTGTATTTCTTTGAAAGTGTCTAAACAAGTCAAATACTTTGTCTTGTATTAAATATCTTGGTTGTAAGCCAATTTCTCCATCTTCGTCATCATCACTATTAATAATATTAACAGGAAGTGTTGCATAAAAATATTTCCACTTTGTTGTAGGGCAGGTGTATAAACGAAAAGTTTCTTTTTTGTTTAAAAATTCGAGTTCAATACTATTTTCAATAAACGTGTGATAGACAGTTTCACCATAACTTGTGATAATATTTTTTTGTTTGAAATATTCTAATTCGTGCTTTAAAGTTAGTGCCTGTCCTTTTTTAAAAAAATCTTCAAGCCTTAACTTAATTCTAAAATCTTCTAAAGGTAGTCTCCCTTTTTGAAGATTGTGTACTTGACACATAGGTGCAATGTTGTCAATTTCAGAAGCACCATCATTTGTAAACGCTTTTATGTGGTCAAAGTGTATCTCGTCTGTTTCCAAAATATCGTGCCCAGTTGCATAACATTTTCTACCAAATCGTTCTATAACTATTTTCTTTTCATCTTCTGTAATCTGTCTATTTAGAATTATTGCCATTTTATGAATATATTTTCTTTGAAATTATTAGGGTGTCAAATAAGGTTGCCACCAACGGCCAAGGCTTAGCGAAGTTGGGGAATTTTCCAACTGTCCGCCCGGAACCGAAGTTGAATTTAGAACTAAATTTTGAAGTTGCGCACAACTGCCTGGAGAAGATTGTCTAGCCCGGAACAGGAGACGATTAGCGAACTTAAGCTGAAGATGTGCTGGTCAAGCCCCAATTTTGCTAAACCATTGTTAGCGGTGGTTTTACTCTTGAATTCTATTTTTTAAATCCATTTGCGCATGCAATATCCTTGCAATCTCTACTTTGTCAGGGCTAAGTTTTCTGTAGAATAAAATGTGTTGTCCTGCTCTAAAGCCAAAAATATCAATATTAATTTCTGGATAATTTTTGCCTGAGACTCTACCATCTGCTAGATCCTGACAAGAATCTAAAAGCATGAAGTAGTATTTGTCAGCTTGTCGTTCTGACCAGGTATTTACAGTATACTCCCAAATTGATGATAAATCTTGAACTGCCTTGTTTGTAAGTGTGTAACTAGCCATTTTTTCTTTTAGCAGCTTTTAATTTTTCAAGATGCTTTTTGGGGTCGAAATTTCTGGCTACTCCACTTTCAATACCCTCTGTTATGGCTTTCTTAAGTGCTAGCATTTTAGCCTCTTCTTCTTCAAGAAGCCGAAGCCCAGCTCTAATAACTTCACTGGCATTTTTAAATCTTCCTGTTGAGACTTTGTCGTCTACAAAATCTTCAAAGTGATTTCCTAAAGAAATGGATGTGTTGCGTCCCATCGAAGTAAATTTGAATAAAGTTACCAAAAATTGGTAATTTTCCAAATTTTGAAGTGCTAAAAAATCACCGCTAACGTTTGAGGCTTGCCGAAGTACGGGAATTGTACAACTGTCCGCCCGGAACTGAAGTTGAAATTATAACTAATTTTTGGAGTTGCGCACAACTGCCCAGAGAAGATTGTCCTGCCCGGAACCGAAGCAGATTAGTGAACCCAAAGCCGGTGATTAGATTGTCCAGCCCGTATTTTGGCAAGCCATTGTTGTAGGCAGTTAATTCTGTCTGGCGATTGCTTCAATTTCATTGGCGATACTTAAAAAGTCGCCTGTCAAAGCAAATGATTTTAAGCGTTTTAAAAAGCTTTGTTCATCAATTTCTTGACTGTCCGGTTTTAAGTATTCGCTTTGAGTAATTCCCATTACTGGTCGGCTCATTTTTTTGTCAAGATATTGATTTAAGAGGTCTTTCTTTTTTGTCTTAATAGCAGCATAAATTAGAAGTTCATATTTGTTGTCAAGCCCAAAGTCTTTTGGCTCAACTTCCTTCCGTCTGTCAATTATTTTGTCGTATGAATTATATTTTTGAAAGTAATTTTCAACATCTGTTTTAATTCTTGTCGCTAAATAAATAGCTAAGTCATTCCATTCATGTGTCAACGGATAAGATGTCCTGCGTTGATTATTCATTATGTCGCCTAAAGCAACGATGTTAAGCATAGTGAATTTATGTCGCCGATAAAAGTCGACAGGTTTGATTGATGTTTTTACTTTTAGATTGTATGAACCTTTGTCTTTTTCAATGAAAATGGCTTGCTCAAGTTGATTAAGTTGTCGGGATAACTTGATAAGTGATGTTGTCTGGTCAATTGAGTAGTCGTCAATAAGTGATATTAAAGTATTGCCGAACTTTTTAAAAGTCGGGTTAATGTCTGCCTTGTCTAACTGTCTATATACTTTGAGGTCTTCCCACATAAAGGGTCTGTCTTAATTGCCTACAACGTTCACGGCTTGCCGAAGTACGGGAATTGTACAACTGTCCGCCCGGAACCGAGGTTGAATTTAGAACTAAATTTTGAAGTTGCGCACAACTGCCTGGAGAAGTTTGTCCAGCCCGGAACAGGAGTTGATAGCGAAATGAAGCTGAAGATTTGATTGTCCTGCCCGTATTTTGGCAAGCCCTTGTTGTACGCTGCCATGTGAGATTTTGCTATTCCTTTCCTTTTGGAGGTAAAACTATTTTCGAATCGCTAGGCATGAAAACGAGTTGTTTGATAGCATTGAAGTTAAATCCATCGTCTTTAATTTCATTTGTTCTTGGGTCGAAAACTTTTGCATTAGCGTTTTCCTTTGGGTCATATTGAAGATAGATAGTATCAACCTCTCCTTTTACAAGATCTGAAGATGACATATCTAAGTGTTTTTGGGTTATTTGAACTGAATTTGCAGATTCTTCATCTGCAAATAATGGTGAGCAATACATTATATCAATTAAACTATTGTCATAAAAAGGCAAATCATTTTTATTCAAAGGCAAAACTATTTGATATATCTGGTTCAAAAATGTCAATGAAAAGACATGGGTACAAAGTCTAGCATTTTTATCCCTCTTTTCATAAAGTGATGCAAATGGGATTGAATACCCAGTGCCAGGAGGCAATGAATATATTTGCATATTTGTAACCCCTTTTAGTTTCCCATCTAGATTACTAGTACGAATATATTCAAAGGCAAGTTTGTAATCTTTGGCATCTTCATCAGACAAGCACGATAAGGCAATTTTTAAAATAGACTTATAAACACTCAGGGGTGAGTATGAGTGTTTTGTAAGCAACATTTTTGTTAAGCCTTTTTCTCTGTCGAAGTGAAATGTTTGATCTTGCACGTCCTCCCGTGAAATACTAAAACTATTTTCTAGGCCGTATAAACCATAGTTTTCAATTTTGCTTTTTTTGTTCGGGGATTTATATTTATAATTTTCCTGAACTCCGTACAGTTTTAGAAATGCACGTGTTGGACCGATAAAATGCGATAAGTGACTTTCATAAGTTGAAAATAATGAATTGCAAATATCGCATTCAAAGTCAGAGACTAAATACTCATTGCCCAAAAGCCTTGAAATAATATGAGCTTCTTTTTTAAAAAAAACTTGCCCGTATTTCAAATTGCAAAACCTACAAGTGCGTAACGGCTTAGGCTTTAAGCCTTTCATTTTTTTGTCTGGACAAGTAATGATAGTTTTAGCTCCGTAGGCTCTGAAAAAGTCAGACCCTTCTTTCTCATAAGATTTAGCGAAAAATATCTCAGTAAAATCATTCATTATTTAAAACAAAGCTTCTATTAAAAATAGTAAGATTTCGCATTATTTTGAGTGAAAGCAGAGAGCTGTTTCCAAGAGGTAGCGTACAACGGCCAAGGCTTAGCGAAGTTGGGGAATTTTCCAACTGTCCGCCCGGAACCGAAGTTGAATTTAAAACTAAATTTTGAAGTTGCGCACATCTGCCTAGAGAAGATTGTCCGGCCCGGAACAGAAGTTGATAGGGGAGTGAAGCTGAAATATTGTTGGTCAGGCCCCAATTTTGCTTAAGCCATTGTTGTAGGCAGGCTTTATTTGTCAATTTTTATGTAGTCAAAGCCTAAGATTCCCTTTTCTAAACAAAGCCTTATACCTTGTCTTTCATTAAATGTTTCCCACAACGGTTTAAAAATTGTTAAGCGTTCTTCGTCGTTGTCAATTTGAACAAACAAATAATATTCGTGGTATCGTCCACCCGAACTTCCTTTCCTAATAATCTTATATTCTTTGCAGTCATTAGAACCAACTAAATGAGTCCTGTTGATATATGAAGCAATTGCTGGGGTCAAAAAAAAGAAACCCATGCCTAAACCAAATAAATTTGATGTCCATTGTTTACTTACTCTCTTGTCCTGTTTTAAATCGGGAATTGTCTTATAAATTAAGATGTAGAAAGGAATACAAAGTAATAAGCCTAAGACTGCAAAAAGAAAGAAAAAGCCAACTCCGTTCCGTGTATTGTCAATGTGATGAAATTGTGCGATACCCCAAAATGATGAAAGTCCTATTGTCAAACATATAAAAGCGACAACTTTTAAAGTAGTTGATGCAGGTTCTACTTGTCGAATACTTCTTTGTCGTTTGTTTCTACTTTTTCGTCCCATTTAGTTTTAGGGTATGTCATTTAAGCTTGCCTACAACGTCGGCGGCTTTGGGCTGGTGTGGGATTTTCCAACTGTCCGCCCGGAACTGCAGCCGAATTTTTTGTTTAGTTGAAGTTAAGAACTAAAGCTGAAATTTGTTTGTCCAGCCCGGAACTAAAGATTGGCGATGTAGTTAGCCGAAATTTGATTGTCCGGCCACACTTGCCCAAAACCGTTTGTTAACGGCTGGCCAAAATACCAAAAAGAGCGTGCAAGTTTAAAACGCCAAAAGCTGGGCCATGAACAAATGCTGATGATAAGCCTTCAAGTAAGAAAAAAACTCCGCAATAAAATTGAAAAATATTTGCCCAGTTTTGCGCCCGCGGCTGGCTTGCCGTTAACGGCCAAGGCTTAGCGAAGTTGGGGAATTTTCCAACTGTCTGCCCGGAACCGAAGTTGAATTTATAACTAAAATTTGAAGTTGCGCACAACTGCCTGGAGAAGATTGTCCAGCCCGGAACAGGAGATGATAGCGAACTGAAGCTGAAAAATTGCTGGTCAAGCCCCAATTTTGCTTAAGCCATTGTTGGGCGAAGTGTTTATCTGTAGGAAAGAGTGATGTCTTTCTGGTCAAGAAAGTCCTTAATTCGTTTTAGAATGAAACGTGTCTTTTGCATGGTCATTTTGCCAGTTACGATTTTCCCATTGAAAAAATAATAACAAGAAATTTCAATTCTCCCATTTTGGTGAATGACTCTTTCTTCAAATCTGACAAGCTTATCGTCTAGGAAATAATACCTATATGCTTTTGGTGAATTCTTAAACTGAGTTTTTACTCTAATTAATTTTCGGTCAACAGTATCTATTACGAAATGCTGCCATTCTGTTCCGGAAGGACTAGAGGATTTAATCTTTAGACGAAGGCAATTTATATACTGGCTATCAATTTTATTGCAGATGCTATCTATTGAGCTTATTGACTGTGTAGTTTGTGATAACCCCAAGACTGTAGTTAAAAGCAAAGAAAAAAGAAAAACCGTTTTCATTCGTAGGTTCTTTAATATTTCGCCCAACGTCGGCGGCTTTGGGCTGGTGTGGAATTTTCCAACTGTCCGCCCGGTACCGCTGTTGATTTTGTTGTTTAGCTGAAGTTAAGAATTAAAGCTGAAAATTGTTTGTCCAGCCCGGAACTAAAGATTGGCAATGCAGTTAGCCGAAATTACTTCGTCCAGCCACACTTGCCCAAAACTGTTTGTTGTGCGTTCGGCATTAGTTACTCTGTTTTTAAAAATATGCCGTCAATAGTTGCATTCATGCCAAACTGACCGTCGCAATATCCTTTTGTATATCTGATAAAGGCGAAACCTTTGTAAAACCTTACTTCAAATTCACAACTGTCTGTGTCAGGCACTTTGTAAATGAAATAAGTGTTATTTAGCTTAATAGTGTCATCATCAATTTGGGCAATATTTCTGGCAGGCTCTCCTGTAACAGAAGTAATACCAAAAACAGCATTGTTGTCCGGTAGTTTTGTGATTTCAAAATCTCCTTGATACCCTGCTTCGCTATATTGATAATGATAATGTCCGAAAACGTCTTGTAAATTCGTAGCCAATGTCGGCGAAATGATAATGGTATCTTTTAGAGAAAGATTTAAAACCAGCTCTTTCCTGGTTTTTGGCGAAAACCAACTTCCATTAAAAATCTCACCATTTGGAAGGCCAGTTATGACACCAGTTATATTACCTGTTTTATCAAACTCCAAAAGTCTGTAACTTTTATCTTCTTCAATTGTGCCTAATAGCGTAATAGGTAATTTGTTTTTCGTGTTTAAGTATATGATTTCACCTGTTATCAGATTACTGTCAAGCGCATAGTGAATGAAAATAGATATCTTCCCATTCAAGGTTCCTGTCCAACAAATCTCTTTTTTGGAATCTGTCAAAGTTGTCGACTTTGTAGAGACTGAGGAGTCGACACTATTAGCCTTTTTCGGTTGAGTAGTACAAGACGCTATTGTCAATAAAAGTATGTAAATCCAATATTTCATTTTAGTAGGGTGCCGCTTTATGCTGACGCACAACGTCGGCGGCTTTGGGCTGGTGTGGGACTTTCCAACTGTCCGCCCGGAACTGCAGCCGAATTTTTTGTTTAGTTGAAGTTAAGAACTAAAGCTGAAAATTGTTTGTCCAGCCCGGAACTAAAGATTGGCGATGCAGTTAGCTGAAATTAGCTTGTCCAGCCACACTTGCCCAAAACCGTTTGTTAGCGGCTGGCTTTTTCCGTGAACTCAATGTAGCTTTCATTGTCAAACTCTTTAAAGTAAAAAATTTCAAAAACTACTTTTGATAAAATTAATTTCACTCGGTTCAAGATGTCCTCTTTGTTACCAGTAAGTGTCAAGATAAGTTTTGTTTCACTTTCTGTTAAGTCGAAACCTAAATTTTTAAAAGAATTTATATTGTCCTCATGAAGTGTCCATTTTTTTGTATGCTGTTTGACATACGGCAAAGTCACTTTTAATACTCGGTTTGAATAGCTAAAACTTAAAAATAAATTGTCTGCTTTTTTTAGAATTAGCTTTAGGTTTTTAACTTTCTTGTCTACCAGTTTTTTTAAAGTTTCGTCAAGTAAAGTTTGGTTGTTGGGTTGTGTCGCAGGATTGGAAATTTGATTTAGTTTTTCTAATTCTTCCTTAGCCCGTTGAAGGTCTTTCACATAATATTCCTTCATGTAGTCTGAACTTTCAGTCTCAATCCGTTTTTGCAAGCTGTCAATTCTTCTTTGCCTAAAATCTTTCTCGTCAAAGAGCTTGTCGTCAATATTCTTTAAAGTTTGAAGTCTACCGTTTATTTGATATAAAGCTTGTGAATGATAATGAGCCATTAAATATTCTGTCTCTGCCAAACATTCGTCAATAAGTTTTTGAAGTTGAACTTTTTCTTCTTCGTATAGGGAAATTAAAAGTTTAAGTTGATTGTCCAATGTAAGGTATCTTTAAGCTTGCCGCTAACGTTCGAGTATTTGCGAAGGCAGGGAATTCATTGATTGTCCAGCCCGGTACAAATGCCCATTTGAAAATATATTGTTGAAGTTAAGAACTAAAGCTGAACATTGAACGTCGAGCCCGAACCGCTGCTGATGCCTGCACATTGCTGATGTTACATTGTCCAGCCCTGCTTTTGCAAATACTTTTGTTAGCAGCAGCATTATTCGATAATTAAGAGCTTTTTTGCGTTGTCAATTGTCCACTTGTTGAGTTTATTTAAAAATGATTGTCCTAATAAATTTGGTGAACCAGCAGGTCCAATTGAAACAATTATGTTAGAAATCGTTTTGTTACCGATTTTAATTTTGGAAATTTTCACTCTTTTGTTTTCTACTATTGAACCGTCTGCAAGTTTATAAAGTCCGTTGTCTAAATAATCGGTCTTCTTGATAATACCATTAGCTATTAATTTTGTTTCGAGGTCAGATGAGATATTGCATTCTCCAGCGCCAGAGTCCAAAATAAATTTCGATAGCGTTTTACCACCTATAGTTACGTTAAGACTTTTAACTCCATTTTCCTCGATTAATGAAATTTTCGATTCAGTTTTATTTTTTAATTCAATCTTCTTTTTAGCAAACGGGTCATCAACTATTTCAATATCTTCTTTCGGTATCTGTTCTTTAATAATAGAAGTTAAATATCGCATTCCATTGTAAAGTACTTTTAAGTAACCTTTGTGGTTTACTGAGAGGTAAGCATAGTTAACTAACACTCCGAATCTTGAATAATCATTTATTGTTGAATCAAATTCTGTTTTTGCAATATCACTTTTGATGATAACATCGTTGTTATACTTTTCCTGTCGCAGCTCAATACTGTTTTCATCAAAATCCGTAAGGTCAAATGTAAAGAGGGAACCGTTTATAGTTTTGTTGTGTGAAATTGTTTTGCAACCGAAGCTCTTTTTAATTTCCTGTATTGATAGTTTGCTTTTGTTGTCATACTTTATTTTATAAGTAATTTCATTTTTACAATTGTCGTATGAGTTTAGTAAAGCGTCAACCGAACTTTCATAATACCATGTGCCAGGATGTTCAGCAGATAGTTTATTCAAATAGTCAATAGTTTCATTAATCGTCAGCGATTGTGAAAACCCTTTAATAGAAAATAGTAACAGTAAGAATAGTAGTCTGGCCATATTGTTAGGGTTGAATTTTATGTGTGTCCACAAGAAAGGCTTTGGTAGAATTGATAAACTGCATAAAGACCCGCTAAAGCTGTGCCGATTGAAATAGCCCATGTTTGCGCTGATTGTAAGTTTGTGGCTATAACTTCTTTCCTTTTTGTTGCACTATATCCTTTGTAAAACAACCCTTCGTAAGTCGCAACATAACCGGTAGAGTTTTTTTTAACAAGTTTATCAGCTTCCAACTTTTCAATATACATTATAAAAAGAGGTTTGTCCCTCTTTGCATCTTTATCATTGCATACCTTTTTAGCAATGGCATCCCATTCGTCTTCGGTTCTGTGTCTTGAAAGTTCATCTCTGCACTGTTGCAAGAGGTAGTCTAAATTGTTTTCATTTTCTGTAGTCATCTCTTTCAAGTTTAATGATGTAACGATGTCGTAGAAGTGTTGCTGCTAACGAGCAGGTATTTGCGAAGGCTGGGAAATAAACTTCTGTCCGCCCGGCTACCTGAAGCTAAATTTATAAATAAAAGTTGATTATTGGCACATAACTAAATGGTTATTGTCTGCCGGATATGAAGCCAAATTGAAAAACAAAAGTCGAAACACGGCTTCCGTCTGCCCAGCTTTTGCAAATACTGATGTTGGCTGTAGTTGTGTTCGTATTTAAATATAAAACCGGTCGAATTGGTCTTGGAGAATACGTAAATCTGCTTTCTCCTTTTTTAACTTGTCGCCTGGATTTGATAATAAGACAAGGCAACCAGCTAATCCTCTAATCATATATTTAAGAGAACCAATTATTCTTTCGACATCTTTATTTATGTCGTCTCTTTGCATGAAGTGTGTCATTATACCAAAATGGTCATACTTTGAATAATAAATGTAAAGGTCGTACACCATTGAATAGTCTTTAACAATTGGATGATTGTGAATTCGAGTGAAATATTGCTTTGGTGATTTAAATACCGTACTAATTAATTTGCTTTCTGGTTTTTCATAATCTGGCATGTCATCTTTAAAAAGAAAACGATAGGTATACATAAGGTTATCTATTGTTGTCTTGTAGCTATCGGCAGTTAGGAAGCCACAATCTCTTGCTGTTTTGACATATTTTATACTGTTATAGATTTGGTCAGTAATAACACTATTAAATTCTTTGTCGTAGATGTTTTTCTTTTCTAAATTGTCGTCTGGTATTATGTCAGCTTGATAACTCATTAGATATGTAATAACCATAAAATCTAACAGTGTTGCTCTAATCGTCAAACCAATGGATGTTTCAATGTATGGATGCTCCTTTATGTTCTTAAGCAAGATGTTAACACTACCAATATTGAAAACAAATCTTTCAAGATAAGTGATATAGAAAAATGTTTCGAGGCTATATTCGTCAGATGGGAATTTATCTAAAGCAGTTAGTCCAACCTCATTTATTTTATTTAATAAAGGAATTGCTTCGTCAATAATTTCAATTGTGCTATTTGAAAATTTGTTCATAAACGTACAGTCGATTACAATTACAGCCAACGGCCAAGGCTTAGCGAAGTTGGGGAATTTTCCAACTGTCCGCCCGGAACCGAAGTTGAATTTATAACTAAATTTTGAAGTTGCGCACAACAGCCTGGAGAAGATTGTCCAGCCCGGAACAGGAGACGATTAGCGAACTGAAGCTGAAGATTTGCTGGTCATGCCCCAATTTTGCTAAACCCTTGTTAGTGGCATACCCTTCTTTTCGTCACTCGCTTATCATCAAAGGATATTCAGCAATACTGTCTTTATACTTTAACCGCAAAATATCTGTTGCACTGTCAAAGTTTTTGTAGTCTAAATTGGCAAGTGTCCAATTATTTGCAGCTTCTAAGTCTTTTCTTGTTTTATCTATTTCTTTAAAAGTGTATCCTAACTTTTGCAATGTGAAATAGAGTGTACTTTCCTTTACTACTTGTCCTGTTATTGATTTAACTGTATGTCTATGCAAACGATACATATAGAAACGCAAGATTGAAAGGAACCCGCTCTTAAAGTAATCAGGTAGTGTCGCTGCAAAAGTCATGTCAAGAGCTGGATACTGTATAAAGCCTTTTGTGCAGTTTGCAAAACTTGGATTGTTCTCTTCGTGTTCCAATGACGTGAAATAAACATTTGCCCTCAAGCATGAAAGTATTTCGTCCATTTCATTTACAATAGCCAATACAATTCCAGTTTTGTCCTTATTATTCCAGCGGCAATATTTCTCAAATTCATCTTCGTTGATAACAGTAAAACCAGTTGAATTATGATATGCTATCCGTCGAAGGTTTTCAATCTTGTCCGCATGTCTATCGTTAGCGATAATAGTTTTGGTCTGCATATTTTATAAAGTGGAAGTTTTGTCCGATAGGGTTGCCACTAACGGGCAAAGCTTTGCGTTCGGTGGGGGAAAGTTGAACTGTCCGCCCGGAACTGAAGCCTGTTTACGTTGTTTATGATGAAGTTAAGAAAAAATGCCGATTAGAATTCTGTCCGCCGGATATTAGCTGAATTGCGTACAACTGCTGAAGAAACGTTTGTCAAGCCCCACTGACGCAAAACTTTTTGTTGCCTGCTGTTTTTATTGCTCGTAAGTGTCAAGTTTCCAATTTTTGTCACCACGCAATTCCCTCCATTTCCAATAGCTTTCAAAAAAACTGTCATGAAGCATGTCTTGAAATTCCTTTGCACCTTCATTATGTTCTTGGTCAACGAGTTTTATTCCTGTCCATTCGTCAAACATAAGTTTAGGGTCAGTAGTACCGTCAATTATATTAAGCATACTAAAAACTACTCCTGCACTATTGTCAGCAATAACTTTTCGTAACGCATTTTTTAAATGTTCGTTGTTGTCGAGCAAATAGAGTTCTTGCTTTTCCAAATCGGTCAACCCATTGTTTGGTGGATAGGCCAAGGAATCAAAGTTTTTGTCCTCAATAATATTTTTCACTGTAGCCTCTGCATATTCTTCGATGTCTTGATTTAAGTCAAGCAGTAAGGCCAAAGCATTTTGTTTTGATAGTTTCATTTATACAAAATTTTGTCAATAGAAGGTTTGTCAACTTGCAGCAATTCTAAAATATATGCAGCTTTAACTTTGTCGTGCTTTTTAGAGCTGTCAAACTCATTCATAAGCCCCGTTACATAAAGGCGTTCATTTACTGTCATTCCTCCAAGCCCCTCAACTTGTCTAACTGCTTGTAAAATTTCCTCTTTTGTCATTGCGTAGGGTGTCGCTTTAAAAATAGCAGGCAACGGCCAAGGCTTAGCGAAGTTGGGGAATTTTCCAACTGTCCGCCCGGAACCGAAGTTGAATTTATGACTAAAATTTGAAGTTGCGCACAACAGCCTGGAGAAGATTGTCCAGCCCGGAACAGGAGACGATTAGCGAACAGAAGCTGAAGATTTGCTGGTCAAGCCCCAATTTTGCTTAAGCCATTGTTAACGGCAGGCCATAGAATTTAAAAGAACCATCGAATTTAAGACGCCAAAAGCTGGGCTTAGTATCAATGCTGAAGAAAAGTATTGAAGTAAGAAAACCACACGAACTAAAAATAAAAAGAAAGAGTGCCCGGCTTTGCGCCTGCGGCTGGCTTGCCGTTAACGTCGGCGGCTTTGGGCTGGTGTGGGATTTTCCAACTGTCCGCCCGGGACCGCTGCTGATTTTTTGTTTAGTTGAAGTTAAGAACTAAAGCTGAAAATTGTTTGTCCAGCCAAGAACAAAAGACCGGCGATGCAGTTAGCCGAAACTAGTTTGTCCTGCCACACTTGCCCAAAACCGTTTGTTATACGTCTGGCCAAAGTTGAAGAATTTCTGGAACGGAAATTCTTCCCTCCGAAAGCGCTCGCTGCAGCAAACAGTTAGAGACTTTAACCCGAAAAGAAGTTCCGCTTCAAACGATAAGTAAGTTTAAAGAACTGAACCGTTCCGTTGCGAATGGGAAAGAAATATGGAACCCGACTACTTTTTAACGACAGGATTTGCTTGGAAAGAATTTTAAAACGCAAAACCTGCCCTGGCTAAAACTGAATTTCTTTTTGAAAACCGAAGATTGTTTGACGACAGGAACGATTTTATGGAAACTGAAACAAGATTGGAAACCCACTTTTCCGAAGCCGGAAATTAAAGTCAAACCGAAAGTGCCCAATGAAACCGAAAGGGCAGGAGTTGAGAACGAAATGTGCCCACAAACAGGATTTTGAAAAGAAGCGGAAATTTAATTCTTTCCATTACCGAAGCCGAACCAGCAACGGAACATTTAGTTACCGGAAATTTATGGAACGAGATTTTGAAGGGAAACGAACAGAATGTTAGCAGACTGCTGCCTTTCTTTGGCTTGCGTATAACGTTCAGGGCTTGCCGAAGTGGGGGAAATAGAATTCCGTCCGCCCAGCTAACTGTAGCTAAATTTATAAATAAAAGCTGATGATTTGCACATAGCTAAATTAATAACGTCCAGCCCGATATGAAGCCAAATTGAAAAACAAAAAGTTGAAACACGGCTTCCGTCCGCCCCCATTTTGGCAAACCTCATGTTAGCGGTTCGGGCTTCTCTGTCAATAAGAGCTATTTGATTTTCCAATAAATTTCATTAAAAAAAGTGTCAGCTTCAAGCATATTTCTGATTCCCAGTTCTGATGAAATTTCTTTTATTAATTCACAATATTCTTCATAGTCAAACTCTGTAAATGAAGAGGAGTGTGCTTTAATATTTACACCGCCTTCTTGTTTTAATACAGTTATTGGATTCCTGTTCATGTTCGCAAAATCATGATAATTATAAGTCATCATTATTTCTGTCATGTAATTGACTGCTGCACCTTCAATCAATTTCACTTTTTCCTTTGCATTTTTAAAAACAACCGACGCTGGCAAAGATTTATTTTCACGAATGTATCTTACTAAGTCACGAAACTCTTTGAAGTAAGGATAAACAGACCTGCGTAATCTAAATAAACTCCCAGAATGCCATAAACTGTACTCCTCTTTACTCCCAACCAATGTGTCTAAGAGTGGCTCAAATTGCTTTTGTGTCAATTTTGTATTGTCTGCAATTTCGTCCAACACTTTTTTTGCTTCCTTATAGTTTTGAAGCTTATTCTTAAATCTTTCTTGTCGCTTAACATTGTCAAACTTTTGAAAATGCTTAAGCAGGTTATGATAGTCGAAAGCTATTTGTGATTTAGTTTTTGTCGGAATTACTTTAGCCTTTTTGTTATACTGTTTCTGTTGCTCATAAAAAGTTTCATATTGCTTTATTACAAGTAAAGTCGCTTCGTCTGCATTGTCCGAGGAAATTAAACTGTTATAGTAGTCACTTGCTTCTTTCCAAATTTCGTCAGTGTCTTTACAGTCAGCAATGAGAGAGGTTTCTTTGTTGTTTGTTAAACCGCCTTCTGTAATATTTGCTGACCCTGAAATGATGCAGCAACCATTTTTTGACTTGAATAAATATAGTTTCGGATGAAACACACTATTTACAGAATTTGCTTTTGCTAAATAAATTTTCGATGTCGGATAAATTTGAAAAAGTTTGCGAAGTGTGTGTAATGCTTCTGGCTGGGTCAGAGCAAAGTTTTGTCCTGCAATTATTGAAATCCGTTTTCCCGATTTTAAAAACTTTTTAAGTGTCAGAATAAGCCTGGTTAGTCCTGAAACTTTTAGAAATGCAACTGCGAACAAAGCCTCGTCATACTGCTCAAGGTTTTCTGTCAGAGTTTTTAAATGATTGCCGGTTTTGCTGTTTGCTAAAAATTTCATTATTGGTGTCTTATGTGATTATGTTTGAAGTAGGATGCTCGTTTAGCCTGACCGCTAACGTCGGCGGCTTTGGGCTGGTGTGGGATTTTCCAACTGTCCGCCCGGAACCGCAGCTGATTTTTTATTTAGTTGAAGTTAAGAACTAAAGCCCAAAATTGAACGTCCAGCCAGAACTAAAGCTTAGCGATGCAGTTAGTTGAAATTAGTTTGTCCGGCCACACTTGCCCAAAACCGTTTGTTAACGGCTGGCCAAAATACCAAAAAGAGCTTGCAAGTTTAAAACGCCAAAAGCTGGGCCATGAACAAATGCTGATGATAAGCCTTCAAGTAAGAAAAAAAACTCCGCAATAAAATTGAAAAAATAATTGCCCAGTTTTGCGCCCGCGGCTGGCTTGCCGTTAACGTTCGAGTATTTGCGATGGCAGGGAATTCATTGATTGTCTAGACCGATACAAATGCTCAATTGAAAATATGTTGTTGAAGTTAAGAACTAAAGCTGAACATTGAACGTCGTGCCCGAACCACTGCTGATTCTTGCACATAGCTGATGTTACATTGTCCAGCCCTGCTTTTGCAAATACTTTTGTTGCCTGCTGGCAAATTCATAGCATCATAAAAAGTCTAGCTAATTCTTTTGGTTTTGAAAAGAATGGCGAATGACTTGT
>JAXLUD010000010.1:0-211948 GCA_046329655.1 Ferruginibacter sp.
TTTGCTTCAATGAGGATGTTCTGTTGATGCAGCATTTCAAAAATATCCCGGGCGCTGTGCCCCGTGGCGAGGATGCAGGCTTCAGCTTCAAATAAATCACCACCGGCAGTTTTAACTGCTTTGATATTTCCATCTGACAGAACGAAAGACGTTACTTTTTTTTCAAACAAAAACAGTCCGCCGCAATCCTGTATATGCTGGCGCATGGCCGTGATGATATGCGGTAATTTATTGGTGCCGATATGCGGGTGGGCTTCGTACAGTATTTTTTCTTCGGCGCCAAAATGCACAAAGAGATTGAGCACACGTTCGATGCTGCCGCGTTTGTTGCTTCTTGTATACAGTTTGCCATCGCTGTAAGTGCCAGCACCTCCTTCGCCAAAGCAATAATTGCTTTCAGGGTTTACAGTGCCTTCCTTATTCAGCGCAGCAAGGTCCCTTCTCCGGGCCCTTACATCTTTTCCCCGTTCCAGTATTACCGGCCGGATGCCTTTTTCAATCAGCTGTAAGGCGGCAAACAAACCTGCCGGGCCTGCACCGATGATCACAACACTTTGCTTTGCGTGCTGTACATCCCTGAAGTCAAAATGCAATAAATTCCTTTGATGAAAAGGTTCATCCGTAAATGCGTTTACAGTAAGGTTGGTCCAGATGGTTTTTGACCGGGCGTCAATAGATTTTTTAAGAATATGAAAACCGGTTACAGTGGTTAATTTTTTACCCGTAACAGCCGAGATGGCCCTTTTAATGGCTGCAGGATCGTTGGCTTCCTGCGGAAGGAGTTTGAGCTGGATATGTTGCTGCATGGCGGAGAGCCGGGTTTTTATTCCGGAATCTTTATTGTTTTATCGTTGATACAGTTCTAGCGGTAGCCCGTCGGGATCGGCAAAAAATGTAAAGGCTTTGCCGGTGATCCCGTCAATACGCACAGGTTCCGGGTACACCTGGTTGCTTTGCAACAAAGCGATGGCTGCATGAATATCGTCCACTTCAAATGCAATATGTCTTAACCCGGCGGCTTCTGGCCCTGATACACGCGGGGGCGGATCCGGGAAAGAAAACAATTCAATGCTGTAAACTCCATTCAGTGCAAGGTCGGCTTTATA
Organism: Ferruginibacter sp.; assembly: GCA_046329655.1. Taxonomy (GTDB): domain Bacteria; phylum Bacteroidota; class Bacteroidia; order Chitinophagales; family Chitinophagaceae; genus Ferruginibacter. Next base: position 1,107 of record JAXLUD010000010.1, read on the forward strand.
AGATTGCCGTTCTTCCCTGAAAGTTTCCTTCAGCAGCGTAAAACCCAAAACATGGGTATAAAAGAACAGCGATTTTTTATAATCGCTGCAGATAATGGCAATATGATGCACACGTTTTAACTGTAACATCATGTAAAAATTTAAAAAGGCAGGTCATCCACCGCATCCGGGGGTGTTGCAGAGAATGTATCCAGCGGCTCAATAAACTCATTGTCGGTTTGTGCACCGCCTGTTTGCAATATCTGTTCAATACGCCATGCATCCAGGTTGGTGATATAATTCACCTTTCCTTCCTTTTCCCATTTGGTGCCCTTGATGTTAAAGTACACTTTGATATTGTCACCAATATTCACCTTGTCAACAATAGCGGTTTTATCCTGCACGCACTGGAACTTTACATAATTGGTAATGGTGCGTCCGTTAATTTCTTCGGATTTTTCAACAGCAAATTCCCTTGTCTTAAAAGTTTCTGTACGCTGTACGATATCAAACTTGGCCACTAATTTTCCTGTTAATTCGTAACTCATAATGATAATATAATATGCCAAAAGTAGTTCTTTTATTCATAAATATTTTATTCCTTTCTTTCTTTGGGATTGCAGCAAAAAACCTATACCTTGAAAACCCTAATTAACCAGGCAATGAGGAACTGCAGCGCTATATTTTCTTCCCTTTTATTTTATATTGTCATTGCTGTATCATGTAACACAGCTTACCAGCCGCAATCAGTAAAATTTGTTGATTACAGCATTAACAGGTCTGGAAAATCCGACAGCAGTTTTACCCGTTTATTGCAGCCTTATGCCGACAGTGTGAACAAAAGCATGAACGAAGTGGTGGTGTTGTCTGAAGTGGATCTTGAAAAAAAACAGCCTGAGTGCAACCTGGGCAATATCATGGCCGACGCCATGCTGGCAAAGGCAAAAGAACTGTACAAAACAAATGTTGATTTGGCCGTGGTGAATTATGGCGGCATCAGGGCAACGTCTTTTCCTGCAGGTGCATTAACCATGGGAAAGGTTTTTGAATTGTGCCCGTTTGACAATGTAATGCTGCTGCTGAAACTGGATGGCAAAACCCTGCAGTCTTTTTTGGATCATATTTCAGCCAGGGGCGGATGGCCGGTGGCCGGGGCGCAATGGCAGATACAAAATAAAAAAGCAGCTGCGGTGCTGATTGGCGGAAAACCGCTGAATGCAAACGATACCTATACCATGACCGTGGTGGATTATGTGGCCAATGGTGGTGATGACTGCACTATGCTGCGTGGTATACCGCAAATAAACAATGGCTCTCTTTACAGGGATGCATTGATGGCCTATTTTGCTGCCATTCACCAGCAGGGAAAAAAAATCGCCCCGAAAATTGAAAACCGTGTAACCAATGCAGAGTAGAAGAAAATTTATTGCACAGTCGGCACTTACAGCCGGGGCACTGCTTACCCGCAACAGCCTGTTTGCAGAGATGCAGGCGGATGCCCGTGCAAAAAAACTCACCATCCTTCACACGAATGATGTGCATAGCAGGCTGGAACCATTTCCAATGGACGGTGGGCGCAACCAGGGGCTGGGCGGAGTGGCTGCAAGGGCAGGACTGATCAGTGAAATAAGAAGTACAGAAGACCATGTACTGCTGCTGGATGCCGGTGACATATTCCAGGGCACCCCGTATTTTAATTTTTATAAAGGTGAACCGGAGATCAAGGCCATGGCGGCAATGCAGTACGATGCGGCCATCATGGGGAACCATGATTTTGATGCCGGGATTGAAAACTTTGCCACGCAACTCGGTCATGCAACTTTCCCGGTGCTGATGTGCAATTACGATTTTAACGGCACCCCGATGGAATCGAAATACCAGCCTTACAAGGTTTTCAAAAAGGGAAAACTGAAAATCGGTGTTACAGGCGTGGGGATTGAACTCACCGGCCTGGTACCCGAAAAATTATATGGTAAAACAACCTATCTCGATCCCATACAAAAGGCCAATGAAACTGCAGCTAAACTTAAAAAGGAGCTGGACTGTGATATGGTGATATGCCTTAGTCATTTAGGGTATAAATATGGCGATAATAAAGTGAGTGATATCGTGCTGGCAAAGGAATCGGAAAATATCGACCTCATCATTGGCGGGCATACCCATACTTTTATGAGTGAACCGGATGTTTACAGCAATAAATCCGGCAGCAGTGTACTGGTAAACCAGGTGGGTTGGGCGGGTATTCAGCTGGGGCGTCTCGACTTTGATTTTACAGGGGTAAAACGAAATAATCTTGCCAAATCCCATACTGTGGTTGTAGGCAAAAAAACAACGGAATAAAAAATTTTTTTTTCAACAAAATATTCGATATTCGCTGTCCTGCTGAAGATTATTTTCATCCTCATAAATGATTGTAATTTTTACCCGGAAAATCCCCCTGAAAATACTCTTAACTCAACATATATTATTATAAATAGCTTAAGAACTGATGGAGAAAGCGTTTGATAAAGTTTGGACTAACTGCCTGGAGATAATTAAGGACATCGTGGAATGGCAACACTTCAAAACATGGTTCGAGCCAATTAAACCGGTTGCTTTAAAAGATAAGGTTCTCACTATACAGGTTCCAAGCCAGTTTTTTTATGAGTATCTTGAAGAACATTATATTTCGCTTTTAGCAAAAACATTAAAAAGGGAATTGGGGAAAGAGGCGAGACTGGAATACAGGATAATGGTGGACAGCGGTAATAGTAAAAACAAACCGCTTACGATGGATGTTCCCGGTCATGGTTTTAAATCTTATTCAAATAACGAAATGGATTTTCCGCTGGTCATAAATAATCCTGTTAAAAATCCCTTTGTGATCCCGGGATTGAAAAAGATGCAGATTGACCCGCAGCTGAATCCTTCTTATACTTTTGATGCATTTATAGAAGGCGATTGCAACCGCGTTGCCCGCCGTGCAGGAAAAACAGTAGCAGAAAAACCAGGCACCACCTCTTTTAACCCGCTGGTGATCTATGGCGGTGTGGGTTTGGGTAAAACGCACCTGGCACAGGCCATCGGCAACGAAGTAAAACGCCTGCACAGCAATAAAGTGGTGCTGTATGTAAGTTCAGAAAAATTCATTAATCAGTTTATTGATCACAGCCGTAACCAGGCCATCAACGATTTCATTCATTTTTACCAGCTGATAGACGTGCTCATTATTGATGATGTGCAGTTCTTTAACAGGGCCGAAAAATCGCAGGAAGCATTCTTCGCCATTTTCAACCACCTGCACCAGAGCGGCAAACAGCTGATATTAACCAGCGATAAACCGCCCAAAGACCTGGAAGGTGTGCAGGAGCGTTTGCTGAGCCGCTTCCGCTGGGGCTTAAGTGCAGATTTGCAGGTGCCCGATTATGAGACCAAGATCGAGATCCTGGATAAAAAAATGAAGAATGACGGTTTTGATATGCCCCGTGAAGTGGTGAAATATATTGCCTACAATATCAACAGCAATGTACGTGAACTGGAAGGCGCCCTGATATCATTATTGGCACAATCTTCGCTTAATAAGAGGGAAATTGACCTCGAATTGGCTAAGAAAGTATTACGCAATTTTGTAAAATCTTCGAGCAAGGAAATCACAATAGACGCCATCCAGAAAATGGTATGCGAATATTTTGATGTGCCTTATGACAAGCTGCTGCAGAAAACCCGCAAAAGGGAAATTGTGCAGGCCAGGCAGATCACGATGTATTTATCAAAAGCATTTACTAAAAACTCATTAAAAACAATTGGCGAACATTTTGGCGGCCGCGATCATACAACGGTTATTCACAGCTGCCAGACTGTAAAGGACCTGATGGATACCGACAGCCTGTTTAAAGAAAGTGTACTGGAACTGCAGCAAAAAGTTCAGCTGGCAGCCATGTAACTGTAACCTTACAAAGTCATTGTAAAAGTCCGGGCCCGCCCCGGATTTTTTATTGAATAATTTGCCTAAAACCTCATTTTGTTTTGGGTGATAAGCCGCATAATTGTATTTTTGCCACCCCAATTAATTTTTGGAAAGGAAGGAAGTACCGCCCCGGCGGAGAAAAAAATTGAATTGCCAGATTTTTGACATAAGTTTTTAGGTTGGTGAGGTGCCTGAGAGGCCGAAAGGAACGGTTTGCTAAATCGTCGTACGGGTAACTCTGTACCGTGGGTTCGAATCCCACCCTCACCGCATCAATTCATTGAAGTGAGCGTACGGGTAACACTGTTCCGCCGCGGCGGATCGAATCCCACCCTCACCGCATCAATAGTTGCTGGTCAGCTGGCCAACCAACAAAAGTTCTTAAGAGGATAACCAAGTTCGGGATGTAGCGTAGCCCGGTTATCGCGCCTGGTTTGGGACCAGGAGGTCGCAAGTTCGAATCTTGCCATCCCGACACACAATTCAAGCCCTTTTGGTTTTACCAGGAGGGCTTTTTTGTTTCCCGAATATTTGGATTTGGGTCGCAGCAAAATTCTGTCAGTATTAACCGGTTTCCTGCACGGGCATATAAATAAAAAAGCAGCTTACCGGCATGTGCCATAAGCTGCTCTTTAAAAATTTTTCAATCACTTCAGCCTGTTATTTTCATCGGGGAAAACAACCCAGGGGGTAAAGTTTTTGGCCGATTCCATATCGATGGTGAAATAGCTGATGATGATAAGGATATCACCCAGCACCACTTTACGTGCTGCAGCGCCATTGAGGCATATCGTACCTGTACCTCTTGCACCTTTTATTACATAGGTTTCAAAACGTTCGCCGTTATTGTTATTCACCACCTGCACTTTTTCATTCTCAATAATATTGGCGGCATCCATCAGGTCTTCATCAATGGTGATACTGCCAATATAATCCAGGTTGGCCTCGGTTACTTTTACGCGGTGAATTTTTGATTTTAATATTTCAACGAGCATCATGGTGTTAATAGTTTATTGTTTGTAACGCAAAGTTGGGTATAAGTTGTAAACGGAATTGTTAATAGTTATATATATCAGCATTTCTCCAACGCCTGCTGTATGTCATTTAAAATATCATCCACGTATTCCAGTCCAACTGAAATGCGGATGAGCCCGGGGGTGATATTCACCGCCAGCCGGTCGGCCTCACTTAATTTTGCATGCGTGGTGCTGGCCGGGTGCGAAGCAATACTCCTTGTATCGCCCAGGTTGGCAGTAAGGGTAAGCATTTTCAGGCTGTTCAAAAATTTACGGCCGTTTTCAACACCACCTTTTAAGTTAAAGGAAACCAGTCCGCCGCCGTTCTTCATCTGCTTTATGGCAACAGCATGCTGTGGGTGACTTTGTAAAAAAGGATATTTGAGCCATTCAATTTTTGAATGGGTTTCCAACGCCTTCGCAATATGCAGTGCATTGGCAGCATGGCGCTCCATACGTACATCCAGTGTTTCCAGGCTCTTGCTCAGTACCCAGGCATTAAAGGGAGACAGGGCCGGGCCGGTGCTGCGGCAGAATAAATATATCTGTTGTATCAGTTCTTTTTTACCCACGATCACACCACCTAAAACACGCCCCTGTCCATCCAGCCATTTAGTGGCAGAATGCACCACCAGGTCGGCACCAAAATCGATGGGCCGCTGGCAAACAGGTGTGGCAAAGCAATTATCAACATTCAGCAGCAGGCCATGTTTTTTTGCCAGGGCATTTACTGCTTCCAGGTCGATGATATCCAGCCCCGGGTTGGTGGGTGTTTCCAGGAAAATCATTTTACTATTGGACTTCACCGCGGCCTCCCATTTTGAAATATCATTCGCCGGCACCCATGTTACTTCAATACCGTAATTGGGCAGGTATTTATTGAGTACGGTAACCGTGCTGCCGAAAATTGAACTGCATGCGATGAGATGATCGCCGCTTTTCAGCAGGGTCATAAAAGAAGCGAAGATGGCGCTCATTCCGGTAGCGGTGGCAAAACCTGCTTCTGCACCTTCCAGCGCCACCATCTTATCGGTAAATTCCTGCACACCGGGATTGCTGAAACGGCTGTAGATATTATCATTGCTTTCATCTGCAAAAGCTGCACGCATCTCTTCAGCATTATCGAAACAAAAACTGCTGGTAAAAAAAACGGGTGTGGAATGCTCCATTTCATTGGTGCGTTCGGTCTGTATGCGGATGGCTTGTGTGATGGGGTTCATGATGTGAGTGGTCAGTCGTGAGTGGTGAATGGTCAGTCGCGAGCGGAGAGCCGTTAATGGTTGCCTTTAAACTTACTCACCATTCACTACTCACCACTCACGTAGTTAGCTTACAACTACATCCCAGGTTAAACGGGTGCCGCTTTTCATTAAAGTGGCGGCCACGCTGCAGTATTTATCCATTGAGAGCTGGCAGGCACGTTCGGCCTTTTCCTTATCAATGGTTCCCTTGAGCATAAAAGTAACTTTTACAGTTTCCCATAAAGAGGGTTCCTTGCCCGGTTCCCTTTCTCCTGAGATCTTAATGGAGAAATCTTCAATTACCTGGCGCTGTTTTTTTAATATCATTACAATGTCGATCGCACTGCAGCCGCCCAGTCCCATCAGCAGCATCTGCATCGGGCGTACGCCATAGTTTACACCACCGGTTTCTTCGCTGGTATCCATCCTTACCACATGGCCATAGGCATCTGTGGCTTCCATTCCAAAATCTCCTTCTTTACGGCGTAAATTAATTTCTACCATTTTTAAAAATTTTTACAAATATAAACAGGGATGGCTGTTACTTTGCAAACCGGTTGAACGGATTTTCCGATTTGGTAAAAACCGGCACAATCAAGGCTGATCTGAGGCCGCTCAGCAGAAGGTCAACTGCTGGACTGCCCCGGCCCAATCGGCCTGTTTAAAATGAACTGATAAATGACTGTTTACAATTACAAAGCCCCGTTTGAACTGGAATGCGGGATCACACTGCAGGGAATTGATATTGCTTATACCACTTACGGGCAGCTGAATCAGGATAAGAGCAACGTGGTATGGGTTTGTCATGCCCTTACCGCCAATTCCGATGCGGCCGACTGGTGGAATGGCGTGGTGGGCAGCGGGCATGTGATCGATCCCGGTAAACACTTTATTATTTGTGCCAATATCCTCGGATCATGTTATGGCAGCACCGGTCCGCTGAGCATGAACCCGGCTACAGGCAAACCTTATTACAACAGCTTTCCCCTAATTACAATACGGGATATGACGGCAGCGCATATTTTGCTCCGTAAACACCTGGGTATTGAAAAAATCCATCTTTTAATGGGCGGCAGCATGGGTGGTTACCAGGCAATGGAATGGTGTGTGATGGAACCCGGGGTGATCGGCAATCTTTTACTGCTGGCCACCAGCGCCAGTGAGAGCGCCTGGGGCATCGCCACACATACCGCACAACGGCTGAGTATAGAAGCCGACCAGACATGGAATACGGAAACGCCCGATGCGGGTGCAAAAGGCCTCAAAGCCGCCCGTGCTATTGGCATGCTCACCTACCGTAATTATGGCATCATGGTGCAGCAGCAAACGGATCCCGATCATGAAAAGACCGATGCTTTCAAAGCATCTTCCTATATCAATTACCAGGGTGATAAACTGGTGAAGCGTTTCAACGCCTACAGCTACTGGGCACTTACTAAAAGCATGGACAGCCATAATCTTTCGCGTGGCAGGGGAGGCAGTCTTGAAACGATACTGGGCAGTTTCAGGCAAAGAACACTCATCATCGGTATCAGCAGTGATATTCTATGCCCATTGGTGGAGCAGCATTTCCTGGCAAAAAATATTCCTTCCGCCACCATGATTGAAATAGACTCCAGCTACGGGCACGATGGATTTATGGTGGAGTCCCAAATCATTTCAGCACACCTGGCCCAATGGCTCCATGATTAACGTCGGGCCGTATTTCTTTTTCCACCACAAACGTTTGCGTCTTTTTATAAGCGGTTGACTTGGTTAAATTTGGAACCAACTCAAAACGCTTGCTATGCTAACTGCCAAACCAAAACTCAGTTTTTGGCAAATCATTAATATGAACCTTGGATTCTTCGGGATCCAGTACAGTTTTGGCCTGCAGCAAAGTGCCGTTAATCCGATCTACGACTTTTTAGGGGCAAAGCCGGACGAAATTCCCTGGCTCAATTTGGCCGGTCCGCTCACCGGTTTAATTATTCAGCCTATTATTGGTGCATTGAGCGATAAAACATGGCATCCCCGCTTTGGAAGGAGAACACCCTATTTTTTTATTGGCGCCATGATATGCAGTATTGCCCTCTTCCTGTTCCCGTTCAGCAGCGCATTGTGGATGGCTGCGGGTTTATTATGGATACTGGATGCAGGCAATAATACCGCTATGGAGCCTTACCGTGCTTTCATTGCCGATAAGCTGGACCCATCCCAGCAGCCTACCGGTTTCCAGGCACAAAGCTTTTTCACCGGTTTCGGGCAAACGCTGGCCAATGTATCGCTCTTTATTTTCCCCCTTATATTTATTGGTAAAACCGGCAAGCTGCCCACCTGGGTATTTGCGTCTTTCTTTTTAGGTGCGGTTTGTTCTATCGGCTCCATCTGGTGGAGTGTAAAAACCACTCCCGAAATTCCGCCCACAGCCGAAGAGCTGGCAGACATTAAAAAAAGAAATGAGGATATGCCGCATCCTGCGGTGCAGTTCTTCTTATCCATTATTACCACGGTGATCGCTTATTTGCTGATCATTGTACTCATCATCCCGTCTTTGTTCTCAAAAGGACTTATAAAGCGATTGCTCCATTATGCAGAAGCGCATCCCACTTTAAAAATTTTGTTTGCGCAAAATATCGAAATCATTGATGCCATTACCAATATGCCCCGGGTAATGTGGCAGCTGGCGCTGGTATACCTTTTTCAATGGTATGCCCTGTTTTGTTACTGGCAAAATTCTTCAAAAAGTATTGCGCTTTCGGTATATCATACCACGCCTGAACAGGACAGCACGCTGTATGAAAAAGCCGTAAGCTGGACGGGGCTGGTAAATGGCTGGTACAATATTGTAACTTTCTTAAGCGCTTTCGGACTGGTATGGTTCGCAAAAAAATATTCACCCAAACTGGTGCATTTTGGCTGCTTAACACTGGCCGGTATCGGACTGCTGCTATTTCCATTTATTGAAAACCGGTATTTGCTTTTTCCCGCCATTACAGGGTTTGGTATTGGCTGGGCCAGCATGATGGGCATTCCTTACCTGATTGTGGTAAGCAAAATCCCCAGGGAAAGATATGGGGTGTACATGGGCATCATCAACATGATGATCGTTATCCCCATGTTTATCCAAACCACCACTTTTGGTTTTATACTAAAACATTTTTTAAACAACAATTCCGGCAATGCCATTGCATTTGCCGGGGTGTTTTTACTGATAGCGGCCCTGCTTACACTTTTAATAAAGACAGGCAAACCCGCTGCGGATATGCCTGTTAATTTTTCAGCAGGCCATTAAAATTTTTGGGATGAAAAACTATACAAACATTTTGCTCGTACTGGTTGCTTCCATTGTATTTGTTGCTTGTAAATCCGGCACAAAACAAACGGAAGCAGCCACGCTTACCACCGGAAAAAAATGGTGGAAGGAAGCCGTGATTTACCAGCTGTATCCCCGAAGTTTTAAAGACAGCGATGGCGACGGTGTGGGCGATCTGAAAGGTATTATTTCAAAACTGGATTATTTAAAAAGCCTGGGCGTGGATGCCATCTGGCTCAATCCCATATACAGTTCACCCAACGATGATAATGGTTACGATGTGAGCGATTACCGTAACATCATGAAGGATTTTGGGACCATGGAAGATTTCAATACCCTGCTAAAAGGCATGCATGAACGGGGTATTAAACTTGTGATGGACATCGTGGTAAACCACAGCAGCGACGAGCATGAATGGTTCAAACAAAGCCGCAGTTCAAGAACCAGTCCTTACCGCGATTATTACCATTGGTGGAATGCGGAACGCGGCAAACCACCCTACCGCTACAGTTTGTTTGATGTAAACCACGATGCATGGAAATACGATTCACTCACCAATGCCTATTACCTGCATTATTTTTCGAAAAAGCAGCCTGACCTGAACTGGGAAAATCCGGCACTGCGGAAAGAGATTTATGATATGATGAATTTTTGGGCCGATAAGGGCGTGGATGGTTTCAGGCTGGATGCATTCCAGTTTGCAGCCAAAGACACCACCTGGCCTGCTTTTCCAAAAGACTTTGAAAAGGATTTTATACAATACTACGCCATGGTAAATGGCATTCATGGTTACCTGCAGGAAATGAACAAAGAAGTTTTCAGCAAACACGATGTAATGAGTGTGGCCGAAGGCGCCGGCCGGAATTTTAAAGATGCGCATGACCTGGTGGATGCTTCAAGAAATGAACTGAATATGGCCTATGCTTTTGAAGCGGTGGATATCGCCAAACCGGAAGGGTACAGCGTACGGCATCTGAAACAGGTGTTTACCAAATGGGACAGTGCTTTTGCCAACGAAGGCTGGCTTTCTGTTTTTCTTTCCAATCACGACCAGGCAAGGATCGTTACCAGGTTTGGCAGTGATGCGCCTGCCTTCAGGGAGCTTTCCTCCAAAATGCTGAATACTTTTTTGCTCAGCATGCGTGGCACGCCCTATATCTATAACGGCGATGAGCTGGGGATGACCAATATCCGCTTTGATAAAATTGAAGATTACCGAGATGTGCAAACACTGAATGAATACCAGTACCAAAAATCAAAGGGTGCAGATATGAATGCTTTCATCCGGCGCAAGGCTTTTGAAAGCCGCGATAATGGCCGTACTCCCTTTCAGTGGGATACCACCACCCATGCAGGTTTTACCGGGGGCATGCCATGGATAAAGGTTAACCCCAATTATACAACCATCAATGCAGCGGCGCAGGAAAAAGATGCCGCCAGCCCGCTGAATTATTTCAGGAAGATGGTGAAGCTGCGCAAAGAAAACCCGGTACTGGTTTATGGGAAGTACACCTTGCTTGATAAGGACAATGACAGTGTGTTTGCCTATACGCGTGAACTCGATGGAAGAAAATTACTGGTACTGCTGAATTTTAAGGATAAACCGGCAACGGTGAATACAGGTATCGATATAAGTAAAGCAAAAATCCTGATCAATAATTATCCTGCTGCATCGGCCGGTGGTACACTGAAACCTTATGAAGCGGTGATTTATGAACTGTAATGCAACTATGAAACAAGTCAAAAACAATCAAATACCCCTTCAGGGGTCAGGGGTATGAATAAAATACTTTGCATAGGAGAAGCACTGATCGATATGATCTGCACGGATAAGGGCAAACCATTATCAGACGGAGATAATTTTCTTAAGAAACCCGGAGGCGCCCCAACCAACGTGGCTGCTGCTATTGCTGCGTTGGGTGGCCGGGTTGAACTTGCTGCAAAAGTGGGTACCGATCCCTTTGGCAAACATATGGTGGATGTAATGAAGGAGTTTGGTGTGGGCACACAATACATGCTGCAGGATGCAAACCACTTCACCACTTTTGCCTTTGTATCGCTGATGGAAAACGGCGAACGCGATTTTTATTTTAACCGGGGTGCCGACGGGCAGCTGAGTGAAGCCGATATTGAAACCATTAACCTTGATGATGTGGCGATCATTCATTTTGGATCTGCCACTGCATTTTTGCCAGGCCCCTTGCAGGCTGCTTACAAACGGTTGTTGCAAAAAGCGCAGGCCGGTAATATTTTCACCAGTTTCGATCCCAATTACCGCAACCTGCTTTTCCGTAATAACAAACAGGATTTTATCGCACAAAGCTGGAACTTTATTAAAAGCTGTGATTTTTTTAAGGTAAGTGATGAAGAAGCGATGATGATTTCAGGATGTTCCAGCGTTGAAAATGCGGCACGTGAATTCTTTTCAAATACCAATGCCATGTTCGCCATTACACTGGGTAAGGAAGGAACATTACTCGGTATTAACCGGTCAACAGTAATGATTCCCAGTATTCCTGTTACCCCGGTAGATACCACGGGTGCAGGTGATGCATTTGTAGGTGCTGTGCTTTACCAGCTGGGTCATTTACCAGCCGGAGATATTAAAAACCTGCCTGTGCAGCAATGGCAGCAAATCATTACCGATGCCAATAAGGCCGGTGCACGCACCTGTGAATATATGGGTGCCATGGAAGCATTTAAACATTTAAATAACACCATTTTTAATTAAGCAAGTGTACGATTCGCAACTACATCAGCAGATCAGCCAGGGCCTGAAGAAAAGCAGGATCGATATCGGCAACAGCGATAATATGTTTTATACCCGCTTTGTTGCCAATGCCACTGCCATACAATTTTTGTATAAAGAACTCTATGGTATGCATCCTGACGGGGAGAAGAATTTTAAACGGCTCATCGATGTAATGGCCCAGGCTTATTTGCAGCGACCGGCCCAGCTGAAACAGCGTGATGAGGAAAAGGAAAAAAAGGGGAACTGGTTTTTAAGTAATGAAATAGCGGGCATGAGTTTATATGTGGACAGGTTTTGTGGCAAGCTCGAAAACCTGCCCGGCAAACTAAGTTACTTTAAAGAGCTTGGTGTGAACTTCCTCCACCTGATGCCGGTGATGGAAAGTCCGGCAGGCGAAAGCGACGGGGGATATGCGGTATCAGATTTCAGGAAAGTGGACGAACGCTTTGGCTCGATGGCGGATTTGAAAAATGTGCAGGAAGAAATGAGCGCTTCGCAGATGTACCTGATGCTTGATATTGTACTCAACCATACTTCCAACCAGCATGAATGGGCGAAAAAGGCAAAGCAGGGCGAAAAAAAATACCAGGACTATTTCTATATGTATCAAGACCGGCATATCCCCGATCAATTTGATCAAAGCATGCCGGAGATATTTCCAGAGGCGGCACCGGGCAATTTTACCTGGGTACCCGAATGTAATAAATGGGTGATGACCGTGTTTCACCAGTACCAGTGGGATCTGAATTACAGTAATCCTGCTGTATTTGTTGAAATGCTGGATACCATTTTCTTCTATGCCAATATTGGGGTGGATGTGCTGCGAATTGATGCGCCGGCCTTTATCTGGAAGCAAATGGGCACCACCTGCCAGAATTTACCGAAGGCACATGCCATTTTGCGTTTGATAAAACAATGTGTTCAGGTGGCTGCTCCGGGTATGGCATTATTGGGCGAAGCGATTGTGGCACCGAAAGAGATCATGAAATATTTTGGATCGGGTTTGTACACGGCCAGGGAATGTGATTTTGCATACAATGCCACGCATATGGCTTTGCAATGGGATGCACTGGCCACGGCCGATACCAGGGTGATGCTGGCCGCACAGCACGAATTGCTGCAAAAGCCCTATGGCACATCATGGATTACCTATACCCGCTGCCACGATGATATCGGCCTGGGGTATGATGATTATATGATACAATATGCCGGTTACGACGCATTTGAGCACCGGCGCTTTTTAAAAGAATATTATTCGGGCAGCTATCTTGCCTCGCCGGCCAAAGGTGCTTTGTTTGCCGTGAATGAAAAAACAGGCGATGCCCGTATCAGCGGTTCGCTGGCTTCATTGTGCGGACTCGAAATGGCCATTGAAAAAAATGATCAGCCCGCCATCACCGAATCCATTAATAAGATACTGATGATGCAGGCCCATAGCTTTTTTATCGGGGGACTGCCTATGTTATTTTATGGCGATGAACTGGGTTATACCAATGACTACTCTTACCTGGATGATGCCGGTAAAAGTTATGATAACCGCTGGATGCACCGTCCCGTGATCGATTGGAAAAAGAATGAACGGGTTCATGAGGCGGGCACCGTGGAAGAAAGGGTGTTTTCGGGCACAAAGGAACTCATCGCTATCCGCAAAAAACTGGAAGTGGTGAGCGACTTCAAAAACCTTACCTGGCTGCCGCCGCATAATATTCATGTATCGGGATATTTACGAACACATAATGGTACCAAACTTTATTGTGTTTTCAACTTCAGCAACAAGCCGGCCTGGCTTACCTGGTTTGCCTTTAAACAGCATGGCCCGGTTTCCGCCACACTGTTCGATCACTGGAGTAAAAAATATTTCAATGTGGGTTACGACAGTGAGTACCTGGTACTGGAACCATATGGCTTTTATTTACTCGCGCCGCAGTAAACACGTGTTTTCCGCTGAGGGTGATGTCTCAGCATTTTTCATATATGCAGTTAGTTTTGGTAACAGCCTCCCTGTCAAGGGAGGCTTACCTTTTACAGGGCAGCGCATGATGGTTCAGTATATTTTATTTCTACCTTAACTGCTTTAAAATGATACTGCAGTGCTTGCTTTCTTCAGCTAATTTTGCAGTATACAAAATCAGTCCATAATGAATGTTTTAACCTGTGTGCAGCCCGGCCTGTTTGAGTACGGGAAGAAACCCTTGCCAGTGCTGCAGCCCGGTCATGCCATCATCAAAATAAAACGCATTGGTATTTGCGGCACCGACCTGCATGCTTTTGAAGGCACGCAGCCATTTTTTTCTTACCCAAGAATATTAGGTCATGAACTGAGCGGTGAACTGGTGGATTTTGATGGTGCGCCCGGTTTTGCAAAAGGAGAAATTGTAAGTTTTATTCCATACTTCCGTTGTGGCACCTGTGTGGCCTGCCGTAATGGTTTGCCCAACTGCTGCGCTGCCATTAATGTTTGCGGGGTACATGTGGATGGAGGCTTTGCAGAATATTTGCAGGTGCCTTTTTATTCATTATTGCATGGCGAGGGACTGGGTTTTGATGAACTGGCATTGGTGGAACCACTGGCCATTGGTGCGCATGGTGTGAGAAGGGCAGGAGTAAGGCCGGATGAATTTGTACTGGTGGTGGGTGCCGGTCCCATTGGTTTGGGCATTGCTGAATTTGCACGCATTGCAGGCGGCAAAGTGATTGTGATGGATGTGAATGATAAGCGCCTCCAGTTTTGTAAAGACCATTTGAATGTATACGCCGGCATCAATCCATTGCAGGAAGATGCACTGGAACGGCTAAAAGAAATTACCAATGGCGATATGCCCACGGTGGTGATTGATGCAACCGGTAATCAAAAGGCCATCATCAATGCCTTTCAATACATGGCGCATGGTGCAAGGTATGTGCTGGTGGGTTTGCAAAAAGGAGAGATCAGTTTCAGTCACCCCGAATTTCATAAGCGTGAAGCCACATTAATGAGCAGCCGCAATGCCACCAGGGATGATTTTGAACACGTAATTGCAAGCATGAAAAAAGGACTGGTAAAGCCGGAAACCTATATCACCCACCGGGTACAGTTTAGCGAAGTAAAAGATAATTTTGAAAGCTGGCTGAAACCGGAAACGGGCGTGATAAAGGCGATTGTCGAAATGTAATTACGTCGGGATGCTGAAGCGTACTGAACGGCTAATGTTTAAAATCTGAAATAATACAATGCAATACAGGAGACTTGGAAAAACAGGCATGAACATATCCGCCATCAGCCTGGGCACCTGGCAGGTGGGCGGAAAATGGGGCAGTCATTTTAATAATGAAAATGCCGGAGCCATTTTAAACAAAGCCATTGATGCCGGCATCAACTTTATTGATACCGCCGATGTGTACAGTGATGGCGAAAGCGAAAAAGCCGTGGGCAGGGTTTTAAAAACCCGCAGTGAGAAAATATTTGTTGCCACCAAATGTGGCCGTCAAATTCAGCCGCATGTAAATGAAGGTTACCAGCCTGCAGTGCTGCGAAAATATGTGGAAGACAGTTTAAAAAGACTGCAACTGGAAACAATCGACCTGATCCAGCTGCATTGCCCGCCCACGCAGGTGTATTACCGTCCCGAAATTTTTGCTTTGTTTGATACCCTGAAACAGGAGGGGAAAATTCAGCACTTAGGTGTGAGCGTGGAAAAAGTGGAAGAAGCGCTGAAGGCTATTGAATATGATAACGTCACTACAGTACAGATCATTTTCAATATGTTCCGCCAGCGTCCGTCACAGTTGTTTTTTGAACAGGCCATGAAAAAAGATATTGGTGTAATTGTTCGTGTGCCGCTGGCCAGTGGTTTGCTCACCGGCACTTACAGCAAACAAACCAGTTTTACGGCCGGCGATCACCGCAATTTCAACCGCAATGGTGAAGCATTTGACAAGGGTGAAACATTTTCCGGCATTGACTACGAAACCGGCCTTACTGCAGTGGAGGCACTGAAACAAATTTTTCCCGGTCAGCAAAACCTGGCGCCTTTCGCATTGAGATGGATATTGCAGTTCCATGCGGTGAGCTGTATCATTCCCGGTGCATCCACGGCGCAACAGGTGGGTGCCAACTTAACTGCGCTGGATCTGCCTGTGTTAACAACAGCACAACTGGAAGCAGTGAATGCGGTGTATGAAAAATATATCAGGAAAACGGTGCATCATCTTTGGTAAAGTCGCAGGAGAACGCTGTCAGCCTGAGCTTGTCGAAGGCTGAATATTAAACCGGTTTCGACAAGCACAACCTGACACGTTGTTTTTACGACTGATATTTTTTAAAACTGAATTACGATTGCAATGAACCATCCCATTACCGATACGCATGTACATGTGTGGAACTTCAGCCGGGCCGAGTACGGCTGGCTGAAGAATGACACTTCCATTCTTAACCGCACCTATCATATTGAAGAGATTGATGCAGAAAGAAAAAATGCCGGCATCACTGCGGGCGTATTGGTGCAGGCCAGCATCAATACAGATGATACCGACTGGATGCTGGAAGTGGCGGAGCAAACGGATTGGATTAAAGGCGTAGTTGGCTGGCTCCCGTTGATGGATCCTGCAAAAACAGAACAGCTGCTCAATGATGTGTATTTAAAAAATAAGTTTTACAAAGGTGTCCGGCATTTGATACATGATGAGGCTGATCCCCGCTGGTTATTGCAGGAAACCGTGATCGAAAGCCTGAAAATTTTAGTAAAGTACAACCTTACGTATGATGTAGTGGGTGTTTTGCCCGAACATATCCGCACAGTATTAACTGTTGCGGAGAAAGTGCCGGAACTGAAAATGGTATTCGATCATTTGAATGCTCCTCCCATTTCCACTGCACAGCGTTTTGGCGAGTGGGGTGATCTGATAAAGGCAGCTGCTGCCAATAAAAATTTCCATGCAAAAATATCCGGGCTGGGTACTGTGGTGAAGAAGGATCAAAACTGGTCGGCCGCCGATATACAGCCTTATGTGGAATTTGCGCTGGAACATTTTGGAACTGACCGCTGCTTTTGCGGCGGCGACTGGCCTGTATCATTACTCGCGGGCAGTTATACTGATACCTGGAATAAATACAGGCAACTGCTTGATGTTTTACTTAACGATACTGCACAGCAAAAAGTATATTCACAAAACGCAGCGGCTTTTTACAAACTCTAAAACAATTTTCAACGCATGATACCATCTAACCAGCCCGGAACAGCAACAGCAGGCGGCAGCAAAAACAAATACCTTGTTCCCTTCATTCTTGTAGCATTTTTATTTTTCCTGTGGGGAATGGTGCACAACCTGGATGGTATCTTAATTCCGCATTTGAAAAAGGCCTGTGAGCTTACAAACGCCCAGTCAACTTTGATTGATGTGGCGATTTACCTGGCGTATTTTTTAATGGCAATACCAGCAGGGATGGTATTAAAAAGGTGGGGATATAAAAACGGCATTATTACTGGGTTATTGTTGGCAGGACTTGGGGCCTTTCTGTTTGTTCCTGCAGCAAATACCCGGGCCTACGAATTGTTTTTGCTTGCGTTGTTTATAATAGGATGCGGAATATGTATTCTTGAAACAGCAGCAAATCCTTATGCGGCAATACTTTGAGATGAGAAAGGTGCAAGTACCCGTTTAAACCTTGGAGCAACTGTAAACGGGCTTGCTGTTGTAATTGGCCCATTGGTTGGATCAAAGTTTATTTTTTCAGGCATCAACTATACAAAAGAACAACTGGAAAATATGCCAGTGGCAGAAAAAATTGCGTACCTCAATATGGAATCATCTGCAGTGAAGATCCCTTATATTGTCATAGCTTGTGGCTTTTTACTGGTGGCCGGTTTGTTTCTGTTATTTCACCTGCCGGAAGTTAAAGATGACTCAAAAGGTGCGAAACTGACTGCTTTTTTTAAAACACTTCGTCATAAGCACTTAAGATGGGCCGTAATAGCGCAATTTGCCTATGTTGGGGCGCAGGTTTGTATTACCAGTTTTTTTGTACGCATGGCAATGAAATATGGCGGAATGGAAGAAAAAGCTGCTGGGGATAGACTGGGCTATATATACGGCGTTCTGTTCCTGGCCGGGAGGTTTATCGGAACAATTTTGACCAAATACTTTTCCTCCAGCAAACTTTTGCTGGTTTATACAGTAATAGCTTCTGTATTATGCAGTGTGGCAATTTTGGGTGATGGATCAATCGTTATTTATGCGCTGGGCGCAACAGCTTTCTTCATGTCCATCATGTTCCCCACCATATTCGCACTTGGGCTTGTTAACCTCGGGCACGAAACCAAGATCGGCGCTTCATTGCTGGTAATGTCCATCGTAGGCGGCGCGGTATTCCCGTTTATTATGGGCCGTATCATCGACCTGTACAATGATAATATACAGGTTGGGTACGTGGTGCCACTGGTTTGCTTTCTTGTCATTATTTACTTTGGTGCCAAAGGCTATAAAGTAAAAGAACCCGAACAGCATGTGGAGCTGAACTGATGCTATTTGCGTACAAACAGTTTCCTGTAAAAAGTATACGCATGGCATCCGGCACAAAAGCCAAATGCGGATTCCAGTAAAGCAAAAAATATTAAAACACTTGCAGCAGCCCCGGCTGCTGTTTTGTATTGGAGTAATTGTAAAATTGTGATGGCTGCTGTAAAAATCAATCCAATTTTAGCGGCAAATCTTTTAGGAGCCTGATCAATGGGTTTAACAGGCAGCGATAACTGATGCACAAAAAACCTGCTGGCCAGGTTCAGGGGACTGTATTTGCCAAAATTAAAAGCCCTCATAAAAAAATCAGGTACCAGGAAAGCTATTACCAGTAAATTGCCGGAGATGAACCAGCCAATGGCGGTTAAAAGAACGAGGAATGCAGTTGTTCTCACCTGCGTTTCATTTACTGTTACAAAATCAACGGGGCATTCAATAGTTTTTTGCATTTTCTGACTTTTAAGAAGCAACAAATATACATGAATTCTGTTAGTCTATAAAAATAATAGACTTTATTTTTTTGACGCCCTGAATGGAGTCGAACCACCCTCGGTGACTTATGAGATCACCTAGCCCCAATGGCCAGAGCAATATTGCGTAACCACGCCACTTTTCTTTCTCCTTGTTCTGACGCCCCGGCTGGATTCGAACCAGCGTAAAAGTTTTTGCAGAACCTGACCTGTCCACTCGGCCACGGGGCTGTGAAATAAGCCCCCTTAAGAATAAGGGCGCTTTCTGTTTAACGATTGATTGTTTGCTTAAACGTCGTTTTAGTTCAGTTCTTAAATATTATTTGTTCAGCAGGCCATCGATTGTGATGGCGGCATAATACAGTGCGCCAATATTGGGTCCGCCGGCATACTGGATATAACGGTTGTTCAAAATATTGGTGCCTCCCAGTTTAATGGTGGAATAATATTTCGGCAGCCTGAAAGTTACCTGCGCATCAATATTGTTGATGGCATTTACCTTTCCGGTCACCAGTGGACTCTCCCACAGGAATGCATCCTGCCATTTCCACACCAGGTTAAAACCGATATTGTTGGTGATGGCCCTGTTGCCGATTGAAATATTGGTTACCCATTTGGGCGTGTTAAAACCTGTTACAAAAAGATCGGGGGTGCTGTTACCTTTAATATTGTTGTAATTGATATTGCCTGAAACAGTAAATGTTTTATAAAAACGGTAGGTTACTCCCAATGAAGAGCCGTATGTGGTGTATTTGTTTACGGCATTGGTATATACGCGGTAGCGGTCTTGTCCTTTGCTGGCTGCATTTCCGCCGCTGGCAGTGCTGGCATCGCGGTTACGGTCCAACATGGCAATTACGGAGGCATCACTGCCAATGGTTTCTCCAATGGGAGTATATACCTGTACCTGGCCCAGGAAGCCATCATATACATTGGCATACACATCGAGATCGATAAACAGTTTACTGTCGAATAAAGAGCTTTTATATCCCACTTCAAAAGAGTTAATACCTTCAGGCCTTCCATCGGGTAAATTCGCGGGCACCAGTAAGTTACGGTTGGCAAGCGCTGCAGCATCAGTATTACCTGCGGCTTTTACCACCGCGTTGAATGCGGCAACAGAGGTTTGTGTATAGCTGTTGTCACGGAATCCTAATCCCTCGTTGATGATGGGCAAAATGCCTACCCGTTTCACCCTGCCGTTGTTTACATAACTCAGCGCTTCGAATAAAGCTGGGTAGCGGTATCCTTTTTGAAAAGTGGCACGGAAATTATGTTTTTGACTGGCAGTGTAAACGGCTGCAATACGCGGTGTTAACTTAAAATCAAAATCCGGGTTGTAATCGCCGCGTAAAGAGCCGGTGAGTTTTAATTTATCCTGGAAGAAGAGTTTTACCACCTGTGCAAAGCCGCCCGCTTTTTTGTAATAAGTGTTTTTGCCAAAGCTGCCACCAGGTAACGGCGTGTTGCGTTCTTCAATGCTGCGGCTGAAATCGACAAAGTTGTTGCCATCGGGAATTAATTCATACACCCTTGCATCGGCACCCAGCAGGAGATTAAAATATTTTACCTGTTTGCTCAGGTCCAGCTGACCTTCCACATGGTATACATTGCTTTTTTGAATAAGTGCGGCACCACCTGTGACCGGTGCATTGGGGATGGTGCTGGATTTAATATCCCAGTTGTTTATTTTTATGATGGAATCTTTTACAATGTTGAAACGTTCGGTGCCAGGTATTACTCGGCCTGCGTCGGCCTGCTGTTTTGCATAAGCGGTTGCCGCAGCAAGATTGGCGGAGGTTAATGTGCCGCCATTTGCGGTGGCATACGCATTCAATGCATTTTTGTATTTGGTGCCCCATGCACTGCCACTGCCGCCAGAATACAAATCCAGGTTATCGGCCAGCGGTTTTACATTGTAAGAATCACCGGTGTTTTCATGAGACGTATAAGCCAGCACAGTATAGTTGCTGCCTTTTAACTGCAGGCTGAAATTCTGCACCACCACGTTATCGAGTTTTATTTTATTGCCCCGCTGGAACACACCATCCATGGTGCCAATGCGGTATGCGGCAGATAAAACTGTTTTCCGGTTGAACTTATAGTGCAGCGATGCATCAAATTTTAAATTGCTTACGTTGGGATCCACTAAATCTTTTTCCCAGTAACCGGTTCGGGCAACGGTTAATGTACGGTTGGCCACGCCATCAATATTTAGTCCTGTAATGGAAACCGTATTACTGCCGGCGAGTGCATCATCGCCATATTTGTTCCAGCCGTCGAAAGCAATATTGTTGTCACCATTTAATGCGCTGTAAGCCGGGTTGGCTGTGTTCCTGCTGTTCGGATTTTGATCCTGCCTTGTGTCAGAGATCCAGTCGGTACCTTTCAAAAATCCAAAGTTTACTTTAAAGGCAAATTTGTCTTTGTATGCTTTTGCAAAACGGACAGCGGTTTCTGTTAACACCGAAGCTGCATGATCTTTCCCATCCACATGATTTACACCGGTACGCTGAAATACACTCAGCCCCTGCGAGGTAAAAGGATTTTTTGTTTGCAGGTTGGCCAAACCATTGATGGCATTCAAACCATACAATGCAGATGCCGCACCCGGAGTAATTTCAATACTCTGTATATCCAGCTCTGTGGGACCGATGGCATTACCCAGGGGCACCCCTAAAGTGGCGGCCTGCATATCTATACCATCCACCAGTTGCATAAAGCGGAAGTTATTGGGGATATTAAAACCCCTTGTGTTGGGTACTTTGAATGTGATGGATGAAGTGGTGAGCTGCACCCCTTTTACATTACCCAGTGCATCATAAAAACTGGCAGCGGGTGTTTCCTTTAATGCACGGATGTCGAGCTTTTCAATGCTTACAGGTGATTTCTGTATTTTTTCCTGGCCACGGCTGGCGGTTACCACCACTTCATTGGCCAGCACGCTTTGAGTGGCCAGTTGTATGGCCAGTTTTGAGTTGGCATTTTTTATTTCCACTTCCTGTGTGGCAAAGCCGATGGAAGAAACCACCAGGGTAAACGGGAATTTTTGATTGATGATAAGACTGAACTTTCCGGATGAATCTGTACTGGTGGCTGAAGAAGTTCCTTTAATGGCAATAGTGGCGCCCGGGATGCTTTCGTGATTTTCACCCACAATACGCCCGCTTAACTGCAGCGAACCGTTCAGCTGGGCAAATGCGAAAAGCGGCAGTAAGAAAGTAAGGGCAATAAGAATCCTTTTCATTAGTTGATAATGGTTTTGAAATTTGTCTATAAAAACAGTAGACTAAAAAATTAAAAAAAATCAATTAGTTATACGCATGTGCTTACATCGCATTCGGGAGTCGTGAACCATATATGTACTGTACTTGAGGAGCATAAAATAATTACGGAGCAAAAATAGGGGTAAAATATTAGTCTACCAAAATAATGGACTTTAATTTTTAATTTTTTTTGACAATGAAAATTACCGGGTCAGTTTGAGTGCATTATCCAGCCGTTGGGCTGCATTATCCCAGTGAATGATATTGAAGAGCGCATCCACAAAATCTGCCCTTTTATTTTTGTATTTCAGGTAATACGAATGTTCCCACACATCTATTACAAGCAAGGGAATAACGCCCCACTGGGTGAGTTTTTCGTGGTTCTCACACTGCATTATCGTCAGCTTATCGGCAAATGGCTGATAACCCAATATGCCCCATCCGTTACCATCCACATTTTTTGAAGTGGCAGCTAAATATGCTTTTAGTTTTTCGTAACTGCCAAAATCCTTTTCAATACGCTTGAGCAGCTCGCCGGAAGGATCTGTTTTTTTATTGGTAAGGTTGGTCCAGAATATGGAGTGCAGCACGTGTGAAGAAAAATGATAGGAAAGCTTTTTTGTCCAGTAGTCAACGGTTTCCAGGTTGTTTTCTTCGAGTGCTTTTTTTATCATGGCTGTATCTTTATTGGCTGCTTTTGCAGCACCGCCATGATGAAAGGTATAGTGGAGGTGTACAGTTTCGGCATCCATATAAGGCTCCAGGAAATTTTCGCTGTAGGGAAGTGGCTGCATTACATAATTGCCGTTTGCATCCACCAGTTTGTCGATATCATTATTTGCCAGGTTTTTTGAAAAAGCATTGTTTGTACTGAGCAGTGCGCCTGCACCGGCCAGCGAACCTGCTTTAATGAAATCTTTTCTGTTCATATAAATGATTTAATGAGTAAGCCAAGTACCGCCGCCACCAGGATGATATAGGGTTCCTGTATCTTCTTCACATAAAGTAACGCCAATATTGTGCAAATTGCAATAGCTGCAGCGGGAATGTCAACAGCACTTCCTTGAAAAAGTGTTCGCTTAACAATCACAATTACCGCGCCCGCGAGTGCTCCCACCACAGCGGCAGTAATGCCATCTACAAAAGCTTTTACAGGTTTGTTCTTTGCAATCTTGTGAAAATAAGGCGCAGGGATCACAGTAAATAAATAGCAGGGTAAGAAAGTGGCTGCTGCTGCCACGCATGCGCCGGGGAATCCTGCCACCAGGTAGCCAATAAAGCCTACAGTAATAACAACGGGCCCGGGTGTGATCATAGCCACGGCTACTGCATCAATAAACTGTTGTTCGGTAAGCCAGTGATTTTGTGTTACCACACCGCTGTAAAAAAACGGTACAATGGCCAGCCCGCTGCCAAAAACAAAGGCACCCGCCTTGCTGAAGAAAATGGCAATCTTTTGCAGGGTGGAATACTGAAAGTCCCAGAAGCCCATTTGCAGCAGGATGAACCCGCTGGCTATATTGGTTTTTGAAAATTTGGGAGGCGCTTTTACAAACATGTACAACAGCCCTGCTCCAATAAAGAGTAAAATATTTTCTTCCTGTGTAATAAAAGTGATGATGGCTGCGGCGATAAAGAACAGCCATAGCAGCCAGTTTGTTTTGAATGACTGTATATTGAATTTGCCCACAGATTTTACCGTGAGTTTATACGAGCTCATGATGATGATGCCTGTTACTGCGGCACCCACACCATAAAATACCGCATGCATCCAGGGTAATCCGCCAAATAATTTATAGGCCATGCCCAGCAATACCACCATAATAAATGAAGGCAGTATAAAGGCAATACCTGCCAGCGTGGCGCCAGTAAGCCGGTAGTGTACAAAACCCAAATAAATACCCAGCTGCGCAGCCAGCGGGCCCGGAGCTAACTGAGCCAGTGCAAGTCCCTGTTTATATTCTTCCTCGCTGATCCATTTTTTTGTTTCAACAAGGTCTTTGTGCATATAGCTGATCAAGGCAACCGGACCGCCAAAACCGGTGGTTCCAAGCTTTAAAAAATATTTTACCAGGTTTGCTAAGGTATAGGATGGTTTTATTTGTGCCATATTATTATACACACAATTTTGCATTCTTATAGAGGCTGATAAATGATATGCCGTACAAGTGTGCGACGCAACGCTGTTACATAGCATTGTTAATGCCGGTTACAAAAACAAAGCCCTGTAAATGGTAATAAAGCCCATAACAATTACCACGATGCCCACCACCACAAACATTTTTTTTGTAGGCAGCTTTGCGGTGAGCATGGCTGAGAAAGGTGCTGTAACAATGCCACCAATCAAAAGACCGGCAACAATATTCCAGTGGTGAATACCAACGGTAAATATAAACGTGATGGCACTGGCCACCGTTAAAATAAATTTTGCCACGGTGGAACTGCCAATTACATAGCGGGGTGTATGACCGTTTTTGATAAAAGTGCCTGTTACCAACGGCCCCCAGCCGCCGCCGCCAAATGAATCGATAAAGCCGCCAATTAATCCGAGCACTTTTATATTGGTTTTTTTCTTTTCGCTATGCTGTGTTTTTCTTTTAAATGCATTCTGCAAAATGCGGAACCCGAGATACATGGTATAAGCAGCAATGAATGGCTTGGTCATTTTTGCATACCGCTCCCCAACATAAGTCAGTGTGATGGCTCCTGCAACAGCACCAATAACTGCGGGTATGGCCAAAGCCTTTACCAGTTTTTTATTTACATTGCCCAGCTGCCAGTGGCTCACGGTTCCTGCCGCACTGGTAAATGATTCGGCTGAGTGAATACTGGCACTTATAATGGGTGGCGGTACATTTAATATTAAAAGTATGGTGGTGCATATTACACCGTAACCCATCCCCATTGAACCCGCCACTACTTCGGCAAAAAAACCTGCCAGCAACATCCAGTAAAACAGGTAATGGTCTTTGTGCAGTATTGCCTGCAATGCCGTTAACTGCTCGGCTGATAAAAAAAGATATGTAAATAATACAGCCAGTGCAATGATTGTTATAGCCACCACATATTTATTCACCACTTTGCGGCGTGATGAAAGTAATTCCTGGTGTGCCGGTATCACCACATCCGAATGGATGATATCTTCCGCTGTTTCTTTATTATTGCTGTCCGTCATTTTGTTTTTTAATTAATGATTTCGTGAGCTCATTGAGCTGTTTTACTTTTTCCGCAAAGTCGCCGCTGATATTGTTGCGGACCAACTGCATGTTCTGTAACAGGTCGTCTATTTCAGCCGGCAAAGTTTCGTTGAGTAGCTCTTTTACTCTTTTGGCAATAGTGGGTGATTTGCCATTGGTGCTGATGGCGATCTTTAAATTTCCCTTTTGAACAATACTGCCCAGGTAAAAATCGCAAAGGTCTGGTGTGTCAGCAACGTTTACCAATATACCGGCTGCGTTGGCCTGTTCTTTTATTTTTTGGTGCAGCGCTTTATCATCGGTGGCACAAATCACCAGTTGTTTATGCTGCAGGTCACCTGCCTCATAATTCCTTTCAAATAGTATGCAGCCGGGATAATTTTTAATATATGCCCTCAATTCGTCTTTTAATACTGGCGCCACGATGGTGATGGATGCATTGGGTGTATTACGCAGCAGGGATTCCAGTTTTTCCAGTGCCACATTGCCGGCACCCACCAGCAGCAATTGCAGTTGTTCCAGTTTCAGAAAAACCGGGTAAAGTGTATTGCCGCTGTTATCCATTGATTACAATATTCTTTATAAAAGTAAGCGTTAAAATATGCTGTGCAGAATTAGCCGGCCATTGTAACCACATATAACCTGCCTGCAGCTGGCTGTGTTTATCCAGTGCATAAGTGCCGTTTATTATGAGCCGGTTTTGATCGAATGACCAGGTATTGTTTGCATATTGCTGCATATACTCATCTGCAAACAACAATCCCCATTTACCGGCGATTTTTTGCTGCAGCTGGGGTTTCAGCCTGTAGCGGAATGCATGATAAGCGGTTTTAGCATGTGTGGCGGAGAAACTGCGTTCTTCCGTTCTTACGCGGAACTGCACGGTACTTTTTTCTGTAACAGGTTTTTTATAGTTCAGTTCCTGCCACCAGCGGAATTCCTTCCCAAATTCAGTATTTGATTTTGAAAAGGAAGTTCTTGTGAATGAAAATGCCGCACCGGCTGTTACACTCCAGTTATGACTGATATTGTACCGGATGCCTGCCCGGTGCAGGTGCTGTAATGTTTTGAAGGAATTACCCAGCGTTCGGTAGTTAAAATCATTGGGCAGCTGCCATTTATTGCTGAGCTGCAAGGGCAGCTGCACCGAAAACCAGGCACCGGTGGAAGGCCGCTGCTGGCAATAGGCGAAAACAGGAAGCAGTGATACAAAAACAATTTTTTTTCCTTTCATCATACAAACCGGGTGCTTAAATACAAGAAGGGCAAAAATAGCTAATTTCCTATTAAAACAGTAGACTAATAGTAAATAATTTCCGGTTTTCTTCCTGGCGGGACGGGAATCAGCTTAATTCCTGCAGACTTTCTTTTGTTTTGCTGATGGTGTCATCCAGGTCCTGGTATGTAAGTGCATTATTAAGAAACCAGCTTTCAAAAGCAGATGGCGGTAAGTAAACACCACGCTTTAACATGGCATGGAAGTATTTTTTAAAGAATTCATTATTCGCTGCGGCCGCTGTTGCAAAATCAGTAACAGCATGACCGCTGAAATGTATGCTGATCATGGAGCCAAACTGGTTGATGACATAAGGTTGTCCCCATGCTTTCAAAACATTGTTCAGTCCGTCTCTTAAATAAACCGTTTTTTCTTCCAGTTCTTTATATATGGAAGGATTGTTTTTTAATTCGGTGAGCATGGTAAAACCGGCGATCATAGCCAATGGATTGCCACTTAATGTACCGGCCTGGTAAACCCCGCCCAAAGGTGCGATCTGTTGCATGATTTCTTTCTTACCGCCAAAAGCACCCACGGGCATGCCGCCGCCAATTACTTTGCCATAAGTAACCAGGTCGGCCTTTATATTTAGTTTTTCCTGTGCACCGCCGGGAGCCAGGCGAAAGCCCGTCATCACTTCATCAAAAATGAAAACAATGTCTTCTTCATCGCATAATTTTCTTAACCCTTCATGAAAGCCGGGCTGTGGAAGGATGCAGCCCATATTACCTGCAACGGGTTCCACAATGATGGCTGCAATTTCTCCTTTGTTATCTGCAACCAGTTTTCTTACTGCATCCAGGTCGTTATATGGTGCTGTTAAAGTATCATTTGAAACACCTGCCGTAACACCGGGCACGGTTTGTATGTTGAATGTAGCCAGACCACTGCCAGCCTTTACCAAAAATGAATCGGCATGACCATGATAATTGCCTTCAAACTTGATGAACTTATTTCTGCCTGTATAGCCTCTTGCCAAACGGATGGCACTCATGCAGGCTTCGGTGCCGCTGCTTACCATGCGTATCATATCTACGTTGGCTACCATGCTGATGATGAGTTCGGCCATATCAATTTCCAGTTCTGTGGGTGCACCAAAAGAAGTGGAGTCAAGCGCTTTTTGCTGTATTGCTTTTACTACGGGTTCGTATGCATGACCAAGGATCATTGGTCCCCATGAAGCGATATAATCAATGTATTTGTTTCCATCTGCATCGTACATGTAAGCACCCTTGGCAGTTTTCATAAACAGGGGAGTGCCGCCCACGCTTTTAAATGCCCTTACAGGAGAGTTAACTCCGCCGGGAATCGTTTGTTGGGCTCTTTCGAATAATTGCTGACTTTTGTTATACATTTTGTGAATTGTGAATGGGCAATGGTGAATCGGGAATGGTCAATGAATCTTTTTAGAATTGATAAGGCCTGTTAATAATTTAAAACATTTAATTACTGATTCGCCCAAATTTTTTAAGTCATGCGCATTAAGAAATCCAATTTCATAAGCGATGTCAATTGCTGCATCAATTTCTATTACAGATCCTCTTGAAATTTCGAAATATCGTTTTCTTTCAACTTCGGATTTTCTGGAAAAGCCTTCAGCTATATTCAGGTGGACTGATAATGCAGCTCTTCTTATTTGTGATATCATTCCAAATTTTTCATCTGCCGGCAACAGTTTTGTTATCTTATAACTTTCTAAAACAAACAATTTTGAGGTACTATAAATGTCCAGCTTTTGGTGATTTAATGTGAGAAACATAATGAATGATTTAAGGTGACGGATAAAATAAATTTACAAATTACTAATGTATTTGCAAAGGCATTATTCACCATTCACCATTGCCCATTCACGATAACAATCTCGCTGCATCTTTCGCAAAATATGTGGCTATCAGATCGGCTCCTGCTCTTTTGATGGAAGTCAACACTTCAAGTACCGCTTTGTCTTCATTGATCCATCCTTTTGCCGCCGCAGCTTTGATCATGGCATATTCGCCGCTGATATTATAAGCGCTTACCGGAACATTCACTGCATTTTTTACATCACGGATGATGTCGAGATAACTCAATGCAGGTTTTACCATTACAATATCGGCACCTTCTTCCACATCCATCAGGGCTTCTTTCACTGCTTCTGTACGATTACTAAAATCCATCTGGTAGGTTTTTTTATCGCCAAATCCCGGGGCACTGTCCAGCGCATCACGGAACGGTCCGTAAAAACCGGAAGCATATTTAGCACTGTATGCCATAATGCCCGTATTGGTATAATTGTGTTGTTCAAGGGCTTTCCTGATGGCGCCCACACGGCCGTCCATCATATCACTGGGTGCAACAAAATCCGCCCCTGCAGCGGCATGGCTCACACTCATCTGTGCCAGCACTTCAACGGTGGCATCGTTGACGATCTGCCCGTTTTCAACAATGCCATCATGGCCAAAAGATGAATAAGGATCCAGTGCCACATCTGTCATCACCACCATTTCGGGCACAGCATCTTTGATGGCCCTGATGCTGCGCTGCATCAGTCCTGCCGGGTTGAGCGCCTCGGTTCCCCGGTTGTCTTTCAGTTCCTCCTTTGCTTTTGCAAATAACAAAACAGCCTTTATGCCAAGATCCCATAATTCCTTTGCTTCCTTTACTGCATTATCCATACTGTAACGGTAATAGCCGGGCATGGATGCAATGGCATCTTTTATGTTTTCTCCTTCAATGATAAAAACCGGGGCCATCAGGTCATTGACAGACAAACGTGTTTCTGAAACAAGCGCCCTGATAGCAGCCGACTGTCTTAATATCCTGTTTCTTCTTTGTAAAAACATATTCTATTTTTTAATGGCTGCTGCTGTGGCAGCGTATTCAAAAATAAACAAACATCAGCTGTGTGCGGTTTCACCATGTTTGTTTGTTCCCTCACTAAAATATAGCAATACTTTTTTGAGCAGGTTATCCTTCCCGGGCAAATGACTGGTGATGATTGTATTGCTGCAGTATTTTTTGACCGCTGCTGCGGTGGTATGGCCAATGGCAAATAAAACCGTTTCTGCCGCAACCTGGTTGCTGTTGAAAAAACTGTCTACCGCACTCGGACTGAAAAAAAGAATGCCGTCATACTTCTTTGACAGCTTATGGGGTAAAGCGATGGTTTGATACACCACCCATTCATTAACTGTAACCCCATGATTTTTTAATATAACGGGCAATTCATTCCTGCGCATGTTGCTGCAAAAGAAAGTTACTTCATCTGTATCCCCGTCCTGCAGTATCATTTCTGCCAGGGCTGCAGCAGATGATGCTGTAGCTTTTAGGGATGCGTCACCAAAATACTGTTTCACCAATGAACTGGTGGCTGTGCCTACGGTATAAATCCGCCACTGCGGTATTTTAGGTTTAATAAAACCTGCCACTGCTTCCACTGCGTTCATACTGGTAAAAACAACCGTGGTGTTTCGTTTGATGATATTTTCCACGCCTTCCCGGATGGTATTGTCATTTTCAGGTATGGTATCGATAAATTGCAGTTCATCCATGCTGATGCCTGCAGCAATTACTGCTGTTTGCTGTTCAGCCGTCAGCGGTCTTGTAGATAGTATGGATGGTTTATTTTGATGCATGGCGTATCTCGGCTGCGATTGACAGGCCGCCATTGCTGAGCAAATCTGCCGCAGCAATTTTACCAAGTTCAGTACCCTGGCTGATGGCCGAATTTTTTTCAATTTCCGCTTTCCGGCTCCCGTCTGGCGAAAGTATACTGCCGCTGAAAAAAACCTGGTCGCCCTCTATTTTTGCCAGCGCACTTACAGGAGTGGAGCATCCACCCAGTAATTCTTTTAAAAAATCACGTTCCAGCTTTACACATAAAGCTGTACCGGCATCATTGAAATGACTGCAGGCCTCCAGGCAAAACGTATCTGCTTCCCTGCATACCACCATGATGGCACCCTGGGCCGGGGCAGGCAGCATCCAGCCGAGATCAATACTGTTTTCCGGCAGCAGGTTGATTCTTTCCAGTCCGGCTGCCGCAAAAATGGCCCCATGCCAGTTGCTCCCGTACAATTTTTTTAAGCGGGAATCCACATTGCCCCTTAAATTTTCAACCCGGTGAGCCGGAAAACGGTTCAGCCACTGGGCCTTTCTTCTCAGGCTGCTGGTGGCAACTGTAAAAAGTGAATTGGTGGCGGAAAATAGCTTGCTGAATGCTTCAGGATCTTCATTTAATAACAGCCATGCTGTATTGGCTAGAAGACCGGGCTTGTATACCAGGATGTCTTTATGCGAGCCCCGTTCCAGCACCGCAGCCTGTACAATCCCTGCGGCAGGCTGAATGGGCACATCTTTCATGGAGTGTACAGCAATATCAATGTGGTGGTTTATCAGTGCAGTGTCCAGTGCCCTGGTAAAAACACCTTCCACACCTATTTCATACAAGGGGGTTAACAGATCCTTGTCGCCGTCACTTTTAATATATACCAGTTCGGATGAATAGCCATACCTGGTAAGCAGGCTTCGTACTTTTTCTGCCTGCCAGAGTGCCAGCCGGCTTTCTCTTGTGCCGATGCGGATTGTTTTATCCATTTGCCCAATTTGTAGCAGAAACTGGTTGGCGGGGATGATGCACCATCCGGTCCTCCGCAGTAAGATAATGTGCAGACCGCTGCGATAACAGGTAGCTGGTTCGCCGGTCATGCCATACAATAAAATCATCCAGGGTTTTAGCTATGATGGCCCTGGCTTTTGGAACCGCGGCCTTTCTTTTCGCAAGTGTGCCATCTTTTATTTTAGAAAGTGTATCCACGTTTACAAAACGGATATGGGCTAACTCCTGTGCGGCACCTTCCACATTGCAGGGTACAGCAAGATCAATCACCAGTTTGGGCTTACTGCCGGTAAGGTGATGTTTAAGCAAAACCGGTTGGTGGCTGCTGGTAGCCAGGATAATGATATCCGCTGAAGCTGCCACTTCCGCCATGTCTGCAGGATCTGCATGCCGGAGTCCGAGTTCTGAAGCCAGTACAGCAGCTTTGCCGGGGGTTCGGTTAATGAGGGTGATATTTTTTGTACCCAGGTAACTGATGATATTTTTACAGGTGCTGCGCCCGATTTTGCCTGTACCCACCAGCAGGATTTTTTTAGCTGCAATATCCGCCATGTTCTCCTTAATGAACCGGATGGCTGCAAATGAAACCGATACCGGGCCATTGCTTAAGGCGGTATGGGTACGTGTGAGTTTTGAAGCACGGAAACCTGCACTGATGATGCGTTCCAAATAAGGCCCCACACTGTTTCTTTCCCTCGCAAATTGTATGGCCGTTTTTACCTGGCCGAGTATTTCATAATCTCCCAGTATTTGAGAATCCAGCCCGGCTGCCACTTCGAAAAAATGTTGCAATGCTGCCTGGTTGTTTTTGATATATACCGCCGGTTTGATGTCGGCTTCCCGGCTGTTGGTTACTGTACAAAGCAGTTGCAGCAGCGCATTTCCATCATGGGCAAAAGCATATACTTCTGTACGGTTGCAGGTAGACAATACAAATAATTCTTCCACGCCGTATAAAGGTGCATTTTCAATCATGAATGCATACTGCCCTTCATTGATGGCATACCTGCCGCGAATGGCTGCATCCGTCTTTTTGTAGCTGATTCCTGCCACAAAAAAATTATTTATATCCCTGTATTTTTTCTTTTCAATAAACATACTTATCCTGGTTAAACCAGTTGCTTCCTGATGGCAAAATCGCCAAAGCGTTCATCCGGGTTCCGCTCTGCACTGAAACGGCTGAATAGTTCATCCAGTGTGGAAAGAATATCCGCTTCTCCCGCGTTTTCCTTGTATATTTTATTCAGCCGCTGTCCTTCATGATCGCCACCCAGGTGCAGGTTGTATTTGCCTGGTGCGGTACCAATCAGGCCAATTTCTGCCACAGTACTTCTGCCGCACCCGTTAGGGCAGCCCGTCATACGTAAAATGATATCTTCATTCTCCAGCCCGTGTTTTGTAACCAGCGGTTCCACTTTGTCCAGCAGATGGGGCAAATAACGTTGTGCTTCAGCCAGTGCCAGCGGACAGGTGGGCAATGCCACACAGGCAATCGAATTTTTGCGGATGCTTGATGCGGCTTCGGTATGTGCATCCAGTTTAAAGTGCTGCAGCAATGCATCAATTGCATTTTTGTCTGCATCATTTACATCTGCAATAATGATGTTCTGACTGCTGGTGAACAGGAAACTGCATTTGTTTGTTTTTGCAATTTCCAGAATGGCTGTTTTCATGGCTACTTTTTCATCATCCAGCACACGGCCATTCTCCACAAACAAGGTATAATACCATAAACCGTTCCGTCCTTTATGCCAGCCAAAATAATCTTTCCGTTCGGTAAAAGTAAATGCTTTTGCCGGTTCAAGTTTAAAGCCGGTCCGTTTTTCCACTTCTGCTTTATATTTTTCCACGCCTAAGTGATCAATGGTGTATTTTAAGCGGGCCAGTTTACGGTCACTGCGGTTTCCAAAGTCTCGCTGCACAGTTACAATCTCGTAAACCGTTTTCAATACTTTTTCTTCCGTATCCGCAAATCCTAAAACGGTAGCCAGTCTTGGATAAGTGGCTGCATTGCCATGCGTGGCCGATAAACCACCACCTGCTGCAATATTAAATCCTTTCAGCTGCCCGTTTTCTTCAATGGCAATTAACGCGATATCGTTAATGAGCACATCCACTTCATTATTGGGCGGAATGCCAATGCCAATTTTTAATTTACGCGGCAGGTAGCGGTCCTGGTACAGCGGATCCGTTTCCACCACGGCGGACATGTCATCTGCTTCTGCAATCTTTTCATCATCGATCCAAATTTCATAGTAAGCCCTTGTTTTGGGAAACAGCAGCTCACTTATTTTAGAAGCGTAGGAAAATATTTCTGCGTGCAACGGCGATTGTGCCGGGTGTGAGGCACAGGTTACATTCCGGTTGATGTCACCGCAGGTGGCCACCGAATCGAGATGCGCTTTGTTAAACGACTGTATGGTGGGTTTGATATGCGATTTGATGATACCATGCAGCTGTATGGTTTGCCGGGTGGTAATTTTAATTACACCGGTGGAATGTTCATGGGCAATTTCATTTACAGCGATCCATTTATCTGCACTGATGGCGCCGCCGGGCAGGCGCAGGCGTATCATGAACGAATAGAGCCGGTCCAGTTTTTTGGCCGCACGTTCATCACGGCGGTCACGGTCATCCTGCTGGTACATGCCATGAAATTTGATCAGTGCCTGGTCATCTTCACGAATAGCGCCCGTGAGTTCATCCTGCAGGCTCTCTTTAATGGTGCCACGCAGCCCTTTGCTGGCTGTTTTGATTTTTTCAATGGCTGATAAGTTATTTTTCTCTGACATTTTCTTTTTTTGTTGAGCCCGGCCGCCATACACTAATTAGCTTCATTGGCGTTGTCCGCAGGACTCTGTGAGCATTCTTTTACAATAGTTCTTTATTAGGCGTTACAGGTGTTTGCTGAAAATACCGCCCCTATGGGGCTTGTAAAACACATTTATTTACATGT
This sequence comes from Ferruginibacter sp., assembly GCA_046329655.1. Lineage (GTDB taxonomy): Bacteria > Bacteroidota > Bacteroidia > Chitinophagales > Chitinophagaceae > Ferruginibacter. Next base: position 35,593 of record JAXLUD010000010.1, read on the forward strand.
TACCAAAAAGGCGCTCCTATGGAGCTTTGGGAATTCGCCCATTCAACATCTATCTTCACTTTTTCGATTTATATGTTACCAAAATGGCGCTCCTATGGAGCTTTGAGAATCCAGTTTCTCTCTCCTGTCTTCTAACTTCTCTCTTCTATCTTCACCCCTCAATACACATCCTTCTCATACCTTCCTTCTTCTTCCATCTTGTGCAAATACTGTTTTGCTTCTTCCACTGTTTTATTGCCGTGCTGCTGGATGATCTGCAGTAAGGTTTCTTCCACATCGGTGCTCATGGGGTGTTTTTTGCCGCATACAAAGAATGAAGCGCCGCCTTCGAGCCACTGATACAGTTCGGCACCCTGCTGCTGCATTTTATGCTGTACATAAATTTTCTCCTGCTGGTCGCGGCTGAATGCAAGACTTACTTTATTCAGCACACCGGTTTCAAACCAGTTTTGTATTTCTGTCTGGTATAAAAAGTCACTGGTAAAATACTGTTCTCCAAAGAACAGCCAGTTTCTTCCTGTGGCGCCGGTGGCATCACGTTCTGCAAGGAAGGAGCGGAAGGCAGCAATACCGGTGCCGGGCCCTACCATGATGATGTCTTTATTTTCTGCCGGCAAACGGAAACGCTTGTTGGGCTGTACAAAAAACTGCTGTGTACCGTTCAGTTTTATTTTGCTGAGGTAATCAGAACAGAGCCCGTGTTTTATTTTGCCATTTACTTCAAAACGGTCTTTCACCACTACAATATGTACTTCACCTTCGTGTGCCGCAGGAGAAGAGGCGATGGTGTACAGGCGCGGCGACATGGCGTTGAGTGTAACCAGTATTTCTTCAAATTGCACCGCATTTTTTACCGGGTATTGGTTTAAAAGATCCAGTAGATCGTAGCGGCCGGCGGGAATGGTATGGCCGGTGGCCGTTGCATATTGCTGTACCAAACGCTCGGTAAGATGAACGATATTGATCTTGCGTTTCAGTAATTCATAAATGGCGACTTTCTCTTTTTTAAATTCGAGTGATTTGTTGCCATCCAGGTTTACTTTGGCAATAATATCTGTCACCAGTTGTGAATCGTTCTCGGGAACAATACCAATAGAATCGCCGCATTGGTATTCGATGCCTTCGGCTGCTATTTCAATGTGATAAGTTTCTTTATTGGAGCCCCGGTCGTTCAGGTTTACCGTATGCAATACTTTGCCTGCATATTGCTGTTTGCCTTTTTTTGCAGGAGCGGCTGTAACAGCTGCTACAGGAGCGGGTGTGTCTGCAGCAGGTGCTTCTAAATTTTTGATGATGCTGTTGAACCATTTGTCGGCATCCTCATCATAATCCACATCGCATTTTTGTATGGGTGCAATGCGGTTGCCGCCAAGTTTATTCAGCTGTGCATCCACATCCTCACCTGTTTTGCAGAATAACGGATAAGAAGTATCGCCCAGTGCCAGCACACTGTATTTTAATTTGTCCAGCCTGAAGCCATTGTTGTGAATATGATCGTAAAAAGGTTTTGCAGCAGCAGGCGGCTCGCCCTCACCGTGGGTGCTGATAACGGCCAGCAGGTATTCTTCTTTAGTAAGATCAGTAAGGCGGTACTGATCCATACCGATCACTTTTGCAGAAATCCGGTTTTGTTTTGCCTTTGCAGCAAAACTGGTGGCCAGCTTTTTGGAGTTGCCGGTTTCGGTACCATACACAATGGTGATCTTTTTTGCACTGCTATTGGCAGCGGCAGGTAATGTGGTTGAAACAGTCACTTTGTTTTTTACAATGCCGTTCAAGTAGCCATTCATCCAAATCAACTCTTCGTTGTTTGAATTTTTGATCAGCTCATCCAGCACTTTTAATTTTATGTCCGCCAGCATTTCTGTCTTTTTAACGCTTTAGTGAATATTATTGAATCGGTTTAAAATAGAGTCCTGCATGGTCATTCCTGTTGGGCAGCCATGCAAACTGCCGGTGCAGTGCCACCACTTTTCCAATGATCACCAGCGAAGGGGAGGAGAACTGTTTTCCCTTAATGTTTTTATCATACTCACCCAGGCTGCTGACCGTTATATGCTGTAAAGGCGTGGTGGCCTGTTCTATTACTGCAAGCAGTTTATCGCTGCTGCTGCCATGGGTAAGCAGGTTTTCCACCAGATGCGCCAGTGTTTCGCTGCTCATGTAAAATACCAGTGTGTCGGTGGTGGCGGCCAGTTCTTTCCAGTAATCGTCTGTTACAATATCTTTTTTGTACGATGTAAGAAAACGAACCGATGTGGCATGGCCCCTTGCTGTTAACGGAATGCCTGCGTAGGATGCGGCACCCGATGCAGCCGTAACACCCGGGATGATCTCAAAGGGAATATGATTGTCTTTGAGTGTTTGCAGTTCATCCAGTATGTTACTGAAGAAGGAAACATCACCGCCTTTTAAACGCACCACCAGTTTGTGTTCAGCTGCATATTTCACCAGCAGCTGGTTTATTTCCTGCTGCTGCAGCGATGTGTCTTTATTGTACTGCTTGCCCACACGGATGATTTCTGTGCCGGGCTGTACATAAGCCGTGAGAATGGCTTCACTTACCAGCCGGTCGGTAAGCACTACATTGGCCTGCTGCAAATATTTTGCGGCTTTCACCGTAATGAGTTCAGGATCGCCGCAGCCGGCGCCTGCCAATATTACTTTGCCTGTATGATGATGTTGTTCACTCACAACTTTAAAAGATGGTTACTGTTTTAATGTGCTGAACGAAGTTGCTGCCGTGCAAGTGAGTGACACAACGATGTTCAATAGAATTACAACTGCCTGTTACAAAATATTAATACAAACCTTCGATACTTAAATACCTTTCGCCGGTATCGTAATTGAACGTAAGTACTTTTGCGCCTGCGGGAATCTCTGCCAGTTTTTTAGCCACTGCTGCCAGCGATGCACCGGTTGACACGCCCACGAAAATGCCTTCTTCCTTGGCGCTGCGCTGCGCATAAGAAAATGCTTCATCCTTTCCAACCTGTATCACGCCGTCTAAAATTTTTGTGTTCAGGATCGACGGAACAAAACCGGCGCCAATACCCTGCAGCGGGTGTGGTGATGGTGCACCACCGCTTAATACCGGTGATAATTCAGGTTCTACCGCAAACACTTTAAGATTTGGCCATTTTTCTTTTAATACTTCTGCCACGCCGGTGATATGACCGCCGGTACCCACACCGGTGATGATATAATCGAGTCCTTCGGGGAAATCGTTTGCGATTTCCTGTGCGGTTGTTTTACGGTGAATGGCGGTGTTGGCAGGGTTATCGAATTGCAACGGCACCCAGCTGTTAGGTGTTTCCTTAGCCAGTTCATTTGCTTTTTCAATAGCACCCTTCATGCCTTTTTCACGGGGGGTGAGTACAAACTCTGCACCATACAAACTCATCAGCCTGCGTCTTTCAATGCTCATGCTTTCGGGCATTACCAAAATAATTTTATAGCCTTTTACAGCAGCCACCAGTGCCAGCCCGATACCGGTGTTACCGCTGGTGGGTTCAATAATCACGCTGTCTTTATTCAGTATGCCTTTTTGTTCCGCATCTTCAATCATCGATAAGGCAATACGGTCTTTAATGCTGGCACCGGGATTATTTCTTTCCAGTTTGATCCATACATGATGACTGTTGCCAAACAGGCGGTTGATCTTAACATGCGGCGTGTTGCCGATGGTTTCTAAAATATTTTGTGCTTTCATTGTCTAAAGTTTTTAGATGGAAAAATTATAAGGTTCTGTAAATGTTTTTTTATCCTGCACGGTTACAGCCACTTCGTGATACACAATGGAGAATGGCTGCACAGAATGGGTGAGCCATGAGTTGCCGCCGATCACGCTGTCGTGTCCCACCACGGTTTCGCCTCCTAAAATGGTGGCACCGGAATAGATCACCACATTGTCTTCAATGGTAGGGTGTCGTTTCTGGCTGGCTTTTTCTTTTTGCACGCTCAGCGCACCCAGTGTTACCCCCTGAAATATTTTTACTTTATTGCCAATAATAGTTGTTTCGCCAATCACAATGCCGGTGCCATGATCGATGGCAAATGAATCGCCGATGGTAGCGCCGGGGTGTATGTCGATGCCGGTTTTGCTGTGCGCATATTCACTGATGATGCGTGGCAGCAAAGGAATATGCTGGCTGTGCAGCTGGTGTGCAATGCGGTGAGCGGCCACTGCAAAAAAACCGGGATACGACACCAGTACTTCATCAATGGTTTTTGCAGCGGGATCAGCCTCAAACAGTGCGGTTGCATCCAGCAGCAGTTTTTTATACAGCGCCGGAATGCTGCTGAAGAAAATGGTTGTTTGTTCAATGCTGGCAGCTTCGCTGTGTAAAACCGATTCCAGCAATAACTGTAACTGCCGTTCCAGTTTTGTCAGCTGGCTGTGTATTTCAAATTCATTATTGTCTGCCTCGTTTTTGCAAATAAACAGCACTTCAAAAAGCCGGCGCACAAAGCGGCGGGCCCTGGATGCATCGGGTAATGAACAGCCCTGCTGTTTTTTAAAGTTGACGATTTCTTTATAAAATGCCTGTTCCATACTTATTGAAATAAAACTGCTGCCACAGTGGTGTTACTTGTTTCATCAATTAAAATGGCGGCGCCGTTGCTGCGGTTGGCGGCATAGGCGTCTTTAACAACGGGCGCTGCAGTTTTGACTGCTGCTTTTACAATTTCGTTGAGCTTTACCTGTTGTACATCTTCCACATGATCAAGAGTGTTCACGTCAATTTTGTATTCAAGGTTTTTTACCACCGCTTTCACGCGGCGGGTGTTATGCTGTAAAATGTATTTGTTGCCGGGCTGTAATGGTTTTTCATCCAGCCAGCAAAGCAGTACCTCGGCTTCGTTGGTGGGGGTAATACTGTCTGATGCTTTAATGATGCTGTCGCCACGGCTGATGTCGATATCATCTTTCAGTAAAATGGTCACGCTTTGCGGTGCGAAAGCCGTTTCTACTTCTTTACCGGCAATTTCAATTTTATCAATGGTGGTTTCGATACCTGCGGGTAATACTTTTACTGTATCGCCTTTTTTGTAAACACCGCTGGTGATCTTCCCGGCATAGCCACGGTAATCGTGCAGGTCGTCGGTTTGCGGGCGGATGACAAACTGCACCTGGAAACGGGCATCTTCATAGTTCAACGCGTTATCGATCTGCACTTCTTCCAGAAACTGTAACAGCGGTTTGCCATCATACCAGGGTGTTTGCGCAGATTTCTCCACGATATTATCGCCCTTTAATGCACTCAGCGGAATGTATGTGACATTTTTAATGCCCAGCTTTTGAGCCAGCTTATTGTATTCAATTACGATATTGTTGTACACATCTTCACTGTAATCCACCAGATCAATTTTATTGATGGCCACCACCACCTGCGGCAAGCCCAGCAGGGAAGCAATGATACTGTGGCGTTTTGTTTGTTCCACCACGCCGTTGCGTGCATCGATCAATACAATGGCCAGGTCCACGTTACTGGCCCCTGTAACCATGTTACGGGTATATTGCACATGACCGGGTGCATCGGCAATGATGAATTTTCTTTTGTCGGTGGTGAAGTAGCGGTAAGCCACATCAATGGTAATACCCTGTTCCCGTTCTGCACGCAGGCCATCAGTAAGCAAAGCCAAATCAATTTCACCATTGGCTTTGTTCTTGGTGCTTTTTTCAATGGCTTCCAGCTGGTCGGCCAGAATGCTTTTGCTGTCGTACAGCAGGCGGCCGATCAATGTGCTTTTACCATCATCCACGCTTCCTGCTGTTATAAATCTTAAAATATCCATTTGAGTAATAAGTTTTTAAGTTGTAAGTAATAAGTTGTAGGTAGTAAGTTTTAAGTTGTAAGTAATAAGTTGCTTGCTGGGTTAGACTTACAACTTATCACTTAATACTTATTACGCTTAAAAATACCCGCTCTTCTTCCTGTCTTCCATCGCAGCTTCGGTCACTTTATCATCAATACGTGTTTCACCGCGTTCGCTGATACGTGTTTGTTTGATCTCGTTTACCACTTCATCCAGTGTGATGGCGTAGCTTTCAACAGCAGCGGTGCAGGTCATATCACCCACGGTTCTGTAGCGTACCTGTTTTTTAACGATTACATCTGTTTCGTCAATGCGGATGAATGGAGATACAGCGATGAGTTGCCCTTCGTGTTCGATCACTTCCCTTTCGTGTGAGAAATAAATAGTGGGCAGCGGAATTTCCTCTGCACGGATATAGCTCCATACATCCAGTTCGGTCCAGTTGCTGATAGGGAACACACGTACGTTTTCGCCTTTATGAATTTTACCGTTATAGATATTCCACAGTTCGGGGCGCTGCAGTTTGGGGTCCCATTGTCCAAATTCGTCACGCACAGAGAAGATACGTTCTTTGGCCCTTGCTTTTTCTTCATCGCGGCGGGCACCGCCAATACATGCGTCAAAGCCAAATTCTTCAATGGTGTCCAGTAAAGTATAGGTCTGCAACCAGTTGCGGCTGGCAAATTTTCCTTTGGGTTCTGTGAGGCTTTTTGATTTGATAGTATCTTCCACTTTACGAACAATCAGTGTGGCGCCCACTTCATTCGCTAACCAGTCACGGTATTCCAGCGCTTCTGGAAAATTATGTCCTGTATCAATATGCACTAAAGGGAAGGGGATCTTACCCGGGGCAAATGCTTTCTTTGCCAGTTGTACCAGCGTAATGGAATCTTTACCACCGCTGAACAATAAGGCAGGTTTTTCAAACTGTGCAGCCACTTCACGGAAGATGTGAATGCTCTCTGCTTCTAACTGCTCTAAATAATTTAAACTGTACCCCCTGTCTCCTCCTTCTTTTTGCGGGATAAATTCCGGGGAGCCTGAATTCGTTGTTGTATTTTTTTCTGTGTTGCTCATTATGATTTTTATCTTCTTTAAATATAACTTTTAAAATATTTTGGGTACAGTTCACCTTCAGGAGGTGGCTGGGGTTGCATGTACATGCAGCCCGCATTCTTTTTTACTGGCATCTTCCCACCACCAGCGGCCTGCACGAAAATCTTCTCCCGGTTTAACCGCCCTTGTACAGGGTGCACAACCAATGCTGATAAAACCTTTATCATGTAATGGGTTGTAAGGGATATTGTTCTCGCGGATATGCTGAATCACTTCTTCTGTTGTCCAGTGCAGCAACGGGTGGTATTTAATAATGTTATTGCTTTCGTCCCATTCCAGTTGTGGCAGGTCCTGCCTGTTGGGAGAATGTTCGGCCCTTAAACCAGTGATCCAAACTGCGTTGCCTGCCAGGGCTCTTTTCAGCGGCTCCACTTTTCTTATAAAACAGCACTGTTTCCTGTTTTCAACCGATTCATAAAAAGCATTGGGACCATTGGCTTCAATAAATTCCTGCAGCGGTTCGGCCTGCGGGTAATATGCTTTTATAGCGGTATTATATTTAGCGTTGGTGCTGCTCCAAACCGAATAGGTTTCAGCAAAGAGGCGGCCGGTATCCAGTGTAAAAACCTTTACGGGCAGCTGGTTATTAAGAATGTCATGCGTGATCACCTGGTCTTCGTAACTAAAGCTGGTAGAAAATGTTACCTGGCCCGGGAACTCCTTTATGAGCAATTCAATAAATGCAGCACTCGATAGTCTACTAACTTGATAGAGTAATTCCGGTTTAATATTTTGTTGCGGTGCTGACATTTTTTAAAATTTTTAGTGTGAGGGAGTATGCTTACCGTGCATCAACAGCGGAAGAATTTACACATGCAATACTGCATGTTCAGCCCGGTTATGGAATGTTTATTCGGCATGCAATTAAATCGTGACCTAAATAGTCTATTAAACAGATGGACAAAAATACAGTGCTTTTTCCTTTTGCCCTAATTTATTTATGTTAAAAAGCAACTTTTCATAACAGTACGGTATAGTGGGGCAGGGTTTCCAGCCTTCCAAAGGTTGGAAACCCTGCCAGGCTTACAGCACCACACCGGCCAGTTCCAGGCTGCGCCGGCTGATTTTACGGTAGTCGATATTCTCAATCACCGCATCAGGATAGGCAACCAGTGAAACCCCCTCCTGTTTCCACCACTGCGTGCTGAATAGTTTTTTTGCATGTATAACTCCCGTCAGCCAGCTGAACTTAAACTCATTGTGCCATTCCTCGATCCATTCAAAACTATCTTTATCCAGCTTATTGATATCGTCGGTGCTCACAAATACCTTCAGGTAAAAATCCTGGGTCAGCTCCGTATCGGTTTGATGATGGATCTTTTTGTATTCGTATTTATAATCATAGCGCAGGGCCGAGATATCACTTAAAACCGCCGAGGCTGTGGGGAAGGCACCGGCGCCTTTGCCTTTAAAGAAATGTTTATCAGCAAAACTGCTTTCGGTAGTTACCGCGTTGAATTCATTCTTTACGTGGTACAGGTCATCGGTATGGGCTACAAACTGCGGCAGCAGGAATACAGCCAGTTTGCCATTCTGCAGTTTTTGCGCATTGGCCACCAGCTTGATGGAAAAGTTTTTTTCCCTCGCTACGGAAGCATCATTCAGTGTAATGTTTTCAATGCCATTAAAAACGAAGTCAGTTGTTTTTGCCACCACACCAAAGGAATGTGCCAGGATAATGGCCAGTTTGTTGGCAGCATCAAAACCCCCGATATCCAGTTTGGGATTGCTTTCTGCAAAACCCAGTTGCTGTGCCTGCAGCAGCGCTTCGCCGAATTCCAGTTTATCATCAAATATTTTGGTGAGGATATAATTGGTGCTGCCATTGATGATGCCGCGTATGCTTTGCAGCAGGTCATTGTCATAATATTCTTCCAGGTTGCGGATGATGGGCATACTGGCGCAGCAGGAGGCTTCGTATAAAAAAGGTGTTTCGTACTGTTCCTGTAACTGCAGCAGTTCTTCAAAGTGTTCGGCAATCATTTTTTTACTGGCACTTACCACTGCCTTACCATTTTGCAGGGCTTTTTTTACAATTTTAAAAGCCGCATCCGCATCATCAATCACTTCCACGATCACATTGATCTCGGGGTCGTTCAGCAGCACATCTGCATCTGTGGTAAAGTGGGATGCATCAATACTGCGGGGTTTGCCGGCATTTCTGATGCAGATTTTTTTAATGGATGACTGGAGTGTTGGTGTACTGTGCAGCACGTCGTACAAACCTTTGCCAACAACGCCGAAACCAAATAATCCTACTGTTAATTGCTTGTTCGATGACATTTTTCTGAGTTTTCAGGAATGATCCTGTGGTTAATAATGATCTGTTCGCAGTAACACTTTAAAAAGATACCGGCAGGCTTTATTGCAATAAAAAAGCCCATCCGATAAATCAGATGGGCTTGAATATTTTAAGGAGATATTTCGAAGCTTGTACTCTGACTTATCTGTCACGCCCGCAGCGTGATGGAGTTGGCACCTTTTCCCGTTTATGGCGGGAGAGGTTGTCAAGGCGTCTCAGGGCCATTACCCTCAGCCTTTCTTGATAAGTGATAACTAAAGAACTGGCACAAAGATAATGCGGCCGCCGCTTACATGCCAAATAAAATTTAAGCGCATATATAAAATCGCTTAAAATCACCCCAAAAGGTTATTGCAGCAACCGTATAGCTTGTTATTTTTAAACTATGATACTGCAAACAGGTCAAACCTGCATTACTCACCTAAAACTTATATTATGCGATTTGTAAAATTTCTCGGGTTACTATTGCTGATCACCACTTTGTCCGGCTTTCATTCAGCCAATGCACCGCAACAGGGCTGGCGTTTTATCGGTGATAAAATTGCCGCATACGGAACCGACCGCGATGTATTATTTGTAACCGGAAATGATATATACCGTCAGATCAAGATCAAAGTTACCGGTGCCCCCCTGCATATTATTGATATGGATGTGTATTTTGAAAACGGCGACAAACAGAATGTTGAACTGAAAAATCATTTCAGGCAGGGACAGGAAAGCAGGGTGATCGATTTTCCCGGTGGCGAACGGAGGATCAAAAAGATCGAATTCCTTTATTCCACCATGGGCTTTGTAAAAGGCAAGGCCAGGGTGGCAGTTTGGGGTAAAAGATAAATGGTCTCTTAAAAAAATATTTGTCCCGGGCAGGCAGCCCGGGATTTTTTATTGTGGCAGGTTTTTCTCCAGCCATTCTTTTTGCGATGAAGCGGGTTGCTCCTGTTGCACGGCTGCAGCGATTTTATCCTGCCCCTTGATGATGGATTTTGTTACCAATGAATGTTCAATCACTTCATCTTCCTTCATGCCCAGCAATTTCATCAGCCCCAGCATTTTTTCACTCCCGAAATGCACAAACAATGGTTCATCCATGGCGCTGTAAACAACGATAGGTTGCAGGGTCCAGTTTTTTACCAGCTCCAGCTCTTTGCTGTGCATGGGGTGGTGCTCTGTAAAAACGGCTTTTTTATCGTGCAGCATTCCGGCATTGAAATGTCTTGCATCCATTAACAACGATGTATCCAGCCCCTGCTGTGCAAAATGGTTTTTGAAAAGCTCCAGCGTTGCGTTGAACCAGCAAATAAATAAAGTGCCCGGGTTTTCCTTTGCCAATGCTGCACAGGCTTTCAGTTTTGCAGGAGTGGTCATGTAGCAACGGTCTGTAAAAATACTTTTGGGGGCTTCCTCTTCCTTTTTGCCAAATAAATTGAACAGCATAAAATGATTTGAAGTGCAAATTAAGAAAGTTTAGGGCAGTGTTTTCAGACTTTACAAAAGGTTGGAAACCCTGCAACCAAACCGCACCTGTTTTGTTTTATCTTTACCGGCAGTAAGTACTATGGCAAAAGCAAAAAAGAGTTTACCTGGAGCGGTAATCCATAACGATATTATTGAAGTAACAGGCGCAAGGGAACATAACCTCAAGAACCTTGATATTTCCATTCCCAAAAACAAACTGGTTGTATTCACCGGTGTGAGCGGCAGCGGTAAATCATCGCTGGCATTTGATACTATTTATAACGAGGGGCAAAGGCGTTACATGGAAAGCTTCAGTGCCTATGCCCGCCAGTTTGTAGGCGATATGGAGCGGCCTGATGTGGACAAGATTACCGGGCTTTCTCCTGTGATCTCCATCGAACAAAAAACCACCAATAAAAACCCCCGCAGTACGGTGGGTACGGTTACAGAGATCTACGATTTTCTGCGCCTGCTCTACGCAAGGGTGGGGGAAGCATACAGTTACAATACGGGTAAAAAAATGGTGAAGTTCAGTGAAGAAGAAATCGTGACTTCCATTTTTAACCGCTTTGCCAATAAAAAGATCAACCTGCTGGCGCCGCTGGTACGTGGCCGTAAAGGCCATTACCGTGAGCTGTTTGAAGAAGTGCGCAAGAAAGGTTATTTAAAAGTACGCGTGGATGGTGAGATCAAAGACCTGGTGCCGAAGATGCAGGTAGACCGTTACAAGATCCATGATATTGAACTGGTGGTGGACCGCATGCCGGTAAACGATGATATGAAACTGCGGCTGAGCCAGAGTGTGCAAAAAACCCTGCAACTGGGCAAGGATTTGATGTTCCTGCTGGTGGAAGGTGAGACCCGGGTTACTCAGTTCAGCAAACACCTGATGTGTGAGGATACGGGCATCAGTTACGAAGAACCATCTCCCAATGCATTTTCATTCAACAGTCCTTATGGCGCCTGCCCCACCTGCAAGGGATTGGGGAATGTATATACCATCAATATGGATGAAGTGCTGCCTGATAAAAAGCTCAGTGTGAAGGAAGGCGGCATTGCACCACTGGGTGAAGAACGTGATGCCAGTGTGTACCGCCAGGTGGAAGCCTTTGCAAAAAAATACAAGATCAGTCTTGATAAATCATTAAAAGACCTGTCGCAGGCCAGCCTCGACCTGCTGCTGTATGGCGATAAGGAGATTAATCCTGCACTCGAAATGGATTTAAGTGATGAAACCGTGCCGCAGGAATATACCGGGAGTTATGAAGGGATCATTCCCATGCTGAAGCGCTGGTTCTCATCGCCTCAAAGCAATGATGCGTTGCGGGAATGGGTGGAAAAATTCACGGAGCTGAAAACATGCGGCACCTGCAACGGCGCAAGGCTGAGAAGGGAAAGCCTCTGGTTTATGATCGACAAAAGAAATATTTCAGAACTGGGCGATCTGAACCTCGACAATCTTGCTGCCTGGTTCGATGGGATTGAGCTGCGGCTGAACAATAAGCAAAATGCCATTGCGAAAGATATTTTAAAGGAGATCAGGGAGCGGTTACAGTTTTTACTGAATGTGGGATTAACCTACCTCACCCTCAACCGTCCCACCAAAACACTCAGTGGCGGCGAAAGCCAGCGCATACGGCTGGCCACGCAAATAGGCAGCCAGCTGCAGGGTATTACCTATGTGCTGGATGAGCCCAGCATCGGTTTGCACCAGCGGGATAATCACCGTCTCATCACGGCCCTGCAAAACCTGCGTGATATCGGCAACAGTGTGCTGGTGGTGGAACATGATAAGGATATTATGATGGCCAGCGATTACCTGGTGGATATTGGCCCGAAGGCCGGTAAGCATGGCGGCCAGATCGTTGCTGCAGGAACACCGGCCGAAGTGGTGAAATCAAAAAGTGAGACCGCCCAATATTTAAGCGGCAAAAAAAATATTGATGTGCCGAAGGAGAGGAGAAAAGGAAACGGAAAGTTGATAGAGTTGACAGGCGTGAGCGGCAATAACCTGCAAAATGTTTCTGTAAAATTTCCATTGGGCAAACTGGTACTGGTAACGGGCGTAAGCGGCAGTGGTAAATCAACGCTGATCAATGAAACCCTGTACCCGCTGCTGAATAAATTCTGTTATAACAGCAAGGCCAATCCCATGCCGTATAAAAAAATTACGGGCATGGAACATATTGATAAAGTAATTGAGATCGACCAGAGCCCGATCGGCCGCACCCCACGCAGCAACCCCGCCACTTACTGCGGTTTCTTTACCGATATCCGCACGCTGTTTGCTGCGGTACCCGAGGCAAAGATCCGTGGCTATAATGCCGGGCGTTTTTCTTTCAATGTAAAAACCGGGCGCTGCGATGTGTGTGAAGGTGGCGGCATGCGGGTGATAGAAATGAATTTTTTGCCCGATGTGTATGTGCACTGCGAAAAATGCAATGGCCGCAGGTACAACCGGGAAACACTCGAAATACGCTATAAAGGAAAAAGCATCAGTGATGTGCTGGACATGACAGTGGATGAGGCGGTGGAATTTTTTCAGCCCGTACCTTTTATTTACCGTAAAATAAAAGTACTGCAGGAAGTGGGACTGGGTTATATCACACTTGGGCAAAGTGCAGTAACACTCAGCGGCGGTGAAGCACAGCGGGTTAAGCTGAGCACCGAACTGGGAAAAAAAGACACGGGTAAAACATTTTATATTTTGGATGAGCCCACCACCGGTTTGCATTTCCAGGATATACGGCATTTGCTGGACGTGCTGAACAAACTGGTTGACCGTGGCAATACCGTACTGGTCATAGAACACAATATGGATGTGATCAAAGTGGCGGATCATATCATTGATATCGGCCCTGAAGGCGGAGACGGCGGCGGAACCGTTTTGTTTGAAGGCACACCGGAAGGGCTGGTAAAGGTGAAGGAAAGTTTTACCGGTAAGTTTTTGAAAGCGGAATTATAACTACCGGCAGGTTTATAACCGCCGGCAGGGTTTATAACCGCTGCCGGGGTTTATAACATTTATATCAATAAAAAAATCCCTGCATCAGCAGGGATTTTTTTATTCAACTTGTACAACAAAATTAGTTCAAAGGATGTCAACGAAATCAGTTTTTAAATGTGGTTTCAGGGGTAATCAATGAATATTAAAATATTCTTTGGTATCCGTGGGGGGTGACTTCTGTTGTATCACTTTGGACTACATACTCTTTATTTCACATAGTGAAGTATCAGCAATGTGCATGTTGCCAGTGCAAATGCTGCTTTTAATGTTACGGGGTTAATGTAAAAGTTATTATTCATGGTAATGGATTTTACGCTGTTTAATAAACTGAAGGGCACCTTGTCTGCCTTGCAGCACTTCTTGCAAATGAGCTTTCATAAATAGGTCCTAAACGGAAACCAATTTTTGCCACCACAGAAAAATAAGTGTCTTTATCTTTCAGGTCACCGCGTTGTGTGCCTGCGGGATACCTTGTCATACCCGGGTAGATAATGCCAATTGATTTGTCTGATAACCTGGTGGCGAGTGAAGCCTGAGATGCAGGAAGGTATTTTGCAAAACTCCTGTAATCAATATATTTCTGGCTTACATCATCAATATAATCTGTAAATGTTTTCCTGTATAATAATTCCACACCGGCGCTTACCCTTTCGCTGATATAATATTTAACACCGCCACCCATTGGCACATTAAACTGTGTAAGCTGGTAAGGCTGGCTGGTGGGGTATTCTGCCATGCCCTGGCCTTCGAGGCGCAGCGGCTGCAGGTAATACCAGGTTTTGTTACCGGCATTGTCTTTTAAAGAACCCTGCGGGTTGAAATGGAATATACCGGCACCGATCAAACCATAAGGCCTTAACCTTGGTTCATTCTCCGGGTCGGCACTGAAGAGCATGGTGGGATATAATTCAACGCAGGCATTCGCTTCCCAGATATTGGTGCGGAAATCGAGGTTGCGCTGTTTACGCCATAATTCGTTAATGCCATTTGTATTGATTACCGCATCATCACCTTCCAGGTAAGTAAGGCTTCCGGCCAAACGCAGCCCGGCCCATTTTACAGGATACATGGTGATGTAGGCGCCTTTCATCATCTTGGTAAATTCAAAGTTCAGGTCTTTCAGTGTGTTTTTACCTTTACCGGAATTACCACCAAGATCGCCAAGAAAAAAGCTGGGGCCGAAGTTTAAACCTACTTCCCATTTTACTTTTTCGTTGCCGAAAATAAATGCCTGTGAATATGATTTGGAAATCAGTAATGTGCAGAATATAAGCAGCAGTAAACTTTTACCAACAATGTTGGGTAAACTTGGTTTCATCAGAATCAGATTTAGCGTTTTCTACAGTAATTGGATTCGTATGGTACTTACACTAAAACCGGCCCACTATTTCCTGTACCACCTGCTATTAACGGAGCATTGTTTCAAATATTGCTTTTCGCAGTAACTATTTTGTAAATATCATTTCAATATGGGGGATATTATCTTCCAGGTATTCATCACTGCATTGCATAAATCCCAGTGATGTGTAAAATTGATGCAGGTACAACTGTGCACCAATTTTAATTGTATTACAGTTAAAAATTATTAATGTATTTTGAATACTGAGTTCCATCAGCGCCCTGCCGGCACCCGTGCCACGGTATTTGGGCGAACTTACCACCCGGCCAATGCTGGCTTCATCATAGGAAATGCCCGGCGGTATCAGCCTGGTATATGCCACCAGTGTATCGCCATCCCAGCCCATAAAATGATGTGCGGCCAGGTCCTTGTTGTCGGCATCCTGGTAAGGACAGTTTTGTTCCACTACAAATACCTCATTACGCAATTGCAGGATGCGGTATAATTCAACAGGGGTAAGTGCCTCAAATTTTTTCAGTGTCCAGTGTAGCCCCTGTCCCCTGAAGGGGGACTTAGGTTGTTGATGCATCATTAACAGTAAATGGTTTAATAAGTTGATACTTTGTTTTTTTGGAGACGGTCATTGTTTCTTTATTCAACCTCAGTGGCGCCCGCCTGCCGGCTGGCAGGTCGCACCATTCAGCAATTATTTCTTTGTTCGGCTATTTTCGGTTTTAATAAAAGGCAAAATATCTTCTATGCTCACGGGTTTTTGCTCGTCATCTATTTCAATAACCACGCAATACCCATTGGCGCCGCCGGCTTTTTTCACTGCATTCACCAGCTGCTGCTGATCGCTGATGGTTCTTTTGCCATCTGCATCACTCCATATTTCTTTGGTGCACAAACAGCCCTGCGTGGGTGTGTAAGGATAATAAATGGCGCCATTGTAATAAGAAGGATCCACCGTGGTGCCATGTGCAATAATTTCGGTACGGCCTGCTTTACTGGCATAATAGGTTTGCGAAAGCGGCAGGAAGTTTTTCAAACTTTCGGGCAACAGTTTTTTATAAAGAAGTTCATTCCAAATGGTATCAGTTAATAAAGAATCTTTCAAAAAGAACTGCGGACTGGTTTCGCAGGGCATCGTTAACTGGATATTGGTGGTGGGACCAATGGCCTTGCTTTTACTGATGTCAAAACCAAACATCCTGAAAATACCCTGCGGCGTATTACCATTGGTTAAATAAAAAGGAAGATTGCTCACGCTGCGGGCCAGCTGGGTAATGGCAAACGGATTGCCCGAACCCTCCTTAATGAAGTTACCGGCAGTATCCCTTACCACCACCATACCCGGGTAATTCCTGTTCCTGCGCTGGAAGCTGATGAGTACCACGTTGCCGGGCAGGAATGTTTTTTCACAAACCGCTTTCAATGCGGCTTTGCGTGCTTTATCATCAATACTCCATTTTGATTTTACCAGCGGGTTTAAAATACTGTCCTGTTCAAGTGAAAAATTATATTCCCGCGTACGGGTGCGGATATTTTGCGCACTGATCTTTTCTGCCTGGTATAAGTATTCGGCACAGAGTGCAAATATTTTTGAATAACCGGTTTTAAGCCACAGTTTTTCCACCGGGCCGGTAAAGGATTGCGGGTACAGTGCATAAGTGCATTCCAGTAAAGCCCTTTGAAAACCGGCGCTTCTTTTTTCAATCCCATCAAAAGCGGTTCTTATTTTTTGTTCGGTCCAGGGTTGTTTGTACAGCAGCACTTCCATCGCATAAAAAGCATCCTGCCAGTTTTCTCCGGTGCTGTCTGTTAAGGGCAGCGATAAATTTTTAGTGATAATATTCCTTACAATATTATTGTAGGTTTTGGTGCGGTTGGCAGCGATGGCATCTTTAAATACCGGAATGCTGTCGGTTTGTGCTGTTGCAGTTTGTGCTATAATAATAAAACAACTGAATAACAGCAAAAGGGTTGTAATGCTGCCATACTGTATTCGGTTGAAGGGATTGCGACGCAACGATGATGAATTAAGAGATGCTGTTGGTATCATAATATTCCATAAAAAATTTCCAATGCTGCTCCCGCATGCCGGCGCACATATCAAAGCGGGACAAGCATGAAAAACTGAAGTTGGTATTAAAACACAAACTTACTGAACATTGGCTGCTAAAAACACCTGTATGTTGTTGAATGCATCGGCATAAGTGGGGCCATTCCAGTCGCCATGACCGCCGGTGGGATAAAATACATACTGGTTGATGGCGCCAGCCGTTACCAGTTTGTTCTTTAATGCCAGCGATTGCGTGGTGGGGTTTACAAGCAGGTCCTGCCCGCCCTGTAAAATGATGGTCGGACTACATTGTGCGGTTACAAAATTGATGGGGCTCGATTGCTGGTACAGCGAAGGCGCTGTAACGGGTGTGCCGCCAACAATCAAAGCCAGCAGGGAAGGATTTACACTGCCGGGATTATTGTACAGGTCGACCATATCAGTAGGGCCAAAAAAATCAACCACGGCCTTTATTTTCACGGGGCTGGTGTATTTATAAGCGTATAACAATGCAAGATGCCCGCCGGCGCTTTGCCCGTTCAGTACGAACTTATCACTTACGACATATTCGCCGCGTTTGTTGTAGATGAATTCAATGGCAGCTTTTACATCATTTTCCTGTGTGGGAAAGAAATTGGCGCTGCCGGTGGCCAGCCGGTAATTGATATTGAAAATGGCATAATCGGGCATACGTCTTTTCAATGAATCAATAAAAGGGTTGAGTTCGGATTTATCACCAATGGTCCAGGCGCCGCCATGAATAATGATCATGGATTTGGTGGCGGTGCTGGTACGGCCTGCGGGCAGGTAGATATCCATTTTTTGTGCAGCGTCAATACCATAGCTTACATTCATCAGTGTAACTGCTGTTGCGGGATCGGTGGGTACGGGGGTGCCGTCGTTTTTTTTGCAGGAAGTAATTATAACGGCTGCTGCTGTTATAAACAGGAGTTGTTGTAATACTTTCATTGATGGATATTTTACTGTTAAGATAATTGATTATTCTGCAATAATGCTGTCTCCGATTGTATTTATAACGGTGTTAACAACCGTTTTGTTTTGCCGGAGTGATTTGTAAAAAGCTATGCCGTTGAAAATCATTGACAAGCCCGATAATGCAAAAAGAAACAGTATCATCAATGAAACGGCCGTGAGGCTTCTGTTGTTTACCTGTTGCCTGTCATCAAGCGTTGAAACAATCCCCGCGGCAGTCAGCAGGAAAATGGCAGCAATAAGCACACAGCAAAAGATGAACAGGGGCCGGCCGTATTTTCTCAGCCATGCGGCAGCAGGCTGGTTGTCTTTATTGGCTTTTATTAAACGGAAACAGATAAAGTTAAAAAGGAGAAAGCAGGTGTAGGTCACGAAAAAAAAGGATAAGAAAAAGATGGCTTCTGGTGGAAAATCAGGTGCGGTAAAAACGGCCACGATGCCTGCGGCCAGGAATGCAAAAGAAAGTATGCTGTTAACCACCAGTGAAATCCTGTAAAAAAGATTAATACCCATATTTTGCTTTCCAGAGCGATTTTAAATGTTTGCGTAATTCCTCTTCCCTTACATTGCTGCCCGGTTCATAAAATGTGCTGCCACTGATTTCCCCCGGTAAATATTCCTGTGGCGAAAAATTATTTTCGTAGTTGTGTGAATATTCATAACCCTTGCCATAGCCTTCCTTCTTCATCAGTTTGGTGGGCGCATTGCGTATGTGCAGCGGAACAGAAAGATCCCCATGTTCCCTTACTGCCGCCATTGCTGCACCAATAGCCACCGTGGCACTGTTGCTTTTGGCGCTGCTGGCCAAATAAATGGCGCACTGCGATAAAATGAGCTGGCTTTCGGGGTAACCAATTTTATTCACCGCTTCAAATGTGGCATTGGCCAGCAGCAATGCATTGGGATTGGCATTGCCGATATCTTCACTGGCTAAAATGAGCATGCGGCGGGCAATGAATTTTACGTCTTCTCCACCGGCAATCATTCTTGCCAGGTAATACACGGCGGCATTGGGGTCGCTGCCGCGGATGGATTTGATAAAGGCGGAAATAATATCATAATGCTGCTCGCCTTTTTTATCATACAACGCAATGCGCTGCTGGGCAATTTCCATTACGGCAGTATCGGTGATCTGCGCATCATTGCCCAGTGTGTCGGTTACCAGTTCGAGCAGGTTTAATAATTTTCTCGCATCTCCCCCGGAGATATTGATGAGCGCCTCGGTTTCTTTTAACCGTATATTTTTTTTGCTGAGTATTTCATCAGTTGTAATGGCATGCTCCAGCAATGCGATTAAATCTTTCTCATCCAGGGCTTTTAAAATATACACCTGGCTGCGGCTCAGCAGGGCGCTGTTTACTTCAAAGGAAGGGTTTTCGGTGGTGGCGCCAATCAGCGTGATGATTCCTTTTTCCACGGCACCCAGCAAGGCATCCTGCTGGCCTTTGTTGAAACGGTGAATCTCATCAATGAACAGAATAACGTTCTGTTGTTTTTTGGCGAGATCGATCACTTCACGCACTTCTTTAACACCGCTCGAAATGGCGCTGAGCGTGTAGAAAGGAACATTTAATGTGTTTGCAATGATATTGGCAATGGTGGTTTTGCCCACGCCCGGCGGTCCCCATAAAATCATACTCGGCACTTTGCCCTGTTCAATCGCCTTGCGCAAAATGCTGCCCTTGCCTGTCAGATGCTGCTGGCCCACCAAATCATCGAGTGTATTGGGGCGAAGGCGTTCGGCGAGCGGGGGAAGATTGTTCACTGCTCAAAATTGAAGAAAAAAATCAGTGTGATAAAAAATAAAAGTGCTCCGGCATAACTTAATCTGCAAAAACAGCTGTTAATCCTTATTACCATCTTCTCTTGAGGGTCTTGATTTCTTTACTATAAAAGTCAGGATAAATAGCACCAATTGACAAAAAAATAGGCCAAGGAGGACTATATTTTCAATGTTATTTATAGCAGACCTGAATTCCGAGATATGGAAAAGATGCAGGCCAGACAAAAAAGTATTTTCTTTTGGAGTAAGCCATCTTCTAATGGTTTCCCATGCATTCATAGCCGGAAGAAAGATTGCCACTGCACCAGTAACCAGGATACTTATAAATAATTTCCGGCTGTATGATTTCACATAAAAAAGCGGCAGCAGAAAAAATACCAGTATCAATATAAAAAGAACAGCAAGTGCCAGGTTGGGAATAATACCAAATTCTATGTGAATCCCGGAATCATCAGTCAATAATGCAGCCTGGCAAATAAGTATTGCGGTCCAAAGCGTTATGCCAACGTAAGACAGCCTTTTATAGTTTGATCGCAGCATTTAATATATAAGATACATTTAAAAAAAGAGCTGACATCTTTTTAAAAGGTGTCAGCTCCGAAAATATCCGTGCTAATCAGTTTAATCAGTGTCATCCGTTTTTCTATCAACCCTTCAGATCCAGCTTTATCTGCAATTCTCCAAACTGCTTCTCCGCAATGGCGCTTGGTGCATCCAGCATCACATCACGGCCGGCATTGTTTTTTGGGAAGGCAATAAAATCACGGATGCTTTCGCTGCCACCCAGGATCGAACAAAGCCTGTCGAACCCAAAAGCAAGTCCGCCATGGGGCGGGGCACCATATTCAAAAGCGCCCAGTAAGAAACCAAATTTATGCTGCTGCTCTTCCGCATCCATACCCAGTGCGGCAAACATTTTCTCCTGCAATTCCCTTTGGAAGATACGGATGGAACCACCACCAATTTCATTCCCGTTCAGCACCATATCATAGGCGTTTGCCTTGATACCGGCATAAGGATGTTCCAGGTATTTATCCAGGTCATGCACTTTGGGGGAGTTGTTGATCATGATCTCCACATCCGATGGTTTCGGACTGGTAAACGGATGATGCCTTGCCACCCAGCGGCCGGCGCCGCCGCCATCCTGGTCTTCCAGTGCAAATTCAAACAACGGGAAGTCCAGCACCCACAGTAATTTAAATTCATCCGCTTTGCGCATGCCTAAGCGGCTGGCCATTTCCAGGCGCAGTTCGCTGGTGGCTTTGCGGGTGCGCTCTTCAGCACCAGCCAGTATCAATACCAGGTCGCCCGCTTTGGCACCGGCAGCATCCGCAATGGCTTTTAATTTATCCTCGCTGTAAAATTTGTCCACGCTGCTTTTGTAAGTACCGTCGGCATTGCACTTGATAAACACCAAACCCTTCATACCTATTTGCGGACGTTTTACCCATTCGGTTATTTCATCGGTTTGTTTACGGGTGTATTCTGCACAGCCCGGCACCGCAATGGCGATCACCGTTTCAGCATCATTGAACACCGCAAATTCACCTGCGATCATGGATGAAATATCTTCCCTCCCGGGGAATGTGTGCGCCGGAAATTTCAGGTTCAGCAACCGCATGTCAAACCTGATATCGGGCTTATCGTTACCGTAGGTCCACATGGCGTTTTCCCATGTCATGCGTTGTACGGTTTCGGTATAATCAATTCCTTTTACGTCTTTAAAAATGCGTTTGATCAAACCTTCAAACATGTTCAAAATATCCTCCTGTTCCACAAAACACATTTCACAATCTATTTGTGTAAACTCCGGCTGGCGGTCAGCACGCAGATCCTCGTCACGAAAACATTTTACGATCTGGTAGTAACGGTCGTAACCGCTTACCATTAACAGCTGCTTAAATGTTTGCGGACTTTGCGGCAAAGCATAAAACTGTCCCGGGTTCATCCTGGATGGCACCACAAAATCCCTGGCACCTTCCGGTGTTGATTTGATGAGGAAAGGCGTTTCAATATCCATGAAATTATTTTCATGCAAATAATTACGGGTGCTGCGGCCCACGGCATAACGCAGTTCCAGGTTTTTCTTTACGGCATTGCGGCGCAGGTCTAAAAAACGGTATTTCATGCGCAGGTCGTCGCCGCCATCGGTATCATCCTGTATGGTAAAGGGCGGCACGGCACTTTTGTTCAGTATCTTAAATTCAGTAACGGCAATTTCAATATCACCGGTAGCAATATTGGCATTCTTGCTGCTGCGCTCACTCACCGTGCCGGTGGCCTGCAGTACAAACTCACGGCCCAGGGGGTTGGCTTCCAGCTGTGCATTCAGGCTTTCGCTGAACAGCAATTGGGTAATGCCATAACGGTCACGCAGGTCCACAAAGGTGATGCTGCCAAATTTGCGAACGGTCTGCACCCAGCCCGCCAGTGTAACGGTGGCGCCTTTATCGGTTAATCTTAATTGTCCGCAGGTATGAGAACGGTACATAGTAAAGTTGTAAGTATTAAGTTATAAGTATATGGTTGTTGGCCGGCTGCAGTTCCCTGATGGAGCAACAGTGGCGGCGCTCCGTTCAGGTTTTGTACTGCTATTGGGCATTTTTCAGGCGGCAAATATACGGAAATGAAGGGGGGTGGCAAAGGCGGATTAGGGCTCAATTGCAAATGAGGCGGCGGTTTTTGCATATTTTTGAAAGAAAATATTCATGCTAAGAATACATGTAATACTCTTGCTGGTGACGGCTTCTTTCAGTGCTGCTGCACAAACGGAAACCCGCAGTATCCAGTTTGCAGCCAATAAATGTTCTATTGCCATTCCTGCGGTGATGGACACCATGCCGGCCGATAAGATACTTATCAAGTATAATAAACAGCCCGATGCAAAATCGCGGTATTATGCCAATGCTGATTATTCTTTTTCGATGGTGATGGATGAAATTGCTGCAGAAATCACGGAAGATATGCTGGAGCCCTTAAAACCGCAGCTGCTGCAGCAGTTGGGCAAACAAAATTTTTCGGAAAATAAAATGATCACGGTGAGCGGCCATAAACTGATCGTGGTGGCCTACAATGCGGCCGTGCCCGGCGGCCAGCTCTTTAACAGGCGTATTTTCTTTGTAGCGGATAAAAAACTTTATTCCGTTGCCTTTAATACCACCATCACAGATCTTCCAAAACGCAAAGGGCAAATAGAAAGCAGCATCCATTCTCTTCGTATCAGATAACTGCCTGCTAAAAAATCAGCAATATCTGTTTGAAAAGTACAAGTGCAGTCGCCGGGTTTAAGTAATTTTAATAAAAATCTCCATGAAAAAAATCTGTTCCCTTTTTCTGGCATGCCTGTTCATCAATGCAGCCCAGGCACAGGGCAATACAAAAACAGTACTGTTTGAAAATGGCAAATTATCCATCAATATCCCGGCAGACCAGGATACGATGAGCAGTGCAAATATCCAGGCAAAGTATCACAGAAACCCGGACGGGAAGACAAAATATTTTTCCAACAGCGATTTTACATTTTCAATTGTGCTGAATGAACTGATGCCCAATAAAGTGACAGAAGCTGGTATGATGCAGCATAAGGATGACCTGGTGCAGCAAATACAGTCAAAGTTTGAACTAACAGAAAATGATGTCATCACTGTAAACGGCCATAAACTGATCGTGGTGTCTTTTACTTCTGAAGTACCATCGGGAAAAATATTTAACCGCCGGTTCATGGCTGTGGCAGATAATAAACTTGTAATGGTTTCCTACAATACCACCGAAGATGATCTTGAAAACCGCAAAGCACAGATTGAAAGCAGTATCCGTTCTGTGCAAGTAAAATAAGCGGCTCACATTGTTTCAAGTGAGTCTTTATGCATAGGCCTCCAGAGAAGATAGTAATAGGCGAGTGATACCAGTCCGAGCACAAATGGTATCATGGCAGTTTGTTTGCCTGTTAATCCAAACAGCAATACTGTTTCATCAAAGTGAAAGAACTCGCTGATCATCCAGAAGCTGTTGGCGCTGATCCAGAATACAATGGCGAGATTATGGCATACCTCACTTACGAAGGCCCTGTTCTTAAAAACGATCCAGATGGCAATGGCCAGGGTGGGCACGATCATGGTGATGCCCAGGGGCCGCCAAACCATGCACCAGCTGATATCTTTGAACAGCCAGAAAACAATGTGCAGGTTTTCCATCCGGCGGAATTTGAGGGGTATATTGTAAGTGGATTGTTCAGGCATATTTTTGGTTTATTACACGAATTTATCTAATTACACGAATTAAAGGAATTGTTTAAAAGAAAACACGAATTGGCTTTCATACCAATTCGTGTAATTCGTTTTAATTGGTGTAATCAAATATTATTCCACGCTAACCCTTATTCCCTCGCTGTGTGAAGTAAATTCCGGGGCATACATACATTGAATGGTGGTGATGCCATTACTGAAATCTCCTGTATGCGTAACGAATAAGTCATATTCAAAAACATAGGTGCCACGGGCAATCCAGTTAAAGAAAAAGTTATTGCTGGCATCTTTCGTGCTCTGGTAATACCCCAGTCCGCCCTGCCATTGATAGCCGCTCAGCACATTCACTGGTTCCATGCATGCGGCACGAAGATCTTTCATGTGCACATATTCCATGTCACGGTCTGCTTTCAGTTCAATACGCACTTTTACTTTATCACCCACTTTTAACCCTGCGCCATCTGCCAGTGCTTCCAGTACAGGGCCTTTATCGCTGTTGCGTTCCACAAACAATTGCTTTTTCAGTTTTAAAGGTGTTGCTGCACCTGTAATTTTATCCAGGTCTTCAAAGTATTGCCAGTATACACTGCCCCAACTCGTGGATGTGCTGCTGGTTTTAGAAGCCGATGTGGTAACTGTAATATTTCCCATTGCCGGTTTTACGGCCCCGCCTGCAATTGTCTTTTTGAAATAGCCCGTACCTGCTTCTGCGGCATCATCCGTGCTTTTAATTATTGTATTGCCTAATTGTATACTTACTTCTTTTTCTTCTGCCAGCCAGTTATTGCCATTTAGCAGCAGGGCGTAACAGGCTTCTGCAGTGGCTTTGGTGGTTTTCCAGTTCTGTGTTTGCTTTTGTTTCAGCAACCAGGTTTTTAAATCGTCAATAGTGGTATTGTTTTTATCAATATCACTAAAAGCCTCCACCATCATTGCCTGGCTTTCTATCGGGGCCTGGTACCAGTAATAACCGCCAGTATTCCATTCTTTCCAGTACATACCCATTTCCTCTTTTACAAGGGCGTTTTCTTTCAAAGACCTGATGATGGCTTTGGGTGTAACAGCATCATTGCTGCGGAATAAAGCCAGTGCGATCATGGCCTGTTCATACTTGCTGTTTTGTAACCAGTATTTTTTGGCCTGGCCAGTGTAGTAAGCAGCAGCAGTTTGTGAAGCAGCAGCAATTTTAGTGCCCGGAAAGAAACTTCGCATATATAAATACTGGATGGCAATACTGCTGAGATTGTTCCTGCTGAGTTTGATTTTGTGTTTAACCAGCCAGTCGTAATCTTCTTTTATTTTTTTATCAAGATACGGGAGCGCCCTGGCGGCCATGGCCATGATATCCTTGTCATCATTGCTGATTGCTTTCAATTTTAGCAAATGCCCGATGCCGGTGATGATGTATTGCGTGATATAGCGGTCATCGGGTCCGCCGGTGAACCATACAAAACCGCCATTGGGACTTTGCATTTCTTTCAGTTTGCTGATGGCCTTATTTTTTTCGGCACTCATCTTCACCATATCAAATAACAGCGCAATGTTTTTCTTTTGCTGGCTTTCACTCTGTGCATCCAGCACCCAGGGGGTTTCCTGCAGCAGGGCAGATTTCAGTTCTTCATTTTTTTGAAGGTTTGACAACAGCGCTGCAGTGTCTGTTGTTTTCCATTTCTCAAATACCGCTTTGATCTTTGGCATGCTGTTGCTGATGAAAGATGCGAGGGTGTTGGCATAATAGCGGTTAAAGGTTTGCTCAGCACATTCGTAAGGATATTCCATCAGGTAGGGGAGTGACTGTACCGCATACCAGGCCGGGTTGCTGCTGTATTCAACTGTTATTGCCTGGTGGCTGAGCGTATTACTATTGCCGCTGTTGATGAGTTTTTCAAATTTGAATTGTTTACTGGTGGTATTGCGCATATTGAGTGGCATCGATTCTGTAACCAGCATGCGGTTGGTTAAAACAGGTAAGGCCATTTCTTCACCATCAGAAGCGCTGGCGGTTTTGGCAACAATACGGTAGGTCATGGCACTGTTGAAATTAAAGGGCACTTCCATCGGGAATTTAACAGCAGTGCTTTGCCCGGCAGCAATGGTAAAATACTGGGTGGGGAACATATTCTTGAACCATCCGTCAATGGGTTTGTTGGTGGCTGCATCCAGCAGTTCCAGTTGGGCGGTGCCGGTAATTTCACTGTCGCCCATATTCACCAATTTGGCACTGAACTCTATTTTATCACCCTCCCGTAAAAAACGCGGTGCATTTGGCTGTACCATCAATGGTTTTTGCGTGGTGATCATTTGCAACGCATACCCGCTTGCGAGATCCCTGGTATGTGCCAGTGTCATCAGCTTCCACTGGGTAAGCGCTTCCGGTAAGGTGGCGCTGAAACTGATGCTGCCGTTTGCATCTGTGCTTAATTCAGGATAGAAGAAAGCGGTTTCGTTAAAGTTTTTACGGATTTGAACGGGTGCTTCAGGCTTTCCTGTCTGAACATCCTTATCCAAAGGATCGTAAGCAGGGTTATTGGCATTTAGGGCAAAATCAAAACCCCCGCTTTTTCTTGCTTTTTCAGAAAGCTCTTTTGAGCCTGCAACCTGTACGCCCAATGAATCATAAATCGGCACATTCACAGGAGCGGCAAATTGTACACTCCGGATTGCTGCTGCGGTCGTATACCTGGTATTCGGATTTAAGTCATGCTGGAATGACAAATACCCATAGCCACCAGGCTCATAAAATGCCAGGTGGTCATATGATTTCGTGTAATACGCAGGATATTTTTCTTCAGACTCATCATAGGTATCACCCTTTATCTTTAAAAATCCGTTGCCATCCCATTTTATCATATTGTATAATGATGGCCAGATATTGATTGTATTCCAGCTATGCGGTTTGTACTGGTCCAGCGATGCATCATACATGGCAGCCAGCATTTCCGCAGCTACTTTTTCGCCTTTGCTGCCGCTGATCTTTACGGTATATTTTTCCTTGCTGCCGGGTAATACTTTATCGCGGAAGGTTTCAAAGGATATTTTAAGCTCTTTATTGCTCCAGGGAATTTCAAAATTTTCAGCGGCTGTGTATATCCTGTTATGTTTTACAAAAACAACACTGGCTGCCATACCGCCACGATCTTGTTCGCTCACAGATTGCACAGAAGGCACAGTTTGCCCTTTATTAATTGTTTGATAAGTTGTTTGTGGCTTGCTGTTCATTTTACTTATGGTATGAATGGCCCATATATTGTCGAAGCCGCTTCCCAGGTTGTATTTGATTTGTTCACCTGGTTCAGCCTGTCCTTTAATCACATCCACTGAAATGACTTCTTCAATAGCCGCTTTGTTACCGGTGAGCCGGATGTATTGTTCTGCTCTTACATCTTCACCATATTTGTCTTTTGCTGTGGCAATGATCTTGTACCAGCCGGGAGACCACTGCCCACTCACTACTGCCCACTCACCCTTTTCCTTCGTACTGTCTGTTTTTTCATACGCCTTATCTCCCAGCGGCCAGCTGCTTAACTGGTCTTCATTCTTGTAAATATCATAGGGAAAATAATTACTGTATTCTTCTTTACTCATTACAAACTGGTCGGGCATATCCCAGTAACGCTCCCTGTAAATTTTGCCGGGAGATTTTACTTTATGGATACTGATGTTTACGGTTGCTTTCTCAAAAATATCATTGATGTTGGTGCTCTTCACCAGCAGTTTTTTCAGGCTGTCGGCAGGCATTTTTTCCGGCATATCAATTAGTAGTTGCAAAGCCTGGTAGGCCACTTTCACATCTGTACTGCCGCTCCTGGTTTCGCCGTTGATATCGGTCACATCCGCACTCACTTCATAAATAAAACCGGGCTGGTCTTTTTTATCCGCCATCTCATCCGGTATGGCCCTGAATGTGATCCTGAATGCGCCTTTTGCATCCGTAACAATTTCTCCGTTGCTGATCTCCATTTCTCCACCGCGACCATTTGGCCAGCCAATTTTGCCACTTCTATAACCCCAGCCCCACCAAATGGGGTATTGTACTCTTCGCACAACGCGGTATTTAACTTTGGCTCCGTCCACGTTATTGCCTGCATACGCTTTTGCCGTGCCGGTTACCTGGATGCTGTCGTTCACCCGGTAACTGCCCTTCGGTTTTTCCACTTCCACAAAAAATTTGGGGCGTTTGTATTCTTCCACGCTGAACTGTGTATTGCCATTGGTGGTGCTGTCGTAAATACTGAAATAACCATTCAGTGTGCCTTCAGGTAATTTAAAGCTGCCGCTATAACTGCCGTAATCATTGCTGATAAGTTTTATATCCTTTACTTTCTGATAATTGGCATCACGCAGGATCACTTTGGTGATAAAGCCGGGCACCACGCTGCTTTTGCCGGCATCTTTCGCGTTTTTTAAAACGATGCCCTTGAAATAAACCGTTTGCCCGGGGCGGTAAATGCTGCGGTCGGTAAATAAAAATGTCACGGGCTTGCCCTCCGGTGTTTCGTAACTGTCGTAAGTATTGTACCCGCTGTTCTCATCCATGAACAGCTCATCATTTTTATACTGCACCTGCAGTATAAAATTCCGGTACTGTTTGGTGGGTTTTAATGTAAACATGCCATGCTCGTCGGTGTTGTACTTTTCAGCCTTTGTTTCGGTATAGCCCCCGGTTTGGTAATTGTAATTGCTTTCCCATAGCTGTACCTGTGTGCCCGCAAGCGGCAGTCCGCTGTCGCGGTGCAGCACATAATATTCATTGTTGTCATTGTTGACATAACTGATATTACTTACATACACTGTTTGCAGGGCAATGATATTTTTTTGGAGCGAAAAGTTTTCATCGATACTGGCCATGATATAATAAATACCATTATCCAGCCCGTCGATTTTAATTTCTGCACTGTGACGCTGAAAGTCTTTTGGATCAGGAAGTGCAACCGACCAGCTTTTAACCGGTTTCAGTGCCAGGTAAGCGGCCCATCGTTTATCATTATCCTGCCGGCCGGTTTTTTTTATTTCCCCGCGGCTGGTTTTAACAATGCGCAGGTACAGTTTAGGTACATTCTTATACGTTACCAGCGAACGGAAAGCTTCTTGGATAGTATTGACTTTTTCTGTTTCAATGCCCAGCGAAGGCCGGGTAATGCTGGCTGCAAGGTTTTGAGCATTCACAGCGCCTTCACTCTTTGGAAATTTGTTCATCGCGGTTTCACAAAGTTCTTTGGCACGTTTCAGTTCATACTGGTACATGCTGCCAGAACCGTTTTCAAACTGCTGGCCGTGTTCATAATAGATGGCTGCACGCAGGTACATGGCCTGGGCAGCGGCTTCATCATTACTGTACTTATCCTCGATATCTTTCAGTGCAGCTTCATACAGTTTTTCTTTTTCTTCCAGGGTGCTGTGTTCATGCACAAAGGATAAACGTGCCAGGTCGGCATCAACCAGGGGCCCGGGCTTACTGTCGTTCAGGTGAAAGCTCATGATATCTTGTAATAACAGCAAAGCCTTATATTGCACCGAAGCGGTGTCTTTTGTTTTAAAAGACGCTTTTACAAATTCGGCAGCGGGGGCAAATGCTTTTTCACTGTCGATTTTAAAGGCATAGGCAGGTTGGGTGATATCTGTTTCATCAGTGGTGAAATAATCCAGCGCCCGGTGCGCCAGCAAATCAAAAAGTGTGGGACGCAACTGCCTTGTATTGGTGCCTTTTACGATAATCGCATCAAGCCCTTCCAGTTTGGTGGATTTAAGCACCCCCTCGTTTTGCAGGGAAGCTTTATAGAGTTTTGATATGGTGGCGTGCAGTTTGTCAATACTCCAGGTGCTGATGTCCCTGCTTTTTTCTTCTTTCAGTTGTGTGCGGTCGTAAAATTTCCAGCGGTTGTTTTGCAGGTATTGCCAGAACATTTCGGCCTGCATGCTTTGCAATATGTTTTTGGCGGGGGCTTTTGCACCGGCGATCAGCGTATCAACATAAAATATATTGTTTTCACGGCTGTCTTCTTCCACCATGTTGCGGTATTTGATAAGGTACATGCAGGATTTCACCTGCTGCGGATCATTGTTGTCTTTCAGCGCCAGCTTGTAAATGGCGGTTACTTCTTTTTTTGCAGATTGGGTAAGTCCCTTCTTCTCCAGTTCCCCCACCTTCTTCCAGTTTTTTGCATAGTCGTTGTTTGTTTGTGCCATAGCGGTTACAGTTATGCTGATGCCCAGCACCAGCAATAGTTTTCTTAAAAGCATGCGAACATTTTTTTGATTACAAGATACAAGCCATTGTATTTTGGTTGCAGGCCGAAAAGTACAACGCAATATCCAGATGTACACGGTTTTGTTTTTTCATATGCAAAGGCAGTTTTTTTCTTTAACGTTTTCTTAAGTAAGAATCAGGCACGCGGCACGCCGTTTGAAATATACAGGGTAAGCAGCGGAAAATTAAAAGCTGCAAATATTGTTCACGCAAAATTTACAACTATGAAACGAACGCTACTTTTAGCCGCACTCTTTGCAACTTCATCCATCAGCTTTGCGCAATGGAAAAACAATGGCGGCCCCAACAACAATGGCCAGTATGGTTATTACAATAACAGCGCACTGGTGCTCAGCGCTGCCACCAGCGAAATGTTCACTGTATCTGTTGATAATGGCCGCCTGTACCAGAGCAATGGCAGCAGGGTAAGTATTCCTTCAATGCCGGTGGGTAACCACACCGTAACCGTGTATGAATACAGGCGCAATATTTTTGGCACACCCCGCCAGCGTGTGTTATACAGTGCAACCGTATACTTCAAACCCGGTATAGAACACAATATGTACATTAACCAGTATGGCCAGGCCAGCTTTGATGAAAGGGCACTGTACCAGAATGGCAACAACGGTGGTTATGGCAACAATGGTAATGGCAGGGGCTGGGGTTATGGCCGCATGAAGGACAAGCATCATAAACATAAAGACCGTGATTGTGACGACGACCGTGATGATGACAGAAGGGGCAGATGGTAATACAGTTTTTTAGTCAGGTTGAATAGAAAAACGAAGCCTCTCCGCAAGGAGAGGCCGTTTTTTATAAGCAGTTTGATCTGTTTGTATTTTATTTGATTGCTGCGGCCATTGTTTTGCCAATATCTGCGGGGCTGGCCACTACGTGAATACCGCATTCCGCCATGATCTTCATTTTTGCAGCAGCGGTATCATCCGCACCACCCACAATGGCACCGGCATGACCCATACGGCGGCCGGGAGGGGCAGTTTGACCAGCGATAAAACCAACTACCGGTTTTTTATTGCCAGTACTTTGTATATAACGGGCTGCTTCAGCTTCCATACCGCCACCAATTTCACCGATCATAACAATGGCATCTGTTTCCGGATCGTTCATGAACAGTTCCACCGCTTCTTTGGTGGTGGTGCCAATGATCGGATCGCCTCCAATACCAATGGCGGTAGAAATTCCCAGTCCGGCTTTTGCCACCTGGTCGGCAGCTTCATATGTTAAGGTACCTGATTTAGAAACGATACCGATACGTCCTTTTTTAAAGATAAAGCCGGGCATGATACCCACTTTACATTCTTCAGCTGTGATTACGCCGGGGCAGTTAGGTCCAACCAGGCGGGTGTTTTTACCCTGCAGGTAGTTCTTCACTTTTACCATATCCTGTACCGGGATACCTTCTGTGATACAAACCACCAGGCCAATACCTGCATCAGTGGCTTCCATTACGGCATCGGCCGCAAAAGCCGGTGGTACAAAAATGATACTTACATCAGCGCCGGTAGTCTTCACCGCATCGGCCACTGTATTAAAAACCGGTTTGTCCAGGTGTGTTGTGCCGCCTTTTCCCGGTGTAACACCTCCAACAACATTGGTTCCGTATTCAATCATTTGCGTGGCATGGAATGTACCCTCGGTACCGGTAAAACCCTGTACAATTATTTTAGAGTTTTTGTTTACTAGAACAGACATGGTTCAATTTAGAGTTAAAAATGAAGAATTAGATTGACCTCTGGCAAACAGATGCGCCGCAAAGATAGGGCAACCGGGCTATTGCGGCACGGTTATTTTGACGATTATTATCAGTCCGGGCCACAAAAAATGCTGATTAAGTATAGGTTTTTGACTGCGCCCGGTCAAGTTATATACAATAAAGGCTGTAACCCTTTCACATTATTAAATATATTGTGTAAAACTGTTGAACCATGCAACCCGTAAACTGGCCCGGCAATGCATACTGGCCTTTGTGGCAGCGTATCGTTTTCCGCTTTGTATTTATCTACTTTCTGCTGCTGGCCGAACCATGGACCTGAATCGACCTGGTTACCGGGCTGGATGCTTTAACCACATACTATTTCCAGCTAAAAGACTGGCTGGTGAATGGTGCCAACCGCTATCTTTTTCATAGTTATAAGGAACTGGTTCCGGTGAATGGCAGCGGAGATACTTCATATGCATGGACCTTGCTGAAACTTTGCCTCCTGCTTTCACTGGCAGGAGCCTTGCTCTGGTCGCTGGCTGAAGGCAGGCGGAAGAATTATAACCGGATCGCCTGGTGGTTTAAAACCATTTTAAGGTATTACCTGGTCATGTTTTGTTTTTCCTACGGGTTTATCAAGTTGTTTCATATGCAAATGCCCTTCCCGGGTAACAGCCTGATGGCAACCCCGGTGGGCGACCTGCTGCCGATGCGGCTTTCCTGGATCTATATGGGTTATTCGGGCCAGTACCAGTTTTTTGCCGGGGCCATGGAAGTGCTGGCCGGCTGTTTAATGTTATTCAGGAGAACGGCAACAGCAGGAACATTACTGGCTGCCGGTGTTTTTGCAAATGTGGCGGTCATGAATACCAGCTATGATATTCCTGTAAAACTTTTTTCGCAGCATTTATTCATTGCCTGCCTGGTGTTGCTGGCATTTGAGTATAAACGGCTGTTTCGCTTTTTTACCAATGACATTAGTCCCGCTGGAAATATGTATGCTGTGAAATTTCCTGCCAGGTGGATGCGGGTAACCCGGCTGGTATTGAAAACCGTATTTATCTTTTTAGTGGTGGTGCTGGATTTATATAAGACCTGGTCAGACAGCGGGAATATGAAAAATGCAAAAGCAACGGCGCCCTTTGATAAGGGGATATATAATGTGACGGTTTTTGTAAAGAACGGCGATACCATCCCCGCACTGGTTACAGATACCTTGCGCTGGGAAGATATGGCCATCGATGATGCAAGAAGCGGCAGCATCAATACCACCGACACCATGTTCTGGCAACGCTACCGCAGGGGGTATTTCAGGTATAAAGTGAACGACAGCACACATACTGTTACGTTTTCACGCAGCAGCTGGCAGATGGAAATGAAGGAATTGTTTACGCTTGATTACAAGGTGCCGGATACAGGTACGATTATACTGGCGGGTAAAATACGCAACGACAGTGTTATGGTGATATTGAAAAAGTCAAGCCGTCATTTTCAGCTGGGAGAAAAACAGTTTCACTGGCTGAGTGAGTATAACAGGTAGGGAGGAGTTGAAAGATGTTAGTTGATAGTTGACAGTTGTTAGCCGTAAATAACTCACAACTCACCAGACTCCGCTACTTCAGCAAATCATCCATATTCCTGTCGTCGCTGATCTTGCCTTTTGCTTCCAGCATACGCATGTCCTTGGCATCCTGTAAAAACTCGCTGGCAAAGATGAAGCTGTTGAGCCGTTCGTTTTTGCTAAAGATGATTTCTTTATTGGTGCCGGCCCATTCTTTTTGTCCCTGGTACATGTAGAGAATATTTTCACCGATTTCCATCACACTGTTCATGTCATGCGTGTTGATCACCGTGGTCATGTTAAACTCTTTGGTGATATCCATGATGAGCTTATCGATCACCATACTGGTTTGCGGGTCCAGGCCGCTGTTGGGTTCGTCGCAGAATAAATATTTTGGATTCAGCACAATGGCACGGGCGATACCCACCCTTTTTTTCATACCACCGCTGATCTCGGCCGGGTATTTTTTATTGGCACCGGTAAGGTTCACCCTGGCCAGTACTTCATTTACCCGCTTTAGTTTTTCATCATGGTTTTTATGACTGAACATATCCAGCGGGAACATTACGTTTTGTTCCACCGTCATACTGTCAAACAATGCGCCGCCCTGGAAAAGCATCCCGATCTGCTGGCGCAGTTCCTTCCGCTCCTTATCATCCATGTGAAGAAAATCGCGGTCGTCATAAAAAATTTCACCCTCGTCAGGCTCAAACAATCCCACCAGGCATTTCTGCAATACGGTTTTTCCGCTGCCGCTGGTGCCGATGATCAGGTTGCATTTGCCCGTTTCCATCACATGGCTCACGTCCTGCAACACGGTTTTATCTTCGAAGGATTTTTTTATGTTTTTGAATTCAATCATCTTGATTGCACTAATTTATACGAATTACACGAATTACAAAACTATCCGCTTATAGGTTAATGACCGTTCTCCAAAGTTTATAAGCAATGCAAGTTTTAATTTTGAAACTGCAAGATAACTTAATGTTTGTGCCATGTGGGCTTCTAAAATTGCAGGCACTGATTTTATCTCCAAAATAATCGCACTGGCAACAATGAAATCAGCTACATAAGGGTTTCGCAAAATTTTGTCTTTATATTTTACTGCAAAGCGCTTTTCTCTTTCATAGCTTACACCCGCTTCATTGAAGTCCATTTCCATTGCGTCTTTGTAATTTATTTCTTTTAAACCCAGGCCAAGTGCACTGTGGATTTTCATGCAAATCCCTATAATTTTATACGACTCTTCTTTGAATAATAATTCAGACATAAGGCACGGAAGGGTTTAATTAGTGTAATTCGTATAAATTAGTGTAATAAAACACCACTTTCAATTTACAGGAATATAGCCGCCAGCACATAATCCGCAAACAGCACCATAATACAGCTTACCACCACGCTTTTTGTACTGCTGCGGCCAATTTCAAGTGCGCCGCCCTTTACATGGTAGCCATAATAAGCCGGTATGCTGCTGATGATAAATGCAAATGTGTATGCCTTGTATAATGCAAACCGTACGTTAAAGGGCATAAAATTTTCCAGCAGCCCGCGGTCATAAGTATCGGCAGATAAAATGCCCGATGCCGCACCCGCAATCCGTCCGCCCCAGATACCCAGTCCCATTGAAATGATCACGAGTAAGGGAATCATAATTAATGCGGCCATTATTTTGGGAGCGATGAGGTATGATTTGGTGTTGATGCCCATGATCTCCAGTGCATCAATCTGCTCACTCACCCGCATATTGCCCAGCTCACTGGCAATTTTACTGCCCACCACACCGGCCAGTACAATACAAACCAGCGTGGGCGCAAACTCCAGTATCACTGTATCACGAACAATTTGCGCAATGGTTGATTTGGGAATGACCGGACTTACGAGCTGGTAAGCCGTTTGCACGGCACTTACCGCACCCATAAATACAGAGATAATGGATACAATGCCCAGCGAGCCGATACCGATCTCGCTGCACTGGTGCATCAGTTCTTTCCAGTACATCACACGGTTTTCGGGCCTGGTAAACATGCCCTTGATCATCAGTATGTACTTGCCAAAATGGTTAAAAAAATTCATTCAATTTTGAATTGGAGTTTTCAGGTGGCAGATTTTAAAAGTGTCCGGTGAACAAATCTAAAGTCGTAAATCTGAAATCAAAAATTAAATTTCATGGGCTGTTTTCTTAAAACGCTTCCACCATTTGCTTTTTTTGATCTCTTCCTGGGTGTTGGTATTGCTTTTCATCTGCGCCTCCACCACGGCTATCAGCACCATATTGAAAATAGAACGGATGGAGCTGCCCAGTTGCAGCACATGCACCGGTTTATTCAATCCTAAAATGACCGGGCCGATAGAGTCTGCGCCGCCAATTTCCTGCAGCAGGTTATAAGCGATATTGCCGGCTGCAAGGTTGGGGAAGATCAGTGTGTTGGTATCCCCGTTCACCAGTTCGGTAAATGGATAATTCTCTTTCAGTATCTCTTTATTAAAAGCCATCATGCCCTGCATTTCGCCATCACAAACCAGGTGCGGCTCTTTTTCTTTTACAATTTCCCTGGCCCGGCGCACCAGTTGCGCTTCGCTGCCATTGCTGCTGCCAAAATTGGAATAGCTCAGCATGGCAATACGCGGTTTGATATTGAAATGCCGTACTTCATTGGCCACCAGTAAAGTGATCTCGGCCAGTTCTTCGGCTGTGGGATTGAAGTTGATGGTGGTATCAGCCAGGAATAATGGCCCGCGCTTGGTGAACATGATATACATGCCTGCGATCTTTTGCACGCCTTCTTCTGTACCGATCACCTGCAGTGCCGGTTTAATGGTATCAGGATAATTGCGGCTTAAACCACTGATCAAACAATCTGCCTCACCTGTTTCCACCAGCATACAACCAAAATAGTTGCGGTCCTTCATTAGTTTATGCGCTTCATATTTATTGATGCCGCGGCGCTGGCGTTTTTGAAAGAATTGTTCCCCAAATTCTTTGCGCTGTTCTTCCGTATCATCACTTTTCGGATTGATGATGGGCATGCCTTCCAGGTCGATACCATTTTCTGCCGCAATTTTATGAATGCGGTTCACATCGCCCAGCAGGATGGGATAAGCCACGCCTTCATCCTGCGCCATTTGCGCCACACGCAGAATCTTCAGGTTTTCTGCATCCGCAAATACCACCCGTTTGGGATCACGCCTGGCCTTATTGCCAATCACACGGCTCAGCTGGTTATCCAGTCCCAGGCGTTTGTTCAGTTCCACTTCGTAAGCCTCCCAGTCGGTAATGGGATTTTTTGCCACACCACTTTCCATCGCAGCTTTGGCCACGGCAGGCGCCACAGTGGAAAGTAACCGTGGATCCAGCGGTTTGGGGATGATATAATTTTCACCAAAGGAAATATTCTTTTCATTGTAAGCCAGGTTCACAATATCGGGTACCGGCTCCTTCGTCATGGCTGCCAGTGCTTTTACTGCAGCCAGTTTCATCGCTTCATTAATGGTGGTGGCACGTACATCCAGCGCACCACGGAATATATAAGGGAAGCCCAGCACATTGTTCACCTGGTTGGGATAATCACTGCGGCCTGTGGCCATGATCACATCCTTGCGTGCTGCAACCGCATCTTCATAGCTGATCTCAGGATCAGGATTGGCCATCGCAAAAATGATGGGGTTCTTCGCCATCGATTTCACCATATCCTGCGTTACCACATTGCCCTTGCTCAAACCGATAAATACATCCGCATCTTTCAATCCCTCTTCCAGTGTATAGGCTTTTGAGGTGGAGATAAATTCTTTCTTGATTTCATCCAGGTCGGTACGGCCGGCATGGATCAATCCCTTGCTGTCGTATACCTTGATATTTTCCCTGCTGGCACCTAAACTGATGTATAGTTTCATACAGCTCACGGCTGCGGCGCCGGCGCCATTCACCACGATCTGTATCTTACCGATTTTTTTCTTCTGCAGTTCCACCGCGTTCAGCAATGCGGCTGCGCTGATGATGGCCGTGCCATGCTGGTCATCGTGCATGATGGGTATCTTGCAGCGCTTCTTCAGCTCCTGTTCAATATAAAAACATTCAGGCGCTTTGATGTCTTCCAGGTTAATGCCGCCAAAAGTGGGTTCCAGCGCATGCACGATCTGCACAAATTTTTCCGGGTCTTTTTCATTGATCTCGATATCGAATACATCAATGTCGGCAAATATCTTAAACAATACACCCTTGCCTTCCATGACGGGTTTGCCGGCTTCGGGACCAATATCTCCCAAACCCAAAACGGCCGTACCATTACTGATCACTGCCACCAGGTTTCCCTTGCTGGTGTATTTATAAACATCTTCAGGATTATCCTTGATGGCGAGGCAGGGCACCGCCACACCGGGCGAGTATGCCAATGAAAGATCTCTTTGTGTTTTGGCTTCCTTGGTAGGCACCACTTCAATTTTCCCGGGTCTGCCCTTGGCATGGTATTCCAGTGCCTGTTGTTTGCGGAGTTCTTCTTTTTGCATGATGATTGGTTATTGGTTCATGGAGGATGGTTCATGGCTTTGTTAAACAGCCTTTGAATCATCCTCAAACATCGTTGTGTCACTCACTTGTGCCACATGAACGCTATTGAGCTTTAAGGGTGCAAGTTAGGAAAATAGCTTCAGAGAAAGATTGTCGGATAGGTGGGTCGGCCGAAAGACAAATGGTGATTTTTTCAGTCAAACCATATGCTGTCAACCATGCATCAAATGTTTTGTAATCGTTATCGTATGAAAGCTTGGCATTTGACCTGCTTTCAATCCTGCCCGAACAGTTTTTAATGCGAATGAGTATTAGTCCTTGTTTATTTATACAAGTCGAAGCCCTGTATAATACTTTTACAAGCTGAAGCAGGGTGTTTACTGAGTTTTTAAGTATGCCTTCTTTTCTCCCAAAAGCTTCGATGCCTGCAAGCAAAGAGTCTTTTATGGTATAGGAAATGATATAAGATTCTTCATTTATTAGTTTTATTTCATCCCGCGAAATTTTGGCTACACTTTTGAGTATTTCGGTATTCAGTTTTTGTAAATCTTGTTTTATTAAAGCAGCGTCTTGTGCTGCAGTAAATAATACCAATAAAGTGCCTAACGATAAAGAGTATATTTTTTTCATCCCTTTATCTTTTTGACTTAAAACTCCAGGTTACTTCAAATACCGCCACCACTTCTCCCTGTTCATTTACACCCGTGCTTTTTGCAGTAATGGTTTTTCCTTCGCCCGTGGTAATGGCATCCTCAATAGTTTGCTTGATAAGTGTGCCGTCGCAGCAGGTAAAGATTGTTTTGCCCACAGCTTTCTTCATAAAATCGCCTTTGATATTTACCACCAGCATACTTACGGCAGGTTTACGGCCTTGTATATGTGCAAGCCCCAGCACGCCCGTGGTCATTTCCGCGGCCATGCTTAAACAGGCGAAATAGGTACTTTTAAAGGGGTTCTGGCTAAACCATTTGAAGCGGATGGTTACGATGCATTTTTCTTCATCCGCATATTTTACACGTACGCCGCTGAAAAATGCACTCGGCAATTTCCAAAACAAAAACATCCTGAATTTTACAGGATGCTGTACCAGTTGTAAAAATTCATTTTGCATATTTTAAAATAGAAACACAGATTATGCGGATGAAACTGATCAAAACGGATCTGTTAAGATCCGTTATATCGGTGTCATCCGCGTTTCCTTCTTTAATTTTTATCCACTTCCACCATCGTTACCACCAAACCGTTCTGCCCGGGGTTATTGGCTTTTACACTCATGATACCGGCGCCGGCGCTGCCAAACTGTGCGGTTCTTACAGCGCTGCCTCCCAATGCTTCATTCACTTTGGCAGGGAATGTGGCTGCCGTGCTTTTATTAATGGATGCATTCACCGCATTGTAATCCAGCGCTGAGGTGCTTACCACGATGGCCATATAATCCCTTTCACCCACGGCATCGGCTTCCATACTTTCTTTACGCGGAAACAAACGGTAACCGGTAATGCCGCAATAAGGCGAGTGAATGGGTTTGTAAGGAAACAATACCTGGCTGCTGTTATCTGTTTGTGATGCGAACAAATAAATATAGCATTCAGTACTGTTCTTTATTTCCATTTTAAACCGGGTGCCTTTTTTAATGGGTGTGGTGGTTTTAAATAAATTACCACCGGCATTGCTGATGGGTATGTATTGTTTTGTCTCGTTATTCACCAAACCGATATTGTACTCTAAGGGAATATTGAGTGCGGCACCGCGTTTGGGTAATGGGTCCACGCCATATGCTTCCCTTACAAATTCCTTGAAGTCGCCATAACGCACCCAGGCAATACCATTCTGTCCCCAGTCGCTGCCCCAGCTGTTCATAATCTGAAATGCGCCGCCTTCCAGCCGGTCATCATAACCGATCACGCACATGGCATGTCCGCCAAAACCCATCTGCTGACGGTCCATGGAAGTGGGATGCCATATTTTTTGTCCCATCATCTCCTGCATAAAACTGCCGCCCACCATCATGCCAATCACCACGGGCGCATCTTTTGCCAGGTGTTCTTTAATGGCACGGATATTAAATGCGCTGAGCTCATCGCCTTCTGTTAAACGGGTAAAGCCATGTATTTTGTAGTTCTGTGCTTTTTGAATGAGTGATGAATTGGCCTGCCTGCTGCAGTCGGTGGGGTCATAAGGGAAATCATTAAAGGGCAGTGCGCCGTTCTTGCTCATGAATTCCATCGCACGCTGGATATAACTTCCCTGGCAGCCATCCAGTCCGATATAGTTATACAAAAATGCCGGGCTGAATTTTAATGCGTTCGGGTCTTGTCTTGTACTGGCTGCTTCGAGCACTGTACGTGCTGCATAGGCACTGCTCCATGCCACGCAGCTGCCCTGTTCACCCTGGTTCAAACGCTGTGGTGCAAACGCTGCCAGCGAAACTGCTTCGGGCAATGGGTTCTTGGTGTTGTCGTCCGACAAACCCTCATACACACTGGCTTTTTTAAATTCATCGGGGTTATAACTGTAGCCGGATTGTGAAAATAATTTTGTGATGGGATTGTCTTCACCGCCGCCTGTTAAACCGCTGCAACCGCCCTGCCTGAAGAAAAGAAAATAAGCAAGTCCGCCTACAATGGCCAGCAATACAAGTCCTTTTTTGCCGCCGCGGAACAAACCTAATAACAATGGTAAAAAGCTCAGCAGGCCACCGCCGCCACCACCGCCGGGAAAATTGCCACGTCCGCCGCCACCGCTGTTATCATCCTGTTCATTATAATCATTTTGATTTTCGGGGTCATCGGTCATTTTTATTGGCATGACAAAAAGTTTTAGGTTTTAAAATTAAGGAGAATTTTAAAACCTGAAACATAATCTTAATGCAACAGGCCGTTAGTCCAAAATAATGGTATTGCCCTTTGGATATTTTACCGAATAGCTGAAACCGATTTTCTTTTCTTTGCCGCTGTCTAACTGTACCAGCCATTTCAGCTTGCCGGTTTCTGCATCCAGCTCCGCTTCTTTGTGTTCAATACGGTCCACTTCCACTTCCTTCATGGTGCTTAAGGGGTATTGATCTTCAATCACCAGTTTAACGGGCTGTTTTTTGTTATTACGAATTACGATTTCAAAACTGCGGTAATCCACTTTATTGCTGCCCAGCAATTGTTTTTTGCTGTATTCCCTAACCGAACTGCGTTTAACCTGTATGTTTTTATCCCGGCCCAGTGAAATACTCAGTGTGTCGCCGGCAGTTTTTGGATTGATGAGCGCCTTGCCCAGGTAGGTGCCTTCGAAAATAATACTGCTTTCACCTTCCAGCAGGTTCAGGTCGCTCCAGTCGGTGATCTTAGCAGTAAGGAAAACATCTGTTTCAAGTTTGGGCACACAATAATATTCGTACAAAGCCGGCACTTCGGTGGTTTTCATTTCAACAGTGGAGGTCTTGCCATCATTCAGGATCGTATATGGTGTTTCTATGTCGAATGAAAAACTGGTGGTGCTTTCCCTTTCTGAAACAGTCAGCGGAATGCTTTTCTCCTGTTTTTTAAATTCAGTTTCGCCGCCATCTTCCCGCTCAGACCTGCGCACGCCATAAGCCGAAGTAACCACCACTTCACTCAGTGACATATTGCTTGCAGCGAGGGCTACATTCATATTGCCGGAGGAAACGAATAATTCCCTAGCTTCAAAACCTGCCGATGAAAATGAAATGGTGCTGGCATTGTAGGGGATATTGATGCTGAAATTACCATTCATGTCTGAGGTGGTGCCCGTTTTGGTTCCTTTTACCATGATAGTGGCGTAGGGGAGCGGTGTGCCTTTATCGTCTGTTACCCTGCCGCTTACATTCCGTACATTGGGATTATAAGGGCCGCTGCTGTTTGCTCCATAGAATTGCGGGGTGAAATAGCGCAGGTACCACACAGGTAAACCGGGTTTTTCCCCGTTTTGTTTTGGGTTGGCAGTGGAGAGTGTCAGCTTCACCTCTTTCCAGTCTTCACCAGATGACTGGAACACATTGGCCTTGTATACCAGTGTTACCGGGTTGCTGATATCTTTTACACGGATATCATAAGTGGGATACCAGCCTGCTTTATCCACAAAATAATTTAGCTTGAATAAACCCTCTGTAACGGATTTGCTTTGTACAGTCACCACAATTTCGCTGGTGGCGGTGGTGGCCTGTTTGCTCAGCTCATTTTCCTGTCGCGCCATCTTCGCCAGGTCCTCGTACAATTTTTTCAGCCTTTTTTTTATCTCCGCTTCTTTCAGTTTTAATTCTGTTAAACGCTGGCGGTGAAAATCGGCCGCTTCCTTCAGGTCAGTTGTTTTTAAACCGTTGTTTTGAGAAACGATGGCCTGGTTTTTTGACAGCAATGTTTCTTCATTGGTATAAATGTTCAGCAGGTCGTTTTCGGTATTGATTTTATCCTGCACAGTTTCTTTTTGCTCCTGCAGTTTTTGCAGTTCAGCCTGTTTGGTTTGTTCTTCAATATAGTTCAGTTTATGCAGTACAGAAAGGATGGTAAAGTCCCCTTCGCCACTCACCTGTATGCTTTGCTTATTGATATACGGGGAAATATTTTTAAAGATCAGTTCTGTATTGCCCGGATTTACAGAGGTTTTGCCGCTTCGGTTTATTTGGGCACCATTAAGAAATACGGTGGCTTTTTCAATTTTGGTGTCGATGGTTTTTTGTAAAGGCTGCGCATTTATAAAATTGAAAACGCAGGTGAATAGCAGCAGTGCTGCCGGTTTAAGTAAACGGACTTCCATGATAATTTTTTATCAGGATGCCACTGCATTTTTGATTACATAATACGGGTGTAATTATTTTTCTTTTTCCAGTATCTCAAACTGCCGGCTGATGCTTACACCATTTTCATCCACCAGTGTAATAATATGCTTTCCCGGGGAGGGATTGAGCGCCAGCTGGTGAAAGTTTTGCGTGGTGCCGATAAAATTATCATCCATGCTCCAGAATATTTTAGCACTGCTGCGGCGGTGGGCGGCAGTAAAAACAGTATTTCCTTTTTGCCCGTTTATTTCGAGCGGCACATAAATTTTTGCATCGGGCTGCGGGTAAATTAACTCAATGGCTTTTCCGGCATCCGAGGCTTCACAGCCGGGTTTATAGGGCGGCAGTGTTTTATAGTCGGCATTTTTTTGTTTGTAATAATATTCCATGGCAGGTGATAAAACAAACCAGCTTATATGCTGCATGCTGGCCGGACTTTCGCAATCGGCCGTAACACGGTACGTACCCGTTGCATCCAGGTGAACCAGTTTGTGATAGGAACACAATGGCGCTTTCAACGCATTGGGCGGCATGAATAAAGTATCAGCATCCGGGCAATCTGTATTGGCGCGGTAACCGCTTTGCCTGCAAACCGGCACATAGGTGAAATTGTATTTTGGTTTTTCAAACCAGCTAACGGCAGGCAGGAGCCGAAAAATATCAAAAAGGATGGGAGCTGCGGTTTGCACACCCACCAGCCCGGGGCGGCCCTCACCATCGGTATTGCCCACCCAAACCGCTACTACATTTTTGGGTGTAAGGCCAATGGCCCATCCGTCGCGGAAACCAAAACTGGTGCCTGTTTTCCACGCAATTTTTTGCGAGGAAGTGAATTGCTGCCACAATCCTTCTTCACCCGGGCGCATCACTTCCTGCATGGCCTGGAAAGTGAACCAGATGGAAGTGGCATCTAATGGAATTGTGAATTGTGAATTGTGAATTTGTTTTATGGTTGATGGATCATTTCTAATTCCTAATTCCTCCTTTTTAAATTTGGGGCCATGAAAATCTTCATTATTCAGCTTGCCATAATTTTTCGACTGGTGATTGAGTGTACGGGCCATACTGGCATACACACCGGCAAGATCCCACATGGTTACTTCGCAGCCACCCAATATCAAACTAAGCCCGTAAGTATCTGCACTGCGGTTCAGCGTGGTGATACCGCACTGCTGCAATGTTTCATAAAAACGCTGGTATTTGTATTGCTGCAATAATTTTACTGCGGGCACATTCAAACTTCTTGCCAGTGCACGGCTGGCCGGTACGGCTCCGTCATAACCCAAATCAAAATTTTGCGGAGCATAGCTGCCGATCTGTGTTGGGATATCAGGGATGATGGAATGGGGCAGTATCAGGCCATCGCTCAGCATGGATGCATATAAAATGGGTTTTAAGGCACTGCCCGGGCTGCGGGGTGCTGCTATCACATCCACATCGCTTTCCATTTCCTTGTTCAGCGGTTCATAAATATTGCCCACATAGGCAAGGGTGTTACCGGTTTCAACATCCAGCACCAGGGCACAGGCATTATTGATGCCATTGCCTTTTAAAACCGACTGGTGCTGCTGGATGATCCGGGCAAC
The DNA here is from genome assembly GCA_046329655.1 of Ferruginibacter sp. Lineage (GTDB taxonomy): Bacteria > Bacteroidota > Bacteroidia > Chitinophagales > Chitinophagaceae > Ferruginibacter. Next base: position 80,121 of record JAXLUD010000010.1, read on the forward strand.
ATTTTTTTGCAATGCACCGTCCAGCGTGGTGCTGATCTTTGTGCTGCTGCTGTTTTTGTCTTTTTTAAAACGCTGCAGCAGGTGTGGTGCAAATTGTGGCAAGGGAATGGGGGCGCCGGGTAAAGGTTCCAGTTTGGCGAGGTCGCAGCTGCTTTGGTCAATTTTTCCAGCAGCCAGTAATTTGTTGAGCAGGTCATTCCTTTTTTTCAGCAGCACTTCCCTGTTTTTACCGGGATGCACGAGGGCCGGTGCATTGGGCAAAACGGCGAGCGTGGCCATTTCGCCCCAGCTTAGTTTATCAGGACTGCGGCCATAATAACGCCAGGCTGCTGCATCCAGCCCGACCACGTTGCTGCCAAAAGGTGCATTGCTGGCATACAAGGCTAAAATTTCTTTTTTGGAATAAGACATTTCAAGCCTTACAGCTAAAATGCTTTCTTTCAGTTTATTCCAGATGCTTCGTTTGTCATCTTTTTTCCAAAGCCGTACCACCTGCATGGTGAGTGTGCTGCCGCCCTGCACCACTTCCTTGTTTTTAATATTTTTTATTACAGCCCTCCCGATCGAAACCGGGTCTACGCCGGGATGTTTATAAAAACGTTTGTCTTCAAAACTGGTAATGCAATCGATGAATTTTTGCGGTACGTTTTCGTTGTAGGGGAAACGCCACTGCCCGTCGGCAGCAATGGTGGCATTTAGTAAATTACCATCCGCATCTTCAATCACATAACTGGTGGGTGCATTGAATAATTTTTTGGGAAGTGAAAACCAAAACCACAAAAGCAATCCCAGCAACACGGCCAGTTTTATTTTGGAGGATGTGCTGCGAAACGAAAAATCTGGAAAGATGGAAAAATACTTTTTCAATTTTTATGATAGATGAAAGCTGAATAAAGGTATGCCGTACAAGTGAGATCATTTTTATTCTTTCACTGAAAGAATAAAAATGACAGAACAAGTTCACAACGATGCTGATGAGGGATTTTACAGGCAGTTACAAAAACAGAAACACGGATAATACAGATGAAACTGATAAATACAGATATTTTCTGCGTAAATCAGTTTGATCCGCTTCATCCGTGTTTCTATCCTCTACTGCACCACATCCACCCACCTGCCATTCACGCCGGCACTCACTGTATTGTCATACATGGCTTCGGTAAATGTACCCGGCATAAAATAATGGCCGAGGTAAGAGGCATTGAGCTGGATATAATACGTGAGTGTTTCATTGGGATTAATGTTATAGTAAGTATACACACGGTCGTCACGGATATCCTGGTAGGTGGAAAGGGATGATTTAAATACCCCTTCACCACCATACATCCTTGCATTCAGTATCTCCCAGCCACTGGGGAATATTTGTGACAGGGCCATTTCACTGTAGCGGCCGCGGCCACCAGGGTTTTTAATGGTAACCTTTGCCACAAAATCGGTTCCCTGTTTCAGTTGATTTACTTCAATGGCCTTGCCATCCTGTGTTAAATAACTTACATTCATAGCCAGCACGGCAGGGTTGTTATTCACTTTCAGACTGTCGCCTGCCAGCGGCTGACCTTTTGTAATTAAGCGGATGTATAAAGTATTGCTGCCTTTATTTGTAATTACAACATTACTGCTGTTTTGACTTTTAAATACCACAGGCAGCTGCCGCAGGTAATTGTTCGCATTGATATCAGTTGATTTGCCATCAATGATTGCAGATGAAACAATTTTAGCGCCGCTGGGGTTTTTACCACAGAATTTTGCAATGGCAATTAAACTGTAAGCGGTTGTTTGGGTGCTGTACCAGTAATTCTGCGAAAGCTTGGCTGCAATGGTACGTACCAATTCTTCAGCTCTTGCTTTTTTGCCCATTAATGTAAGTGTTTCGAGTACCATGGCTTCGTCCCTTGTATCTGATCCGTAGGTATAACCCCAGCTCGTTCTTACAGGGAAACTGGTAGCCAGTCCACTCACCAGGTCCAGCGCAATATTGCTTTGCCCGGCCAACTGGTATGCAGCAGCCAATCGCCATTTGGCTTCGTTGGATAAATATTTAAACTCTTTTAACCGGTTCATGGCGCCGAGTTCAGGTGCTTTTGCCAATGCCAGAGTATACAAACGGTACGACTGGGATAAGTCGCCCCCGTAAAAATTACTGGTACTGGGCACCCAGCTGTTGGCCTTGCCCCGCTGGAAATTTTTCCATTGCTGCAGCATATAATCGCTCACCAGGTAACCATTGTTTTGTGCTTCCACTAAAAAATGACCGGCATAGTTGCTGCCCCATTCATCACTCTCATTCAAACCCGGCCAGTAGCTGAAACCGCCATCGGGCCGCTGAAAGTTTTGCAGCTTCATGATACCTGCCCGTACATTTTTATCCACCTGCGCTTTCCTGTAATCATCCAGGTCGGTGAGCTGGTTTAAAACCAGTTGCGGGAATACGGATGAAGTGGTTTGTTCAATACATCCATGCGGGTATTCAATTAAATAGTCCAGCCGCTTTTGAAGATTCATGGATGGAATGCTCGATATTTCAATCGTGGCTGTGCTGGTGGCAGCCACACCAATCGGCGCAGCCGTTGTTTTCCATTGCTGTCCGGGTGATAAGGTGATCTCGCTGATACTGGTTACCGGCGGGTTGGGATTACGGATATCCAGTTCCACTTCATAGTCTGCTTTTTCGCTGCCGCTGCTGGCCAGCAGTTTTACTTTGCCAATACCCACATTGGGTTTTACACGCACATCATAATACAGCATTTGTTCGCCCTGCTGTGTAAAGTTCACTGTTTGCACAGTGCTGCCCACCACTTCCAGGAAGGGGTTGCTTTGCAGGGATACATTCACTTTACGGATATTGTTCTCCATTGCAAAAATGGTTACCGGCAGTTTGATGGTTTCGCCGGGGCCCAGTACACGCGGCATAGTTGCCAGCATCATCAGTGGCTTCTTAACGGTGATGGTTTTTTCTGCTGAACCATAACGGCCATCATGCGCCGCAACGATCATGGCACGTACCGAACCGATATAAGAAGGCAATGTGAAATTTTGTTTTTGTGTTTGCCCACTTTTTAAATGAAATGGTCCCAGGAATTTCACCACCGGTTTAAATCGGTTGGCGGTTTTTTGTTTGCCGGGTCCGGCATCGGCATCACCGCCAATGGTGAGGATGCGTTCCAGGTCGCCGCCCCATGCACCAATTACATAATCGTACATGTCAAAACTTTTTACACCCAGTGCTTCCCTTGCATAAAATGCATCATGCGGATTGGGTGTTTTAAACCGGGTGAGATCGAGCAGTCCATCATCCACGATGGCCACACAATAGCTCATTTCCTTTCCGTTTTGTTCACTCACCGTGAATGATACATTTTGTTCGGGCCGGATAGCGGCCGGAATGTTTAAAACAGGATTGAGCACCGTGTTCTTGTCTTCCACAAAAATGGGCACAGAACCATACATGCGGATGGGCAGGTCGTTGATGGTTTGTGAATGTTTTTGCAGCAGGCTTACCGTTGCGTAAATATTCGGCGCCATGCTTCCTTCTGCCTTGAACTTCACCACAGTTTGTCCTTGTTTTGTTTCCTGCCAGAAAGATTTCAGCACTTTGCTGCCGTTTTCCAAACTTACCAGCACACGGCCACCGGCACTGCTGGGAATGGTCAGGCTCACTTCATCCCCCACATTGTATTTTTCCTTGTTTGATGTGAAAGATAGCATCGATGCCGCGGTCTGGTCGTCATTGCCGCCCCTGGTTTGCCAGCCGGGTTCATCAATGTACATTGTGCTGCCGCAAACATGGCCGCTCTGTGCATCTTTTACCAGCACCAGGTAACGGCCCCATTCATTTTCTGATGTGCCAAAGGTCCATTGCCCGCGGCCATTGCTGAGTTTTACGTTTTCTTTTTTCAGCAGTTTGTTGTATTCGTTTTGTGTGAAGTTGCTGAGGTTGTCACCATAATCATCCCACCACCAGCGCCATTGAATGCGGTAAAACTCCACTTCCACTTCGTTGCTGCCACTGAGTAAATTTCCTTTGGCATCCACGTTTACAATTTGCACAGTATGGTTTTTTCCTGCAAGCAGGTAATCAAATGGTTTTTCACCGTCGGGCAGTTTTAATCCCACATAACTGCTGTACGGACTGAAAGGCACGCTTACATTATCAATGCTGAAAGAGCCGCCCGGTTCAAAAACTTTTACCACGAGGCTTGCGGTTAACATACCCGGTGCATTTTCATCCATTTCAAAACCGGGTTTGATGGAAGCATTGCCTGCAGAATCGAGTGTGCCTTCGTAAATGGTTTTTTGCTGTGTTTCATAACTGGCAGTGGGATTGTCAAAATCAAAACCTGCAAATTTTGGGAAGGCCGTTGTTTTTGCATAGAGTGATGCATCAATTTTCGCTTTCAGTTTTTTACCTGGTGCGCCAAACAGCCATTTGGCATTGAGTGTGCCTGTGCCGCTGCTGCCTTCACCCAGCATGGGATCTTTACCAAAGTCTAAATTTATTTTTAAACGGTTGGGCATTACAGTTTCCACCTTGATGCGTTTTTCAAAACTGGCGCCACCCACTTTTACTTTTGCCAGCCAGTTACCGGTGGGAGAGGATGCCTCGGTATTTGTTTTGAACAAATAGAAACCATCAGGGGCATCGCTCTGCACCAGGTGTTTATACAGCTGGCCATTGGGCGTAAACAGGCTGAACTCCACCGGGTGATCTTTCGGTAATTTGCCCTGTTTGTCTTCCACGATAAAGTTCAGGTACATGGTATCGCCGGGGCGCCATACACCACGCTCGCCAAAAATAAAACCCTTGATGCCGTTCTTTACTTCTTCACCGCTTACATCAAAGCGGCTTAAGGCGAGTGAGTTGCCGTCATCCAGTTTTAAATAACCCCGTTCGGTGCCTTTTTTTGCAATGAGCAGGTATGGTTTTCTTTTAAGGTCGATGTTTGCAAAACCATCGCCATCACTTTTTGATTTGCTGATGATGGTTTGCTGGTAGTCCATAATTTCCAGCTCCACATCCACCATTGGTTCGGTGGTGAGAATATTACTCACGGCAACGGCAAGGCTGTTATCGTTGCCGCGTTTTGCAGTGAGGCCGATATTGCTGGCGAGTATATTCCTGGTGGCCCAGCGGTCTTTGTTGTAATAAGATTTACTGACGGGATCATCCCGGCGTTCCCAGTTATACCCATAAGGATAGTAATCATCATAACGGCTCCAGAACGCGTCATCATCATCCACACCATTGTTGCTGTAACTTTCATATTCGTCATCGTATCCCTCCTCTTCCTCCGCAGCAGCGCTTACTGCCGTGGTATCACTGCCCTGTTTTTGGTAGAGGGAATAATTCGGGCGGAAACCGATGGTAACCCGGTATATGGCGCCCTGTTCTGTTTTTAAAAATTTATCAATGTCAAGACTGAAATGCTGTTTTTTATGCAGGTCGAGCGTTTTGTCATCATCCAGTCTTAATGTTTTTTGAACGATGGGTTTTGCCACACGGCGCAGTTCATCGTTGCCGCCCAAATCATTCTGCTGTAAAAATTGCGGCACATTGCGTTCATAAATTTTGATGATGCTGATATCGACGGCGTTCAGGTTAATGGCTTCAAATGGCAGTACCAGCCTGCCGCTGTTGGGTAAAATATTTCCCTTACCATGAATTTTTACGGAAGGCAAACGGTTCTCGAAATTGATATTGGAGGTAAATCCTTTTTCCAGCACATCGCCCCAGGTGTTTTTTACGCCCGGGTTGATGTTCACTGTATAATTCCCGTCGAGCTTGCCGTTGCCAAAAACTTTTACTTCACTTCCGCTGATAGTATAGGAAATATCCGACTGCCCGCTGATATTGATCAAACCTGTGAGGTCCTGCCCAACTGCCACCGGATCGCTGAACTGCACGGATGCATATTGCTGCACGTCATTGATGGCCACCACGTCGAGCACTTTAAAATCTCCTACTGAAGGAATGGCCAGTTCCCTGTTGCCGCTTACATCCATGCCCATGGGGGTGCCGTTCCATACCAATTGAATATTGCTTACTGCGCTGCCCCTCGCGATATTATCAATGGTGAAGCCATGGTTTTTGGAAGCGTCGTTGTGCTGCCAGGTGATCTTTAATGCGGCGCCATTTTGTTTTGCGGTAAGCAGCTGTTCCACTTTTTTACTCTCTTCAATATCGGCGGTTTCCAGCTCGCCCTGCAGGCTCATTTTATTTTTAATGCCATTGCTGCGCAAACCTTCATCGCTTATTTTAAAGGAAGGCTTTACGGTTTTAAGGCTGAATTTGAATTCATCATATTTATCGGGTACTTTGGTCACTTTTCCCAGGCGGAAGCTGACAGTATATTGTTTGTCGGGCTGCAGCCAGTTATCGGGCTTAAATTCAATGGTACGTGCGTCGAGCCAGAAAGCCTTTCCCTTTACAGAAGGAGAGAAGCTGAACAATGCATCCTTTACTTCTTCACCCACGGCATGCGTGGTGCTGGCTTCTGTTGCCAGCTGGATACGGATGGCGGATGTTTTGGAAATGATGCCGGTGGTATAGGCATCGATGTACTTGCTGAATGCAGGATCCACTTCAATCCATTTTTCTTTTTTGTTACAGGATGAAAATGTGGTGGCGAGTACAGAAACAAACACAAGAAGGCGCAAAAAAGTTACACTGAACTTTTCAGCAAAGGGAGTTCGGTCGGGGACCATATGAGTTTTGAATTTTTATTGTTCAGTAAAACCAGGACGGCTTTACTGTTTTGTTTTGATGGCGTAAATGTTGAAAGAAATTTTCAAATGTGCAAGAGGGCCCAAAAATATTTTTAGTTAAAAGATTTATAAAAGCCGGCTGGATTGATAACCGGCGGGATGCTGTATATAACTGCCGGTTATTTTTTTATTCTTACAAACATGGTAAGTACAAAGAACATAAAAACTGCAGCGCCCAAAAAAACAGGAGAAACCCCGGGAGGCTCCGGCCGGTTGGGATCGCCGGTACTGATATGAAATAATTCCTGCGCAAAACCTCCTGCCAGCAGGCTGGCCAGTATCCGCACCCAGGTTTTTTCGAGGTACCGCATATTGCAGAAAGTTTAGATTACCTGGTTGCGCAGCAGATCCTCAAACACATCCCGCTTGCGGATGAGCTGCATGTTACCGTTTTTGAACATTACTTCGGCTGGTTTGTAGCGGCTGTTAAAGTTGCTGCTCATTTCAAAACCGTAGGCCCCGGCATTGTAAAACACCAGCAGGTCGCCTTCCCGTACTTCGTGCAGTTTACGGTCCCATGCAAAAGTGTCGGTCTCGCAAATATTGCCCACTACGGCATAATGTTTTTCCTCGCCATCGGGGTTGCCCAGGTTTTCGATGCGGTGGTAAGCATCGTAAAACATGGGGCGTATCAGGTGATTGAACCCGCTGTTCACCCCGGCAAATGTGATATCGCCTGATTGTTTCAGCACATTCACTTCCGTAATCAAATAACCGGAGGCGCTTACCATAAATTTGCCCGGCTCAAACCAAACCTGCAGGGGTTTGCCGCTGGGGTTGGGATGGTTGGCAAATGCCTCGTGCACTTTCTGCGCCAGCAGCGGCATATCGGTTTCGGCATCGCCTTTTTTGTAAGGCACTTTAAAACCGCCACCCAGGTCAACCGATTCCAGTTCGTTAAAATGCGGGATGATGTCGAACAGCACTTCGATGCCTTTTACAAAAACATCCACATCTTTAATATCGCTGCCGGTATGGATGTGCAGGTTTTTGATGTGCAGGTTGTATTTTTTAACCAGTTCCAAAATGGCATCCAGTTGTGTAACGGGAATGCCAAACTTGCTTTTATCATGACCGGTGGAAATTTTGATATTGCCGCCCGCCATGATATTGGGGCGGAGGCGGATGCCCACGGGATAACTGTGACCAAAAGCGGCGCCGAATTTTTCGAGGTTGCTCAGGCTGTCGATATTGATATGCACCCCCAGGTTACGGGCTTCTGCAATTTCATCAAAGTGAATGCCATTGGAAGTGTACAGCACGCGGGCGGGTTCAAAGCCGGCATGCAGCGCCAGTTTAACTTCGTTGATGCTGCTGCAGTCCACGTTGCAGCCAATCTCCCTGATATGTTTTAAGATATTGATATTGGTAAGCGCTTTACAGGCATAAAAGAAGCGGGTATCAGTTTTTGCAAAAGCAGTGGTGAGTTTTTGGTATTGTGCCGTGATATTGTCTGCATCATATACATACAAAGGTGTTCCAAATTGTGCGGCTGCGGCCAGTAACTGTTCTCTTGATAATGACATGGAGCGAATTTACGAAGGAAGGGGGGTAACTATGATATGGGATTCTATTAAAAAAATAAATTTTATATTTATTTAATTTATTTTACTTTAGGTAAATAAATAATTCGTGTTCTGGTAACAAATCTTTTCATCATGCCCAGAGATTTTTATGATGCATAAAAGACAAATCAAATGCAGCCTTTTTAAAACTATAAACCAACCCAATGCAGAAAAAAGTAACACGCTTAAACCAAATCATCGCTTTTTGTTTTCTTGCTATTACAGCAGTTACAGTTTTTAATGCTTGTAAGAAAGCCGGTTTTAATGATGGAATTTTACATGACAAGGATTTTGCAGAAAAATTTTTTGAAACCAGGGCACCGGTTAATGATGATGTAGCAAGGATTATTGAGATGTTGAAAACAGAAAATGAACGAACGGGCTTTGTAAACAAACTTCCGGCTAACTGTGGTTTACCTGTTTGGGAGAAATTAATATTACATATTGAAAACAATGAGCAACCTGTCAATTCAGGCTATAACAGAAGTAATCACGGGCCAGCAGCAAACCCTGCAACATTTGCTGACAGTACCACTAATATTGCTATACCACTTACTTTATATGGGGCAAACTTATCTGCCGTTATGTTAGTAACAATCACATCAGGCAGCGTCACTATCAACACATTATTGACAAATGAGTATTTGTATAACGTTTCTCATGGCACTTCTGTTGACACAACATTTGCAACCCGGGCGCTTACATTATTTTTTTACATGGAGAACCGAACATTTGGAAATACTACTTTTTACAATATACCTGCTAATCTTTTTCCTGCTTATCAGGATTTGGATTCAAACGGTAACAAGACAATTCAAATTAAGAATGATACGACTAACACAGGCAATGTAGCGCCAGCTGAATGGATTTGTGTGGAATACCAAATTCCATATGAATGCCCACCCAGCATAAGTGGTGGATGTTATCATACACTTGAAGTTTGTACTCCAATTGAAGATCCGGGAAATGGTGGGACAGGGGGTGGTTCGACAGGTGGCGGTGGCCCGACAGGAGGAGGTGGTGGGACAGGAGGTGGGTCAACGGGTAGTGGGGGCAACTGCAATCAACAGGTTGCGTGGTATAGTTTTCTCTCAGAGCAGTGCAATGGTAACGGAGGAGGATATAATCCAAATTTTGGAACGATGATTACTTTGGATACGTCAATCACAAATAATTTTCCGTGTTTGGCTAATCTTCTTATGAATATGCCATTTTGCAATATTGACGCTCAACAATTTTTATACAATACTTTCGGAACTAAAACTGCTATTAATCTTCATTTTAAAATTGATTGGACATATTCTCCTAATAGTTTGGACGATGCAGAGACAACAAGAGGGGCAGGAACATGGATGACTCCAAGCGGGATAGCCGATACTATTTGGCACTATACTGATACAATATTAATAAATCCATATATGCTCCAAAATGCTGCAAAAGAATATCTTGTGGGGGTATTATATCATGAATCACTTCATGCTTTTATTAATTGGCAATACTTTAGACTAGCTGCGGGGGAAATCGATTCTAATTACATAAAAAATAAGTTTCCGATTTTCTGGACAAATTTACAAACGAATACTTATAACTCACAACATGAACAAATGGCTGCTACATATGTTAATACAATAGCAGGGTTAGTAAAGTTGAATTTTAATCCTGCTGCACCTGATAGTATTCAAAATAGAGTTTCTAACAGTATAGCTTGGGGTGGATTAGAAGAAACAACAGCATGGCGACAACCGGGTCGAGATACATGTAGGATTAATAAGGAAAACCAAGCGGCTCGTTATTCTCAGTCATCGCAGACTTATTCAACGGCTACATGTGGAACGACGATTACTTCAGCTGTAAACGATTTAAAATTATCACAACCATGTCATTAAAAAGAACGCCAATTATATTTTTAGTGTTATTTCTTTTCTTATGTAAATTTTCTGCAATTGCGCAGGCAGATTCAATGTCTAATGTTGAATTGAGAGAGTTTTCAGCTAAACTGAGTTCTAATTTTTGGCCAAGTAATACTGAAATTGGTAAAGTGCGTACTGAGATGTATTTTGTATTGCTGCATGTGAAAGATTCTGCAATTAATTCTTTTGAAATTTTTTATTCCGTTGATACAATTTTAAAAGAATATTTGACTAATTATTTAGAAGGCGTTTCAAAAAACCAGAGATTCAAATTCGTTTCCAATTTAGATTATGTCATTCCAATTGTTGTGAAAAATGTTGCCCAGGAAAGTAGCAAGCCAATTATCAATACCGATTATGATAACTTATTTTGGAGAACAAAAACTCCTAAACGTCTTAATACAGTAAATGATATTTTTTCTTTCCCTCAATTTATTTACCGCACTAACAAACCTCTTTCAGGCCGGGAAAGCTTAGCACCCCAAAAGATGGATAATCAATAATTCCACTCTGCAGAAGTAATAAAATAAAAAAGCACGAATACTTTTCGTGCTTTATAACAATATTTTCAGTAATCAATTACGCCTTCTGTTCTTCAGTAGTATCATCCTCTGCCGGAGATGCAGTTTCGGCTGTTGCTTCAATGGTATCGGTTGTCTCTTCTGCTGTAACTTCCACCGTTTCTTCAATTATCACCACCCCGTCTGTTATCTCCGGCATTTCTTCTTCTGCCACCCCGTTTCCTTCTTCAATCTTACCCGAATGTTCGATCATTTCTTCCTGTGCTTCCAGTACATTGGTGGCTTTTACCAGTTCTTCCATCATCACTTCGCTGATCTGCGGCAGGTCGGCCGGGCTGTTAATGCCAAAATAATCCATAAAGGATTTGGAGGTAGAGTACAGCAGGGGCTGGCCCACGGCTTCTTCCCTTCTGCCCGATATCACCACTAAATCTTTTTCCAGTAATTTTTGTACCGCGTAATCACAGTTCACCCCGCGGATGGCTTCCATTTCGCTTTTGGTGATGGGCTGTTTGTAGGCAATAATGGCCAGTGTTTCCAGCGCTGCAGTGGAGAGGCGTTTTAAGAATTTATCGCCATTGAGCAGGGCCACGGTTTTGTAGTAAGCTGGTTTGGTTAAAAACTGCCAGCCGCCACCGCTCTGCCTTAATTCAAATGCATAAAACTCAGCGCTGTATTTTTCCTTGATGCCTTCCACGGCTGTTTCCACCTGTTCGGGTGTGGCACGGTCTTCAATAAAGCCCAGTGCATTGTTCACCAGTTCCACCAGCTCTTCATGGGTGAGCGGTTTATCGCTGGCAAATATCAGCGCTTCAATATGCGGAATGATCTGAGAAAGCTCCATTACGATGTACGATTTACGATTTTAGATGTACGATTTTAGATGTATGAGCTGGTTTGTTGCAGCAGAAAACCTGCAATCTAAATTCTAAAATCTGCAATTCAAATTATCCATTTAATGCTGCGGCACCACTTACAATTTCTGTCAGCTCGGTGGTAATGGCAGCCTGCCTTGCCCTGTTGTAGCTTATCTTCAGCGTTTTCAGTAATTCGTTTGCATTATCACTGGCCTTATCCATCGCTGTCATACGGGCTCCGTGTTCACTGGCATGTGCATCCAGGGTGGCTTTAAACAGCTGGGTGTTCAGGATCTTCGGCATCAGTTCGGCAATCAGCACGTCTTTATTGGGTTCAAATATGAAGTCGGCATTTTTCTGTCCGGCAGCTTTTGCCACTTTTTGCACGGGCAGGAATGGTTCGTTTACAAAACGCTGGGTGGCGGCATTTTTAAATTCGCTGTACACCAGTTCAACGGCATCCACTTCCTTATTGGCAAAAGCCGTCATGGCATATTGTGCCGCTTCCTGTACTTTATCAAAACTCAGGTGGTGGAAGATCTCCCAGTATTTATCGATTACCTTAAAACCGTTTTTGGTAAAATGTTCGTATCCTTTCTTGCCAATCGGCAGAAAATGCACATTGCCTTTTGCATGCTGGGCGCTGTACCTTTCTTTCATAATGGTTTTGGCCAGTTTGATCAGGTTGCTGTTATAGCCGCCGCAAAGTCCGCGGTCGCTGGTAACCACAATGATCAGCACTTTCTCAACCGGCCTGGTTTCTGCCAGTTCCATTTTCACATCCCCATCGGTATTGCTCACGATGTTGCTCAGCATTTCCTGCAGCTTTTTGGCATAGGGACGCATTTGGGTAATGGCATCCTGGGCACGGCGTAATTTAGCCGCACTCACCATTTTCATGGCCTTGGTAATTTGCTGCGTGCTTTGCACACTCTTGATCCGGTTACGAACCTCTTTTAATGCACCTGACATATTGAAAAATTAGAAAGAAACAGAATAGGTTTTCGGGTGGCAAAGGTATGGTAAAACACCCAAAAAGCAACACCGGTATAAAATGAAAAAAGCCCGGTGGGCGGGCTTTCTTTGTGGTGTCACAGGAAGTACTTCAATATTTTGCTGTAATCAGGGGTTTTAGTAAGTCTTTGCGGTTTCACAGGATTTTTCATGGAACTGGATAAAAACGGGCGCATTGTTCTGTACAAAATTAGGGAAACGGATTAATGCTTGTGGTTTACAAAAGTTCATAATGTGACTGAATCAGTCATATTTCTATGCCACTTCATGTGCCTGGCTGGGCAGGAAGTCGAACTCCTTTTTGAATGCGGCGGAAAAATTACTCATGTTCTGGTAGCCCAGCATGGAGCCCACCTGCGAAACGCTGTGGCGGCGGCTGCGGAGTAATTCTTTTGCCTTGTGCATCCGGTTTTTCTGGTAGTACTCGTAAGGGGCAAGGCCAAAGGCTTTTTTGAAGAGTTTTTTCAGCTTGCTCTCGCTCATCAGGGCGGTTTTGGCAAGGGTTTCAATTGACGGGAACTGGCCGGTATAATTTTGCAGCAGCAGGTTCTCTACTTTTAACAGGGCCTGGAAATCCTTGGTATTGGTGAACTCGGGTATTTCGGTGAGTCCTCTTTTGCAGATATTGGTCAGGTACTGCTCTGTTAAACGGAGCACCCTGCTTTTAATAAAAAGCTCGGGAAAATGCGCTGTATCGCCCTGGTCAAAAATATCATCGAGTATCTTCCGCTGCTTGGCCGTGATCAGGTCCATGATATAACTTTTTTGTTTGGCCGCTTCCAGCTTGTACAGTTCAAAATTCTTCATATTCTGCTCCAGCCAGCTGCCTTCAATCTGAACAGAAAGACCCCGAACCCTGGTACCTTTTTTAAAAATGATATTGGCGCTTGAAAAACTGCTGGTCATTAACGCAACACTGTAAAATTTTTCATTGCTTTCAATGATCTTGTCATCGATCCTGCAGTAAGCAGCGTCTTCTAAACCAAGCTGGTAAAAATAAAGAATCACCTGGAAGTTTTCCGAAGGGGTTCTTTTGTATTCAAGGTCTGTATGGAGCGTGTAATCGGCTATGCGGTACGATAAGCCCGGTTCAACTGTACGGGCTTTTGTATAACCCTGGCCGAGTTCTTCCGGGTATTGCAGGCGGTCATTGGTGGTGCCGCTATTGATATGTGCGGCAAAGTGCTGCAGCCATTTCTCATAATCTACCTGCTGGTAACTGAAAACAAGCGGTTTGCCCGATCCTGATGGTGTAATCATGCGTAAGGTTTTTTGAAATATGCCCTTTAGATGCACAATTACCTGCTGCGGTTGCAACACATTCAGATTAATTTGGATTTCAGGCTAACCGTAAAAGACAAAATCCGGGCATTTCTGCCCGGATAAGCCGCTGATATTATTGATTGCCAGTATTAAAACATCCTTACCCGGTTCATATCGCTTACGGGTCTCATGCCGCCACCCTGTGCCGCCTGGCCCACAAATTTTTGGAGCCGGTAGGTAAACGTGAGCATAAAATAGCGGGTGAGCCTGTTTACCCTGGTATCGGTAATGGCCGCACCATTCACCGACCTGCTGATATTGGTGTTTTGTTTTAAAAGGTCGTAAGCCGCGATCTTTATAATACCATTTTTCTTTTTGAACAGCTGCTGTTCCAATGATGCATTGATGAGTACGGGGTTCTGGCTGATGGCGCTGGAGAGGCCATTGTTTACCGTATAATCAACATCGTACCGCAAAATCAGCCTGCTGGTAACATCTATATTGCCATAATGGGTAAAGGTCCATGCATTGCTGGATGCGTTTTGCAGACTGCTGGAAGTGGCGACATCTGGTTTTTTATATTTCACATCATTCAGGCTGTAGGTAACCCCGGCACCCAGTTCCAGCCATTCCTTGTAATTGAACTCAAAAATGCCGCTTTGTGAAAGCACCCAGTTATTACCCGTGATCCGGCTATTGTTGAACATATTGATATTATGATTGTAATTGGCATTACCATTCAGGGTAATTACATAACGCCTGTTTTTATAGGGTTTTGAAAAACTGTAAAAACCCAGCACATTGTAATAACCATTCAGGTTTTCGGGTTTGCTGGTTTGCTTGCCAAAATTATCCAGCGTGGTGCTGTTCACTATCTGGTTTTTTATGGTGGTGAACATCAGGTTGGTGAACAGGGTTTTGCCGCTGATGAAATTAAAGTTATTGTACATCAGGTTTATATTATGGCTGATGGCAGGCTTTAAGAACGGGTTACCATACACAACGCTCAGCGGGTTGGTAGAATCGGCCACGGGTTGCAGCTGGCTGAATGAAGGCTGGCTGGCATTGCCGCTGTAATTCATATTAAATGCTTTGCTGCGGCTGAAATTATAAGTGAACCTCGCAATCGGGAATACATTCACCCTGGTAATGGGTTTGTAGGCACTGTCCTTGGTAAGCGATTTTCCCCTTAAATCAACCGGCTGTGCACTGATGCCAATGGTATAATTGTATTTTTTCATGGTGGTGCGCATGGAAACACCCACCCGGTCATTGTAAAAATTATTCTCGTAGTCGTTGGTGAGTGCCTGGTTCAGCGTCATGTATTTGGTGAGGGAATCGTAATTAAAACTCTGCCTGTTGTTGCGGGAATAATTAAAGTTGTGTGAGGCAGAAAAATCAAGCGAGCGGTATTTGCTGATGGGTTCCGAATA
Source organism: Ferruginibacter sp. (assembly GCA_046329655.1). Taxonomy (GTDB): domain Bacteria; phylum Bacteroidota; class Bacteroidia; order Chitinophagales; family Chitinophagaceae; genus Ferruginibacter. The sequence continues at coordinate 95,446 of JAXLUD010000010.1, forward strand.
CGTGAACCTTACCCCGTAATTGCGGCTGGTATTTTCCTGGTCGATATACTGGAACCTGTTATCGTAGCGGATAAAATTGCCGGTAAACGGATCGTAATAATTGTTCAGTGCCGCCACATCCTGGTTCGAAGTGCTTTGTGAATTGGCGGCATTTAAAGTGGCTGAAAAATTCCGGCCTTTTTTACGGAACCGGTGGTTGTACAGGATGCTGATGCCCAGGTTGGGGGCTTTTGAATCGGTAAGTGAATTATTGGAACCCTGTAATGTTTGCTGGCCCGTGGTTTTGCGGTTGTCCGACAGTGTCATGCTGTTGCCTTCTGACCCACTGTAGCTGATATTGGGTGATATTTTCAGGTAATTAAATGAGTCCACCTGGTATTCGAGGTTAAAAGTGGCCCGGTGGCTGTTATTAATATTGATGGAATTGAGATCGCTGTTATTCCTTCGGTCGGTAATGAGCTGGCTGGTAAACTGTTCCTTGTCTGTGTTACGGTGACTGTAAGAATAGCTGCCATACACACTGACTCTTTTGCCCCACTGCGCCCGGTAATTGGTACCAATAGAATTGGTGGAACTGATACCAGCGCTGCTGCCCAGTCCGCCCATTTCACTGGCCATTTGCATGGTACTGCCGGCGCTGCCCATACCTCCCATATCACTCATCGCCCCGGTACCCATCCTGATCATACTGCTCATCCCGCGGTTACCGCCTGCATTGAAATTGAATAAGGAAGCATTGGTATTATTGCTGTTGGCGATCATCGATACCTGGGTATTATTATTAAAATAGTTACCGTTGAACGATCCCTGGTAACGGTCTTCTGTTCCTGCACCCACCGTGGCACGGCCAAAGAAACCACGGTTCTTATCTTTTTTCAGTTCAATATTGATGATCTTGTCCGGGTCGCCATCCTTGATGCCGCTTACCGTGGCCTGGTCGCCATAATCATCAATTACCTGTATCTTATCAACAATATTGGCGGGCAGTTCCTTGGTGGCGGTTTTTACATCGCCGCCAAAAAAGTCTTTACCATTTACTTTTACACGGGTCACATCCTTACCATGGGCTTTTACATTGCCGTCTTTATCCACCTGCAGGCCCGGCAGTTTTTTCAACAGGTCTTCCACCACGGCGCCTTCCTTTGTTTTAAAAGCGTCGGCCCGGTATTCAACTGTATCTTCCTTAATAACAATGGGGGCAGAAACTACGGTAACCTCATCCATCAGCTTGGCTCTTTCCGCCAGTATTACAGTGCCAATGTTAATGGTTTTCTCAGCCTGTTTCACCGGAACAAATTTCCCCACCGGGGCATAACCGCTGTTGGTAATAATTACGGAGAAGCTGGATGCCGGCACAAGGTCAAAACTGAATTCGCCTTTTTCATTGGTAAAAGTGTAGGTGGTATCGGCGGGCTTGTCTTTCACCACCAGTCCTACAACGGCTTTGTCAATGGGCTTTTTTCCGGCACTGTCCACCACCGTGCCCTTTACCTGGGCTTTGGAAATGATGGCTAAAATGGATAAGGTAATAAGAAGGGTAAATTTTTGCATAAACAGTTGGGTATATATTCTACGAAGATTTTCGTGTAAAAATAGGTCAGCACACGTAAACCGCCTTGTTTTTTTTACAAACGGCAAATGCTTTAGGAAAGGATTAACAATTTTGGGTAAGATTAAATACCTTACCGGGGGTATTGCAGTGAATGGCGCCCTTTATTATTTTCATCAAAATTTATTGTATGTATTTTCCTTTGCTCGATGTGGTGGAAGAAAGCTGGATGCAGCGCCATACCCGTGATATCGTTATCCTGGTGATAGCGGCGCTGGTGGCCATTGCGGCCATTACCGGATGGGTGATATGGAAGAAAAGGAAAAATAAAAATCAACAGTTATGATGCAGGTTTTACTGGATGGTGTTTCACTGGGTGCACTGGCCGCCATTGGCTTTGTGTATATCATTCTTCCGCTGGCGGCGCTGGTGCTGCTGATTTATTTTTTTGTGAAGTGGCGTAAAAAACGTTCAAATAAAAATAACGCATGATATTCCTGGATGCGGTGCCGGAATCGTTTGGGAAAGTAATCAGCGCTGCTTATATCATTATCCCGGTAGTGCTGCTGGGCATACTGGTTTTTAAAATTATGAAGCAACGAAAGAAAAACAGGCATGAGTAACTGGCTGTATTTTTTACTGACACTGCTGATCGAGCTGCCGGTTGTTTTTCTTTTTTTCAGGAAGGAAGCAAAGAGTGCTTTAACAGCAGGTTTTTTACTTAATTTATTTACCTGGCCCACGCTGCACGTATTGCTTTTTTATACACATGCAGATATCAATATGCTGGAACTGGGTGTTGCCATTACGGAAGCAACAGGGTACCGGCTGCTGATGAACTGCAGCTGGAAAAAAGCCATCTTGCTTGGCTTTATTGCCAATATTGCCAGTTATGGTACCGGTATACTGATAAATAGTTTAACCTGATGCACCCCACCATTCACCAACAACGGTCAACCATCAACTATCAACCTGTATTATGGGGTTTACTCCATGGCCTCAACGATTTTGCTGCCGGGTTTATGCTCGCGAATTATACATTCACCCACCAGTATTCCCAAAGTTTTGTGCTGATAGTGGTGTACAGCATTATTGGTTTTGGTGGTCAGCTGCCGGTTGGTTTTTGGGTAGATCATAAAAAGCAGCTGAAACCCTTTGTGTTTATTTCGCTCACCAGCTTGCCCGCGGCCATGCTTGTGTATTTTATCGATGGCTATACGGCCATTATTTTATCCGGCATTGCTTCTGCATTTGTACATGTAACAGGCGGTGCTGTTTGTTTACAGCAAAATGAAAATAAAAGCGGTCCGCTGGCATTGTTTACGGCCCCGGGTGTGCTCGGGCTCACACTGGGCGGCCTGCTGGGAAAATTTTCTGTAAACAGTTTATGGATAGCGGTTGCACTGGTATTACTGCTGTCTGTCTTAATTCTTAATAGCCGCTTGCCGGTATATACGGCCCATCAAAAAAAGCAAACAGAACTGGATGCGCATGACTGGATCATGCTGGGTATTTTATTGTTCATGTGTTTCCGTTCCTTCATTTTTGATGTGATCAACCATGTGGCGCAGCAGCACCCGGATGGTATTTTCATAATTGGCATCAGCGCATTTGCCGGCAAGATCATCGGTGGTTTTGTTGCAGATAAGATCGGCTGGAAAAAATTTGTTTATATCAGTCTGCCAGCGGCTTTGCTGCTGTTCCAGTTTGGAAAAGAGCATATTTATGCGCTGGCGGCAGGCGTGGCCTTCCTGCAAAGCAGTGTGCCCATCACTTTAATGCTGATGAGTAACAGCCTGGTGCATTATCCCGCCACGGCCACGGCCTTAAGCGTTGGCACATCGGTGGCATTCGCCGGATTGCCTTTGTTTATGGTGGGAAATATCAGCCATATCATCCGCAGTTTTAACAATGGCCGGCTTACAGCACTGGTATTTGTGCTGCTTTTTATTTTTTGGTGGCTGGTCAGCAGGTTCCTGTTTAAGAAAATGATCAGTCGGTAAGTTTGATGGTCACCGGTTTCAGCCTTTGTTCAATCACCATGCTGCCGCCTTCGGGTGTGGCCTGCTGCAGGGCCGGTTTCCTGGTAATGCTTGCTTCCAGGGTAATCGTGTTGCCTTTTTGTTTTTTCAGGTATTCGGCCGGGATCTTTATCGCATTGCCATCCGCATAATTATGGCTGATACTGAAACTGCTGTCTGTATTCACCGTTTGCAGGTCAATGTAATCATCTCCCTTCAACGGTGTGGTTTCAAAGGGCAGGAGCAGGTCCTGTTTTTTGGATGCGGATGCCGGCACATTCACCAGCTTAAAACTGCTGAATGAAAAACTGTTGGTATAGTTTTTATTTTCTGTGGTGGTAAACACAAAGCTGTGGCTGCCGTAAAATCCCTCAGCCGGTTTTGCCAGTTTATAATAGGCGCCGCTGTAATCACCACTGTCAACCTTTATTATTTCACCATCAAACTGCAGCTGGCTGGGTTTGCTTAAAATAAGCGTGGTGCCGTTGCGGCCTGCAAACCGAAACTGGCTGTATACTTCTGCCGTGGGATCACCTTCATTATAGCGTACCGTATAACTCTGGAAAATTTTATCCTGTGCCACGTCCTTGCTTTCGCCAATTTCGTTGCTGGTGCAGGCGTTACATAAAATGGTTAAACTTGTAATGGCTGCAATGCTGAAGAATGATTTCATACCGTTGTTTTTTCAATAATACTGTTTATACCACAGAGGTTAGTTAAAAAAAATCTAATTAGGTGCATTGCCAAATGGTCGCGGAAAGGGTTTATGCACCTTTCAGCAAGCCAAATTGCCACATGGACGCCACGCAACAAAAAATGCCCGCTGGCCCTTTCAACCCCCAACTAATTCGTACCTTCGCCTTCCCCCAAAATGGGGCTTTTGCTGTCAATTTGGCTCAAACCTGTTTTAAGCACCATATTTGACAAATAAAAGTCTTTATAAAAACCAATTTAAACAATACCCAATAACACTGAAGTTTTATGATTGGCATTATTTCAAAACTGTTTGGCGGCAGTAAAAGTGAGAAGGATGTAAAGAAGATCTCGCCACAGGTGGAAAAGATCAACCAGTTTTTTGCACAATACCAGTCGCTCAGCAACGACCAGTTAAGGCATAAAACACAGGAGTTCCGCCAGCGTATCGCCGAACACCTTTCTGCCATCGACCAGCAGATCAATGATAAAAAGCAGGAAGCAGAATCTTTGCCCACTGCCGATATCAATGGCCGCGATGCCATTTACAAAGCGATTGATGAACTGAAAAAAGACCGCGATAAAAAGATTGAGGAAGTGCTGGAGCAATTACTCCCCGAAGCATTTGCCACGGTGAAAGAAACCAGCCGCCGGTTTAAAGAAAACACCACGATTGAAAGCACTGCAACTGAACTGGACAAAACATTCGCTGCAAAAAAAGATTATATCAGCATCGATGGCGATAAATCCATCTACCGCAATACCTGGACAGCCGCGGGCGGAACCGTTACCTGGAACATGGTGCATTATGATGTGCAGCTGATTGGCGGTACGGTACTGCATTCTGGTAAAATTGCTGAAATGGCCACCGGTGAAGGTAAAACACTGGTGAGCACCCTGCCGGCCTACCTCAATGCACTGGCTGGTGAAGGTGTGCATATTGTAACAGTGAACGACTATCTCGCAAAACGTGACAGTGAATGGAATGGTCCCATCTTTGAATGGCTGGGCCTGCGGGTTGACTGTATTGATAAACACGAACCCAACAGCGATGCCCGCCGTAATGCATACAATGCCGACATCACTTACGGTACCAATAACGAATTTGGTTTTGATTACCTGCGTGATAATATGGTGCACAGTCCTGATGAAATGGTACAGCGCAAACACCATTTCGCCATGGTGGATGAGGTGGACAGTGTGCTGATCGATGATGCCCGTACGCCGCTGATCATCAGCGGTCCGGTAGGCCATAGCGATAATACACAGCAGTTTTTTGAGCTGAAGCCCCGTATTGAAAAAATTGTAGAGGCACAGCGCAAGGCAGTGAACCAGTACCTGATCGAGGCCAAGAAAAAAATTGCAGAAGGCAATGATGATCCCAAAGACGGAGGCCTGGCGCTGATGCGTGCCCACCGCGGTTTGCCCAAGAACAGTGCACTGATCAAATTCCTGAGTGAACCTGGTATCCGTGTTAAACTGCAGAAAAGCGAAAACTATTATTTGGCCGACCAGCAGAAGGAAATGCCCAAAGTGGATGCAGAACTTTTCTTTACCATTGATGAAAAAAATAACCAGGTGGAGCTCACGGATAAGGGTATCCAGCTCATTACCCGTGCGGGTGAAGATCCCGAATTTTTCATACTGCCTGATATTGCCACCAAACTGGCTGATATTGAAAAAGGCGCCCTGGTGGCAGATGAAAAACTGCAGCATAAGGAACGCCTGCTGAATGAATATTCTTTAAAGGCCGACAGGATCCATACCGTACAGCAATTGTTGAAAGCATACACCCTTTTCGATAAGGATGTGGAATATGTGATCATTGAAGATGAAGTGAAAATTGTGGATGAGCAAACCGGCCGTATCATGGAAGGCCGCCGTTACAGTGATGGACTGCACCAGGCACTGGAAGCAAAAGAAAATGTAAAGATCGAAGCCACCACGCAAACATATGCCACTGTTACACTGCAGAACTATTTCCGTATGTACCATAAGCTATGTGGTATGACGGGTACTGCCGAAACAGAAGCAGCGGAATTGTGGAGTATTTACAAACTGGATGTTGTAACGATTCCCACCAATGTAAAAGTGATCCGTAAGGATGAGCAGGACCTGGTATATAAGACCAAGCGTGAAAAATACAGGGCCGTAATTGAAGAAATAGAAAAGCTGCGTACTGCAGGCCGCCCTTCGCTGGTAGGTACCACTTCGGTGGAAGTAAGTGAATTGCTGAGCCGCATGCTGAAGCAAAAAAATATCCCGCATAATGTACTCAACGCAAAACAGCATGCCAGGGAAGCGCAGGTGGTAACCGAAGCGGGTTTGCCGGGCGCTGTAACCATTGCCACCAATATGGCAGGCCGTGGTACCGATATCAAGCTCGGTCCCGGTGTGAAGGAAGCGGGGGGTTTGGCGATACTGGGTACAGAACGACATGAGAGCCGCCGTGTGGACAGGCAGCTGCGTGGCCGTGCCGGCCGCCAGGGCGATCCCGGAAGCAGCCAGTTTTATGTTTCACTGGAAGATGACCTGATGCGTATGTTCGGCAGTGAGCGTATTGCCGGGCTGATGGACCGGATGGGTTACAAGGAAGGCGAAGTGATCCAGCACAGCATGATCTCGAAATCGATTGAACGTGCACAGAAAAAAGTGGAGGAAAATAACTTTGGTATCCGTAAACGCCTGCTGGAATACGATGACGTGATGAACAAGCAGCGTAACGTGGTTTACGGCAAACGTAACCATGCATTGTTTGGTGAACGCCTGGCGCTTGATCTTGATAATGCATTTTATTCTGTAGCCGACGGACTGATCAACTCGTTTAAAGACAGCGGCGATCATGAAGGATTTAAACTGGCAGCGATCGTAAACTTTGGTATCGACACCGGTATTACAGCAGAAGAACTGGGCAAAACAGATGCGCCTGTGCTGGCCGAGCGTTTGTATAACGAAGCGGTAGACCAATACCGCCGTAAAACAGATGCCATGATTGCCCAAACCCTGCCCGTGATCAAAAACATCCGCAAAGAACAGGGTGAACATATCGTGAATGTTGCTGTGCCGTTTACCGATGGTAAAAAAGGCATACAGGCGCTGGCCAATCTCGACCGCTACCTGGCAACCGAAGGCCGTGAACTGAATGATGCGCTCGAACGCAGTATCACACTCGCATTGATTGATGATGCATGGAAAGAACACCTGCGTGCGATGGACGACCTGCGCCACAGTGTGCAAACGGCAGGGTACGAACAAAAAGATCCGCTGGTGATCTATAAAATCGAAGCCTTCAATGCCTTTAAACAAATGGATGATGAAGTGAACAAAAATATTGTAAGCTTCCTTTGCCATTGTGGTATACCCATGGAGCAAACCAATGCAGGCAAAATTCGTGAAGGGCGTGAGGAAAAAACAGATATGAGCAAAATGCGCCAGCGCCGTGAAGAATTTGCAGGTGCCGGTGGTCCTGAATATTTAAGCCAGGAAAATGAATACCATGATCCTTCCACTCCCATTAAACAGGAACCCATCCGCGTGGAAAAACTGCCCGGCAGGAATGAACCCTGTTTCTGTGGCAGTGGCAAAAAATTCAAAAACTGCCACGGTAAAGACGCTTAATCCGGCGTGAAAAAATACTGGCCGCTTCAACCGAAGCGGCTTTTTTATTTGAGGCGATGTAAAATGACGGTTAAAAGACAAAGGGTATGGCATTCATCCGTTTAATTTGCTAATTTTAAATATTGCCAGCTGCTATTATTAACCAAAACAAACTTTATGAGAAAACTGATCCTTTCTTTGACGCTTATCTTTTCCAGCTATCTTGTTTTTGCACAACAAACATTTACCATTAAAGTGGTGGATGCCAAATCGGGCAATCCGGTAACAAGTGCTTCGGTGGTGGCCCGTGCTACAGGCATAGGCTCTTCGGTAAATAACGAAGGCGTGTTTACCATCAAGGCAAAAGCCGGGGATATACTCGATGTTACAAGTGTGGGATACCAGCCACAATCTGTAAAACTTGCAGGGAACACTGAAATTACCGTTTTACTGGAAGCTGCATTGCTTGATCTCGGTGATATCGTGGTAGTGGGAACCCGCGGTGCGGCAAGGGCCAAAACGGAAACTGCCGTGCCGATTGATGTGATCAAAATTAACCAGGTGGGCCAGCCAACAGGACGTATGGATCTGACTTCCGTACTGAATATGGCCGCACCATCTTTCAACTATAATAAACAAAGCGGCGCTGATGGCGCTGATCATATCGACCTGGGTACATTAAGGGGACTTGGTCCTGATCAAACACTGGTACTCATCAATGGTAAACGCCGTCATCAAACTGCTTTTGTTGGTTTGTTTGGTACAAGGGGCCGTGGAAATTCCGGTGCCGATCTCAATGCCTTTCCCCAAAGCGCCGTTGACCGCATTGAAATTTTGCGGGATGGTGCTTCGGCACAATACGGCAGCGATGCCATGGCTGGTGTAATGAATATCATCCTGAAAAAAGATGTAAACCACTGGACAGTGAATACAGGATGGGCCGGCTACTATGATACAAAATACAATGCCTATAAGACGAGGGCCGGCAACCAGTATTATTACAGCAAACCCATCGATGGCGGTACCTTTACATTCTCTGCCAATAATGGTTTTACCATTGGTAAAAGCGGCGGTTTTGTAAACCTCTCCTTTGATTACCTGAACCAGGCAAAGACTTACCGCCAGACACCGGATACCAATGTAATGTCCAACAAGGATGCGTTGCCCTTGAACAGCAGCCGCCGTGCATTTGGAGACGGCTCAGTAAAAACTTACGGCGCCATGTACAATATGGAGCTGCCGGTGAAAGGAAGCAAAACAGTGATCTACTCTTTCGGAGGTATCAGCCAAAAAGCTTCTGATGCGTTTGCGTATACAAGAAACCTGAGTGCAAGACCCGACCGTTTTCCTGTAAACAATACCGGCTCACCCATTTTTGTGGATGGCATCATGCGCCGCTCCGTTGATGGCGAAGTGTATTACAATCCGCATATTGTAACCAATATCAATGATGCTTCAGTTGCCATTGGTGCAAAAGGAGTATCTGCAAAAAACTGGAACTGGGATTTCAGCATGACCAATGGTAAAAACGACTTCCAGTATTTTGGCGATAAAACTTTCAATGCCTCCATGATCGGCAATATTGATAAAACTTATTTTGTGGATGGAGGATTCCGTTTCCGCCAGGCAACTTTCAACCTCGATTTCAGCAAGGCATTCAAATCAGTGATGCACGGCATGAACATCGGTTATGGTTTTGAATACCGCAATGAAAAATACAGCATCAATGCCGGTGAAGAAGCTTCATATGCTTCCTACGATGCCGTGTTTGGCCAGGCGCCCGGTTCACAGGGTTTCCCGGGTTTTAGTCCGAATGACACCATTAAAGCAACCCGTAACAGTTTCAGCGCCTATGCAGATGCTGAATTAAATGTAAGCAGCGCATGGCTGCTGGATGGTGCGGTGCGTTTTGAAAATTATTCTGATTTCGGATCGGTGGCCACCTTTAAACTGGCCACGCGTTTAAAAGCGGCTGATAATTTTAATATCCGCGGTTCGGTGAGCACGGGCTTCAGGGCGCCATCATTACAGCAGATCAATTTCAGCAATACCTTAACTTCTTTCAGTGGCGGCCAGCTGGTGCAGTCACGCATTGCACGAAACGGTGATGCGGTTACAAAAGGAGCGGGCATCCCGGATCTTAAAGAAGAAACATCGCTGAACGGAAGTTTGGGATTTGCATGGAAGCCTGCCAAAAACTTCACCGTAACACTGGATGGATATATGGTGAAAGTAAAAGACAGGATCGTATTGTCTGGTTTGTTTGATAAAGACGACGCAACACTGCCTTCAAACTTTACTTCTCAGCTGGCTGCACTGGGTGTGCAAACAGCACAGTTTTTTGCCAACTCTGTTAACACCACCAACTATGGAGTGGATGTGGTGGCAGACTACTCTAAAAAATGGAGCAATAAACATTTCAAAGCTTTGCTGGCCGGTAATTTCCAAACCATGAAAGTGGATGATGTGAATATTCCTGCTGCATTGAATGACAGCTACCGCCATCGCAAAACATTCTTCAGCGACCGGGAAGAAGCCTTCCTGCTGGCCTCAGCCCCCAAGGCAAAAGGAACGCTGAGCCTTGAATACGGTTTTGACAAGCTGAGCTTTGGTGCCAATGTAAACTACTTCGGCAATATGAAAACACTGGGTTTTGGCTGGACGGGTTTGGCGAGTGCAGCCGGTTCAGGTGGTCCTGGTGATCCTGCGATTTCAGGAAGTTTCACCGGTATCGATCCTTACGTGGATATTGACGGATACAACGACGGTGTGCATGTGGTGAAGGAAGAATTTAATTACAAGGCAAAGATCACCACCGACCTGTTTGTATCTTACAAATTCTGCAAAAGCTTTACCTGGTTCCTGGGTGCGGATAATATCTTCAATGTGCATCCCAATTTTGCTGCGGTGCCCAATGCCCGTTATGAATCCTTCGACAACGAAACCGGCGGTCCATGGGAATCTGTGCAAATGGGTGTGAACGGAAGAAGAATATTCACCAAACTGGCGTTTAATTTTTAGCCCAAGCCCCTGAAGGGGCTTTCGCAGGGCTCATAAATTGTTATCGTATTTTCATACTAAAGAGTTGGCCCGTAATGGTGCCAACTCTTTTAAATTAAATGAGATGAAAAAAAACTTGCTGCAATTTTTTTGCGGATTGTTTTTAACAGGTGCAGCCATTGCGCAAAACAACATCGTGGTGTTTCAAACAGATTTCGGTTTGAAAGACGGTGCCGTATCTGCCATGAAAGGCGTTTCTATGAATGTGGACAGCAGTTTAAAACTCTTTGACCTCACGCACGAAATCCCCGCATACAATATCTGGGAAGCGGCTTACCGGCTGGAACAAACCGTTACTTACTGGCCTGCGGGTACGGTGTTTGTGTCGGTGGTGGACCCCGGTGTGGGCACTGCAAGAAAATCGGTGGTGCTGAAAACAAACAGCGGACATTTTATTGTAACCCCCGATAATGGCACACTTACATTGATTGCGCAATCGCTCGGCATTGCAGCGGTAAGAGAAATTGATGAAGCGGTGAACCGCCGTAAAAATTCGGAGCAGTCCTACACTTTTCACGGGCGGGATGTGTATGCATACACTGCCGCAAGACTGGCCAGCGGAAAAATTACCTTCGAACAGGTGGGCAGGGAGCTGCCGAATGAAGTGGTGCGCATTCCCTATCAAAAAGCAACGCTGGAAAATAATGTGCTGAAAGGCACCATTGCCATTTTGGATATACAGTATGGCAATATCTGGACGAATATCCCGGTGGAATTATTTAAGCAGCTGGATGTAAAAGCCGGCGATAAATTAACAGTAACCGTGTATCATAACAAACAAAAGATGTACAGTGGCATTATGCCTTATTGCACCACATTCGGCAGTGTGCCCGAAGGAAAACCCTTGTTGTACTTAAATAGTTTGATGCAGGTGGCTTTTGCTTTGAATATGGGTAATTTTTCCCTTCAGCATAAAATTTACAGCGGAAGTGAGTGGACGGTGGAGGTGAAGAAAGTGCAGGGAAAAAATTAGCCCGGCTGAATTATTTTCGGAGGCTCCAAAAAGAGGTGACACCTTTTTAAAAGGTGTCACCTCTTTTTGATTACACCCTTCCCGGGTAAACTTCCAGTGCTTTTTCCAAACAATCCATGGCCGCATTAATAGCACTTGTGTTTAGTACATAAGCCAAACGCACTTCCTGCTTGCCCAAACCGGGAGTGCCGTAAAAACCGGTGGCAGGTGCCAGCATTACTGTTTGGTTGTTGTAATTAAAACTTTCCAGCAGCCATTGGCAAAAAGCATCACTGTCGTCAATAGGCAGTTTGGCCATAGCATAAAAGGCGCCTCCGGGGTTGGGGCAAAATACACCAGGAATTTTATTGAGGCGGTTAACAATGGTATCGCGGCGCAGTTTGTATTCAGCCTTGGTGGTATCAAAATAATTATCGGGCAGGTCCACTGCGGCTTCTCCTAAAATTTGTGCAAAAGATGGCGGACTTAATCTTGCCTGTGCCAGTTTCATGGCGGCAGTGAGCAATTCCTTATTTTTTGTAACAAAGGCACCAATGCGTCCGCCGCAGGCACTGTAGCGTTTGCTGATGGTGTCCATCAAAACAATATTGTCATCAACACCCGTTAAATGCATGGCACTTGTATGGGAGCCTTCATAACAAAACTCGCGGTAAGCCTCATCGGCAAACAGGTACAGGTTGTGTTTAAGGATGATCTGCTTCAGCACTTCCATTTCAGCAGCACTGTATAAATAACCGGTGGGGTTATTGGGGTTACAGATAACAATGGCCTTTGTTTTGGCGGTAATGGCTTTCTCAAAATCTTCAATAGGCGGTAAGGCAAAACCTGTTTCAATGGCAGAGCTGATCGGTTTCACCACCACACCCGCTTCCACGGCAAAGCCATTGTAGTTGGCATAAAAGGGTTCAGGAATGATGACTTCATCGCCCGGGTCCATACAGGCCATAAAACCAAAGATGATGGCTTCGCTGCCACCGGTGGTAACAATGATCTGCTCCGGCGTAACATCAATGCCCGTTTTTTTATAGTACTGCACCAGTTTTTTGCGGTAGCTTTCGTTGCCGGCGCTGTGGCTGTACTCCAGCACTTTAAAATCGGCATGACGCACCGCATCCAAACATTGCAGGGGTGTTTCAATATCGGGCTGGCCGATATTGAGATGATATACTTTAATGCCTTTCTTTTTTGCAGCTTCTGCAAAAGGCACCAATTTACGAATGGGAGAAGGCGGCATTAAATGACCGCGGTTACTGATAGCTGGCATGCTGCAAAGATAAGACCCTTTATCATTCAGAAAAATGAAGAATGCCCTTGGGGACAAGCCCGGGTTCTATTCCCGGCATCGTTGTGTCACTCACTTCAGCCGTATTCACTTTTTTCAGCTTTTATTGATGCGGGTGAAATCCGGTTATCAATTTTATGTGCAAGTATGCGGGCAATTGTAAATAAACTAATTTCAACAAATGAAAATCATCATCACCGGAGCAACAGGGCTTATTGGTGCAGCAACCGTGCGTGAGGCTATTGCCGATGATGCCATTACAGAAGTCGTTTTACTGGTACGCAGCCAGCCACAATTCCAGCATCCTAAAATCATCACGGTGCTGCACAATGATTTTTTGGATTATCAAAACCTGTCAACTTACTTTTCGAATGCACATGCATTGATCTGGTGCCTGGGCATTTCACAAACGCAGGTCAGCAAAAAGCAGTACGAGATCATCACGCACGATTATGTGGCAGCCTGCGCAAGCTTTTGCCTGCAGGTAAACCCGGCAATACGTTTCGTGTTTGTAAGCGGAGACGGAGCCGACCGTAGTGAACAAAGCAGCACATTGTTCAAAAGAGTAAAGGGAAGGGCGGAGAACAGCCTGCTGCAATGCGGACTGACCAACATTATTATTGCAAGACCGGATGCAGTGAATCCGCGGCAGAAAAATCCCCAAGCGCCTTTTTTATATAAACTCGCTTACCCGTTCTTTCCGCTGGTGGAACGGTTTGCACCGCATAAGATCATCTGGAGCGATGTGCTGGCAAAAGCATTATTGCAGCTGGCAAAAGATGGAAATGAAAAAAATACACTGGAGAATATTGAGCTCAGGGCACTGGGAGCATCAATGAACCGTTAGAAGCCAGGATGCATCAGGTTTTAATGCGCTTAACTCGGAGTAGTTCAAATCTTAATGTTTAAATTTGCGCATGCAGATTTTTAAGCTCATAAGCCGTATTGTGGTAACCTGCAGCAACCGGCTTTCCCCTTACCTGGAAAAAGAAATTCTTGAACTTGGCTTCAAACCCGTACGCACTTTTAAAACCGGCGTGGAGTTAAAGGGCACTTTACAGGATTGCATCAAACTGAACCTGAACCTGCGCTGTGCCAGCCAGGTATTGTTTTCTATAAAAGAGTTCAGGGCATATACGGCTAACGACCTGTACAAGGAAGTATATGCGATGCAATGGGAAAATGTTATTGCTGCAGACGGTTATTTTTCCATTACCAGCAATGTGAGCAATGAGACCATCACCAATAATTTGTTCGCCAATGTTAAGATGAAAGATGCCATTGTGGACCGCTTCAGGGAAAAAACAGGGCAGCGGCCCAACAGCGGTCCCGAACTGGATAAAACCGTTATCCACCTGTACTGGAAAGATGAGTCTGCAGAAATCTTTATTGATACTTCCGGCGAAACACTCAGCAAACACGGCTACCGCAAAATACCGGGCCGTGCTCCCATGCTCGAAAGCCTGGCGGCTGCCACACTGCTTGCCACTAACTGGAACAGGAAATCAGCGGTGATAAACCCCATGTGCGGCAGCGGCACCATTGCCATTGAAGCAGCATTGATTGCCACCAACCGCAGGCCCGGTTTGTTCCGGGGCAATTATGCTTTCATGCATTTGCCCGGTTATGATGCATTACAGTACCAGTATGAACAAAAAAAACTGGAAACGCGGATCACCACTGTTCCCGGGTTGCAAATTGTGGCTTCAGATATTTATGATGATGCCGTGAATATAACCCAGGTAAATGCAGGTATTGCAGGCGTGAAAGATATGATACAATATGAGGTATGCGATTTTGCAAAAACCACTATCCCTCAAACCAATAAAGGCATTGTATATTTTAACCCGGAGTACGGCGACCGGCTTGGTGTGGAAGATGAACTGGCCGCTACCTACAAGCGCATGGGTGATTTTTTAAAGCAGCAGTGCAAAGGATATACCGGTTATATTTTCACAGGTAATCTTGAGCTGGCCAAAAAGATCGGGCTTAAACCAAAACGCCGTATTGAATTTTTTACCAGTAAAATTGATTGCAGGCTGTTTGAGTATGAACTGTACGAGGGAACGAGGGAGAAGTGAGTGGTCAGTTGTGAGTACATAGAGAACATCAGAAAGTAAAAGTGAAATCATACAGCGGAGTTCCTGCTCACCAATCCCTACTCACAACTGACAGTTCCCTACTCACGGTTCCTGATATATACCAGTTTGATCCCTGCCTTATCTGTTTCCCGTTTATCTATCTCAAATTGCGGTAAGGACTTTATCAGCGGGGTTAGTTTTTGAAAGCCATAATTTCTTGGGTCGAAGTTGGGTTGTTTTTTTAAAACAAGATTGCCCACATCTCCTAAAAATGCCCAGCCGTTTTCATCTGCCAGGTCGTTAATGGTATGAGCAAGCAGCTTCAATGTTTCTTTGCTCACCTTATCAACCACTGCTTTTTGTTTGGGAGCAGATGATTTGGTTTTTACTGCAACGGTGTTTTCAGTGTCGGCTTCAAACAACGGAATGATTTCCATGTAAATGAATTTATCGCAGGCTACAATAAAAGGATTGGGTGTTTTTTTCTGCCCGATGCCAAATACTTTCATGCCTGCTTCCCGCAATCTTGTGGCCAATCTTGTAAAATCACTGTCGCTGCTTACAATACAAAACCCATCCACTTTGCCGGAGTATAAAATATCCATTGCGTCAATGATGAGGGCACTGTCGCTGGAGTTTTTGCCGGTGGTATAACTGTATTGCTGGATAGGGGTGATGGCATTTTCTAAAAGTACATTTTTCCATCCGCTGATGGTGGGTTTGGTCCAGTCGCCGTAAATGCGTTTAAATGTGGGTGTGCCGTATTTGGCAATTTCTTCCATTACACCCTTGATATTGCTGTAAGGTACATTGTCGGCATCAATTAAAACAGCCAGCCTTATGTCTTTTTGTATATCCATATATGTTAATTGCAAACAATGTACATCATTATGCCGAAGGTTTATGCGCCAGTTTTGCAATACCTATAAATATGGAACAAATCACAACAAAAACTACCGTAACCATTCCGCTGTTGAGTAACGCCTTGCTGTAACCAATTGCAGCCACATTTATAAAAGGATAAGGATACCAGTTTACAAAAATTCCCCGCAGTAGTGTATAACCCAAATACAGCAGCGGGTAAACCAGCCAGGGCAATATATTTTTCCATTGAATGCTTTGCTTAGGCACAAATTTCAGCCAGAAGAAAATAAATAATACCGGCACCACCGAATGCAGCAGTTCATCCACCAGTTTGGCAAGCCCCTCGGGTGCCCATTGAAAACGGAGGATGAGATTATAAATGAGTCCGACGACGGTAATATAAACCGCCGTGGCCGTTAATGTTTTTGGCCTTGTTAAGTAATGTCCGTTTGCAGTGATGCCTTTGCGGCATACCACCGTTAAACTCACTGCCACTAAAAGATTGGTAAGAATGGTGAAAAAACCAAAATACCGGAACAAGGTTTCGGGGATGGAAGCTGTGCGGTTCACAAGGATCAAATACAGCTGGAGTATAAGGGCAGCCCAGCCAATAATGGCCACAATGGCCGCAACCGTTTTTGTTGATGAAGACATAAGCAATAGTTTCTGCTAACTAAGTTATTCTAAAAATCATTCACCTGTTAACTGCAGCACTTCATAATTTTCATTCATCACAACCAACGATGCCACTGCGCCCGCCGCAATGATGCCGTATTCCTTTTCCATTTTCATCAGCCTGGCGGGATACAGGCTGCACATGCGCAGTGCCTCACTTAATTCAATACCACAATGCTGTACTAAATTTCTCACTGCCTCTGCCATTGTTAATGCCGATCCGCTGAGAATGCCGCTGCTTTCATATTTATCGCCGGCCGGCTGGTGCGGATAATAACCTTCCGTAGTGTCTGTAACAGCATCGGTAATTACAAAGAGCCGCTCTTTCATTACCTGTTTGGCAATGCGTACGGCTGCATAATCCACATGGTGCCCATCGGGAATGATACTGGCCATTACCTTATCGTGATCCATGATGGCGCCCACCATACCCGGACTGCGGTGCTGCAAAGGGCTCATGGCATTGTACAAATGCGTGGCTGCTGCAATACCGTTTTCAAATGCGGTAGTAGCCTCTTCGTATCGGGCATTGCTGTGTCCTGCAGAGAGGAGGATATTGTAAGAGCGAACGAGATCAATAATTTCTTTACTGCACACTTCAGGCGCAAGTGTTATTATTTTTATCACATCCTTTCCGTACTCAAGTAATTGATTGGCCTGTTCAGCAGAAGGCGAATGAATGCATGCTTCCACATGTGCGCCGCGTTTGGCTGCACTGATCCATGGCCCTTCAATGTGCAAACCCAAAACGCCTTTGCCACCGCTGTTCCAGTAATCCCTTACGGCATCTATGCATTGATAAAATGTTTGGTAAGGATGCGTGGCCACGGTGGGCATGCAGTATGCGGCGCCTCCGCTGCGGCAATAATCCACCAGTTTCTCCAAAGATTTTTTTTCAGGGTAAACAGCCAGCAACCTGCCGCCTGCGCCATAGATCTGCAGATCGATAAAAGCCGGGGCAATAAATGCATTTGGAAAATGAGTCGCAGTTGCTGTGGCAGGAATGATCTCTCTGATGCGGTTCTGTTCAATAACAATGGCCTTATTGCTGAGCCATTCTGTTCCGGTAAAGATTTTATCGCCAGATATAATTTGCATGTGCAAACATAAATATTAAACCATTAAGGCGTTAAGATTAGTTAATAAGGCCGCTTCATTTTATGTTCATTTCTCTCTGCGTCTCCGCGTGTAACCAACTAAAAAAAATGCACCTCAAGTCTGAAGTGCATTATCCATTATTTCATTATCCATTATTAATTACAATCCCATTTTCACTTTCAGGTTCGCATCGATTGCATCCAGGAATTCTTCGGTGTATAAATAATGTTCACCGTGGTTTACCTTGTTGCCATAGATACAAACAGCCAGGTCCTTGGTCATTTTACCACTTTCCACGGTTTCAATACAAACAGCTTCCAGGGCATTACAGAAATCGATGAGCGGCTGGTTGCCGTCCAGTTTGCCACGGAAGGCGAGTCCTCTTGTCCATGCAAAGATAGAAGCGATGGGGTTGGTGCTGGTGGGTTTGCCCTTCTGGTGTTCGCGGTAGTGACGTGTTACGGTACCATGTGCGGCTTCTGCTTCCATGGTTTTACCATCAGGGGTAACCAGTACAGAAGTCATTAAACCTAAAGAGCCGAAACCTTGTGCCACCGTATCGCTCTGCACATCGCCATCGTAGTTTTTACAGGCCCATACAAAATTGCCGTTCCATTTTAATGCGCTGGCCACCATGTCATCGATCAGGCGGTGTTCGTATACAATACCGGCAGCATCAAACTGGGCCTTGAACTCATTCTGGTACACTTCTTCAAAAATATCCTTGAAACGGCCATCATATTTTTTAAGGATGGTGTTTTTTGTAGAGAGGTACAAGGGCCATTTTTTGCTCAGTGCCATATTGAAGCAGCTGCGTGCAAAACCATAAATACTTTCGTCGGTATTGTACATGGTCATGGCAACGCCATCACCTTTGTAATTATACACTTCAAACACCTGTGCTTCACCGCCGCCTTCGGGTGTAAAGGTCATGGTGAGTTTGCCCTTTCCTTTGATCACGGTGTCTGTTGCACGGTACTGGTCACCAAAAGCATGACGGCCCACGATGATGGGAGCGGTCCAGTTGGTAACAAGGCGGGGCACATTCTGCATTACAATGGGCTCACGGAAAACGGTGCCATCTAAAATATTGCGGATAGTGCCATTGGGGCTCTTCCACATTTGTTTCAGGTTAAATTCCTTTACCCTTGCTTCATCGGGTGTGATGGTGGCGCATTTAATACCCACACCGCAGGCCTTAATGGCATGGGCAGCATCAATGGTTACCTGGTCGTTGGTTTCGTCGCGGTATTCCATGCCCAGGTCATAATATTGAATCGGCACTTCCAGGTAAGGAAGGATCAGTTTGTCTTTAATGAATTTCCAGATGATACGTGTCATCTCATCTCCGTCCAGTTCTACAACGGGATTTGCTACTTTTATTTTTGCCATGATTTGCTTTTTATGGATTGCAAATGTAAACTATTCAAAATACTAAACCAGCGGGAATTACGGAAACGTTATCAGGCGACAATTTTTATAAACTGCTGCTTTTCTTCAGCATGAAATCCGCCGTAACCACTCCCATGTTATCAATTATTTCCTGTCCGAATTCACTTGTTTTTAAAAGTGTTGCGCCTGTCATCAGGTTATAAAAATCGATCGTTACCCTTTTGCGCATAATGGTGGCCTGCAGGGCATCGGTGATCAGTTGGGCCGCTTCTTTCCAGCCCATATAATCCAGCATCATGCAGCCGCTTAAAATAACCGAGGATGGATTCATGCTGTCGGTGCCCGCAAATTTCGGGGCCGTGCCATGTGTGGCTTCGAATACCGCATAACCGGTTTTGTAATTGATGTTGGCGCCGGGTGCAATGCCAATCCCGCCCACTTCTGCCGCCAGTGCATCAGAAATATAATCGCCGTTTAGATTGAGGGTGGCCACCACCGAAAAATCTTTTGGGGCAATCAGAATCTGCTGTAAAAAGTTATCGGCAATAATGTCTTTTACCAGCAGTTTGCCTTCGTGCAGGGCCTTGCGCTGCACTTCGTTGGCATGCGCTTCACCATGCTCTTTTTTCAGCTGGTCCCATTCATCCCAGGTAAATGTTTTGTCGCCGTATTCCTGGCGGGCCACTTCATACCCCCAGTTTTTAAAACCGCCTTCGGTAAACTTCATGATATTGCCCTTGTGCACCAGCGTTACAGAAGGCAGGTTGTTCTCCAGCGCATAATCAATGGCCGAACGAACCAGTCTTTTGGTGCCATCCACCGAAACCGGTTTAACCCCGTAACTGCTGCTGCCTAAAAAGCGGATGTTTTTCACACCCATTTCTTCCACTAAAAATTTTTCAAACTTTTGCGCTTCCGGAGTACCTGCCTTCCATTCAATACCGGCATAAATGTCTTCGGTGTTTTCGCGGAAGATCGTCATATCCACCTGTTCGGGATGCACCACGGGAGAGGGCACACCTTTGAACCATTTCACCGGGCGAACGCAGGCATAAAGGTCAAGGTCCTGCCGCATGGCCACGTTCAAAGAACGGATGCCGCCACCGATGGGGGTGGTCAATGGCCCCTTTATTGAAACGATATAATCTTTTGCAATTTGCAATGTTTCGGCCGGCAGCCATTCACCGGTTTGTTTAAAGGCTTTTTCGCCGGCCAGCATTTCCTTCCATTCGATTTTGCGGGAGCCGTTATACGCACGCTCCACCGCCGTGTTAAATACTTTTTCAGCCACTTTCCATATTTCAGGGCCAATACCATCCCCTTCAATAAACGGTACTACGGGATTATCGGGCACATTCAGTTTTCCATTGCTGCCCATCGTGATCTTTTCTGCCATATTTAGTTTAGTTTTTTTGAGCCGGGCTTCTGTAATTCTGATTGAACTTCATTGGCGTCGCACTCTTGTACATAAGCTCAAAGCTGAGCGGTTATTGCGGTTACAAAAATAGCAGTTTACATCATCGAAACTGCTATTCAAAATGCTAATTAATTATACCTGTTGCGCACCCATGTTATCAGTTGGTGCGTCTTATCCTGAAGCTGCCGGTATAACTGTGCTGGGTTTGGGTGGCAAGATCGGTTTTGGTGGCAGTGAATGTGCCGGCTTCAAACCCGCCTACAGGGCCATATTCTGTTAAATGCACCACCCCGCTGTTAAATATATAGCTGCTGTTTTGCGGAAATGCAAAAGTGGAAATGGCCATATTGCTTCCCGCAGCCGCATTCCAGATATCAAAGGTGATGGTCACATAATCGGTGGGCACCAGCGGTAAAGAACGGGCATAGATCATATTGGTATATACGGGTCCGTTATTCGCAAACATATACATAGTATCGGTGGGCACATTATATGTACGGGTGATACCATTTTCTGTATAACTGAAAAATTCCTGTGTGTTCACACCGCAGGCTGAAATGGAAGGAACCGTGTTCAGCCCGGAGGCGTTCACTGTATAAATCACAGGAGCGCTTTGCTGGCCGCTGGATGCATCTTCAGCCACCAGTGTAACGGTTGCAGGGAAATTACAGAACGATTTGGTAATGCTGAAAGTGCCTGTGCTGCTGAGCGGGTAACGGGTGGTGGTATTGCCATCAGAAAGCAGCACCGAACCACTGGTAACCGGCGCATTGTTGCATTTTTTTACAGACCCTTCCAGTATGGCAACCCTGGTACCGGTTGGGATGATGATGGTGCCCAGTGAAATATTTACACTGGTGGTGGTGAATACCTGCGAATAAATGGCGCCGCTGCAGTTGCTGTTGTCAAACACTTCAAGTTTTATCTGCGCATTGTTAGGTACAAATCCGCTTACAAATCCGGAAGTGTCGGTATAACCGTAGTCTGAAAAATACAGGTTGCTGTTAAGGGCCGTGGCTTTTACCAGTGCAAAACGGATGGGCTGGCCCTGCGAGTTTACCAGTTTGCAATCAAACCTTACATAATTATTAGGTACATCACAGTTCCAGAAAGTAAAATGACTTACTTCACCTACATAGGCACTGCCCGATTTTGCAGCACTGCCTTCTTCCCTCCAAAGGCCGGCTTTTTCATCAAAATACCAAAGCGGGATGGAAGCAGGTGCGTTTACCTGTAATGAGGTGGGAATAGGCATATTCAATACTGCTTTTTTTCCCGTAGTGAGCTGTAAAAATTCTCCGCCGGCACCCAGCAGTTCCACCCCAACCATGCCATAGGTGGTGAGGAGGCGCATGCGGTTTTCCGTGTTTACACCACGCAGGTCTCCGGGCATAATCCGGCCTAAGTCGGGATCGGTGGCGTCGAGCAGGGTAACAAATACATTCACATCGCCGGTAAAAGGTTTATTGGTGCTGATATCCGTAATGGCATTTGCGGGAAACCTTACAAAAAAACCGCCCGGCAGTGTTACGGTGCCACCGCTTACCGCATTGAACAAACCAATATTATTTTTGGGGAGCAGTTTAATACGAAAGAATGCTCCTTTCCCTTCCGCAGCAATAAATGTTTTGATGGCTTTGAAATAGCCGGTTTTATTTACAGTTACAGTGGCGGCGGTTTGCACCACTTTTACATTCCCGCTTTCAAAATAACCATATTTGTCGGTGGCACTGATTATATCGCCAATTACCACAGCGGCATTTTCAACAGGATGGTCGTTTTCATCCGTAACAAATCCCGACACCAATGATGCGGTTACTTTCGTGGTAAGATCGGGCCGGCCGTCCGTAGCAATTGTGTCTGAATTTTTTTTGCAGTTGCTGAAAAAAAGCGAACTGAAGCATAAAAACAAAAAGGTACGGAGAACCTGTTTTACAGGAAGAAAATGCAGCATAGTTATTTTTTTGGCAGTATACAAGATATAGAAAATATGCTTTTTGGCAATGGAAGGTTTAAAAATTTACACTGCAGTTCACCCACTCCCCGTCAAAGCTTACGCCGGGCATTTTTTTATAAAAATTAATGGCGGGTTCGTTCCAGTCGAGCACCTGCCACATCATGCCCGTGAATTTTCTCCGGCGGCACTCTTCAAACAATGCATCAAACAATAATTTTCCAATGCCATGCCCCCGCATTTTTTCCGTTACCAGTATATCTTCCAGGTACATGCGCTGCCCTTTCCAGGTGCTGTAACGCACATAGTATAACGCAAAAGCCTGCACAGCCCCTTCCGCTTCAGCAACAAAGGCCCACCATACCGGCTGTTCACCAAAACCACTTTCCACAAAATGATCAAAATCCACGGTTACCTGTTCGGGGGCTTTTTCATAAACTGCCAGTTCATGCACCAGTTCCATCATCCTGGCACAGTCGTCCTTCACTGCTTTCCTGATTACAACATCCATATTTTACCTGCTGAATTAAGGTGGGAAATTTGTTACAATAGTTTTGAGCAGTTTGCCGGTGTAATGAAATAATTTTATACCGTAAACCGCCACCAAAATTACATAAAACCATGAAGGAATTACTGCAGCAGTATGCCGCTTATAATGTATGGGCCAATAAAGCCATGTTCGACCGCATGAACAAACTGCCGGAAGAAAAAATCATGCAGGAAATACCGGGCAGTTTTCCTTCCCTGTACCTTACGGTTAAACATATGTGGCGTGCAGAAGAGCTTTGGTGGCAGCGCCTGAAACTGGTGGAAAACCCGGTGGCGCAAAGTGATCAGTTCAAAGGGAGTTTTGCCGAACTGTGCAGCCAGCTGGCCAGGCAAAACGCCGTATGGAAAGAATGGGTGGATCAGGCCGGACTGAACCAGCTGGCCCATGTGTTTGCGTTTGTAAGGGAGAAAGAACAATATAAAATGCTGGTGCATGATATGCTGCTGCATTTATTTAACCACGGTACCTATCACCGCGGGCAGCTGGTTTCCATGCTGCGGCAGCTGGGTGAAGAAAAAATTCCGGCCACCGATTTTGTGGTGTACTGCCGGCAGCGGAAATAGAAAAGCTGTAAACAACCGTTACAGCTTTTCAACAAATTTTATACAGCTCATCAGTTGTGATCAATCATTTTCATGATCACGCCATAAGAATTATTGGAGTACACCCCCGAACCTTTATCCCAGAATAAAAAATTGCGGTACACAAGCCCGATGCCTTTGGCATATTTCTCTTCACTGAAAGTTCGGTCGATAGAAGTCTGGTTATCGATATGCGCCACCTTGATGGTGCTGTCTACCGTAAGTGTCCCGATCGTTGCCCTTGCATTGATGCTGTCGTAAGTATAATCCCAGTTAGCATAATATTTAACAGTGGAGCTGCCCGAGCTTACATCAATATAACGGTTGCCCTGCCATGAAAAATCCTGTCTCAGCGGGCTGGCCAGTTTTACAAAACGGAGATTGTTTTCAATAAACTCAACGGTATTCCCAGTGGATACGGCCATAAAAGTATTGTCAGGTACCCAGGGAGCAGTTGAACTGCTGCGGATATACCGTAAAATGCGATAAGCGGGCCGGCCCAGCGCATCGGTTACCTGGGCATCCACCACCTGTTTTACCTGGTAAGAATTTACCGTGATGGTTGTATTGAAATTGGTATAAAAAACAACCGAGTCGAGGTTGTAAGTAATATACTTGCCCACTTTTAAGGGAAAATAATCATCAACAGAAAGCAGACCGGGATCTTCGGTGGTTTTTTTACAGCTGCCCGTAACAATCACAAGGGCAGCGGTGCATATGGCCAGGAGTTTTCTCATAAACAGGGGGTTACTGATATAAAGATACTGTTATAATGCAAAAGGCTGCCCGTTCCGTTGTATAATACCGCCGCCAATCACATCATCGCCTTCGTAAAATACAGCACTCTGACCGGGAGCAATTCCCTTTACATATTCGTAAAAACGAACATTGATGCCGTTTTCGTATGTATACAGGTTAGAAAGTGCGCCTTTATCCTTATAACGGATTTTAGTGATCGCTTCCATGCCTTCGGTAACACCTTCGTATTTGATCCAGTTGATTTTGGTCACCTGCATATCGTTGCGGTTCAGGTCTTCTTCGTCACCTAAAATAACGGTATTGGTTTCAGGGATGATGCCGGTAACAAAAGCGGGTTTGCCCAGGGCAATATCCAGTCCTTTACGCTGGCCGATGGTATAAAAGGGGTAACCCTTGTGTTTGCCCAGTACCTGCCCGTTCTTATCTGTAAAATTGCCGCCGTCCACCTTTGCTTCCAGTCCATCTACCCTGCGTTTTAAAAAGCCGCGGTAATCATTATCGGGCACGAAGCAGATCTCGTAGCTCTCATTTTTTTTGGCCAGTTCGGGGTAGCCAAAATCATGGGCCATTTGCCTGATCTCAGTTTTATGATAGGTGCCCAAAGGCAGCAGTGTGCGGCTCAGCAGGTCCTGCTGCAAGCCCCAAAGCACATAGCTCTGGTCCTTGGTTTCGTCAATACCCTTACGGATGAAAAAACGGCCATTGGTATGCTGGTGAATTTGTGCATAATGCCCCGTTGCAATAAAATCGCAGCCCAGCGCATCAGCCCTTTTGAGCAGGGCCCGCCATTTGATATGTGTATTGCACATTACACAGGGATTGGGGGTGCGGCCGGCCAGGTATTCTTCCACAAAATTCTCAATTACAAAATCGCCAAACTCTTCGCGGATATCCAGTATAAAATGGGGAAATCCGTGCTGCACGGCAGCCTGTCTTGCATCATTGAAAGAATCGAGGTTGCAGCAACCGGTTTCTTTTTTGCCAGTGGTGCCCACGCTGGTGGCATAATCCCATGTTTTCATGGTAATGCCCACCACTTCATAGCCTTCTTTATGCAGCATGAGTGCGGCCACGGTACTGTCGATACCGCCGCTCATGGCCACCAGAACTTTTCCTTTTTTGCTCATAGTATGATCTCCGGGCACAAAGATAAGCCGGGTGTAAGGGTAAAGATTTACGTTTTTGGAGATTTTAGGCAAGCCCAGTGTTACCAGGCATTTAAAAATCACCCTTTTTGGGGATATGCTGAAATCTTCAGGGTCATATTTTTACAAGCCTTCCTTCCCGTTTACTAAACTGCCATCACCGTTTACTAAATGGAAGCCGGAAGCACTGGTTGTTTGGGATAATTTTATTGAGTAAATCATGCATATGAAACAAATCATTCCTGCTGCTGTTTTTTTGCTGGGTGCATCCATGGTCCATGCCCAGCTTAAAATCGACAATGCCACTTTTTTCATTCAGTCTGGCGCCACGGTAACCGTTCAGGGCGATGTTACCAGTAACGTAGATATACAGGGCACGGGGCTCCTGCTCCTCAAGGGCAGTTCGCTGCAAAACGTGGATATGGGCGGGTTTACCATCCCCAACCTGGAACTGGATAATACTTCCAATGCCACCTTGCTGAACACGCATGCCCGTATCGGCAGCAGCTTTTTATTTACCAATGGTAAATTCCTTACCGGCAACCTGAACCTTACACTGGGTTCTTCGGCGGCGGTTACCGGTAACAGCAGTGCAAAATTTTTCCAGATAAACGGAACAGGCCAGCTTAAAAAAGAGCTGGCAGCAAATATTACAGCTTTTGAATTGCCGGTGGGGGAAAACAATAATTACCGCCCGGCCTACCTTACCACTTCCGGCAGCAGTTTTTCGAGCGCCAGTGTTGGGGTAAGGGTGATTGGAACAGCGGATCCTTTAAAGCCGCCTACTACGTCATCTCATCTGAAAACTTCCTGGCCGGTAACCCGCACTGGCATAACCGGCGGAACGGTTACACTGGAAGGGCAGTATCTCGACCCAACTGATGTAACCGGTACCGAAGCCAATATTGTGGGCTATTTCAATAATGGTACCGACTGGAGTTCAACCGGCGAAGCACATAATGCCACCACCAACAGGATCAGTGCCCCGGTAACAGCTGCTGCAGGTTCCGTTTCCGGCATCAATAAATTTATAACGGTGGGCAGCAAGGCATTTTTGCAGGGTGCTTACCAGTCGCCCATTACCACCGCCGGTTTAATGAATGATAACCTGCGCACACTGCCATTCGGTCCTGCATCCAGCACTTCCAACTTCCCCCAGGATGATCCCTACAGGCAGGCGCCTTACAGCACCACTTTTACGCATGTAAATAACAGCAATACCGAAACCATTTCTTCCAGTTCGGTGATGGGCCCGCAGTCGAATACCGCCAATAATATTGTAGACTGGGTGTTCCTGCAACTGCGCAATACGGCTGCGTCACCAGGAAACACGGTTTTGCAAACAAGAAGCGCCCTGCTGCAACGGGATGGCGATATCGTGGATGTGGATGGTGTAAGCCCCGTTACCTTTAATAATATCGCCGATGGCAACTATATACTCACTGTTCGTCACAGGAATCACCTGGGATTGAGCCTCGACCAATCGGCCCCCAAAAATTTTACAGAAACACAATCGCTGGCAGGTACAGCAGGGCGTATTGCCGATCTTACAGCGGCCAGCGATGCAGATTTGTTTGGCACCAGCACAGCCTTTACCTCGCTGAGTTTACCAGGCCCGGTAACAGTTAAAGCCTTGTGGGGCGGTAATGCCAATGTAACTACGGTGGCTGCAGCGGGCGGTTTAAAATATGTAACACCCAATAGTGA
Organism: Ferruginibacter sp.; assembly: GCA_046329655.1. Taxonomy (GTDB): domain Bacteria; phylum Bacteroidota; class Bacteroidia; order Chitinophagales; family Chitinophagaceae; genus Ferruginibacter. Next base: position 122,844 of record JAXLUD010000010.1, read on the forward strand.
CAATGCACAAATACTCGGTCAGGTGCTTGCCTTTCCGGGTAATGTATCCGGTCTCTTCAACTATGGCAGTGCGGTTGGATATTTTTCAGGTGATATCAATATGAACCGCACCGTTAAGTACACAGCACCGGCTGCAGACGGCGCCATCATTTTATCAAACATACTTAGCCTGAGTACTTTGTTTAACTATGGAGGACTGAGCCAGCAAATACCCAATTAGAACAAACATTATTAACTGAACAAACAAACAACATGAAGAAATTACTACTTGCTGCAGCTGTTTTATGCGGTATACAACATGTACAGGCACAGTCGCTCTATGTTACAGTAGAATACAAAGCGATTCCCGACAGCTTTTACGTATACATGGTTACCGATTTTCCCATGGGCACTTTTAACCTGGGGCCTTCACAGGTTACCATGGTTTTTTCAAATAATTACGGCATCAGCGCACCGGCATCTTCCTCCATTGTAACAACAGGGGTGGCGGGTTCTGCATCGTGGACGGCACAGGATTTTGCGCTCGAAGCACTGTCACCGAATAAAAAATATGTTGGTTTTCAAACAACAGGCAATCCCATCGGGGCAGTAACTGCGGGCACGCCGGTATTACTATTCCGGTTCAGGGTTACAGGAGCAGGAGGCAATTGTGTATCGGGTGCCGGCACATTAAGGCCTTATGTAAATGGTGTGGATCTTACTGATCCTACAGGAGGTGTGGGTGGCGGCGATTTCAGCAGTGCCATCAATGAAGGCGGACTTACCGATTATTTTACCACCAATACCAGCACCACTATGCAAAACTGCACCCAGCTGATATTGCCCGTGAACCTGCTGGATTTTAATGCCAGGAAACAGGATAAAAATGCTGTAGTCAAATGGTCGGTAACAGGGGAAGATTTTAATACCAATTATTACGACCTGCAGCGCAGTACAGATGGCAGCACATTCAATACAATTGCTAAAATACCGGCCAGGCGCCAGCCGGGTATACAGCATTATGAATACAACGACCAGAATATTACAACCCTTGGCGCCAAAAATGTGTACTACCGCATGAAGCAATATGATTTTGACGGCAGGTTTGCGGCAAGCGGCATCCGCCAGGTAAGGGTGGATATGGATGCAGCCGAAGTACAGGTGTTTCCCAACCCGGTAAAAGATGGATTTTATGTGGCTGTACCAGCACCGGCGTTGGCCGGCGCCAAAAAAGCCAAACTTACTTTAATAGCCGCTGACGGAAGGGTTACGGCTGTTAAAGAAATCAGCGCACAGCAGGCTGCCAACTATTATTTTCCTGTCAGTAATACCATCATTGCAGCCGGCCAGTATAACCTGCAGATCGTGATAGACGGCACTTTATTGAGCAATAAAAAGTTGTACATAAATCAGTAGTAACATACTGATTGGGTTTTTTCTTCATCAGCCCCTGTTTTTTAACAGGGGTTTTTTATGCAGTATATGGTTCAGGGAGTAAATCCGCAGCTGATGTGATAAACTTTCAAGTTTCCACTTTCAACTTTTCACTTATTTTGCAGCCATGCAACAATACCTTGATTTATTACAGCATATCATTGATAAAGGAACCGATAAAAACGACCGCACCGGCACCGGCACCCGCAGTGTTTTTGGCTACCAGATGCGCTTTGATTTAAGCGAAGGTTTCCCGCTGGTGACCACCAAAAAAACACATTTAAAAAGCATCATTTACGAACTGCTCTGGTTTTTGCAGGGCGATACCAATATCAAATACCTTAAGGAAAACAATGTAAGTATCTGGGATGAATGGGCAGATGAAAACGGGGATCTTGGCCCGGTATATGGCAAGCAATGGCGCAGCTGGGAAGGTGCCAATGGGGTGGTGGTTGACCAGGTAAAAGAACTGATTCATCAAATAAAAAACAATCCCGACAGCCGCCGCATGATCATCAGTGCATGGAATGTGGCCGATTTGCCCAAAATGAAACTGATGCCCTGCCACTGCCTTTTCCAGTTTTATGTAGCCAATGGGAAATTAAGCTGCCAGCTGTACCAGCGCAGTGCCGATGTATTCCTGGGTGTGCCCTTTAATATTGCTTCCTATGCCCTGCTTACCATGATGATTGCGCAGGTTTGCGGACTGGAGCCCGGTGATTTTGTATGGACCGGCGGCGATACCCATTTATACAGCAACCATTTTGAACAGGCTGCCAAACAGCTTACCCGAACGCCTTTTCCATTGCCGCAAATGAAGATCAACCCGGAAGTAAAAGATATTTTCAGCTTTAAGTTTGAAGATTTTGAACTGCTGAATTACCAGTGCCACCCGGGTATCAAAGCGCCGGTGGCGGTGTAATTTCCGCAATAATCCCCGTTCTTTCCCGCACATTAAAAAGCCGTTTTTTCCGTTATAGTAACGCACCAATGTTACGATATGAAAAAACTGTACTTTTTCTGCATTGCTTTACTGCCTTTAGCCGCTTTCAGCCAGCCTTTACAGGATACCACGGTAAAACTGAAAGAACAAAAAGAAAATATCATTAAGGAATCCACCATTGTAAAAGTGGAAAACCTTGGTGAGATCATCAATACAGAGTATCCTGAAATGAGGCCCACCATTTCGGCCGACGGGAATTTATTGTTTTTTATACGCCAGGGCGATCCGGCCAATGTACAGGCCGAAACTGTTCCCAATGCACAGGATATCTGGTATTCCACCCGAGACAGTTCGGGAAAATGGAGTAAATCAAAACACCTCAGCAGTAAGATCAATGCTTCCCATTTTAATGCGGTTTTCTGGATTTCACCCGATCTCAACCGCCTGCTGATAAAAGGCGCTTTTATCGACGGGCAGTATTATGGCATGGGCGCCAGTATGATGTACCGGATGGAAGATAACAGCTGGTCGGCCCCCGAAATGCTCCGCATCCGCAACTTTGAAAAATTCAGTTTTACACAGCAGTTCGGCGCATCGATGGGACAGGATGGCAAGACATTGCTGTTTTATATGACCGATAAAAAGAACAGTTATGACAACGACCTCTATGTTTCATTTTATGAAGGCAATAATATCTGGACCGCTCCCAAAAGCCTGGGAAAAAAAATAAATCTTTCAGATTATAACGAGATGAGTCCCTTTATTGCTGCAGATGGCGTTACACTTTATTTCAGCAGTGACCGCCCTGGTGGCATTGGTGAAAATGATATCTGGATGGCCAAGCGGCTGGACGACAGCTGGATCAAATGGAGCGAACCGGTGAACTTGGGCAAACCCATCAACACCGAAAAATCAGAAGCTTTTTTTACACTGGATGCCGGTGGTGAATATGCCTATCTCACTTCCAGTGAAGGAGCTTATGGCGCCAGCGATATTGTAAGGGTGAAACTGCTCGAAAAAGAAATGCCCGATCCCGTGGTGCTGGTGGATGGCAATGTGTACAATGCCAAAACCAAACAGCCGCTCAGTGCTTCGCTGGTATATGAAACCCTGCCCGATGGCAAGGAAGCCGGTACCGGTATCTCGAACCCCGTGGATGGTTCATTTAAAATTGTATTGCCCTACGATAAGAATTACAGCATCCGGGCAAGTGCCGATAAATTCTTTGCCATTTCCGAAAATCTGAACCTCGATTCACTGGTAAAAGCCGGTTACAAAGTAATTCATAAAGACCTTTACCTGGTGCCCATCGAAATAGGACAGGTGTTCCGGCTTAACAATGTATTCTTTGATTTTGATAAATACAGTTTAAGGCCTGAGTCGTACGTGGAACTCGACCGCGTGGTGAAATTCCTCACCGATTACCCCCATGTGGAAATTGAAATGAGTGCGCATACAGACAGTAAGGGTTCGGATGAATATAACTGGACACTGAGTGATAACCGTGCAAAATCGGTACGTGAATATATTCTTTCAAAAGGTATTGCGGCAAACCGGATCATTTCAAAAGGATATGGCGAAACAAAACCGGTGGCAGCCAATACCAATCCCGACGGTTCCGACAATCCTGACGGAAGACAACTGAACAGGAGGGTGGAGTTCACGATATTGAAGAATTGATGACACGAATTTTTACGAATTACACGAATTGTTCTCTGCGACCTCTGCATCTCTGCGTGCCATCTCCCCACATGTCACGCCAATAAAATATTTACAATGAGAAAAAAGGGAAAAGGCGGTAAAAGAGATTACACTCCTTTTCCTCCTTTTCTCTTTTAACCTCTTTGCCCCTCAGCACCGCTGCGTGCTATATTTCCACAAAGCACACGAAGAAAATATATGCAATGAGAACAAAGAGTAAAGGAGGATAATGAGGGCTGTCCTCTTTGCTTCTCTGTTGCCTCAGTTCCCCCGTGTGCACTACCTATTAATTCGTGTAATTGGTGCAATTCGTCGAATTCGTGTATCGGGATTCCTTATTTTTACTGCAGATATTTCAAGCATATGACCGTTTCAATCATTGTAGCTGCAGCAGAGAATAATGCCATTGGTAAAGACAACCAGTTGCTCTGGCATTTACCCAACGACCTGAAGTTTTTTAAAAACACCACCTGGGGGATGCCGGTAATAATGGGGCGCAAAACATACGAAAGTGTGAATAAGCCATTGCCCGGCCGTTTTAATATAGTGATTACAAGACAGGCAGTCTGGAAGGCGGAAGGTGTGATCATTGCCAAAGACCTGCAGGATGCACTTGCAAAAGCAGCAGCCACCAACTGCAAGGAGGCATTTGTAATCGGCGGCGGTGAAATTTACCGGCTGGCCATGCAGTTAACACATACGATCTATCTTACCCGTGTGCATACAGTGATTGAAGATGCCGATACATTTTTTCCAGCCATCGATGAAAAAAAATGGCAGCAGGTTTCCATTGAAGAATTCGAAAGTGATTTAAAGCACCGCTTCCCGTACTCCTTTCAAAAGTGGGTGAGAAAATAATTGCTAATTGATAATTGCTGATTGATAATTGTACACTCATTTTAAACTTGCCATCAAATACTTCCGGTATTATCTTACCGCAGCCAACGGCAAAGGGCATGGTATTCATTCTCCTTTTGTTTATGAATTTGTAGAAAAACTGCTGAATGATAAAAAAAAATATACCTGTTATAAATCAATTGAAAACCGCCGTAAGGAATTATTGAATGATAATACGGTTATTGAAGTGGAGGATTTTGGCGCCGGTTCATCGGTCATTAAAACAAACCGGCGGGTGGTGCGTAAAATAGCGGCATCATCTCTCAAGCCGAAAAAATATGCGCAGCTGCTGTTTCGAATGGTGCAGCATTATAAGCCAGCCACCATCGTGGAGCTGGGTACATCCTTTGGTATTACCAGTGCCTATCTTGCCAGCGGTAATGAATCGGCACAATTATTTACCTGTGAAGGCGCCAAAAATATCGCTGCCATTGCACAACAAACATTCAGTAATACCGGTTTAAAAAATATCGAATTGCTGCAGGGTGATTTTGCCCTAACACTGCCGCTGTTATTACAGCGTGCAGGCATCATTCACCTGGCCTTTATTGATGGCAACCACCAGCACCGGCCCACGGTGCAGTATTTTGAACAGCTGCTTGCGCACAGTGGTGATGAAACCATTTTTATTTTTGATGATATTCACTGGAGCGCCGGGATGGAAGCTGCCTGGAAAGAGATCATGGCGCATGATAAAGTTACCCTCACGATCGATCTTTTTTTTATAGGTATAGTTTGTGTTAATCCGGGGGTTAAGGTAAAACAGCATTTTACCATCCGCTTCTGAGGCCTGCAATGATTTTTATCAGCCGTTTATAATTATTTGGTCAGCAGCGGCAAACAGTTTTTCGTTATCTTAGCTGATACTTATAATTGCTTTATGACTATAGGCGTTTTAAAAGAACCATCTCCCGAAACCCGGGTTTCCATCCTCCCAGAACATATTGCAACTTTTAAAAAATGGAATGTATCCGTGCAGGTGGAAGACGGGGCCGGCGTAACTGCTTTTGCCAATAACGATAAATACACTGAAGCGGGTGCAATGATCAAATCACGAAGCGAGATACTCAGCAGCAGCGATATCGTTTTATCGATAAACCCCATGGCGCAATCCGAAATCTCAAATCTGAAATCTAAAATCGCACTGGGTGTTTTTCAGCCCCTCTACAATACCGCTTTGATAAAAGATTTTGCGGCGAATAATGTTACGGTATTCAGTATGGATATGCTGCCACGCACCACGCGTGCACAAAGCATGGATGTGCTGAGCAGCCAGGCCAATATTGCGGGATATAAAGCCGTACTGCTGGCCGCGGGTATTTATCCAAAATATTTTCCCATGTTCATGACTGCGGCGGGCAGTGTGCCTCCTGCAAAAATGCTGATCCTCGGCGCCGGGGTGGCAGGCTTACAGGCCATTGCCACCGCCAAACGTTTGGGCGCCGTGGTGGAAGTGTTTGATACAAGACCCGCCGTAAAAGAAGAAGTGCAAAGCCTCGGTGCCAGGTTTGTGGAAGTGGAAGGTGCGGCGGATGCCAGCAAGGCCGGTGGATATGCAGTAGAGCAAACAGCTGAATTTATGGACCGGCAAAAAGCAAAAATTGCCGAGAGCGTGGCCAAGGCCGATGTGGTGATCACCACCGCACAAATCCCCGGCAAAAAAGCACCGATACTGATTACCTCGGAAATGATCAGCCATATGAAACATGGTTCTGTCATCATTGATATTGCAGCAGCAACCGGTGGTAACACCGAGCAAACAAAAAATGATGAAACCGTACAGTACAACGGCGCCACCATTGTGGGCAATTCAAGGCTGGCAAGCGCCATGCCCAGTGATGCGAGCAAACTGTATGGTAAAAACGTGCTGAACTTTTTACAGCTCATCATTACAAAAGAAGGAGCATTAAATCTGAATTTTGAAGATGACCTGGTAAAAGGCACCTGCGTGGTGCACAATGGAGAAGTAACCAATGAAAGGGTGAAAGCTTTGTTGTAGTGCGGGTACAAATATTCAATTAACAATATTCAATAATCAATTTTCAAGTTTATGCTGCAATGGATTTCTCAAAACCAGCAAATCATTTACATCGTTATCCTGATGATCTTTGTGGGCATTGAAGTGATTGGCCGTGTGCCCAGCGTGCTGCATACACCCTTAATGAGCGGCGCCAATGCCATACATGGTGTGGTGATCATCGGTGCTATTATTGTAATGGGTAAGGCCGAAGCCGATAATTACCTGGCCTTGATTTTAGGTTTTTTAGCCGTGATACTCGGCACACTGAACGTGGTGGGCGGATTTGTGGTAACCGACAGGATGCTGGAAATGTTCAAGAAGAAAAAGTGATAACACGAATGGGACGGATTACACTAATTACACGAATTTATTTCAGCGCCCTCTGCGGCTCTGCGTGCAAAAAATAACACAAACTAAAAAATCTCAGCTCCTCTGCGGTGCTGCGTGCGAAATATATGGAACTGAACTTACTCACACTCTGTTATCTCATCGCCTCTGTAACATTTATCATTGGCCTTAAAATGTTATCCGGTCCGGCCACAGCCCGTAAGGGAAACCTCGTGGCAGCAGCTGGTATGACGATCGCCATCACCGGCACCATTTTTTTGTATGAAGACAGCGGACAAAAACTGCACAACCATCTCTGGATATTTGGCGGCCTGCTCATCGGCGCCATCGTGGGCACCCTGGCAGCAAAAAAAGTAAAGATGACGGCCATGCCCGAAATGGTGAGTTTGTTCAATGGTATGGGTGGCGCCTGTGCTGCCTTGATTTCTGCGTCGGAATTCTATCATATATATAAACTGCACCAGGATGCGCCGGGTACTGCTTTTGCGGATATCGTTTCTGCAGGCAGTTATATTACCATTGCCGCAGGAGCGATCATCGGCACCATTTCTTATACGGGCAGTATTATTGCATGGGGCAAGTTAAATGGCCGTGTAAAAGATTTTTCATTTAAGGGGCAGCATATCGTTAATATGGTCGTGCTGGCACTTACACTGGCTGCGGCTGTGTATGCATACCGTTCCAGTATCGACAATATTTTTCTTCCCTTTGTACTGATTGGTTTGTTTGCATTTGTATACGGCGTGTTGTTTGTAATGCCCATTGGCGGTGCCGATATGCCCGTGGTAATTTCATTGCTCAACTCTTTTACCGGCGTGGCAGCAGCCTGCGGCGGTTTTTTATACGATAACAAAGCGATGCTCACAGGTGGTATCCTGGTGGGTGCTGCAGGTACCCTGCTTACTATTTTGATGTGCAAGGCCATGAACCGTTCCCTTACTAATGTGCTCATTGGTTCCTTTGGCGGCAACAATGCAAAAGTGGCGGGCGGAAAAAAAGAACAGGGCAGCTATAAGGAGATTTCACTGAGCGATACCGCCATGGTAATGGCCTATGCCACCAAAGTGATGATCGTGCCCGGTTATGGTTTGGCGGTGGCCCAGGCGCAGCATATTTGCCATGAACTGGAAAAACTGCTGGAAGAAAAAGGTGTGGATATCAAATATGCCATTCACCCTGTTGCAGGCCGTATGCCAGGCCATATGAATGTATTGCTGGCAGAAGCGGATGTGCCTTATGATAAGCTGCAGGAAATGGAGCATGCCAATGATGAATTTAAAACCACCGATGTTGTTTTAATCCTCGGCGCCAATGATGTGGTGAATCCTGCTGCAAAAAATGACCCGGCCTCACCGATCTATGGAATGCCCATTTTGGAGGTTGAACAGGCCAAAACAGTGATCGTGAACAAACGCAGCATGAAACCCGGTTATGCCGGTATTGAAAATGATTTATTCTTCCAGCCCAAAACAAGCATGCTGTTTGGCGATGCAAAAAAAGTTTTGCAGGACCTGGTGGCAGAAATAAAATCAGTATAAACAGAGGCGGCTTTATGCTGAACATTGAATGTTGTTTATTGTAAATTGAATATTTCATTTTGGGCACAGCAACATAAATGAATTTACAGCTCCGCAATTCACTCTTATCAATCCTTCTCCTAGCCGCATTGGTGCTGCTCGTATACTTTTTAATGATATACGGCAGCAAAAACAAGTTTGCCATTATCTGGTTCTATATCACATGGTATATAGCCGTTATCATAAGTTTGATTGCAGCCCTTTATTTTATGTGGAATTATAAAGCAGTGAGTGCGCAATCCCAACATGGTTTTGGGTATAATTTTACGGGCACATTGAACTGGGCATCAGGGATTACTGGTTTTTTACTTGCAGAAAATACAGGCGCATGGCTGGTGGTTATAATGCTTAATTGTATCATTGGCTTTTATATGTATAAAGAGATATACTGCACTAAGGCCGGAGCGTATTGATGTTGCACTCCCTGTAATTATACATTTCTGTGACAAAAAATTTATTTACCACCCAACGGTTTTTCCATTAAACCGCATCTAATTATTTAAGTCTGTCACTTTGTACTGCTGTTCTCACCGCTGTCTTACTTAGCAAAAATGTATGTGTATGATTTTACAATTCTGCGGATTATCCGGAGCGGGCAAGAGTACGCTTGCACGTGCCGTTGAGATTGAACTGCAACAGCAACATGTTGAGGTGGAAATTCTCGATGGTGATGAATATCGCTCCACCTTGTGTAAAGATCTTGGTTTTACAAAAGAAGCCCGGCACGAAAATATCCGCCGCATGACCTTTGTGGCCCACCAGCTGGCCAAACACGGAGTTGTATCGGTCATATGTGCCATCAATCCATATGAGGCAGTACGCAGGGAAATTGCTGCAGCCTATCCCAATGTAAAAACAGTATTCATTGATTGTGCTGTGGAGACACTGGCCATCAGGGATACAAAGGGATTGTACCGCAGGGCCATGCTGCCTGATGATGATCCTGAAAAAGTAAAAAATCTCACTGGAGTGAACGACCCGTTTGAAAGGCCTTCACAACCGGATCTTTATATCAACACGGGCAATGAAACGGTGGAGAGCGCTGCTAAAAAGATCACGGCATTTATTGTAAATGGTATCAGGAAGCAACCTTATTATATTCATCCCGCAGTATTCCCGCAATACACTGCATTGAGGAGTTAATTAAACAATACATATGAACAGTAAAGTGGTGCTGGTAACCGGCATGCACCGATCCGGCACGTCGGTTACGGCGCAATGGTTATACCGGTGCGGTTTATTTATAGGCGAAAGATTATTGGGCCCCGGTACAGGTAATGATGACGGCCATTTTGAAGATGCAGATTTCCTGGAATTGCACCAGCAACTGTTACGCAACAGGCAGCTGCCCGATACCGGCCTTACACCCGAACCCGTGCCCGGGCTGAGTTTGACAGAGCAGGAAGAACTGGGCCGGTTTATCGTGCATAAACAGGAGGGGCATAACCAGTGGGGATGGAAGGAGCCGCGGACTTCTTTGTTTTTAAACGATTACAGCCAGTTGCTGCCGGAGGCATATTATTTTGTGGTGGTAAGAAATTTTAATGATACCGTAAACTCGCTGGTAACAAGGGAGTATAAAATGCAGGAAGAAAAGATCAGCAGGAAGAAGGGCCTCTCAAAACTGAAGTGGAAATATTTTAAGCGGAAAACGATGGAACAGCTGTTGCAGCAGCAGGCCAAAGGGTTTTTAAAAACCTGGATCAGTTATTACGAACAGATATTGTTTCATATTTCCCTGGTGCCGCCCGAACGGTTGGTAGTGATCAGCTGTCCGCAGTTGCTGCACCGCGATAAGGCAGTATTTACAAAGCTTACGCAGCAATGGGGGCTCGACCTGCATTATTTTTCTTTCAATCATATTTTCAAGCAGCATTATATCAGCAAGCCACACACGGTTGACGGGTTTATTAAGGACAAAACACTGGTGGCTAAAGCGAGAAGTATCGAAGAACAGCTGCAGATGAAATATGGGATTGGGTTGTGAGGGGGGGAGCAGTGAATTGTGAATTGTGAATGGTGAGTGGTCAGTAGTGAGTGGTGAATTGCTGGTGTGTTAAGACCAACTTTCAACGATTCACTTATAACTTTCAACAATTCCTGTCAACTGTTACCTCTCAGCCAACCGCTCCCTGCCGTTCAATAATAAACTGCATCACGGCTTCCAGTTCAGCCCCGGCACGCTGCATGGCATCCATTATTTCGTCACGGTTAACATTGGCCGCAAAACGGGCTTCCTTAAAACGTTTTTTCAGTCCTTTCAGTTCCATGCCTTCATATCTCTCCGGGCGCATCAGGCTGTAGGCATGCGTGAGCCCGCTGAGTTCATCAAAGGCAAAGAGCATTTTGTCCATGGTGCTAACGGGTTCCACACCAAAATGTGCAGGTCCGTGACTGGCAATGGCACGGATGATCCCCGGGTCAATATTTTTCTCTTCCAGGTATTCAATGATTTTTTTACAATGCTGGTCAGGCCACTGATCCCAGTCGGCATCATGTAAAAGCCCGGCCATTTCCCAGCGCCATTGTCCCGCTTCATCCAGCCCTTCTTTTTCGGCTGCCCAGCATTTCATTAAATGCGCCACCTGTTTCATGTGCAGCTGCAGTCTTTCATTTTTTACCCAGTCGTTCAGTAATGCATGTGCTGCTTCCCGGGATAATACATTGCCTGCATCTGCGGGGTTGCCAAATTCCGTTCTGTTCAGTAATAAAGACATATAGCCTGGTTTTGTTTTAAACAGCAACGAAAGTAAAATTTATCTGCTAACTTCAGGCGTATAAAAATTAACGACGTGAAAAATCTGATTGCTTTTGTGCTGCCATTTTTTGCCGTATGCAATGCCGCTGCGCAGCAACAAAAAATTGCACTGATCCCCGAACCTGTAAACATGGTCACTAAAACCGGTTATTTTGAGTTGCCCCGGAAATGTGCAGTGAACTGTCCGGCTGATGCCGAAGCAAAACTTGCCGCTGCGTACCTGGTGAACAGGATCAATACGGCTGCTGCCGCGAATGCCGCCGTTACCGAAAACAATGCAACAGCACCGGTGCAGCTCATCATTAATAAACAGGCGGATAAAGGCATCGGAAAAGAAGGTTATGTACTGCAGGTTACCGCTGCAGGCATCAGCATCACGGCCAAAGAACCGGCAGGATTGTTTTACGGTGTGCAAACTGTATTGCAGCTGCTGCCTGCCGCCATTGAAAGCAAAACGCCTGTGAAAAATGTAAAATGGCAGCTGCCCTGTGTGGAGATCACCGATTATCCCCGCTTTGGCTGGCGCGGACTGATGCTGGACGTAAGCCGGCATTTTTTTACCAAGGACGAAGTGAAGAAATACATCGATGAAATGGCCCGTTATAAATTCAACCTGCTGCACTGGCACCTGGTAGATGATGAAGGATGGCGCATCGAAATAAAATCTTTGCCCAAATTAACATCTGTAGGTGCATGGCGGGTGAACCGTACCGGCACATTTGGAAATTTTCAGCCCATCAAACCTGAAGAGCCGCGTGATTATGGCGGCTATTACACACAGGATGATATTAAGGAAGTGGTGCAGTATGCCAAAGAACATTTTGTAAACATATTACCCGAGATCGAAATGCCGGGTCATAGCCTGGCTGCCATAGCATCTTACCCCGAACTTTCCTGTACGGCAGGTGCCGATAAATACAATGTGCGCTCCGGCGAAATGATCATGGACTGGAGCGGTCCGCATTTTAAGGCGCTCATCGATAATACGCTTTGCCCCGCCAATGAAAAAGTGTATCCCTTTATTGATAAGGTGATGACGGAAGTGGCGCAGCTGTTTCCTTTTGAATATATCCATACCGGTGGTGATGAATGTGCTAAAAATTTCTGGGAAACCAATGATGCCATCAAATCACTGATGCAGAAAGAGAACCTTAAAACACTGGATGAAGTGCAGGCCTATTTTGAAAAGCGGGTGGAAAAAATTGTGAACAGCAAGGGCAAGAAAATGATCGGCTGGGATGAAATTCTCGAAGGCGGCATTTCACCTACTGCAGCCGTGATGAGCTGGCGAGGCACCAAGGGTGGCATTGAAGCCAGCAATAAGGGCAATGAAGTGGTGATGAGTCCCACCACTTATGTTTACCTCGATTATATGCAGAGCGATGAGATCATGGAGCCGCGGGTATATGCATCACTGCGCCTGAAAAAAACCTATTCATACGAACCCATTTCAGAAGGCATCAATGCAAAACTGGTGAAGGGATTGCAGGGTAATTTATGGGCCGAACAAATTTATAACTACCGGCAGGTGCAGTATATGACCTGGCCACGTGCATTCGCCATCAGTGAAACTGCCTGGTCGCCGGCGGCAAAGAAAAACTGGTCCTCCTTTGTTGGAAAAGTTGAAACACATTTTAACCGTTTCAACACAGCAGAGATCAAGTATGCTCCTTCCATGTACGATCCTGATTTCGCGGTTACCAAAAATGCCAAAGGCGAACTGGTGGTATCGCTTTCCACCGAACTGGAAGGACTGGATATTTACTACAGCTTCGACAATTCCTATCCTGATTATTTTTATCCCAAATACAATGGTCCGGTTACGGTGCCCATTGATGCCAGTCTCATGCGGGTGGTTACTTACCGCGGCAAACAACCAGTGGGCCGCATGAATAATATGCCTGTTGAGGTGCTGAAGAAAAGGGCGGATAAGAAGAAATAGCGGTGAACACAAAAAAACCATTGCCAGGTGTGAAACCGGTTGCTGTTATGCATCTCATTAAAAAAACTAACATGCGGTTCAATTATTTATTTGTTCTAATGCTGGTGTTTGGTGTGTATGCCTGTAGTGATCCCGTTACCAATTTGCCTGAAAGGCTGCTTACCACCGACAGTCTTCAAAAGCAAAACTATTCTATCAATATCAATGCGGATACTTTACTGCGAACCGCAGGCGGCGCCTGGTTAAAAATTAACAAAGGCACTTTCTCTGCTGAAAACGGAACGGCTGCCATTGAAATCCGTGAAGCTTATTCTGTGGAACAGATCGTAAAAGCGGGATTGCTCACGGCCAGTAACGGCATTCCTTTATCCAGCGGTGGGATGATTTATATCAATGCTGCAGCCGGGCAAAAAATTACCATCAATAAACCATTTAAAGTAGCAGTACCCTCTGCATTTCTCGACAAGGGAATGCAGTTATACAAGGGAGAAAAAGATAAGGACGGTAACATTAACTGGAATAACCCGGCTGCGGTTGACAGCAACAGGCAAATGAGAGACATTCAAAAAGGAGAGATTTTATTCCGGCAGAAATGTGCCTCCTGTCATGGGATAGGAAAAGAGGGGAGTGGTCCGGATCTGGCGAATTTATATAGACGCTTTGGTCCACCGTGGCAACATGAAGGAGAAGGAGACAGTGGTTACTGGTCTTATTATCGGCATAATTTTAAGAAAGTTCATTATTATCATTCAGATATTACAACGGTTTACCGGGGGAAAGTGATTGCAAAACGTGACACACTCCAACATTATATTGAAAACTATGAATGTAATCTTATAAGTTTATTTGGAAATAATGCCGTTGATCTTTACACTGAATGGGAAAAGAACCAAGATGACTGGAATAAAATATATAACTATATCGAAAATGAATCATACAGGGGAAATTTGCCTAATCCAAGGCATGCATATCTTAAGGCAAGTGCAGACAGTTGCAGATTGTACGAATTGTCCAAAAAACTAAAAGCCGAATTGTTAGACAAGAAACAGCGGGAAATCGAATTGCAGGAAGCACTTGTTGAAGCAAATGGTCCTTTGGTTGATAAGCGTACGGATCCGGCAGGGCAAAGCGGCAACAGTAGTATGCCGCCGCCTGATTTCAGTCAAAGAGTAACGCCCGGCCAATACGATGCCGTTTATTACCAGTTTACCATTGAAAGTTTTGGCTGGTTTAATATTGATATGCTGCTGAAAGATAAAGAAGGGGTGCAGCAGAGCGAACTGTTTGTAAGAATTGTGGGAGCCATTAAGGAAAAAATAAAAATATATTTGGTAATCCCATCTGCAAAAGTGTATGGAGAAGGAGGTGTGTCAGATCGTGGTGGTGATGAATATGCTTTTTTCAACGTCAATGGCAGCCTTCCGCTTCCGCAGAACAGCAAGGCATTTATACTGGCTGTTACCGAAACTGAAAAATCCATTGCATTCGGCATCAGGGAATTCACCACGCAAACAAAGCAGTCATTTGAACTTGCACTAAAGGAAAGTACAAAACAGGAATTTAACGCTGCCATTAAATCTATGGATGCTACCAGCCTTTCCATTACAGTGGCTGAAAGTAAAAATGCGGCAGCTATCAAAGCAGCGGATAAAACCATTGCGCAACTCGAAGCGGAGATTCAAAAAACGGCCTTACTCAAGCCCCGGGGCTGTGATTGCGATTGCGGCAAAATGACAGATAGTGTTGTTGCAATTCCGGAAACAGCAAGTCCTGCAAATTATAATAAGTGAAACGCCGCAAATGTATCAATACACCAGCTTGTCCAGCAAATACAAATAAGGTTTGTGAAAATGGTGAACGAAGATATCTGTTTTACTGTTGGGGTATAATTTGTAGTAGGCTTCATCCGCCTGCAGCACAATGGTATTGCCTGCACGGGTATAATCAAAACTTTTAGCGTACACTGGTTGCACAAAACCCGGCAGACTTTCCTTCAGCATTTTGGCGATCATTGTGCCAAGATATTTCCGGTATTTTTTTGCAGCTTTTTTGGTGCTTTTGTCGAGCCTGTTGTATACATGATTCAGCGCAATTTTTTTGAGGAAGGGTTGTTTTTTAATTACCGGTTTTGTGATGCTGAAGGGATTGGTCATGTTAAAGTCTTCCGTGGTTTGGATGGACAAAGGCGTTTCCGGTACCCAGTCTGCACTGTTCACCACGTTATAAGCCCAGCCATTTTGTGTAAGCGCTTCATAGTCGTATGCAAAATACAGGTTGCCCGGTTTGGGTGCAGCGCTGCAATAAGTTTTAAAGCGGATATCTGCGGGCAGCAGTTGCTGTTTTTGCAAATGATATAAATAGGCCGTCAGCAAAAATGCGATGGCGCCACCCTGGCTGTGCCCGGTGATATAAAATTCACGAACGCCTTTTTTATATAGTGAGTCTATTTTAGGAAGCATATCCCTCGATAAAAAAGCCGTGCATATCAGCCAGCCCGTATGTACGGTGGCATTGGGATTGGCAGCCAGTTCATATTTGAAATTGTAATCGCTGCTCACCTGCAGTTCGCCTTTGGCAGGCACCATGGCTGCATAAAAATTGGCCAGCCAGCTTACGGCGTGTTTGGTGGTGCCGCGGATGCTGAGTGCGGCCACATTGTTTTCATTGATCCAGAGATCCCACATATTATCCAGTCCCATCACGGGGCTCTGGTACAGCATTTTAAAATGCCGGGGCGCCGGCAGTTTTTCATAATAAGACCGGCTGGCGGAGCTGCGTGCAGATACTTTCATCAGTTCTGCATATTCTTCTTTGCTGAAACCCGGCTTCAGTTGCTGTGCGGCGGCTGCAATACTGATAAGGACAAAAATGGCAGGTAAAGTTTTCTTTAGCATACAGGGATGTTTTATTTTTTGGTGAAACGCATCATAGCAATATCACCTGTAAATAAAGTTAAGGTATCCTGATTCACAGAATAGCTGCTGATCTTTTTCAGTGTGCTGAAAAAAACCTGTTCACCGTTTCCTTCACAGGCCATCATGGTTTGGATTCCGTCGCCAAAACTGATTTTGCTGCCTTCCATTTTAACCGGGGCGCTGAAGCCATTGCAGCTGCTGTTGCCGCTAACTTCTGCGGCGGGCAATTTAAAAATCAGCACCGGTTTTTTGCGGGGGTACAAACCATCAAATGCGATCCGCTGACCCGAGATATAATGCAGCTCCCAGCTGCCATTGAGTTGTATTGCAGGATCTGTGGTTTTGCTGTTTCCCCCGTTTTTTTTGCTGCGAATACAGCTTTCAAGTAAAAATACGGCCGCCAATCCCAGCATAATTGTTGCAACCTGTTTCATATATTTCAATTTTGCAGATGGATGAAACAATATTGTTGAATGCACAACCCGCTTCTTTATAAAATGTTAAAGCAGGATAAAAATGCATGCTGCAGATAGTTCAATGCCCGGAACGGCGAGTGAATTTAAACAGCAGCCCGCATAAAATGTTCAGGCTGTTGTAACTTTATTTTTTTAATTCAACAGGTACATCGTGCAATTACCGGAAGCGCTGCTGCAGTCATTAAACGGTCTTAAGGGGTTCGATAAGGAAAATTTTACCCGGGCTCATCAATCAGGTGAGCAGGTTACATCCATACGTCTTAACCCGGCCAAGCCTGTTAACCAGTTTTCAATTTTAAATTTTCAATTCCCCATTCCCTGGTGCCGCAACGGGTATTATTTGCCCGAACGGCCATCTTTCACACTCGATCCCCTGTTTCATACAGGCGCTTATTATGTGCAGGAAGCCAGCAGCATGTTTTTGGAAACAGCCATTCAGCAAACAGTGGATCTTTCGCAGCCTTTAAAAGTGCTGGATCTTTGTGCAGCTCCCGGCGGCAAAAGCACGCTGATACAATCTTTACTCAACAAAGACAGTTTCCTGGTAAGCAATGAAGTGATCAAATCAAGGGTTTCCATACTGGCAGAAAATATTACCAAATGGGGGGCTGCCAATGTGGTGGTCACCAATAACGACCCTAAAGATTTTCAGCGGCTGGAAAATTATTTTGATGTGATCGTGGTGGATGCGCCCTGCAGCGGCAGCGGTTTATTCAGGAAAGATCCGGATGCGGTGAACGAATGGAGCGAAAACAATGTGCAGTTATGCAGCCAGCGGCAGCAACGCATACTGGCCGATGTATTGCCGGCACTTAAAGATGGTGGGGTGCTGATCTATTCCACCTGTTCCTATTCCGCTGCAGAAGATGAGAATATTACAGACTGGCTCACTGGTGAATACGGGCTGCAATCCCTGTCATTGCAAACAGAAACTGGCTGGGGAATTGTTGAAACAATATCTCCCGGGCAGCAGGCACCCAGTTATCGTTTTTATCCCGATAAGATAAAGGGAGAAGGCTTTTTCATTGCAGCGTTTAAAAAAGAAGGGCACGTAATGTATCAAGCCATGCAGGGAAAGCACCATAAGCAAACAGCGAAAGCAACCACGGCAGAAATAAATGTGGTGAAACCTTACCTGCAGGAAAGTGATGGGTTCAGCTTTATAAAACAGGAAGATACCGTGCTGGCATTGCCATTCTGTGTCGCAGAGGAGCTCTTGGTATTAAAATCCGCCCTGTATATCAAAAAGGCAGGTATCACCCTCGGCAAAGTGATCCGTGAAGAACTGGTGCCCGATCATGAACTGGCGCTGAGCACCTTCTTGCATCCATCCATTCCTGTAATTGATCTTGATGAAACAACGGCCCTCCAATACCTGCGCCGCCAGGATATCAGGCCACCAACCAGTGTCAAGGGCTGGGCACTGGCTGCTTACCGGGATTTACCACTGGGCTGGGTAAAAATACTTCCCAACCGGATCAATAATTACTATCCTGCCGCATGGCGTATTGTTAACAAGTAATTAAAGGGCAGAATGCCGTATTTTTGGATATTTGTAACCCCACAAAATGCCATTATGAAGAAAGTGTTTTTTATACTGTGTTTTTTGCCCCTGGCCGTTCTGGCGCAGAAAGATTATAAGCTGCACACAGTAGGCGCCAAAGAAAGTCTTTCCAGTATTGGCAGGTTATACAATATCAATGGCCGTGAGCTGGCCAATTACAATCATATTGATTATGAAAAAGGCCTGTCGATCGGGCAGGTATTAAAAATTCCCGTAAAGCAGGATGGTAATACCGATGTTTTCACGCCACCGCCGCCTGCAAAAACCGCTGAGCCGGTAAAGCCTGTAACGGCCGCAAAGAACAATGCGCCTTTGTATCATACGGTGGAGAAAAAACAAACTTTGTATGCCATCAGTAAATTATACGGCATTACGGTGGCCGATATCAAGCAATGGAATAACTTAACGGCAGATGGGGTGAGTGAAGGCGCCCGGATCATCGTGGGCTATGGCACCAATGGCAAAGTGGCGGCACCGGTTACGGCTGCTGTTCCTGACAAACCCAAAACAGAAGTAACACAACCCAAAAAAGATGAAAGTCCGCGCCTGCAGGCTTATGATGAATTAAAACAGGATCCCCCGCCGGTGGTTAAAAAAGAAACAGCTCCTGCAGCAAAACCTGTGGCAGGTAATTTTTCCGGTGGTGTGTTCAGGGCCGATTTTGACGCACAGGCAAAAACAAATCATATCATTACCGAAAACGGTCCTGCCGGTGTTTTTAAAAGCAACAGCGGCTGGCAGGATGGCAAGTATTACTGTCTGCACAATATGGCTGCTCCCGGAACTATTGTGAAGCTGATCAATAATGCTAACGGTAAATCGGTATATGCTAAAGTGCTCGATATGATCCCCGATATCAAACAAAATGCCGGGCTGGTGATCTGCATCAGCAATGCGGCAGCTGATGTGCTGGGTATTACCGGTGAAAAGACAGACTGCACACTTAATTATTCAAAATAAAAAACATGAAACGAATTTTCGTAACAGCGCTGGCTGCAGGATTATTATTTTCAGCAAATGCCCAAACGGACGGTGATAAAGACAATCCGAAACAGGCCCAGGAAAGGGCGGAAAAAGCAAAGCAAAAAGCTGCCGACGACCTGAAAAATGATACCACATTTTCATTGCAGAAATCACTCGCTGCAACGGATGTAAAAAACCAGGGTATGACGGGCACCTGCTGGTGTTTTTCCACCACATCATTGCTGGAAAGCCAGTGTATCAAGAACGGCGGACCCGAACTGGACATCAGTGAAATGTACAGTGTTCGCTATACCTATATCGATAAGGCAAAAAATTATTTACTGCGCCAGGGGCATGCGCAGTTTGGAGAAGGCGGACTTGGTCATGATCTCATCAACAGCATTGCCAGGCATGGCGCTGTTCCCGAAGCGGTGTACAGCGGTTTAAAACCCGGTCAAACACAGCACAATCACCAGGTGCTGGTAAGCGGACTGAAAAAATACCTTGATTCTGTTTTAAAGAACGGCACCGTTTCCGGCAACTGGCAGGAAGGGTATATCAAAATTCTCGACAGCGCTCTGGGCACACCTCCCGAAAAATTCAGGTACAATGGAAAGGAGTACACACCCGAAACATTCGCGGCGGAAGTGCTCCGGTTCAATGCGGCCGATTATGTGTATTTCACTTCTTTCACCCATCATCCTTATTACGAATCTTTCATCATAGAAGTGCCGGATAATTTCAGCAACGGTACTTACTATAACCTGCCGCTCGAGGAAATGCTGCAGGTTACCAAAGATGCGGTGAACGGCGGGTATACGGTTTTGTGGGATGCGGATGTAAGCAATGATGGCTTCCAGCAAAAAATGGGTGCGGCTGTAAACTTTAACAACCTGGCACCCGGGGCCAAACGCAAGGGCGACCTGATCAGCGGCGAGGCAAAAGATGGCAAATGGGATGCGGAAACACGCCAGAAATTATTTGAAAATCTCACCACGCAGGATGATCACCTGATGCATATTGTTGGCCTGGTGAAATCAAAAAATGGCAGCAGCTTTTTCCGGGTTAAAAATTCCTGGGGCGATGTGGGGCCCTACCACGGTTTTATCAATGTGTCTGATGGTTATTTCGCCATCAACACCATCAGCCTTATCATTCCAAAGGCGGCTGTAAATAAAAAACTGCTTGAAAAAATGAAACTGAAATAACAGGATGTATAAAATTAAAAGCGCTGAATTTTTCAGCGCTTTTTTTATGTTGATACGGGCGTCGGTACCCAGCCCGGTCATCGTTGCGTCGCAATCACTTCAGCGGCATGAATCCTGTTGTGCTTTTACCATGTTTTATGATTACTCAAAACGGTAGCCGCGTAAAAAGTCTTCCACCAGCATTTTCTTTTTGCCTTCCAGCTGCAATTCCTTCACAAAAATAAATCCGTCTGCACAGGCAAATTTTAAAAATGTTTTGCCATCGGTAACAGGCTCAACGTTGCTGCCGCTGTTTTGGTTCAGGCCGCTTGAAGCGCCCCGACCCATTTCGCTGCGGTAAATTTTCAGCATCTTCCCGTTTAAATGGGTAAACGCACCGGGAAAAGGAGAAAGGCCGCGGATAAGATTGTGTACGGCGGCTGCATGTTGGGTAAAATCTATTTTGCAGGTTTCAGTAAAAATTTTGGGCGCATGCTTCAATTGACAATTGACAATTGACAATTGACTATTTTGAGAAGTTTCTTTTAATGTGCCTGCTGCCAGACCTTTCACCGTTTCCACTAATACAGCTGCACCAATTTCTTTCATTTTATCATGCACTTCGCCTGCAGTTTCATTTTCGCCAATGGGAAAAGCTTCCTGCAGTAAAATGTCGCCGGTATCTATTTCATGTTTCAGTTTAAAGGTGGTAACACCGGTTTCTTTTTCACCATTGATCACCGCCCAGTTAATGGGGGCGGCGCCGCGGTATTGCGGTAACAAGCTGCCATGCAGGTTCACACTTCCCATGGGCGGCATATTCCAAACCGCTTCCGGCAGCATGCGGAAAGCCACTACAATCTGCAGGTCGGCATTCAATGATTTCAGTTCCGATAAAAATGCAGGGTTCTTTAATTTTTCCGGCTGCAGTACCTGCAGGTTCTTCTCCACTGCATATTTTTTTACTGCGCTTTGCTGCAGCTGCATGCCGCGGCCTGCGGGTTTATCCGGCGCCGTAATCACTCCCACAATATTGCAGCCGGCTTTCACCAGTGCATCCAGCGATGCCACCGCAAACTCGGGTGTGCCCATAAAAACGATTCGTAATGCTGTAAAATCCTTCATACTGGCTGCGAAGATAAATAATGCAGGTCAGTAGCCGGCATGGATATTATTAATATAAAACGCATCATTTTTATTATCGCTGTTATTGCCTTTGTAGCGGCTGAAGGTATATGCGTTGTATTTCACCTGCGGCAGAAAAATATTTTCTGCTGCTGTCACTTTTGTTTCATTGATATACACCACCAAAGCGTTGCCGCTGCGTTCTATCCTCAGCTGCTGGTTGTTTTTATCCCTGGAAAAACCGGGCAGCGTAACCTTTGTCCGGGCAACAATGCTTTCATTGGCGCCATAAGAATATATTTCGAGACTGCCGCCATTGTTCCAGTAAGGATCAAACCAGCACATCACCCGGTTGAAGCCGCCTGTATAGCCATCATATAAACTCATGATATTACCCGGCGTTTCAAATTTTTCCGCTGCATTATCATAGTTGAAGCTGCAGAAACTTACCGTGAACAAGCCGCTGTTATAGGAAATATCCTTATTCCAGCGCAGATCGAAGGACAGGGAGAAATGATCCCTGATCTCTTTATTGTATTGCCTGGGATACCAGTAACCATCCTGGTTAAGCTTCAGCCATTTCCTGTTCTCGAACGGCTGCACACTTACATTTTTCATACCCTGCCAGTCCTGCGGAAATTCTCCTTCAGCAGTTTTTTCAACATCATACAAGAATGCATTGGCAGATTGCTGCTTTGATGCCGTGACCGGCTTGCTGTTGCTTGCTGAACCGGAAAGGGTGTTGTTTACTGCCGGGTTTTTGATCGCTTCGCCGGTCATGTTGTGCAGCACATCCAGGTTGAATTGCTGCACAAACAATTCCATAAAATTGAATTTTGGCCGTTCATTATCCTGCCTGCGGTACCATAAAAAAATGCATTGAGGCGCATCTTTCGGTTTGGCCGCATCAAAAAAACTGATATCATTGATCCATACAGGAAATGTCCCTTTTGCTGCCGGTTCGTTCATCAGCTTTTCAATCTGCGGCCGGTCCAGGTAGCTGTTATTTACCCGGGCCGTTTCATGGATACGCTGGTGCTGCAATGACCTTGCATACCAGTTTTCAAGAGCGGTGTTATCAGCCTCCAGTTTCGCAATCCGTTGTTTCCGGTCGGCCACCAGGTCTGTAAGATATTTTTTTGTGTCGGCCGTTTTTGTGCCTGCCAGTTCTTTTTCATTGCGTGCAAGCCCGTCCTTTTCGGAAACAAGTTTGTTTGCAATCTCCTTGCCGGCATATAGCTTGTAAGATAATACCAGTTCTTTCCAGGTAATGGAACGTACAGGCAAACGATCTGCTGCAGAAAAATAATAACCCATTTTTTCATCCTGCCGGCTGAAACTGCTGGCATACACCACGCGGTTACCGGCTGCATCTTTCGCCATGCTGAAATCACCGATATACATGGAACCTTCGTTGGCATGAAAGCCAAATTGCAGGGAGGGGAGTTCAATGCGCATGCCATTCATGATAAAATATACCCAGCAGCCGGTTTCGCCTTCCGGCTGAATTTGATTATATCCTTTCAGGCATTCATATTTTTTCAGCATCAGGTAACATTCATAATTTTTGGGAGATGCTGCTGTGTTGGGTATGGCAGGATGCTGTGTAAATGCAATGCTGTTGGTGGCATACAGGCCTTCAATGGCAACGGGCATGATTCGTTGCAGCTCTTTCCGGATGGGATCACAGTACTGCCACTGTGCAGCAGAAGCGGGCACATCACCGCCACCGCGTTTATCCCAGTTCCATTTGCCGGGAACAGAATTCATATCGGCAGTATTGCAATTCACC
Source organism: Ferruginibacter sp. (assembly GCA_046329655.1). Lineage (GTDB taxonomy): Bacteria > Bacteroidota > Bacteroidia > Chitinophagales > Chitinophagaceae > Ferruginibacter. The sequence continues at coordinate 146,465 of JAXLUD010000010.1, forward strand.
TGTGCTGTAAGCGTTGCGCTAAAAGACATTGCCATAAAAAACAGGCAACAGGATTTGATATTAATCTCCATAAACGGTTTTGTAATTGGCTTTAATAGGAACAATTATTTTGTCAAAAGCGGTGCCTGCTTTTGTTTCAGCGGAAGACTTGCCTGTCATGACTGATATTTTCACTTCTTCCCCTGCACTTACAACAGTGGCGTCCAGCTCCGCTTTTCCTTTTACTCCTGCATCGGATATGCCCCGTTTATCTATCTCAATAAATCCGCACACTTCTGCACCTGCTTCAATGCCGCCAATATCCTGGCTGCCGATCTTTCTTCCCACTTCCAGTGTGGTGTTTACCCATTCGCCGGTTATCAGGTTTTCGGTGTAAGAACCCTGTATGAAGCCCAGGTCGATTTCAAGCTTTATATTATTGCAATGCGTGGAAACACTGCTTCCAAAAGTTTTCATTTCCCAGTCGGGCGGGCAATGAACCTCTTCCCATTTTGCCAGACCTTTGTTTTTAAAGGGATTGGGTTTTTGCTGGCTGCATACCGGTCCGAACCCGCCTAACATGGGTGTGTATTCAGGCATTTTATAACGCACCGACCGGAGTGCATACAGAAATTTTAATTTTGCATCTGCTGCAAACGCTTCATAAAATGCATCATCCATCCAGTGCTTGCCGGCATATACCAATTCGTTGGTGTATTTTCTCATAAAGCTGATAAAGCCGGTATAATACTTTTCATGTAAGGGGTTTGCGGCTCCCATATACACATCGTAAGCACTTTTATAAGCCGTACATGCCTCGTTATCGGAGAACTGCTGGCCCTGTGCATCGTGTTCAAATTGTTTATTCAGTTTTTTTACGGATGCATCCAGTGCATCTTTCAGTTCGCTGTTTTTTTTCTCAAGCTTCCGGCTTTCATTCAGCATTTCTTCATCCTTTGCCGCATATTCTTCGTTCAGGCGTTCATAAAAATTTCTCCAGCCCTGGTTTTGATAAACTGCTGCGCTTGCGGGGTTGCCGGCTGCAACCGCATTTCTCAGTTTGGCGGCTTTGCTTTCCCATATTTTAATGCTTTCGTCGATATTGGTATAAAAAGCCTTCCATTCAGCCGACGAACTGATGGCTTCGTCATAACCCGAGGGGAATTTCGGAAACGTAAATTTTGACAGCCCCAAAGCATCAGCAGGAACATTCTTTTTTATATCATGCGCCGTTAACCTGCCGCCCATTTTTTTCAGCATGCTTTCTTTTTCTGCACTGTAGTTTTTACTGATGCTTTCAGCCAGTTCCGCTTTTGCGGCTTCGCGGTCGCCTTCACTTTCTTTAACAACGCTCTTTACATAATGCGCCTGTGCGGCATGTCCCGGAAAAAAACGGATACAGCTGTCGGCATATTTTTCCGCCGTTTTTAAATCACCCAGTCCCATCCATGCCACTGCAAGATTGCTTAATACCACCGGACTGCGGGCATATTTCCGGTTCAGGTAATTCAGTACGGGGATGGCTACCTGTTCTGCGCCATAGCCGCTTAATAAGGCTGCGTAGTTATTGAGGTTGTTGCCATCTGTGTTTTCTTCGCTGCATACCCGGCCCAAAATATAAATACCCTGGAGCGGAAGTTTTGCCAAATAACAGCTAATGGCGCCATTGCCCCTGCCGGTGGCTGTGTTTGTTGCTGCTTGCAGCCTGGTATAAATTTTTTCAGCCTGTGCAATTACTGCGGGATCCAGTTTTGATTTTACAGCATCATGCACTGCTTTGCAGAAGTTTTTAATTTCAGCATCACCCAGGTTTCTTTTCAGCATGCTGTTAATTCTTGCATTGTCCTTTACCGGAACGATGCGCTCCCTGTCTTCTTTCCAGGCGCTTACTTTTTGTTCAGTAATGCTGCCTGTTTTCATGGCTGCATCTTTCACCGCAGCGGCGCCCTGCAATGCCTGTTGCTGTGTTCTTTTCTCTGCTTCTTTTCTTTCTGCACTGTTTAGTTTTAACGCCTGCAGGTCGCCATAGATGGCCTGCATCTCACCGGGACTGGTCATCATTTTTTTCATGAGTGCCACTGCTTTGACTACTTTTTCTTCATCGATGCCGGCGGGCTGTGCAAGCGTTGTAAATGCCATGAAGCAGGCAAGCAGGGGTATTGTAATCTTTTTCATTACTGGTTATTTTGATTTGTACAGCATGTAGTTCATGGCGGCGTTTTCACTGTCGGCCATATACAGCAGGTATCCATTTTTTACGGCAACCAGCTGCGCATTGTAAACCGTTGTTTTGCCATGCAGGCGGTTGGTGGCAGTAATCGTCCAGTCGGTCACCGAAAAATTCCCTTTAAAATCCTGTCCGCCAAACTGTGTCCCGCCATTATTCATACTGGCACTCCGGTAAGTACTGCTGTACGTGCCGTTGCTGCTGAATGTAAATGCATCGGTGGCAGATACGGCGCTCATACCGGCATAAGTGCCGCTGTAGGCATTGTAATATTCCACCCCGCCGCCACCGCTGCCGTTCCATGTACCGGTGATATCGGCAGTTGTAATGGCAAACTTGTTGTAGTTAAGCATCCTGTCTGCATCATTGGGGTGCGGAAATTCCTGCTGGTAACTGCGCTGGTCAGGGGCAATAATCACAATGGGTCTTGCACCACCGCTGTACACAATTTTTATGGCCACATAACAAGCCTTGCCTGTTTGCCTGTTGATGGCATTTCCTTCCATAAAATAAATGACCGGGTATTGCACGCCTGCCCATTTTTGCGGATTGCTAACGGTGAAAAAAGGTGCAACGTATTTGCTCCAGTAATATTCAGGCGCATCCACTGTATTGGGTCTTGCATCATCCAGTGCCGCATCAATATAATGCAGCCGTACTTCGGTGCTTTGCTTTGTTACCTGCACGTATGCTGCCAGGGCGGAAGCATGCCAGCCATCGTCGAAATTGGTATTGAATTTAGTGATGCTGTTTTTACCGGTTACGGTTGCTGTTATACTGCCGCCGTCACTTGCGGGTTTGTTGTTTTGATCAAACAGTTCTTCATGCGGTTCAATGCCGGAGGCAAATTCCTGCACGGAGGTGATGTATTTTTCACTGGAGAATACTGCAGCAAAATAGTAGCTGAGATTTTTTCCTGAAACAGTGGTTACCGTTACCACGAAGGGTTTTTTATTGTAGCTTCCTTTGGCGCTGGCCATGATAAAATCCCATCCTTCCTGGCTGTCTTTTTCTTTAGTGGCAGGATCGTTAACGCCTTGTGCAGGATTGCGGGCAAAAAAATTCCAGTGCTGCTCAAAGTCTTTTTCAATACCGGCCGTTCCTGCATTTGCCGGGTACAGGAAAAGCTGGCAATATTCTTTGCCCTCTTTTTTTTCGAAAAACAGTTTGTCTTTATTGTCTTTCAGTAAAAATCCTTTCGGAACAGTATAGGTGAATATATTATACCGGCCGGTTTGTTGTGCCGGGGCATTGACTGCAGTGCCGGTTGCAAGGCAGAAAATGATCACATACCATTTCAGTGATTTTTTCATTTTAAGGCTGTTTGGTTTTTAATGATGCCATTTCTTTTTCCAGTTTTTCCAGTTGCTGCTGCAGGTCTTTTATGCCTTCAATAAGCACCGGAATGAGTTTAACGTAGTCGATTCCTTTATGCCCGTCACTGTCAATTGTTTTTACCATCGCGGGAAAAACCTCCTCCAGTTCCTGCGCAACCAGACCGTATTGCGTTGCTTTGTCAAACTGCCATTGCGGGTAGTTGGCGGTATTCATATCGTACATCACGCCATGCAGCTGCCGCAATGCGGTAATGGGATTAAGTATGGGCCTGATATTTTTTTTAAACCGGGCATCCGATGCCGTGATATAACCATTGGCCAGTACCGAACCCATTACATGCAGTTTGGCGCCGGGTGCACTGGTACCCACACCCAGGTTGCCGGTGGATATCTGCATCACCAGTCCCCAGCCATTGGGTGTGGTATTGCCATAAAAGCCCATCGCGTCATCACTTTCCATTCCCATAAAACCCGGGCTTATATTATTGGCATTGTTGTTTAACCAAATTCCGGCTGTGGAAGAATTATCGCCACCGCTCCTGATCCTTACACGGCCACTGATATCGAGTTTGTAAAACGGGTCTGTATTGCCAATTCCTGTGTTGCCATTGCGTAATATGGTGATGGCATTACTGCGAACGGGGGGAAAGCCATTGCCGACCTGGAATATGCGGTCATCTGCGGCAGGATTCATTGGGCTGGGGTTATCTGAAACATCATTCTCCGAGCCGGTTACAAAACTTCCATAGGCTTTTGCAGAGGTGGATACCCCGCTGCTGAAAGAGCCATAACCGCCGCTTAATGTTCCGAGACCGGCACACATGGAGTAATCTCCTGTTGCATAGGAATAAGCACCCGTTGCAAGACTCCCGCTGCCGAATGACTTTACATCGTTGCCAATGGCGATTGCCACATAACCGTTTGCCTGGCTCAGATATCCCAGCGCTATGGTGGAATTACCTGCAGCGCTGGTTTCATTACCAGCAGCAAAGGAAGCATGTCCTGTTGCTTTTGTGTTAATGCCTACCGCCGTTGAAAAACTGCCAATGCTGTCGCGGTTCCAGTGGGTGCCGGCCACATAGCCCGACCTGAAAGCTGCTTTGTCAGGATACCACATCATTCTCCGCCCGCTGCCGCTCACCGGCGGGTTGCCCGATGTACCGGCAATACCTGCAGCAGTAAACACCACGCTGCTGTCTGCCACATGCAGCCTGGCAAGGGGCTGGGTGGTGCCAATACCCACATTTTGTGCTGTGGTTTGTGTGGTTGTAAAAAGCAGGAGGAAGATGATGGTGCCGGGTTCATTTTTTTTCATGTACAAATGTTCGTTTTACCGGGTTCTGTAACAATCCCCCGAACCCCTGTATTTATAATCCCCTGTTCGGGGGATTTGATTTTGTACATTTATTGGCAAATTTGTAATGCATAAAATGAGGCGTCGCATATATATACTGCTGTTTTTCATGTTTGCCGCTGTAACGGTAAAGGCGCAACGTATGCTGGCCGACAGTATTGAAAAGCTGCTGCAGCAAAAAATGCCCGACAGTTTGCGAGCGGTGGCTATGGTAAACCGGGCCATGTATTATGAATCACTGGATTCCCTGAAAGCACAGCAGCTGTATCAGGAGGCATTGCAATATGCCGAAGAAAGGAAATTGTATTATGCTGCCGGCTTATGTATCCGCTTCAGGCTAACACCCGAACTGGGCAAAGGCCATTTTGTAAAGTACGAACCGCAGATAAACAAAGCCTTATATTATTTATCCCTCTCCCATAACCCTAAAGCCAGACTGCAGGAAGGGCTCCTGCTTGGCGACAAAGGGTCCGGTTATTATTACGATGGATTCTACGATTCTGCTGCCGCATTTTTCATTAAGGGTATTGAAGTGCTGGAAACGAATGAATGGTACGGACAAACTGCCACACTTTATACCAATCTTTCGGGCTGTTATGAAATACTGAACCTGAAAGATAAACAGCAGGAATATGTATTTAAAGGGTTGGCAGCTGCCAAAAAATCAGGAGTTACGTATAATATCTTTTCTTCTTACCTGATGGTTTCTCAGTTATGTTCTGGAAATAGTGAGTTTACAAAAGCATTGCAATACTGCGACTCAGCCCAGCTTTATTATACCCTGGCGGTGAGTATGCCACGGTTGCAGCTGTATAACTTAATGCGTGCACAGGCATACGAGGGCCTTAAAAAATTTGACAGTGCTCTATTGTACTATGGTAAAGCTTATGCGATCACCAAAGCGAATAATGATGAATGGGGGATGACAGAACCATTGCTGCGGATGGGTTTTGGGAATATGAAACTGAAGAAAATGACGGAAGCGGAGCGGCTGTTAAACGAAGGACTTGCACTGGCTGAAAAAAATAATTTCCAGGTATTTAAAAAAACAGGCTATGAATTGCTGAGCACTTATTATGAAACAACAGGCAACTATAATAAGGCGCTTGAGTATTTTAAGAAATATTATGAAGCAAACGATTCACTTCAAAATGATGAAAGCAGGAAGATGACCCTGGAACTGGAAAAAAAATACCAAACAGAAAAAAAAGAAAAGCAATTGATCGTTCAGGAGTCATTCATCCGGCAAAAAAACACCCTGAATTATATCTTAGGTGGCAGCATCGCCGCCTTGTTATTGATCATTATACTGGTGTACCGCAACTATACACAAAAACGCAACCTGCAGCAGCAAAAAATAACAGAGCTGGAAAAAGAAAAATTATTACTGGCCACACAATCTATTTTAAAAGGACAGGAAGAAGAACGGAGCCGGCTGGCAAAAGACCTGCACGACGGGCTGGGCGGATTGTTAAGTGGCGTTAAACTTCAATTAGGAGCAATGAAAGGAAATTTAATTTTATCGGAAGAGCATGGCCGCATATTTAATAATGCGCTCGGAAAGCTGGATGAATCCATCAGCGAAATGCGCCGGGTGGCACATAATATGATGCCCGAGGCATTGATGAATCTTGGTTTGCCGCAGGCGCTGCAGGATTATTGCGACGGGCTGTCCGCCTCACAATCCTTTACCATTAATACCGAATTTCACGGCCTGGGTGAACGTTTAAAACCTGCCGATGAAGTGGTGGTGTACCGCATTGTACAGGAATTGCTGAACAACGCTGTTAAGCATTCAGGTGCCACCACCATCCTGGCACAGGTAATGCGTAATGGCAATAACCTCACCATTACGGTGGAAGATAATGGTAAGGGATTTAATGCAGCTAACAGCCTTCAGGGCTCCGGGTTAAAAAATATCCGGTCGAGGGTGGATTATTTAAAAGGACAACTCGACATTCAATCAACGCAGGGCAAAGGAACTTCGGTTCATATCGACTGTATAATCTGATGCTATGGACAAAATAAAAGTGCTTATAGTGGATGACCATCCCATGGTGCTGGAAGGGATGAAAAGCATGCTGGCACAGATCAGTTTTGCAGCGCTGGTTGGCGTGGCAGCCAATGCCTATGAGGCGATGGAACTGCTGAAAGCTGCAATGCCGGATATTGTGATCACCGATATCAATATGCCCGAGATCAGCGGTATTGAACTTGCACTGAAGATGCACAGCGAATTTCCCGGAGTAAAAGTGATTGCGATGAGCACATTCAAGGAACGCAGTTATATTTCGCAGATGATACAGAACGGCGCTGCCGGTTACCTGGTAAAAAGCGCCTCCCGGGAAGAAATTGAAGAAGCGCTGCTTTCTGTGTATGAAGGCAAATTGTACATGAGCCTGGATATTTCCATGTCGGCCACCGAAAAAAATGAACTCAATAATATCCCCGTATTAAGCAGCCGCGAAAAGGAAGTGCTGGAGCTGATTGCCGACGGGCTCACCAACCCGCAAATTGCACAAAGGCTTTTTTTAAGCATGCATACCGTAGACAGTCACCGCAAAAATATTCTTACCAAATTCGGCGTAAACAATACAGCCAGTTTGATCAAACTGGCTGCAAGGTATAATATGGTGTAAGCCTACTGCGGCTTTGTTTTCTCTTTGGGTTTTTCTTTTGGCATGGCATATTTCTTTCCTTTTAATGTAAGCCCCTGCGAAATATCCCTGGTTATAAAATACACTTTAAAGCCCGACCAGTAAGGGGAGGGCAGCAAAAATTCATTTTGCCTGATACCCATATTGGCGGCATAATTATCCAGCACCATCAGTAAGGCTGCAGCGGCCTGCGCTTTTTCTTTCTTTGCATTTTTGTCTTTGTCGAAAATGAATTTTACCGGGTTCTCGCCATCGAGGTGACTGGCAATGATCGAACTGCTGGTTAAAAAAGTGGCATCGAGGCTTACCAAAAAACGTTTCATCACCATATCATTCTGGATGCTGTATGCTTTTAATTCGGCCCAGGGTACAAAGGAAGTGCTGTCCATGATCCGTTTTACCCAGTCGGTTGAAGCTCTTTCTGCGGCTTCCACGGCCATGCTGTTCAATGGTCTTGCTGAAACATCTTTATTCAGGTCTGAATGGTTGGGATGCCCCGGCATGGAGCCATCAGGATACACACCCGATTCCAGTTTTAATTTTTTCCGGTCGGCTTCACTCACATCAAACCAAATGGGCACAGGATTTTTACCTGCAGCATTGTGCAGGTTTACCCAGTTGGAATGCGAGTAAAAATCCTGTACTGCATGAATGCTGGTGCCGATGATATTGAATAAAACGATCAGCCGGAAGCCGGGCTTTACCGCACCGGGAGCCGAATATTTTTTCAATGTATTCACCGTATTGATAAAAAGCAGGTTCCAGTTTTGTTCCATTTCTGCTTCCGACAGAACACCGTCAAAGTGTATATAGGAGTACGATGCATCACCACCGGTAAGCCGCAGTTGTTCCAGTCCTCTTTTTTCCAGTTCTTCATTGGCTTTGTCAAATGTGCCGGCCATAAAATCGGCAATATAATTGGATACCTGCGTGGCCAGTCTTGCATCTCCCGAAAATCCGTTCGCCACCATCGCTTTCCTCGTGCATTCTGCGTGCCACCAGGTGTCGAATGCAAATGTTTTGCACGAGATGAAAATGGCTGCCAGTAAAATGAGTTTTTTCATGTGTTAGTTTTTATAGTATTTGCTTTTGATCTCAGGGATGATCTCTGATAGTTTTTTGATCCTGGTTTCATCGCTGGGATGTGTTGACAAAAACTGCGGCAATTTGGTTTTGTTGTTTGCCGCCATGCGCTGCCAGAAGGGAACCGCCGCCTCGGGGTTATAACCGGCCATCGCAGCGAATATCAGTCCCAGTTTATCCGCCTCACTTTCCTGCAGCCGGCTGTTGGGCAAGGCATAGGCAAGATTGGCGCCAACCATATACAATCCTAAAAACAATAATTGTGTCTGCTGCTTTTTTTCTTTCAATGCTTCTTCCAGCACCAGTCCGCCCAGCTGTATCATCAGTCCCTGGCTCATTCTTTCATTGCCGTGTCTTGCAATGGCGTGGGCAATTTCATGTCCCATCACCACGGCCAGTCCTTCTTCCGTTTGTGAAACGGGCAGCAGGCCGGTATACACCACCACTTTACCACCGGGCATGCACCAGGCATTGATGGTATTGTCGCTGATGGTATTGTATTCCCATTTAAAACCTTTCAGCTCCTTGCTCATATTGTTCTGCTGCATATAGGTTTCAACCGCCTGCTGGATGCGGCTGCCCACCCTTGTTACCATCTGTGCCCTGTTATCGTTTTGCGAAAGTGTGGCACTGGTTTTTACCACCGAGTCGTAGGCGGTAAATGCCATGGAGGTGATGAGTGCATTGGGCACCAGGTTCAGTTGTTTGCGCCCGGTTACGGGAACAGTTTTGCAGGCCTGCAGTACAATAACTGCTGTCAATATCGCGGTGAGGGTATTGCGTTTCATCTTTGTTGATTGAGGAATAAAAGTAATGAAGCAGGTCCCTCTCATCAATCCCTTAAAAAGGGGAGTTTGAAACCGGCAGCAGTTTGTACATTTATAGTGCATTTACACCGCTGTTATGAAATACATCATTTTATTATTGCTTGCACAGGTACATGCAGGGGCATTTGCACAGCAACTGAGGGCAACCATTAAAGATTCGCTGCCGGCAAAAGCCGTGATAAAGAACAACCTGCCCGTTAATAAAACCCCGGTGCCCTCCTCCTTACAAACCACGATTGAAAAGGAACTGAACACCATCCTTTCTGCCTATATGAAGCAGCCCAATAACGCAGCCACCTGGATACAGGTGAAGGCGGCTGCAGAAAATATGCTCTATACTTATTTCCTGAATGGTAAACTGATGGGTACAAAAAAGGAACAGGCGTTTTATATCAAGATGGGTACCGAAACCATGACAGCTGCGGATATTGCTGCCGGCAAAAGGATCCTTATCTGCGGGGTGGCGCTTTACAAACCGGCGGAGTTTACCATTATAAAAATTGAAAAACTGCCCTGAACCCCTGCCGGCCGAAATAAATTTTTCATTCAGCCTATTCAATCTTATATTAGCAAGGATTGCTTGCCATTCACAAAACTATTAACCTGGTTTTATGGCAATACGTGTAGCAATCAAACACAAAACAGTGTATCATTACGACAGGCCCGTTTCCCTGTCGCCGCATATTTTCCGGCTCAGACCGGCACCACATTCCCGCACACCCATCGAAGCCTATTCGTTTAAGGTATCACCCAAAGACCATTTTATCAACTGGCAGCAGGATCCTTTTGGGAATTTCCAGGCAAGACTCGTATTCCCCGAAAAAGCCACCGAAATGGTGGTGGATGTGGAAGTGATTGCCAGCCTGCAGGTGATCAACCCCTTTGATTTTTTTGTGGAAGAATATGCGGAACATTTCCCTTTTAAATATGCACCGGTGCTGGCTAAAGAACTGGGGCCTTATTTGGAAACCAATGAACAGGGGCCGCTGTTTAAACAGTGGCTGCAAAAAAATGTAGACTTATCCAAACCCCGCCCCATTGTTGATTTTTTGGTGGATGTAAACCAGAAGATCAACCAGGATATCGCATATTCCATCAGGCTGGAAGCCGGGGTGCAGGCGCCGGAAGAAACATTGTCAAAAGCGATTGGCTCCTGCCGTGATTCAGCCTGGTTACTGGTGCATGTACTGCGCAATACGGGGCTGGCAGCAAGATTTGTATCAGGTTATTTAGTACAGTTGAAAGCTGATGAAAAATCACTGGATGGTCCTTCAGGAACCGAAGTGGATTTTACCGATTTGCACGCATGGGCCGAAGTGTATGTGCCCGGCGCCGGCTGGATCGGGCTCGATGCCACATCGGGTTTGTTTGCCGGTGAAGGACATATCCCGCTGGCATGCACCCCCGATTATGTAAGCGCTGCACCGGTTGTGGGAGCCACAGATCCTTGTGAGGTAACATTCAGCTTTGAAAATAAAGTAACCCGTATTTATGAAGACCCCCGTGTTACAAAACCATTTACCGAACAGCAATGGGCCAGTATCCATGCACTGGGCGAACAGGTGGATAAAGATTTGCATGCCGGTGATGTGCGCATGACGATGGGAGGCGAACCCACATTTGTGTCCATCGACGATATGGAATCGGCCCAATGGAATACCGCAGCGGATGGAAAGGAAAAAAGAATACTCTCACACGATTTGATATTCAGGCTGCGGGAGCAGTTTGGCAGGGATGGACTGATTCATTACGGGCAGGGCAAATGGTATCCCGGCGAACCTTTACCAAGATGGCAGTATGGTTTGTACTGGCGCAAAGACGGTTTGCCGGTTTGGAAGAACGCGGCACTCATCGCACATGAAAAATCAGCGCGGCAGTACACACATGCCAATGCCGGCTTGTTTGCAAAAGAGCTGGCAAAATACCTGGCGGTGAGTCCTGATAATGTGAGTGCGGCTTATGAAGATGTGTTTTATTTTTTATGGACGGAGGGAAAAAACCCGGTAAATATCGATCCCTTAAAAGCCAACTTAAAAGATCCGTTTGAACGGCGCACACTGGCACAGTTGCTCAACCAGGGCCTGGGAGAACCTGTTGGTTATGTGCTGCCCCTGCAATGGAATTACTGGAACAGCCAATGGCGCAGCTGCAAATGGATATTCAACCGGGAAACCCTGTTTTTAATTCCCGGCAATTCACCCATCGGCTTAAGGTTACCGTTAGAGTCGCTGCCCCTGGTATCAAAATCAAAAATGCCCGAACATGTGGAACGCAGCCTGTTTGAGGAATTGCCTGCGCTGGAAAATTTTCATGATACCGTTCCCAGGCGTTATGGCTCCATTACCATACACGAGGCGCCGCCGCAACGTTTACAGCAACAGGTTACAGGAACTGCGCTCACCGAAACAGGAAAGAAAAAACCCCTCAAAGAAAAGAAAGAGGAAGCGGAGCCGGAGAGGGATTTGCTGTTTGAAGTGGACACGATCAAAACAGCGCTTTGTGTTGAAATGCGGGATGGATACATTTATATTTTTATGCCGCCGGCCGATTACCTGGAACATTATTTAGACCTGGTGGCATCCATTGAAACCACTGCAGCAGCACTGAATATGGAAGTGCGTATTGAAGGTTATGAACCGCCCAGGGATAACCGGCTCGAAAGAATGGTGGTATCTCCCGATCCCGGTGTGATCGAAGTAAACATTCATCCCTCCAAAAACTGGAAGGAGCTTTGCTTTAATACAGAAACCCTGTACGAGCAGGCCCGGTTATCCAGGCTGGGTACAGAAAAATTTATGCTCGATGGCAGGCATACCGGAACCGGTGGCGGCAACCATATTACCATTGGCGGCGCAACGCCTTCCGACAGCCCGCTATTACGCCGCCCCGATTTACTGCAAAGTCTTATTACGTTCTGGCAGCATCATCCTGGATTATCGTATTTGTTTTCGGGTTCCTTTGTTGGCCCCACCAGCCAGGCGCCGCGTATTGACGAAGGACTGGAAGATAATTTATACGAAATGGAAATCGCTTTCAGCCAGGTGCCGGACAAGGGTTTTATTCCTTTCTGGATCACCGACCGCATCTTCCGTCACCTGCTTACCGATATTACCGGCAACACCCACCGCTCAGAATTTTGCATTGATAAATTGTACTCACCCGATTCATCATCCGGCCGGCTGGGTATCCTGGAGCTGCGTGCTTTTGATATGCCGCCGCACAAACACATGAGCCTGCTGCAAATGCTGCTGATACGTGCACTGACAGCCGCTTTCTGGAAAAAACCCTATAAACACAAACTGGTACGATGGGGCACGGCACTGTATGATAAATTTTTGCTGCCGCATTATGTGAAGCAGGATATTGCCGATGTGGTGCAATACCTCAACGATGCAGGCTATGCTTTTGACATCAACTGGTTCAATTCATTTTTTGAATTCCGTTTTCCCCATTATGGTTCGGTTACCATCAGGGATATTACCATGGAACTGCGTATGGGTATTGAACCCTGGCATGTACTGGGCGAAGAAATGAGCAGCTCCGGCACATCGCGTTTTGTGGATTCCTCGCTGGAGCGTGTGCAGGTAAAACTGAATGGCATACACGACAGCCGGTATATTTTATTGTGCAACGGCATGCGTGTGCCGCTCACCTCCACCGGTGTGAAGGAAGAATATGTTTGTGGCGTGCGCTACCGGGCATGGCAGCCGCCGAGTGCACTGCATCCCACCATTGGGGTGGATACACCATTAACGTTTGATATTGTAGATACATGGAATGGGCGCTCTGTTGGCGGCTGTACGTATTATGTGTCGCACCCAGGCGGCAGGAGCTATGATGTGTATCCCATTAACAGTTACGAAGCAGAATCGAGGCGTACCAGCCGCTTTGGAAATACCAGCCATACACAGGAGCAGCAATTCATTAAACCGGGATTGAGTGTTACCAGCCATTGGGTGGAAAACAACAGGGCCCCGTTTGTATACGATGCGCCTGCACCGGAGATCAATCATGAATTTCCCTGTACATTGGATCTGCGGTTGAAAAAATAACTAAGCAGGAAGGATGGGTAAAGTGGCGGACGGTTAAGACAAACGCTTTACATCTACGGACACTTTTAATTCGTGGTTGCCGCCGCTCATGATAATGCCTTTCAGCGGAATGATATCAAAATAATCACGGCCCCAGCCAATCGTGATATATTGTCCGGTGGTGAGCTGGTTGTTGGTGGGGTCAAAATCCACCCAGCCCATCCCCGGAATAAAAACCGAGAACCATGCATGGGAAGCATCCACGCCGGTAAGTTTTTCTTTTCCTTCAGGCGCCATGGTTTCCAGGTAGCCGCTTACATAACGGGCCGGCAGGCCAAATGCATGCATACATGCGATGGCCATATGTGCAAAATCCTGGCACACGCCTTTTTTTTCCTGCATCACCACGGATAAAGGAGTGGATACGGTGGTAAATCCCGGTGTGTATTTAAACGCGGCATAAATGCGCTGCATGACCGACATGGCACATTCAAATAAAGATCTGCCGGGTGTAAATGACGGAGCTGCAAAATCTATAATAGTCTGCGTGGTACGGGTAATGGGTGTGGCGCTGGTAAACTGCCGTTCGTATAAATAATTGCCGGTGGAAAAATGCAGCAGGTCACGTACGGTTTCCCAGCTTTCGGCTGATTTATTTTCTATCACCGGATGTGTAATGTTAACCACGGAAGAGGCGGTTACTGATAATGCGGCATGCTCCTGTTCCACCACGAAATAACATACTTTATTGCCAAAAAAATCTTCATACTCGTCTATCACTTCCGGCAGCGGGGTGATGGTGATCTTAAACGAACGGCATTGCTGCGTGGCGGTATCACGGGGATACAGTATGGCGATGTTATGACAGAGGTCAACCGCTTCATTGTACTTGTACAGCGTGGTATGTGTGATGGAATATAACATGATTGCAACGCCTAAATGAGATTTGAGATATACAATTGCTTTTGCGATACCGAATGCCTGAAATAGGTTTTTGACACCAGGGCACTGCTTTCAGCGATCAGCCCGTATAATTTATCAAGAAACTGCTGCAGTGCCCTGTATTCACCGGAAGCGGCATCGGCCTGTGCCAGCGTGCTGCCATTAGCCAGCTTCAGTAATGTATCCGCTTCCAGCATCAGTCTTTCCTGTTCAGACAATGTTTGGTCCTTGCCCGTTTTAGGCAGCAGCTCCACGTAACGTTTTATTTTATTCACCAGGTATGCCAGTGATTTGGGATAGTTCATGTCCAGCATCATCAGTTCCAGCATCAGCGGTAACTGCAGGTGGTCCATATAAGTATAACGGTAAGTGATCAGGCTCTGCGTGGCCGTGAGGGTTGCCTCAATAAGGTCATGTTCTGTTTGCTCCGTTTGTTTTTTTACAAATACGGTTCTCAGCAGGCTGATGATATTAAGCACCTGTTCTGTTTTTCTTCCCAGGTCTAAAATATTCCATCCCTGTTCCCTGCGCACGCTTTCGCGGTTCATGCCTAAAAATGCAAACATCGATGTGTTGAGTGCATCAATGGTGCTGATCAGGCTCCAGTGATCGTGATGCGGCGTATGTTTGGCATGCTGCCAGTTCTCTTCCAGTTGCAGCAGCACCCGCCAGGTATCCAGCGCCCAGAAATTCCGTACACTGTACACAGCTCTTTTCAGCATGGATAAATTATTGCTCAGGCTTCCATTTCTTTTATCGTTGTACAAAATGTCCGTCAGCTCGGGCCAGGGATCCGTGAATAAACTGCTGTCCTCATCCTCCGTGATAAAACCAGGAACGGTCCAGGTGCAGTGTGTAAGTGCCTGCAATAGTATTTTACGGCTGCGGATGATATCTGTGTCTTCAGATACATTATGCTGCAGTACGTATTGCATCACGGTACGCTGCAGGCGGGCATTGTAAATAACCCGTTCGGTATAACGGCCCACCCAGAATAAATTTTCGGCCGTATTGCTGGGCAGGGCACGTTTATGCGCCATGGCCGGTATATCATCTGTTTTTAACTGCAGTTTTACAGATTGCTCATGTTCATCACCGGCAGCCAGCACCCAGGTATCTTTGCTGATACCGCCTTCCTGGTTGGAGATAACAAAACTGCTTTCGGCGGTACTGCTGCGGGTAAGTCCGCCCGGCATGGCCATATAACTGTTATGATGACTCACCAAAAAATTCCTGATCAATGAATGACAGGCCTGGATGGAACCCTCTTTCATATAGGGCGCCGAGGCAAAATTTATTTTTTCCTGTCCTGCAAATAAGTAAGGATTTGCCTTGATATCCGCAACCAGTTTTGCCAGTCCCAGCGGTGAAAGCGATGCACCGTCGATAGCGGAACGTCCGGCGCTGTCGCGGAAAATTCTTCTTACCACCAGGCTGCGGATATTGTCAATCACATACTGCATTTCTTTTGGCTGCCCGCACCACCAGGTGGCAATGGAAGGCAATAATAAATCGGTACCAAAAAAATGTTTGGCAACTGCCGGTAAAAAAGGCACCAGCCCGGCATTTTCCACCACGCTGCTTCCCAACGGATTTGCAATGGCCACATGGCCTTTACGCACCACCTGCATCAGCCCGGGCACGCCCAGCAGCGAGTCGGCTTTTAATTCAAGCGGGTCGCAATACACATCATCCATCCTTCTTAATATCACATCCACTTTTTCAAGTCCCTCGATGGTTTTTATCCATACATAATTATCCTTCACCATCAGGTCGCCGCCCTGCACCAGTGTTAAACCCAGGTAGGCAGCCAGGTAAGAATGTTCAAAATAGGTTTCGTTATCGGGCCCGGGAGTGAGTATCACCACGCGGGGATGTTCGGTTTTATGCGGTGCAATGCTGCTGAGGGCCTGCTGCAGGGAATCAAAATAAGGCGACAGTCTTCTTACCTGGAGGTTAGCAAATAATTCAGGGAGCACACTCGACATGGCAAAACGGTTTTCAAGCGCATAGCCGGCGCCTGAAGGCGCCTGAGTCCGGTCGCTGATTACCCATAATTTTCCCTCGGTGCCACGGGCAATATCAGCCGCATAAAAAATTAAATGTTTTTTGGCGGGCAGCGGGATATTGCAGCACTGTCTTAAAAAGCCAGGATGCATATAGATCAGTTCCTGCGGGATGATGCCTTCGCGGATCAGTGTTTGCGGGCCATAAATATCTTTCAAAAGCAGGTCCAGCAGCTCTGCCCTTTGTGTAAGCCCGGCATTGATGGAATTCCATTCATCAGCTGTAAGTATTTGCGGTATGGCATCCAGTTCCCAGGGTCTTGTTTGCCCCGAAGGATCAGTATAAATATTATACGCCACGCCGTTTTCTTTCAGCAGGCGCTGTATATCACCGGTGCGCTGAAAAATTTCTGCTGCGCCCAGTTGTTTGAGGGTGGTTAAAAAAGTTTGCCACTCCGGTCGCATATTATTGCTGCCCGAAAAAAGTTCATTATAAGAACTGGTAACGGGGTTGTATTCCTGTAAAAGATCGCTAACAGATAATTGATGGGGCATAAGCAGTGTCCGGTACTTGGCGCCTTAAAATTACTAAAATTATCGCAGCCGCATGTGCCCGGTGCTGTATTGCAAAAAGAAAGGGGCAGACCGGTTTTTTAAACGTATTTTTATGTTGCACTTTGCAGTACACCACCATGTTTCACCAGTTTTATCAACCGCATCCTGCTTTAAAAACGATTGTGAATAATATCATGATACTGCATTGCGTGTTTGATAAAAACAATCCCCTGCCGCAACTGCCCATGCCGCCACTGCCCGAGCAGCGCTTGTTTTTTTATCCCTATGATGCAGTGCACGCGGATTATTTCCTGAGCAATAAAAAAATAAAACTGCACCATGCATCGCTCGTGGGGCCGCAACTGGAACGGGTGAATATCAAGCTTGGGCATGATCACCTGGTGATCAAAGTGGGTTTTCAGCCCGGCGCATTGAACCGCCTGCTGGGTATCCCCATGACAGAACTCCTGCAGCTGGAAGCATTTGATGCCAGGGATGTGCTGGGCAATGCCATTCATTCGCTGAATGAACAGCTGAAAAATGCCGTTTCTTATGATGAAATGAAAAATTGTATTGATGATTTTTTATTGCAGCGTCTTGATAAAGTGAAAACCCTGCTGCCGGTAGATCATGCACTGGCCACGCTGGTAAAGGGGGGCGGACTTATTTCCATCGACCGCCTTGCCCATGAAGCCTGTTTAAGCCACCGCCAATTTGAAAGGGTGTTCAAAGACCGTATTGGTTTTTCGCCCAAATTTTTTTCCCGTATGGTGCGTTTTTCCAATGCCTGGCAGCTGAAGGAAAATAATCCGGGTATCAGCTGGACAAAAATCGCTTATGAATGTGGTTACTTCGACCAGATGCATTTGGTAAAAGATTTTAAAGAATTTGCAGGCAGCAACCCGTCAAAGGCGGAGCTGGAAATTTTGCAGATGCCCTTTAATCCAAAAAACATAAACCTCGAGGCTTAGTTTATTTCCTGCCCCGCCAATTTTAAAACTGTCTTTTTTTTACCACTAAGCGGCGGCCCCTCATTTCCATATTTGCAGTACATTTTTAAAATGTCGTTTTCTTACTATCCCTGCTTTTATGCCCGGGCTAGTTTTGCTGTACAGTTTTATTACTATTAAACACTTTATATGCGGCCGTTCAGTTTCCGTCTCCTGCAATCTTTTTTTCTCATCACCCTGTTTGTGTCGTGCAAAAAAAATAATACGGCCACAGATAACCCGTCCAATAACCCGCCTGCTCCCATCAATGCGGATGTATATATTACCGGCACTGAGTGGAATGGTACCGTATATGTTGCCAAACTCTGGAAAAACGGCACGCCATATAATATTTCCGATGGCACTAAAAATGCCAGCGCCACCGGTGTGTATGTAAACGGAACGGATGTGTATGTGTCATTTACCGACAACACAACAGGCAGAAGAAGGGCCAAACTCTGGAAGAACGGCACGGAATCCACATTGCTGTTTGCCGATATCAACGATCCCTTTGTTGAATCGGCAGCCAATGCCATCAGCAGGGGTGTGGTGGCAGGCTATTGCCAGGTGGCGGCTACAGGAAGGTTTGTTGCCTGTTATTGGGATGATAATGGCGTGCACCATATATCCAATGCGGCCACCAACAATGCGGAAGCTGCGGGCATACACATAAAAACCATCAGCAATTTTACCCGTACCAGTATTACGGGTAATGTAGAAACCAATAACAATGGCAGTTTTCAGCACCGCAGTTTTTTCTGGGGTAACCAGTTTGGTAATCCTGCGCTCAATCTTTTAAGCGGCGAACAGGCGGCGGGTTATGGTGTGGCCGGTTTTATCAACGACAATGGCTTTACTTATACCGCAGGAAGATATGGAAGCCTGCCCACCCTCTGGTTTGAGGGCGGCCCTTCCCTCACTTTGTCAAATAACCCGGGTTTTGCCCTGGGTTTGTATGTGGCAGGTTACACCCAGGTATATGTTGCCGGCAGCGAACTGCTCAATGGAAAATATGTGGCTAAACTATGGAGCGGCGATTATCAAACGGCCGCATTGCAGTCGCTTACCCTTGGCAGCGGGCAGTACCAGTCAGAAGCTACCGGTGTGCAGGTAACAGAAGGCAACAGTTTTATTTGTGGTGATGAGTACGGCAGTGATGGAAAAGTGTATGCAAAATACTGGAAGAACGGGAACCCGGTAATGGTGGGTGGCCCGGGCAGTTATGCTACGGCCATCTTCGTGGTGAAAAAATAATTTCTGTACAACAATCAATCATCTCATATGAACAAAGCGGTTCACTCAAGAAGAAATGCCATTCAGCAAATGTTCTGTGCGGCGGCTGGCATCGGCTTATTTCCTTTCGCGGCATCCGCTGAAAACATACATACTATGCAGGAAGAAAAACTGGTTCCTTTTTATATTCCCCCGGCGGCACCGGTACAGCCTGGTCCGGGCGGGATGGACATACGCACCATTATCCGCAGCACACAAACCAATCAACAGTTTTCGTGTGTTGAGTATGCGGTGGCTGCAAAAAAAATGGGGCCGGCGCCGCATTATCACAAAGCGCTGGATGAACTGATGTATGTGCTGGAAGGCACGGCCACGGTTATGGTGGGAGACGTATTTTATGAAATCCCCGCAGGCGGCTGGCATATGCGGCCAAGGGGACTGGTGCATACATTTTTCAATCATACAGATAAACCCTTTCGTGCCATCGATATGTACTTCAACCAGGATTTTGAAAACTACCTGGAAGAAATGTTTCATCATATCATTCCCGATATGCAGCAGCAAAAACTTACGCCCAAAGACCCGGGCATTGCCAAACGCATGCACGACCTGCATGAAAAATTCGGCATGGTGGGGTTCCCTGAAAAAAGACAGGCAATCATTGACAAATACGGTTTAACAGCATAATACATCAATATGAAAAAAATAATGCTCACCCTCGTTATTGCAACAACTGTGATAAAAGGTTTCAGCCAGCCTGTTACAGGCACCTGGAAGCGTATTTCAACCACACTCGAATACCAAAGCGGTAAAAAGGAAGACCTGCAAAAGACTTTACAGGCCAACCTGCCCTGCGTGGTAAATACCAAATACATTTTTAAAGCCGACGGCACGCATTACACACAATCCACCAAAGGTTGCGAAACGATCGACGAAATGAGTGCAGCCACCTGGAAACAAACAGGCAATACCCTGGTTTTGGTTACAAAACAGGAAGCCAAACTGAAAACCGCGGGTACCACCTATACCGTTTCGTTCAGCGGCAACAACATGACCATGACGCATGTTTACACCGCTGCCGAAAATAAAATTACCGGCACAAAAGTAAAACAGATCACCGTTGTTTACCAGCGCATTTAAATAAAAAAATTCATGAAAAATAAAGTATTGTTACTGTGGCTGCTGCTATTTGCAAAAGCGGCCGTTGCCCAAACCTTAACGGATGGAGAGTATCTTATAAAAATAAATGCCACCGGTAAATATGTTGCTGTAGCAGGTGCGGCCACCAATAACGGGGCAGCCATCATACAGTGGGATAATGAATACAAGGCGCATTTTAAATTCATGCTTAAAAATTTAGGGAACAATATTTACTCCATCAAAGCATCACACAGCGGTAAATACATCAGTACCGAAGGCAATGCCATGCGGGGTGCAAAAATTATCCAGTGGGACTGGCTGAACCAGGACAACCAGAAATGGCGGATCGAACATTCATCCACCGGTTATACGGTTACCTGTGTGCAAAACGGGCAGCGCATGTATTTGTCGGGGCTTAACGCGGCTACCGCAGCTGCGGCAAACGGCGCCTATTTTATCTGCAACAGCGATGACGCTGCCATGAATTTCACCTTCCGGAAAAATGAAACCGGCCAGCAGCTTATTAATACAAAACCCGGCAATAAAATAACCAATGTAAACAGCAGCACAACTCAATTGCAATCCCTTAACGCCGAAGTGGCAGATGGTATTTATAAGATACGCATCAATGAAAGCGGTAAATACCTGGCCATTGCAGGAGAGGAGGACATGAATAACGGCATGCGGCTGATACAATGGGATATGCTGCCACGCAATAATCATTTGTTTGAAATTAAAAAACTCCCAAACGGCCATTACAGTATAACAGCTGTACACAGCCAAAAACTGCTGGATGTGGTGGACAGGCAAACTGCAGATGGCACGCAGGTGCAGCAATGGGATAATGCCGGCGGTGATAACCAGCAATGGAAATTATATGCGGTTGGCAGCGGTTACAGGATCAGCAGTGTGGCAAGTGGAAAAGCATTGCAGTTGTCGGCCGGCGCCGGTAATACCAGCAACGGCACACCACTGATCATTACCGGTAACAGCACACAAACATTTTCATTGCTGCCGGCCAGGGCCAATAAATTTACAGCGTACATTACTTTAAAAGATTTACGTCTTACGGTGCCACATGGCGGCGACCTCGATATGTTTGGCGTGATACAGGTGCAGGTGGTAAACAAGAATGGCGTGAGCCTGAATAAATATTACCTCACATCCAATGTGCTCTTCAGCATTCCCGAATCGATGGCCATTGACATGGATAAAAAACGGGTGCTTGATTATCTTAACCCCGATATAAAACTGGCTGTACCATCAGATGAAATCGCCGGGGCCCAGGTAAAAATATTTTATGGCATCAATGAAAGTGATGCGGATGTAAACAATCCCTTCAAATCATTTGGTACAGCCGCTTTTAAACCCGGGGGCAATCCGGATGCACCCACCAGTTTCATTGCCGGGCCTTTTGTGGCGGGTGGCGCCGATGATTATTACCTGCTGAAGAATGTACTGAGCACCTGCATTAAAAGCCGTGTGGAAGCGGGGCGTTTCAGCAATACACAATCTTTTTACATAAGCGATATACCAGAAAAATGCATGGCGCATGTGAACCTGCAGGATGAAGACGGCAGCGATAACTGGCTGGATGTTTTTTTTACCATCACCAAAGAAAGAAGATAATATATGAAACCATTAACCTTGTCCTTTATAGCAATTACTTTTTTGATGCATGTTGCCACAGCCCAAAATGGCTATGTGCAAAAAACATTTCAACTGCCCATGAGCAATGAGGCAAAACCTTATTATGTAAAACTGGTGGGTACGGATTATGTACTGAACGGAGATATTGTGGTGGGTAATACACTGCAAAGCACAAGGCTGTACCAAACCAATGACCATAGCAGTTTTATTTGGCCCAAAGGAACTGTGCCAGTTGAAATTGATGACAATATCAAACAAACCAGCAGCGTAAAGGATAAAAATAACAGGAGTTTGTACGACAAAGTAATTACAGCGCTGCAAACACTCAATACCACCAACCTGCGCATAGTAAAGCACAGCAATGAAAAGGACTATATCCGTATTGTAATGGTGGGCACCCAGGCACTTGGCTTTCACGGGGGCAGCTCCCCGGTTGGTAAACAGGGCGGGGGGCAGGTTATTAAACTCACTTATGATTGCAGCGAACGTACCATTGCGCATGAGATGCTGCACTCGCTCGGGTTTTGGCATGAACAAAGCCGCTATGACAGGGATAGCTATATTGTTATAGATACGTCCAATGTTGCAACGGACCACCAGCACAATTTTCAGATAGAACCTGGAAGCCCTGTAAGTGCTTACGATTATAAATCTATTATGCATTATGGTGCATACGACTTTGCCAAAGATGATAAAAAGCCTGTTATTAAATGTAAAAACGGGAATACAGTAAGTGAATGCGAATTCGGACCCGGCAGTTTTTTGTTCAGCGGCGCTGACATTAAAGCCATTAATACGGCTTACTATTTTAATGCCAGTACACCTAAAGCGGAATACAGGGAATACACTGCAAAAGCCCCCGATACAAAGTTTGAAAATAAAACGGGCAGCACCGACCGGTTTACCAATATAGGGGTAACACCCATTACTACCGGGTGGTATAAAATAAAAGTGAATCAAACAGGCAAATACCTGGCGATTGAAGGCATCAGTATGGCCAATGGTGCCCGGCTGGTGCAATGGGATTTTGTTGACCAGGGCAATCATAAGTTTTTTGTGCAGGAACTGGGCGGCGGCGATTACCAGGTAAGTGCACTGCACAGTAATAAATACATCAATGCGGCCGGTCAGTCTAAGGCAGATGGCACCGCAGTGATACAATGGGACTGGGCCAACCAGGATAATGTAAAATGGCGTATCGTATTCAGGAAGCAAAATGAAGGATCGCAGGGAGGATGGGTGATCCTGAATAAAAATTCCGGGTCGCCATTGTGTTTGAACAATATGTTCAGTAAAAGCAACGGGGAGTTTTTTATTATTAAAAGCCCCGTGTATGCAGATGGGGCCTATGAGCCCGAGCAAACATTCAGCTTTGAAAGAATTACGGAACAGCAGCCAAAATTAAGGGAAGAAAAATTGTATGAAAAATCACCGGGTATGCTCAATAAAGTGAAGCAATAGGCGGGTTGTTACCTGTACGGGATATCCCTCGCTTCAAACCATTCTTTATACTCTTTTCCATATTCCCCGGAATAATTGATGCAGATCTCTGTGCCCGGCGGGATGTCTTCGGTGGCGTAATATTCCATGTTTTTGTTTTCCCTGTCGAGCATGTATGCCGCATTGGAATGCACGGCATGGTTGTAAAGCGATCCGAAACCAAGTACCAGAGCCAGTGTTCTTTCTTCTTTATTGAAATTGAAAAAATAATCAGTTAAGGCAGATGCGGTGGCGGTATTATAATCTGCTGCCGGCAGCACAATCAATGGGGCTATTTCAAAAATTTCATCTTTTGCAATATGCTGCCTGCAAAAAACACCACGGCCCTTGCCCTTTACATTTTTTATGTACAGCTGTTTGCTCATATGTTGTCAGGGTGAAAATATACAGGAGACGGGTCGTCGGGGCTGCCATTGTAATTGAGCGTGATCTCCTCTCCGGGTAAAATTGTTTTGCAGGCTTTGATGATCAGGCTGGCATCTTTCAATGAAATGCTGTACACAGCATTGGCGGTACCGGAATGATTGTACACCGAACTGTAACCAAGCCCCAGCGCCGCCGGAGTGGCCGCACTATCAATTAAAAAATAATAACTGAAGAGCGACGTGGTTTGTAAAAATGTTTTGTCGGTGGCTGATAATAAAATAAGCGGGGCCGTTTCAATAACAGCACCGCTTCTGAATTTTCTGCATGCAAACACGCCCCGCCCGTGTATGGCGCTTTCTTTTACTTCAATACCATCCGGCTGAAAGATCCGGTCCTGTTTGAACAGCCGCAGCATTATCTTTTATGCGGTTTGGCCACAGGAGCGTCTTTCATTTGTGTTGCTGTTTCTTTCATTTGAACAACAGGTGTCTTCTTTATCTGTGTTAGCTTATAGTCTTTTTGGCCAAGATCTTTATGTGTCACAGTTTTTAATGAATCTGCAATCACCCCGGGCTGTATATTGCCTGGTTTAACGGTTTCTTTTTTTACAGCGGGTGGCTGCACGGTTTGTGCTTTCAGCCCTGCAAAAATGAGCAGGCTGCTGCATAAAGTGATCACTCTTTTCATAATGTAATTTTTAGGTGATTAATGATTGTTTTGTGATAAAAAGCTGTTTTGGAACTATAATAATTTCCTGATGGCGTCAAAGTCAAGGTGGCCCGAAAAATGATCATTTATGGCTGTTGAAAACGGCCAATCCTTTTTATACCGGAGGCTTATTTTAAAAAAAATGGGTGTTGTTGCACCAGGTTTTTTAAACAGGGCGGGGTTCCATTGGTAAACGGTGTATCCGTTTCCGCCTTCGTAAAAACCTGCAAATGTAAAATAACCAGTTTTTTTGAAATCTTCGCTGTTATTGCAATAAGAATTGTTGCGCATACCGGGATTGATCACTGCGGGCTGTTGCAGCCAGTTTGCCGGGCGCTCCTGCAGTATGGCCATTACTTTCCCTTTTTTTTCTTCATAACGGAGTGCAGTGGCCGCCAGCTCCTTTTCAGCTTTTAACACCTTATCCCGGTGCGATTCGTACATTTCCCTGTTACCGTTTTTTTCATACCGGGCCATGTATTCTTTTGATTCCCGCAGCAGGTTTTCATTTTTGATGCTGATGGCTTTTTTTTCAGCGTCATAATATTCCAGCAAACTTTCCAGGTATTCTTTACGGCTTACTTCAACCAGTATTTTACTGCCCGGTTTTGTTATATACCAGGTGCGGTACATATCAGGATGTTTGTCATAGGCATCGTGCAGGTATTCTTTACTGTCGGTATATCCTGTGCCGGTATTGATTTTTTCCACTTCACCAGGACTTTCCAAAACGAGGTAACTGAAAATGCTGATCATCCTGTAGCCTATTTTACGGCTTGCCGTTGTATAAAACATGCTTTCGTAAGGCGCAAATTCGTGTGGCAGGCTAAAAAAGGGATTGATGGTGGCGTTAGCAGTTATTTCCAGGCTGGTGCCGTATTCATGCGCCGGCTGCACAACGCCGTTCTCACATAAAAAATGATAAAAGCCGGTGTTGAAGGAGTAGGGGAATAAAAAATTTTTTCCAAAATAGGCACCCTCCCTGAAATGAAATACGCCTTTGCCGGTACCGCCATGGAGCTGGAAGTCTTTTTTAAATACTGTTTCCAGTGCGGTCATTATTTTAACAGCGGTGTTTTTTTCCGGTGCAGTATAAAAGGATACAAATCCACCCGCAGGTGTGGTGTTATGGCCGGTATAGGTTCCCCGTATTTTCAATAAATCATCCCCGGGCCCACAGGCCTGTGCGGCTGCTGCATCCGGCATCAGCGCAAGCAGGTAAATGCAGGCAATGGTAATGCAATGATGGGATGGCTTCAGGAAGATCATACACAAATGCGATACGGTTTTAAAAATTTGTCCATTCCCTTCCTGTGTCACCATCATAGCCGTATTTGCGGGATACAGACTGGGCACCAGATTTTAAATCAGTTTGATAGTAGGTCCAGCCAATACGGGTGGCTGTTAATACCGTTGTGGTGGTTATCACACCATTACAGCCCAATGCCTCTGCGCAGCTGTTTACCCGTATGTTTTCCATTTTTATGGTATAGCTAACCAGCGGCATACCGCCACCGGGATTGATTTGTGTCACAGTGAGCACACCACTTTGTAAAAAACTGCTATTACCCATCGCTCTTTTTAAGTCGGCAGCCGCTGCACCCGGATTCATGGTGAATGAAAGCTGCACGTTATTTTTTCCGCTGCTGGCAAAGGATATAACCGCTATACTTCTTTCATATCCTTTGGGCGTGGCATCGCCTTTTATCTGCTGGCCACCGGCATCAATAAGCTTCAGGAATACATCTGTTTTTTGTGCTGCCAACGAAAGCGGCAGTAATAAGGCCAAAAGAATCATTGTACGCATAATGGATTGTTTTTTGTTTTGAATGTACTTTTATTTGGCAAGGCCATACTGGGTATAAATGCCCGAGCCGGGATATTTAGTATCCAGCAGGTTCAGTATCCTGGCGCCCTTGATGCAGGACCAGAAGGCATTGTATAATTTGGGCCCGTTTTCAATTTTTGAACATTGCAGCTGCCAGTTGTTGGGCACACTGAAGGTGCCGGATGATTTTACCTGGTTGAACTGTGAGTTGCCCACCATGCCGTTTACCACCAGCAGTTTCCAGTTATAGCTGTTGCCGCTGAAAACAAATTCTTCATTGCTCTGGTTCACATGCATGCCGGCGTAGTTGCCGGTATACACATTGTATAATTGCTGGATGCCTGTAAAATCGCTGCTCCATTTTCCTTTGAAGTCAGATGCCGCCACGGCAAATTTGTTATAAACAGTCATGTTTGCCAGCGGGATCATCAAATCACTTTCGCTGTCCCAGCGGATGGTTTCAGGATCAAATTTATATTGCTGGATAAAAGTGTTTTTATCGGGTGTTACAAACTCGATCCAAATACCTCCCTGGCGGAATAATAACACAAACATTTCCCTGCCACTGGCAATTTCTGTTGCATAGCCCATACCAAGATAGGGACGGTTGTAAGTGGTGATATATGCGGTACGGTAGTTCCTTAAACTGCTGTAACGGGGTGCCACTAAAATATTCCATGCTGCATTGGTCAGTGGTTCGGGGTCGGCAGGAAATACGGTGCCCTCCTTTGGGTAGTGCAGCAAAACTTTGATACTTCCTTTTGTTACTTCCACCCAATCGCTTTGTTCGGTGGCATTCCAGCCGTCATCAAAATTGGTGGTGCTGAATTTGAAACTGCTGCTCACGGCGGGCGAAGGCGTGGTTATTGTTTCCTGTGTTTGATTTTGTGTTTGCTGATCGGGCTGTGGCGGTGGTGGCGGCAATTCGGTTGGCGTATTATTTTGTTGTGTAGTTTGCTGCTGCACCTGTGTGGTGCTGATACCGGCAGGAGCCTGGTTGCATTCTGCAAAATAGAGGCTGACTTCTTTTTTTGAAGCGTAATAATAAGCCAGCACATATTTGCCGCCCTGCTCCAGCCAGTAAATACTTTTATCATTATTGTCGGCGGTTATATTCCAGCCAGATTCTTTGGCGGCCGCACTCATAGCGTCAGTGGTAAAGCTTAAAGGCACAGACAGTACTTCTGCTTTATTTAGTGTCACACTATTTTTCTTTCCGGTTTCTGCTATCGTGAGGTCAGCCGCTGCGGTCATCAGTAAACGTTTATCCTGCCGGCTGCCTTCAGGAAGGCTGATGCCGGTCAGCGGTGATTTATTTACAGGTGCTACTTTTTGTGCACGCACTACTTGAACAGGTGCCGCCATGATTGCGGCGGCAATAAGGTATTTTATGGAGTGTAACATGATCGTAAAATTGTAGTTCAAATATATCCCGGAACTGTGACTGCACCCATCCTGTAAAAACAGGATTTTGCCTACAGCCTGGTTATTTTAACATTGCTGATATAGTATTTTTCACTCCCGGCATCACTACGGATATGTGTAATCTGCAGCCAGTTGAAAAGGGTGGCAGCCGGCATCGCTTTAAGAACGTTGACGATGAGTTTGCCATCAATAAAATAATCCAGTGCTTCTCCCTGCTTTTTCAGTGTTACGTGTACCGGGTTGATATCAGCATTGTTTGAAAAGCCAGGTGCATCATAATAGGATTTGATGCCCGCAAAATAACCAGCGCCAAAATCACCCTGCAAAGAAGTTTCACCGGCACGGCCGTCAAATCCGGGTTTTAACCGGAGCAAAACCCGTTGACCGTTTTCCCTGTACCTGCCTTCGGTGCCGAGGTACAGCTCGAATGCTTTGGCACCCCAGGTAAATCCCTTCGGTACAGCAATATCAAAGCTCAATTCAAAATTTTGCGGCAATGGTTTTTTAAGGTTGTTAGGAACGAGGCCTGAATGCCCTTTTACTTCCAGCCACTTTTCACGGTCATTTGTAAATGTCACCACTTTACTGTAGCTGCCCTGCTGGTTGGTTTCAGAATACCAACCGGCAGGTTTGGTGCCGGTGTTGTTTCCCGAAAAATCTTCAAAGAAATGAATGCTGTTATCCTGTGCCGCTTTTTTTGCAGCGGAAGATTTTTCAACGGCCACCACCGTCTCTTTATTGTAAGGCGGGTGCAGCGGTTTATACACCTGGCCTTTTACTTTTTCAGGTGCATAAAAGAAATTGTATAAATACGAAAAATTAAAATTATTGATGATGGACTCATGCATATGGCGCATCCTTTCATCATTCAGTGTCCAGTACCAGGTAACACGGATCCATAACGGTTTGTCCTGCTTTGATTGTTCCACCACACCCGGTGCATATTTATAAACCGGGAACAGTTCGCCGGTGATTGTTTTTTCATCCATTTTGGCACGGGTAAAAATATCCTGGCCGTTTACAAAATCGATATAATCGAATTTATAAGGGATGAAGGCAAATTCACTGAAACGGCTTTTGTATTTTTCTTTATGCCGGGCAATGGTGGCCAGCGCTTTTTGATAGCTTTCATTTTCATACCCGGAAAAATAGTCGATGCTTTTCTGGTTGCCCTTGTTCTTTTCTTTTATATCATTCAGCTTTTCCTGGTGCGATTCCAGGATCAGTTTATCGGCTTTGTTCAGCAGGTCGCCAATGGTTACCTGTATAAAAGGCAATTTATTGTCTTTGCACAGCAATACTGCTTCTACAAAATTGGCGTTACGGTCGTACCGCGAAGCAGTGCTGTGCGCTGTATAAAAACCGGCAAACTGCGGCAATGTTTTTATATCGTATTTAGCCATCACGTTCCTGGGCGTATTCTCAAAAAAAGGCGATTTTTCTTCCATATAGAAATAGTAGTCGCCGTTGGTACATAGATTTTCCATTACATGGCCCGGCGCCTCGTTAGCGGTAATGCCCCAGGGAATTTCTGTTTCCTGTATGGGTGTGGGCTTGCCGTCTTTCATGTAAAGGCTCCAGGTATAGGATGTGGCACCATAGCCCTGCGGTGCAAACTGCTGGTGTTTGTTGTACAAACCAATTTCAGGCATGATCACTTTCCGCACATCCCCGATACAGCCTTTGGGAATATAACTGGCCTGCATCCAGTTCACAAAAGAATCGCATATGGAAAGCTGGGTGGCACTGAATACACGGCTGCCCAGCGTACGGCTGGTTTTATAACCTTTGTAATTATGAATTTTCATCCAGCCAAAACTGCTGTCGGCGATGGCTTGCCTTTCGGTTATTTGTGAAAAGGTTATGGTGCTTACCAGCAGGAACAAAAAAAGAGGTAACAGTTTCATACCAATGGTTTAAGTAACCAAATGTAATTGCTTGCCTGGTGGTTTTCATCCTGTAAAACAGGGAGATTTCAGCCCGAAGGCCCTCCTGCAGCTTTTAAAACGGGTATGTTTATTGAATGGATTAGAGTTGCTCTTAATTGGCTTTACCAAAAGCCGTATAACCCGGATAGGTAACATCTGAGAGCCACAACAAACGGCCGCCTTTTACGCAGGAAAAATAGGCGTCGTAGGTTTTGGGTTTGCCTTCCATTTCTGAAAAATGCACCTGCCAGGCATTGGGCAGTGTAAATTTCCCGTTTGACCTGGCACTTTGGAATTTTATATTGCCCGTAAAGCCGCTGGCCATGCCAATATCCCATTTATACGTATTGCCGGCACCAAAAATAAATGACTGCGCAGAAGCATGAGTGTCGGCACCTGCGCTGGCTCCGGTATAGGCATTTACATATTGCGTCATGCCGGTAAAATTATTGGTCCATTTGCCGTTCAGGTCGCTGGCCGCCACGGCAAACTTATTCCTGAACTGCATGTTGGCAGTTTTTTCCCATCCAAACGATTCCTGGCGGTAAGGCCCGAATTCTTTTTCATAGTCTGCCAGCGAATTGGTGACAAATTCCATGTAAGCGCCGCTGCCGTTACTGTAATGCAGTTTGAATAAAATGATATGTACTTTTTTGCCGCTGGCAATTTCAGTGGCATCAGCCTGAACAAAGGTGACCGATTGCCAGCTCTGGATGGTCTTCCATTCAAAATTGCTCATGTTTTGATAACGCGGTGCCACCAGTGTATTCCATGCAGTATAATCGCTTTCTTTTAAGACCGAATTATAAGCATCCGCTTTTGCATTGGGATAGTGGATCAGTATTTTCATTGTGCCCTTTGTTACTTCCACCCAGTCTTCCTGTACCGTGCTTGTCCAGCCATCATCAAAATTGGTGGTGGTAAATGCAAAGCCGGTCTTTTTTGCTGCGGGCGCAGGAATTCTTTTGGCAGGAGCTGGTGCCTGAATGGTTGTGCTTGTATTTTGAATGGCCGGTTTTTTTATATCAACCGATTCTAAAAAAGCCGTCACTTCTTTTTCATACACATTGGTATTGGTAAGGATGAGTATGTTCACCATTTTATTAAACCCGCCCGAACTTACCAGCAATGCCACCCCTTTGTTACCATCTTTTTCAAAAGGAGCATAACCCGTAAGTGCCTCCCATCCGTTATCTGAAGCAGGCGGCTGCATTTCGGGATTGCCGTTTACCGTTACCATTTCCTTTACCACGGTGGCCCAGGTGAGGTCAAAATTTTCTTTTGTGGAGCCGGCAGCCGGCAAGGCTTTAAAAACCAGGATCATGCAGTAGCCACCGGTTGTGTTGTTTTCAGCAGTGAACTGTACATTACTGGCGGTTGTTGTTTTTTTCCATTTGGCAGGAGCTGTATATTCTGTAATGTCGAATATTTCTTTTTGCGCAAGGGCATGTATTGTAAGTGTCAAAAAAAAGGCGGCAGTATATATTTTGTACATGAAGTTATTGTTAGGTCATAAATGTAAAGCCGCAACCCGGTTGCAGCTATCCTGTAAAACAAGGAGATTTATTCTTCGGTTATTTTGATATTGCTGATATACACTTTTACATCGTCAGCGTTATTGGTGGTATTCTTCCAGAAAACTGTATTAAACCGTGTACCAGCGGGCACACCACAATTGATACAGGCGGCACCATAGGTCATTTTAAAACTGGTGCTTACGGCCACGGGCTTGTTATTGATACTTACGGCAAGAACAGTATTCTTTACAGTAACTGCGGCATGGACCTTTGTTTTGTTATTGGTAAACTCCCGCAGGGGGTATTCATATACCAGGCCACCGGAAAAATTCTGCGTATTGGGTTCCGGGCTGGAATTGATACGCAGCCGCAATACACCCATGTAATTATTATTATCATAGTCCCGTTCATTGCCCGAAATAATTTCAACGGCAATCTTACTGCCATCGCCACCGTCGCGTTCAGCACCGTCAGCTGTGGCCATGCGGGTGTTTATGGTAAGCAGGGCGGCTCCGCCGGTACGGGAATCAAAACCTCCATCCGTTACGATATCATATTCCAGTGTAAAATTTTCTGGCAAAGGTTTTTTCAATAAGCTTGGATTTACCGGTGTATTATAACCCAGCTGCAGCCATTTGCCAGGTTGATTTTTTATGGTGGTGATCAAGGCATGTTTACCGGCTTTACGGTAATACCAGTTTGCCGGGTCACCGCCTTCGCTGCTGGATGCAAAATCATCAAAGAAAAAATTGTTGCCTGCTGCAGTTGTGGTGTTTGCAACAGGACGGATGGAAGCGGTATTCCTGTTCCGGTAGCCGTTCAGCCGGTTGGTCAGCTGCTCTTCATTGGCAGGTTTATAAGGGAGTCCTTTCACTTTTTCCGGATCAAAAAAATAATTATACACATAGTCATAATTAAAATTCTGCGACAGCGCCGTGTACATTTCGAATAACTGGTTGCCGCTTTCTTTGGTTTCAAACGGAAAAGCCACGGCCACCCATTGCGGTATATCGCTCTGCATTTTTGTATAGAGGGCAGGGTCCACTTTATATACCTGGTAATAGTGTTTCAGGTTTTTTGAGTACGCGTCGATCTTAAAAATATCAGGATCCAGCTCAAAACTGTACATGGTGGGCTGCATATCCCGTATAATGGCCGGTTCATTTAAACTGCTTTGATGGCGTTCCCGCAACTGTTTTATATTGGAGCGGTATTTTTCAATGGTTTGTTTACGGTAAGCCAGTGCTTCATCCTGTGCTTTTTTATTACCGGGCCATTTCGCCTGCACATCTTTAATTTCATTGGCCAGCTGCATTTCCAGACTTTCTTCAGCCCGTTGCAGCAATTCGCCTTTGGTGATAGCAACAAAGGGCAGTTTATTGTTGGGGGTGAGGTACACCGTTTGCCATTCATTTACCCAGGTAAGATATTTGTAGGCATTGGGATGTATCCTCGGATCCGCTTTCTTATTTCTTTTGTCTGCCTGGTCATCGTACCCGTACCCGTCGGGTTGCATGGTGAAATAGTATTCGTCATTTTTTTGAAACAACGGAATGGTATAGCTGCCGAATACCCTGTTGGCTGCGATCCAGAAGGGAGTGTTTTCCTCTGGTATGGGCCTGAAATTACCGTTCGGTTCTGTCCACATTTTATTATGACTTACATTCCATACATAACACAATACACCATAACCGGATTTGTCGATATAACGGCTGGTGGTGCCTAGGCCGGCCACCGGGGTATAGGTTTTTTTCATCCAGTCCACCATTTTATTCACATATATTTCTTTCTTTTTGCCGGCGGCATCTGTTTGGGGTTTTAAATGGTCGTATTTGCTATTGCTCCACCAGCCGATCACGCTGTCCTGTATGCGTTGTTCAGCGGTTAACTGTGCGCTGGCGGCTAAATGAACGAAACCGCAAATGATTATACCCGCAATAGGTTTTATATTCATCATATTATCTTAAAAATAACAATTCGGCAGCCGGTTCTGTCTTTTATTTTATTCTTTCATTAATTTATACACTAAAGATCCTTCCGTTAAATGCAGTATGCGGCCACCTTTTATTATTTCAAACCATGCATCGCAGGTTTGTGTTTTATTATCCCAGCGGTGGTCGATGGTAACCGACCAGTTGGTAACAGTATACGTGCCTTTATATTTTTGCTGGTAGGTATTCATGCTGCCCACCACACCGTACCCCCCCTTGTGTTCGCTGCTGTAGGTGCCGTTTCCTTCAAACCTGAAAACATCTGCAGTGGCAGCGCCGGTGGCGCCGGCATATTGCCCGGTGGTGGCAGAATACCAGCCTATTGTTCCGCCGCCATTGGTGCTCCAGGTGCCCGTTAGGTCGTTGGGCCCCACTGCAAATTTATTATAACCATACATGGGCAGCAGGTCGTTATTGTATTCATAATCGGGTTTGAGAAACTGCTGTTTCAACTGCTGTTCATCCGGTGCGGTAGCCACAATAACCGATAATGTACCCGTGAATGCAAAGATGTTAAGCATCATGGCAGCAAATCTTTTTTCACCGGTTTGTTTATCGGTTACCCATCCTTCCACATAGTCCCTGGAATAATCAGAAAAAGTGGTGCGTGGCCTGATGATGGCTTCTCCCAGGTTATAATATTTACCCACAAAACTGTTCCAGTAGGTGATTCCTTTTTCCTTTCCTGTTCCGGAGTATTCGCTTTCATTGAATTTTTCGCGATAGGATAAAAGGACTTTCACGCTGCCCTTTGTAACCTCAACATAATCGTCGAAAATTTTACTTACCCAGCCATTGTCGAAGTTGGTGGTATTAAAAGCAAATCCATTCTGTGCAGTGGCTGGCTGGTTCGCATCCTGCAATACAGGTTTTTGTTCAGGCTGCTGCACTTCGGTTTGGGTAGGCGTATTTTGATTTTGAGTGCCGCCATCAGCAGCGGTTTGCTGACTGCTTTGATTTGGTGAACCTGCATCATTGTTTGTGGCCTGCTGACTGGCGCCGTTTGTTTCTCCAAAATATAATTCAGACTGGTCTTTTTTGGGGACTAGGCAGGCAAGCAGGGAATGCCCGTCTTTCTGGAGCCACCAATAACTGTTATCTGTGGCCGATGGTGTAACCGTCCAGCCGCCAGCGCTAAGCGCCATATTCAGCGAATCGGGGCCAAAGGAAGCTGGCACATAAAGCACTTCGATACTGTTAACGGTAACACCCGTTTTTTTGGCTTCCATTTGCAGTAAACCCTTACCGGCCATTTCAACCAGCATGCGGCCGTCTTTTTTAGCACCCTGCGGCAATGTAATACCGGCGATGACCGACTGGCTTACAGGTACAACTTTTTTTTGTGCCGCCGCATTCAGTACGCAGAGTAAGGCGGCCATATGGAACAGTATTTTTTTCATACCGTAAATGTTTTTTGGTGAACGGTGTAAAAATGCGGAGAAATCCGGTTACGCACCATCCCGTAAAAACAGGATTTTAAACTACTGTTCTTTTGTGATTTTTACATTGCTGATATACACATTTACAGCGGTTGACCTGCCGTCAGGGCTCCAGTTCTGGGTGTTATTGGTAAAGCTGATCTTACGGAATACGGTTTGGAGCGGAATACCCCTGCAAATACAATCATTGCAATAATCCTGTTTGAAATTTTTTGAGGCAGCCACTTCTTTGTTATTGATAAAAAACTGCACCTGCCCGTTATAGACCCTGATGCTGGCATGCAATACCGTTTTTTTATTGGTGAATTCTTTTGACTGGTAAACGCTGTTAAAACTGCCTTCATACCCGGCAACAGTTGAGTGGATGACCGACTTAGATTCGCCGCTGTAATTGTTGTTGAAATAATCCGCTTCATTACCGGCGGTGATCTGCCATTCCAGCACACTGCCCTTTGTATCGGGCAGCACCAGGCCTTCGGCATTGGTTGGATAGGAGCTCAAGCTTAACCGCAATGCCCCGCCCGTTCTTACACTGAACGCATCGGTGGCCATATCAAACTCCATGATGAAATTTCCGGGCAGTGCTTTTTTCAGGAGGGTAGAAGGTGTGAGCTCATTGTAGTGCCCGAGCTGCACCCATTTGCCGGGTTTGCCGCTGAGCGAAACAACCGTGGCAGGTTTTGTTTTTGAATCGCTCCAGCCTGCCGGCCGGTCACCGTCTGCATTGGCCGAAAAATCATCCATAAAAAATACCCCTTGCGGCAGGGCTTTATTTTCAGCAGCATAATGTTTGTTCATTTGCTGCAGCTCTTTCTGCTGTTCCGCAGTATTGGAAGCTGTATAGGCAGTGCCGCTTATTTTGCCGGGGTTGAAAAAATAATCATAAACATAGTCGTAATTAAAATTACGGAGCATGGCTTTGTGCACTTCGTAAGCTTTTACCCTGGTGCCTTTTTTTTGCAGGGGCCAGGTAATTTCCACCCAGAGTGGTTTGTCTTTTTTGCTGTTCCCGATCGCTTCTTTTGTATAGCGGTAAACCGGGTAACCGGGAATATCCTGGTACCAGTCTTCCACAAACAGCGTGGTATTATTATTGACAAAGTCGGCAAACGAAGGCCCCGACCAGCCATACAGTACTGCGGGTTCATTAAGCCGGTCTTTATATTTTGCCTTTAAGCTGTTAAGATTTTTTAAACACTGCGGGTATTGTTTTTCATCCAGGTCTTTTATCACGCCGGCATAATAGGAAGGGTTGTTGGATGACATGTGCCTCGCCTCATTCTTTTTTTCATCCAGTTCCCTTTGCAAACCTTTTTCACAAAGTGCCAGCACTTCACCTTTTGTCAGTTGTACAATGGGCAATGTATTCCCGGGTATGAGTACAACGGTTACCCAGCTTTCGGATAAGAAGTACACCATGTATTTTGAAAACCGGCTGTCATCGTGCAAACCAAACTCCCTGTATTTGGCAATGATCTCAGGTTTTGTAAAGGTGCTGGCATAATTGTCTTTCGGCATGGTAAAATAAAAGCCATCTGCAGCACTCAGCAAGGCGGCATTACTGATGCCCGCAAGGGTATTGGTATATATGAAAACATCATTGTGGTCTTCATTGGGGGTTAATTCATATTTGCCGGTCCGGCTGCTCTTGTATAAACCATAAATACCTGCCGTCATGCCAATGCATTGCGGCACGGGAAATTTATTTTGCCTCGATGTAAAATCACGCTGGTAAATATCTCCAAAACCGCCAATGGGTTTATAGGTGCGCTGCATCCAGGTAATGAATGAATCCCGCAAAGCTTGCTGGTAAGGAGAAAAATTTTGCCCGTCCACCACCAGCGGTTTATATGTTTTGCCTTTGAAACTGTAGCTGGTCTTCCAGCCCACCACGCTGTCTTCCAGTTGCTGTTGCGGGGTGGGTTGTGCATGGCCGGCCAATGCCAGGCAAAGCAGCGCCCATACAATCAAGCCTTTCATACAGTACAAATTTTATTTTTGGAAAATACCGGTGCCATAAATGGAACCCCGGCCGCTTACCAGGCTGATTTTTCCTTCCACGCCGGCATCCACCGAAATATCACTCGCACCGAGTCCGAGCATGGAAGCGGGTGTGCCCGCAGCTTCACTGGCGTTGCCTATCATGTTTGTGCCTGCGCCTGCTTTTACGCCACCGGTAACATACACATCTTTTACACCGCTGCGGTCAATTTCCAGTCCTATTCTTGCACCTGCCGAAGCTTCCACAGTCAGCGGCCCCATTTTTACATCTTTACCAACTTTGGCGCCCACTTCCACACTGCAGCTCATGAACTGGTCGGCAAAATTGTCTTTGTCCATATCTTGTTTCAGCCCAAGTTTAACAGCGCCCAGGTCAACCTCAGTGGTAAACCTGCTGCAATCGCTTTTCATTTTACCAAAACCCAGTGTTATTTCGCTGTGGTATTTACAGGCCACATCATCAAACTGGGCCAGTTTGCCGCCACCTTTTTGCACGGGCGGCTTGCATTTGAACTGTGTGATGGATTCAAAAGAGATGCCATCATCGGCATCCAGCACGCCCAGCCATGATATTTTTGCTTCCAGCTTATGCGCCTCAAACATCTCTGGCCATGCAGCAAACATTTGCCAGTGCACCAGGTCGTTCAGGTAAACCTTGTGTATCTCCATATACTCAAAAAAATATTTTTCACTCTCGGTATTGTAGGTTCTTAAATACCGGTCGCTGGTTTCTTTGTATTTCGGACAAAAATCTTTGTTGGGTTTTCCTTCGCCGGTTTGTTCCAGGTCTTCCTCACGCAGTTTGGCCATCTCAGCTTCGTATTGTTTTTTAGCCGGTATGGCTGTACCGTTTAAAAATGCGGTATAGCGTTTCATCAGGTCTTCAATTTTCCTGCGGTAGTCTTTCATTACCTCGTTCATGTTTTCACCGGCTGCTTTGGCATGAATGGGCACGGGTGTGATATTGCCCTGCGGGCTCCCGGCGGCCATCGATGCCCGGATAACCGCTATATCGCTGTTGATCCGTTGCTGCTGCATTTGCATGGCTGCATCGGTGGCAGTTTTAAGCTGCGTTTTCATTTTAGATGCAGCGCCTCTCACCGATTCCCTGTAATTCTTCCATTCGGTTTCCAGTGCAATACAGTCGTCAACCGATTTCGGGAAAGGAGGCGGTGTTCCGCTGCCCAGGTTCAGCGGGTCTTTTCCTGATTTTGGCGGGAGGGAATAATCTTTAAAGGTTGTTTTATAGCCCAGCTTGCGCAGCCTGTCTTCTTTTTCATCTGCATACGCATGCTGCATGGATTTTCTCACCAGACTTACCGCCGCATCATGATTGCCCTTTGATTCTTCAATAAATGATTTGGTAAGGGTGGCCTGCGGATGAAAGGCGTAGATACGGATGGTGCTGTCTAAATATTTTTCCGCTTTTTGCATATCGCCTAAACCAAACCAGGCCTGGCCCAGGTTATTGAGCAAGGTGCTGTTGCCCGGGAATTTGCCATTGAGATAATTGAGTACCGGGATGGCCGACTGCTGTATGCCTGCCATCGAAAGCATGGAAGCATAGTTGGCAAGATTATCAGTGTTGGAAGGATCCTCTGTGCAAATTCGCCCCATTATGAACAGGGCCGGCTGCAGGCGGCCCATCACCCATAAACCGGCCGCGGTATTGCCAATGGCATCGCTGTTTTTGCCGCTTGCTTTTAACTGTGCAAATATTTTATCGCCCAGTGTTTTGGAGGCGGGCCATAATATAGAAAGTGTTTTATTGTGCACCTCGCTTATAAAAGCACCCACACTGCCGGCGTTTAAAGGTGTTTTGGAGATCGCGTTGATTCTCGCCGCATCTTTTTTAGGCACCACCAGGTTTTCCAGTTCCCAGGCATCGGCCAGCTGTTTGTCGGTTACACCCGAAACGCTTTTGGCCGTTTTCTTCATGTCGGGCATTTTGATGCCCATGCTGTCCATCATCTTTTTATCTTCCGCACTCATTTCACCCATCATCTTTTCCGCTTCTTTCATCATCGCTTCCATTTCCTTTTGAGTGGGCGGCTTTTCCTTTGCGGGCTTCTGACCAGGTTGTGCAGATAAGCTGTTCCATCCCAGCAAAAGGATTGCAGGCAAAATGCATTTTAAATTTTTCATTTGTCTTTTTTTAAAAAAATGATGGGTAATATAAGGCTGCTTATTTTGTGATTTGTGCTGTCAGGGGATTAAAATAGCCGTCTGTAGTACAGATCATCCTGGTTTCCCCATAGCCATTTAAAAACCCGTTCGCATTTCCAAAGGTGATTGTTTTTTGCCCGAGTGTTGGATGAAGGTTACCCTGCTGGTCCCTGAACTCCAGTGTAATGCTTACGCCTTCAATTTTCCAGGCATCAAATTGAAAATTTGCAAAGTACCATATTGTAAAACGACAGCCGTTCTTTTGCAGGTCATCCAGTGTGATGCTGTTATTAACCGGCTTTTCCAGTCCAAACTCTGTATTGGAATTACTCCTCATCTCATTCTTCAGGCTTTCCTGCTTAAAAGAACAATTCGCGGTGGGGCTGTTTGATGATAAGAATGCCCATACCACTGATGGATATTCCTTATTATCAGCTCCTGTACGAATATTGGCCTTTACTGCGGCAAGTGTGTACACAGGAGCAGGCGGTGGTGCAGGTGCGGTTGTTTTAACCGGCTCCATTTGTTTTTTTATAATAATCGGCTTCGTTATTTGTGCCGCTGCATTCAGGGATGCGAATGAGACTATCGCTGCAGTTATAATTATCTTTTTCATTGTTGTATTGTTTATGGGTGTGGAAATATATTATGATCAGTTGAACCCGCTTGCATCTTTAAGAATGGATGAAATAATGGGGTTGAAATTTCCATCGGCACGGCACTCAAAAAACTGCTCCCAGGTGTTCAAAAAACCGCTGGTATTATTGAATACGATCTTTTTTGAACCCAGCGTGGGATGCAGGTTGCCGTACTGGTCCTTAAACTCCAGTGTTGCACTGATGCCTTCAATCCGCCATGCATCCGTAAACAGGTTGGGCATGTACAGGATGCGTAAAATAATACCCGATTGCTGGATATCAGTAAGTAAATAGCTTCCGGTGTTTACGGGATTTGTCCATTTATTCAGTCCGAATTCATTGGTGCTGTTCACCTGCATCTCATTTCTTGTATTGGCCCCGGGCTGCTGAAAAAGAATCCCCTTTCCTTTTTGAATCAGCCATACCGTTACCTCGGAGGGAAATTCTTTATTGTCCCTGCCCGTTGTAATGCTTACACGTGCATTGGTAAGGGTATATACCGGCGGCGCATTTACCGGCTTTGCTTTTATTATTTTTGAAGGCAGTGCTATTTGAGCCCCGCCTTGATGTATACAAAGCAAACTTATGAGTGCCATCAGGAAAAACTTTTTCATATTTTTTGTTTTATGTTGATGTTAGAATGCGGTTGCTGCATCATCAATGCAATTTTTTTCGGTCCCTTATACTTTTATTTGCTGCAATAAAAATGGCCAAACTTTCCAAAGGGCACCATCCTGCTTTTACAGGATTTTTGATCAGTATTTCACCAGGGTAAAACTGCCCGTTTCTGTGCCTTCCATGTAATAAGGGGGTTGAGACGGATCTTTGGCCCTGGTGGTGGTGCAGCTGCCGGAAATAATTCCGTTATTGTTATTCCATGTGCCATTGAACACATGCGAAAAGGGCTGTTTACTGATCTTTATTTCCAGCACGTTTTTCAGCAGTGCATATGTGCCTGTTTTGGGGCCATTCAATTCATATTGCTGGTGCCTGAAATTGAGTGTGCCGTCAGTTTTAAATTCCATCCAGAGTGAATCCACGGTAACCGATCCGTTATTTTGTATCAGCCGGGTGCCTTTCCACCTTCCTGCGATCACATTGGCCAGTTCAATGGGCTTTACATTGGCCACCGGTTTTGCAATGGTTTGTTTGGGCAGTGGCAAAGGCTGTTGTATTTGTGCACTGGTGATCATGGCTGCAATCATACATGCAAGCAGGCAATATATTTTTTTCATAACATTATTTTTATGTGATGTAAAAATGCAGTGATTACATTCCTTATCAAATCCCGGAAAAACAGGATTTATGGCGCACAGCTGTCGCGGTTCCACGAAAGACTGATACGGCAGCCACCTTTAATGGCAGCCAGCACATTCCATTTATATGGCAGCAATGTATGTGCCCCCAGGAATTTTGCTTTCCAGAAACTGATGGGTTTATTAAAATCAATTTCTGCAACCGGTATTTGCAGTGTAATGCTGGTCCTGTTTTCACTGGCAATCAAAGAATGGTTTTGCACCCACAAAAAAGTTTCTGTGTTATTTGTTTTAGGTATGCCCACCTGTTTCCACCAGGTTACTTTTTTATTATTGAACTGTCCCAGCTCCAGTGTAAACTCCACCACATCTGCAGGCACCACATTGTACTGCACGCTGAAAGCAACATCATCGCAATCATCGTTGGTGCGGATATTTCCAATGGCATTATAGCCTGTGGGGGGAAACGGGTACCAAACCCTTGCATAGAGTTTATCGGTGGCCGAAAGGGTGGAATTCATCGGGGCTCCGGTGCCGCTCAGTAACAAATCGTCGGGGATACGGTAACACATGATGGAGAACGGGTCGAACTGGGAGAAGTTTGTGTTGTTTTTTGCGTACTTATTAATCACCTGGTCATTTACCCCGGCTTCATCCCAGCCATTTTTTTCCTTGAAGTACTGGTAGGTTTTGGGCAGGTTCCACTGCAATGTTGAAACCGGCGACTGGTGCTCGTGCAACAATCCCAGCACATGGCCAAATTCATGTGTGATGGTGCGGCTGAATTCTTCCGTGGTGGTGCTGTAGTCAAACCAGCCAAAATTCATGGTGTAATCATTGAAGGGATTTGATAAGACATCCCTTCCCAGCCACGACCAGCTTTGGCCGGTATTGAAAAATCCCACTTTTACTTTGGCAGATTTAAAGTCGTTGATGAAGCTGAACTTGATATTAGCGTACTGCTCCCATTGTTTGGCGTAGGTTACCACCTGCTGGCGGATATAGTCGGAGCCGTTGGTGGGTGAAAGATACACTGTGATCACATCTCCGGGGCTCCACATTTTTTCAGTGGCACTGGATAGTCCCTGTTGTATCACGGCTGTTTGCGATAAACTGCCATCGCTGTTGATCTTTGGAATGGGTTTGCCGGCACTGGTGCTTCGGGGCGGCAGGCTGATATTAAGCGGTTTTTTATCCACGCATATTCTTACTTTGCTGAAATCATATATTGCGGGCTGGCTGAGAATGGATTTATTGATGGTAGCCGGTTTTTCAATTGTTTTTACCGGTTGTGGTATCTGTGTCTGGCTGCGGGCTGCGGTCCACACCAGCAATGGCAGGAAAATGAAATGTTTCATTTTTATTTTTTTGAGGGTGAACTTTTTAATTGTGCCAGTTCTTTCTTCAAGGTTTCGATTTGCTGTTGCTGTTCTTTCACACTTTCAATCAGCAGCGGAACCAGTCTAGCATAGTCCACCCCTTTGTACCCGTCCAGTTCATTCACTGCTTCGGGAATTATTTTTTCAACATTCTGCGCCAGCAAACCAATTTGTCTGCCGGGCTGGAAATGATTTTTTTCAAAGGCAGTGGTCTTCATTTCATATTCCACGCCGTTGATCTGTAATAATTTTTGCAGGGGAGCCGTGATGGATGTGATGTTTTGTTTAAACCGTTCATCACTGGCATAAGTGGTGCCATTGGCCCAAAGGCTGCCAAAAATAGAAAACGCATAGGCGCCGTTGATCTGGGCCTTGGCGGCTTCTGTAAAGTTGCCGGCATTATCCTGTGTGCCAAAACTCACTTTACCTCCGGGGATATCACAATGCAAACGCAGCTCGCCTCCATAAACTCCCAGTCCCACTTCTCCAACTGCACCCGGGTATAACACTATTTTTTCACCCAATGCCGCAGGAAACGACAGGGGCCTGGCAGGGTTTGTATTGCCGATGCCGATATTACCTGCTGATGATACCGTTAAGCGTGCAGTGCCGAGGGTGGTCAGGTGCAGTGAGCCGGTGGTATTATTGGTGTGTGTACCAAAATCGATATCGTCCGCGGTGTTTGGCTGCAGAAAGCTGCCGATATATCCTTTGGCAGCACCGTTTTCAGAAAGTGTAATATACATTTGATTTCCCCCGTCGAAAGTGGCAATGTCTGATGCCGTTCCGGCAACTACTAAAGGCTGTAAAGGGTTAGTGCTGCCGATACCAACCTTACCGTTTGACAGTATGGTCATTTGCTGGCTCAGTACATTGCTGTTATTCGTGTAAAACCGGAGGTCGCCGCCAGTTGCACTGAATGTTGAGCCGATATAGGCCATCCTCTTCTCACTAAAAGTTGTATTGGGTGCAACCATTGTTATACCACCTATACTGCCGTAACTGGTGGATGAAGCATTCGTGGACAGAATTAAATGAGACTGACTGTTTGAAGCGGTGCCTAAATTATGCACCTGCAGTATCCTGTTAGTGCCGCCATGACCATACGCCGCAGGCAGTGCAGTACCAATGCCAATATTGCCGTTGCCAAGTATGCGCATGGTTTCGGTAAACGAACCGCTGCTGCCATAACCAAACCCGATATTATCGAGCGAGGTATAAGCATACACCTGCAACAATCCGCCCTGCACACCTATTCCATAATTGGCGCCCCCGGCATTACCGTCATCCCACAAAGCAATTTTTTGCCCCAGGGTTGGCGGGAAACTCAGTGGTGAGCGTGGCGTATTGGTGCCAATTCCCACATTTTGCGCCTGCAAAAAAAATGAACCTGCCATGAGTGCAGCAGTAATAAAAATTCTTTTCATGCCATTTTTTCAACTAAAGTAGGGGCGGCTTAAAAAAAATGGTATCCCGCAAAAACAGGATTTTACTGCCGTTTATAAAAATCATGGAAAAAGGGGAGGGAGTAAGGACCGGTTAATTGCTTTATTTGTATTACAGGAATTTTGTTTTTCTTTTACAGTATGAGAACAGCCATCATCATAACCGCTGCTTTTTTTTGCGCCCTTAGCTCTATGGCGCAAATCCCTAAAATTGACAGCCTTCGTAACGAACTGCCGAAACAAAAAGCCGATTCCATCAAAGTGCACGACCGGATACGTATTTCCTGGTATTTGATCGACAGAAAAGACTCTGCACAGGCATGGAAGTATTTGCTGGAAGCCGACAGCATCGCCAATAAAACCCAAAACCCGGTATTAAAAGGTATCGTGCTGGAGCATTACGGCTTTTTATACAGCAAGCAAAACTCGAAGAAAACGGTTACCTATTATTTACAGGCAGAAGCGATCCTGAAAAATTATCCCAATTCCGTTACGGGACAGAAAAGTATGGCCTCTCTGGCACTGAATACGGGTTACGAGCACATGAAGGTGAACGACGATATCGGGGCACTGGATTATTTTTTTGACGCTGTAAAACGCTATGAAAAATTAGATACCAAC
The DNA here is from genome assembly GCA_046329655.1 of Ferruginibacter sp. Classification (GTDB taxonomy): domain Bacteria; phylum Bacteroidota; class Bacteroidia; order Chitinophagales; family Chitinophagaceae; genus Ferruginibacter. The sequence goes on from JAXLUD010000010.1 coordinate 190,683, forward strand.
CATTTTAACCTGCCGATCGTATACTCCAATATCATTAACTCTTATTATAACCTGGATAAATTTGAACAGGCGCTGGAATATTGCAGTAAAAGCTATGATAAAATCATGCGGATCGGCAACCCGCCTTCTAAAATGAGCATCGCCACCAATTATGCCAGGGTATTGTGGAAACTGGGCCGCAAGCAGGAAGCAGCAGTATATTTTGCAAAAGGGAAAGAGCTGGCTGAGTTTTATAAAAGCGATTTTTATCTCGCCAAGTACTACCAGATCCGTTCTGTATTCAGTCATGAAGACGGGGAAGATGCAAAAGCCCTCGGCATGCTGAACGAAGGCTTGCCGCATATATTAAAAGAAGGCGGAACGGAAGATGTGGCCAGCTATTATAACTGGCTCGGTATCGTCAATACCTCCCTGCATCATTTTGCTGAAGCAAACGGTTATTTTGAAAAAGCATATGCCCTGGCCAAAAATGATGGGCTGCTGTTTCACCTCAAAGATGTGTATGAAAACCGTTCGAGGCTGGAAAAGGCAATGGGTAATTACAAGTCTGCCGCCCTCAGCATGGATTCGTTCAATATTTTCCGCGACAGCCTGCTGCATTTTGAAAATGCCGACCGCATAGAATTCCTGGATGCAAAATACCAGGCAGAAAAAAAGGAAATTCAGATCAGCCAGTTAACAGCCGAAAAAGAAGTGCAGCGCTTAAACCTGCAGCGGAAAACTTTCTTTAACTACATACTTTTTGCCGCGGCTGTTGTGATCAGCCTGTTTTCTTTTTTGCTGTTCAGGAATTTCAAACAAAAACAAAAATTGCAGCAACAGCGCATCAGTGAACTGGAAACAGAAAAACAGCTGGCCGCCACCGAATCGGTGCTGAAAGGAGAAGAACAGGAACGCACCCGTTTGGCAAAAGACCTGCACGACGGGCTGGGCGGCATGCTTTCGGGAATAAAATACTCTTTGAATAATATGAAAGGAAACCTGATAATGACGCCGGAAAATGCGCAAGCATTTGAACGCAGCATGGATATGCTCGACAGCTCCATCAAGGAAATGCGCCGCGTGGCACATAATATGATGCCCGAAGCGCTGGTGAAGTTCGGACTGGATACCGCCCTGCGTGATTTTTGCAGCGATATCAACCAAACAGGTGTGCTGCAGGTCAGTTACCAGTCGATCAATCTCGGGGAACATCATTTTGATCAAACCACGGCCATCACCGTTTACCGGGTGGTGCAGGAACTGGTGAACAATATCATTAAACATGCATCGGCCAAACAGGCCATTGTACAGCTGAGCATGACCAATAACCGCCTGCAGGTAACCGTGGAAGATGATGGTAAGGGTTTTGATACAGCCATACTCAGCAGGTCGGGTGGTATTGGCTGGACCAATATCCAGAACCGCGTGGAGTTTTTGAAAGGCAAACTCGATATCAGCTCGGCCGAAGGCAAGGGCACATCCGTATTGATAGAACTGGATATATAAACGTGCAACGGCCGTATGCTGCACAGCTCATACAAATAACTTAACTTGTTAAAGATTGTGCATGTTTAACAAGTTATACCTAACTGTTATTAAAATGCACAGCCAGAACCAGCTTATGTGCTTTAAAAATTTTTTATTACCGGCTTTATTATTGTTGTTCATCCTGCCTGCAGCGGGCCAGGGTTATCAAAGAGCGGAAGCAGAAAAGCTGGCGGATTCCCTGCGCAGGCTGCCTGAGGACACCGCACAGGTGATGCAGCTTTGCAACATGGGCAATGACCTTACCGAACTGGACAGTGCCCTGTCCAAACAGCTGCTGGATGAAGCGCTTGCCAAAAGCCTGAAAATAAAAGAATCCAAAACCATTGCCACCTGTTACAGGCTGCTCGGACTTTGGTATGGTTACTACAACGACAATGTAAAAAATTACAACAGCCAGCAGCTTTCTTTTGAGTGGGCAAAAAAAGGGGATCATCTTTACATGATGGCCGGCGCATTGTTTAATATGGGCAATGTGCAATACTGGAAAGGACAATACGACAGCTGCATACATTTTTACCTCCGGGCTGCAGATATTTTTGAAGACCCCCGCCTGCTCAAGGATAAAAATGTTACCGAAAAACAGGTTGACCGGCGTAAATCCGACCTGTACAGCAATCTCAGCTCCACTTTCAATACCCTCAAAAACCTGCGCAAGGCCGATGAGTATATTGACAAAGCGATCGCCATTGCAAAAAAATATGACAGTCCTGCTGCAGCCGATGCACTCGCTTATTATATGCAGCAGAAGGCCGATAATTATAAAGAGAATGGCAATGTTGAAAAAGCATTGGAGATCCGGCTGGCATTTTTACCGCAGATGGAGAAAAGGGCCAATCCCAATGGTACTTTGCAAACAGCCTACCAGAACATTTCACAGGAATATTTTGATCTTAAAAAAATTGATTCATCACTTTTGTATGCAGGAAAAAGCCTGCAGGTGGCAACAACACTCCGGAATGCGGCCGGTGTGGCCAATGCCAACTGGCAGCTGGGAAGGATCGCAATGCTGCAAAAAAACTATGCACAGGCAGACAAATATTTAGAAACAGCCAAAGCCTATTACGAAAAGTCTGAAGACCCGGCAGAGCAATCCAATTATTATGATGTGATGCGCCAGCTTTCTTTTGAACAGGGCCGTTACAAAGATGCTTACCTGTACTTTAACAAATACAATACAGCTAAAGACAGCCTGCTCAACAGCAAACGTGCAAAAGATTTTGAAGAGCTGGAAGCCAGGTATCAAAGTGATAAAAAAGAAGCACAGCTGCAATTGCGCAAGGCAGAGCTCAAACAAAGGAATAACCTGGTTTATTTTTTGGGCGGGGCCGTGGCGTTGCTTTGCGTGGTGCTGTTTCTGTCGTTCCGCAACTATGCGCAAAAACAAAAACTGCAACAGCAGCGTATCAGTGAACTGGAAACAGAAAAGCAGCTGGCCGCCACCGAATCGGTACTCAAGGGTGAGGAGCAGGAACGCACCCGCCTGGCAAAAGACCTGCACGACGGTTTGGGTGGTATGTTATCAGGCATAAAGTTTTCACTCAACAACATGAAGGGCAACCTGGTGATGACGCCGGAAAATGCACAGGCATTTGAACGAAGCATGGATATGCTCGACAGCTCGATCAAGGAAATGCGCCGCGTGGCACATAATATGATGCCGGAAGCGCTGGTGAAATTCGGGCTGGATACGGCATTAAAGGATTTTTGTAATGATATCAACCAAAGCGGCGCTTTGAAGATCAGTTACCAGTCGATCGGCATTGAAAATACCCAGCTGGAACAAACCGCTTCCATCACAGTTTACAGGATCGTGCAGGAACTGATTAACAACACCATCAAGCATGCAGGTGCGCAAACTGCCATTGTGCAGGTAAGCAAACGGGAGAACCAGTTATCGGTTACCGTGGAAGATGACGGTAAAGGTTTTGACGCTGTACATTTGCAGCAGGCAAAGGGCCTGGGCTGGACGAATATTAAAAGCCGTGTGGAATTTTTAAAGGGGATACTGGATGTACAGTCGGATCCCGGCAAGGGCACATCTGTTCACATTGAATTCAATATTTAATGGCAATAAAAGTTTTTATCGTTGACGACCATTATATGGTAATTGAAGGCATCCGTTCTTTATTGCAGAACGAAGCCAGTATCAACTGGGCGGGGCATGCATCCAATGCGGCTTCCTGTCTTGGTTTTTTACAACAGCAGTTACCCGATATTATACTGATGGATATTAACCTGCCCGATAAAAGCGGCATTGATCTTTGCAAGGAAGTGCGTGAAAAATATCCCTCGGTATATGTGATTGGCCTCAGCACTTTTAACCAGCAGAGTTTTATACAGAAAATGCTCAATAACGGGGCATCGGGCTATGTGCTTAAAAACGCCACGCAGGAAGAATTGCTGGAAGCCATTGAAACAGTGGCAGGCGGGAAAACATACCTGAGTGATGAAGCGGCATCATCATTACGCAAACCCAGTTCGGGCGGCGCACCGGTTTTAACCCGTCGTGAAAAAGAAGTGCTGGAGCTGATAGCGGAAGGACTTACCAACAGTGAAATCGCCACCAAACTCTTTATCAGTGTTACCACCGTGGATACACATCGTAAAAACCTGCTGGCAAAATTTGATGCACGCAATATTGCCGCACTCATCAAAACTGCCGTGCAGCTGCAGCTGATATAAAATCAAAAATCTTCGTAGAGCAGGTATTTTTTCCGGATGTTCATAAAGGCTTTTAAACCGGACTGCCAGCTTTTTTTGATCTCCGCCTCAGACCAGCCATCTTTTACCTGTTGCTGGAAAGCGTCATTGCCGGCCAGTTTGTTGATGAAATTATTTTTCAGGAAAAAACTGTCCTTGCCCGGGAAAATTTTGTAGGCATCTAGCAGGAATTTAAGCTGGATCCTGCCGTCAATGATTTTCAGTATCTCTTCATTGCTGCCGTCAATCTTCCAGCCATAACAGGTTTGGTAAAAGCATTTGCTGCTTTTTGAACCGAGGTTGGGTTTGGGAGTAAAGCTGTACAGGTTTTTAGGTAAGGCAGGGTGACCAAAAACCTGGAAAGGAAAATCTGTGCCGCGGCCTTCGCTCATTATGGTGCCTTCAACCAGGCAGGTGCTGGGATAGAGGTAAATGCTTTGCATGGTTTTTAAATTCGGGCTGGGCATTACCGGCAGCACGTACTTGCTTTTGTGGGTATAATGCTGGTTCTTGATCACCAGGAAATGAAAAGGCGTATCGGCATTGGGTTTGGTGGTGATATTGTAAGCATTCACATCCGAAGCTTCCTTTGACACCCATTTTTCTCCCAGCAGCATCATGGCATATTCTCCCATCGTCATGCCATATACAATGGGAACGGGCTGCCGGCCGATCCCGCTTTTAAACTTAAGGTCCAGCACAGGTCCGTCAACATAAAAACCATTGGGGTTGGGCCGGTCGAGCAGCAATAAAGGTTTGTGGTTTTCCAGTGCAGCTTCCAGAAAATACTCCATGGAATTGATATAGGTATAAAAACGGCAGCCCACATCCTGGAGGTCGAAAACCAGTACATCCACATCCTGCAGGTCTGCTGCGGTGGGTTTATGATGGGCGCCATAAAGGCTCACGACCGGTATGCCCGTTTTTTTGTCTTTTGCATCGCTAACATGTTCCCCTGCATCGGCATCACCCCTGAAACCATGTTCAGGCCCGAAAATTTTTACCACTTTGATGCCGCTTTTCAGCAGGGTATCCACCAGGTGGGTATTGCCCACCATACTGGTTTGGTTGGCAAAAACGGCCACCGCTTTCCCCCTGAGCAAAGGAAAATAAACCTGCGTGCGTTCGGCGGCAGGGATGATTTTGCTGCTTTGTGCCATTACCGGCTGGAATGCCAGCACTGTGAGCAGCACCAAAAGAAGGGGCATTGATTTTTTCATAGCTTAAAGTTGCCGAAAACTTTTTAAACCACTCTGCCTTTTATCAATTAATTTGCGGCCTGTTTCAATAAAATCCAGTGCGGCTGCGCATTCCGGGCAAGGCTGATAAAGCTGTAAATGTTAAAGTGTGCGACCCCGCTGTTAGCGGGGCAAGCTGCAACGGTGCTGAAATAAATTAATTAGTTGACAACAAAAAAAATTGAACATGAGTACAGCAAAAAACGGTGATAATGTAAAAGTGCATTATACAGGAAAATTAACCTCGGGCGAACAGTTTGATTCATCTGCAGGCAGGGAGCCGCTGGAATTTACAGTGGGAGCGGGCCAGATGATCAAAGGTTTTGATGCCGCTATCCCGGGCATGGCCATCGGGGATAAAAAAACGATCAATATCCCGGCAGCAGAAGGTTATGGCGAAAGAAGCGAAGAAGCCGTGATACCTTTCCCCAAAGAAAATGTACCGGCCGATATGAAACTGGAACCCGGTATGCAGTTAACACTCAGCAACCAGCATGGCCAGCCTGTACCGGTAGTGGTGCTGGAAGTAAAGGAAGACGTGATCATGCTGGATGCCAACCATTTTTTAGCCGGTAAGGAACTGGTGTTTGATATCGAACTGGTGGCAATAGGTTAAAAGTTATAAGTTGTAAGTTATAAGTGAAACAGTTTGCCCCGGCAAACTGTTTTTATTTTAGATTCGATAATTTTACTCCACACTTACAACCCGGCACTTAAAACTTAATACTTACAACTTAAAACTTAATGATTCAAATAAGCCCCGATAATATTGCCGACCGCTTTATGCGCTATGTGCGCATCGATACCCAGAGCGATCCCAACAGCAGCGCACACCCCACCACCGAAAAGCAAAAAGAGCTGAGTAAATTACTGCTGAAAGAATTGTACGGCATGGGTATTACCGATGCTTCCACGGATGAATACGGTTACGTGTATGCCACCATACCGGCCAACAGCGATAAAAAAAATATTCCGGCCATTTGTTTTTGTGCGCATGTGGATACGGCGCCCGACTGCAGCGGCTATCATGTAAAACCCATCCATCACCGCTATTATGATGGCAATGATATTGTATTGCCCGATGACAACACTCAGGTGCTGAATGTGCAGCACTCCCCTTATTTAAAAGAACATATTGGTCACGGGGTTATTACTGCAAGCGGTCTCACGCTGCTGGGAGCAGATGATAAAAGCGGTGTGGCTGCCATTATGGAAGCAGCGATGTACCTGGTGCAAAACCCGCAGGTAAAACACGGCGATATAAAAATTTTATTTACGCCCGATGAAGAAGTGGGACAGGGCACCGCGAAAGTGGATATGCAAAAACTGGGTGCTGCCTTTGGTTATACACTTGATGGCGGGGAAGCCGGCAGTTTGGAAGATGAAACCTTTAGTGCCGATGGCGCCACCATTACCATTCATGGTGTGATCACACATCCCGGTTATGCAAAAGACAAACTGGTGAATGCATTGAAAATTGCCGGGGCTGTGCTGGATGCCTTGCCAAAGAATGAATGGAGTCCCGAAACCACCGATAAGATGCAGGGCTTTGTGCATCCCGTGGCTGTAAACGGGATTGCGGAAAAAGCCACCATACAGTTTATTGTGCGTGATTTTGATGATACGCAGCTGCAACAGCACCATACCCGTTTAAAAGAAATTGCAGCGGCCGTGGTGGCAACATTTCCCGGGGCCGCGATGGAATACAAACCGCAGGAACAGTACCGCAATATGAAGAACGTGCTGAAGAATTACCCGCAGGTGGCCGGTTATGCCGCTGCCGCGATAGAACGTGCCGGGCTTACAGTTAAAAAAGAAAGCATCCGCGGCGGTACAGATGGCAGCCGCTTCAGTTATATGGGCATGCCCTGTCCGAATATTTTTACCGGCATGCAAAATATTCACAGCAAGCTGGAGTGGATTGGTACAAAGGATATGGCCAAAGCCGCCGAAACGATTGTTCACCTGGCGATGATTTGGGAGGAGAAAACGCCCCCTGTTGAAAATTGAGTATTAAAATTGAATACTGAACATTGTTATGTATTACATCATTTATCCCTTATTATACCTTGTTTCATTGCTGCCATTTTTTATCCTGTACGGCATCAGTGATTTTATAGCCTTCCTGCTTTACCATGTAATTGGGTACCGCAAAAAAATTGTACTCGGCAACCTTGCGATTGCCTTTCCTGGAAAAACAGACCAGGAGCGCAGGGCCATTGCCAAAAAGTTTTACCGTTATTTTACGGATACTTTTATCGAAACCATCAAGTTCATTTCTATTTCAAAAAAGCAGCTGCAAAAAAGAAGCACCGGTTCTTTTGATATCATCAACAACCTGATCGATAAGGGCTATAGTATTAACCTTATGGCCGGTCACCAGTTCAACTGGGAATATGCCAATCTTTTGTACGCATTGAATTTAAAAATTCCCTTTGTAGGGGTATACATGCCCATCAAGAACAAGGCGCTCAACAAAATTTTCTTTGATTTCCGCAACCGTTACGGCACCATCCTGATCAGCGCCACCGATTTTAAAAATAAAATGCATGATGTGTTCAAAAGCCAGTATATACTGGCCCTGGCAGCCGATCAAAACCCCGGCGCTGCCGCTTCTGGTTACTGGATGAATTTTTTTGGCAGACCCACTCCCTTTGTTACGGGCCCGGAAAAAGGAGCGGTGAGAAATAATGCGGCTGTAGTGTATGTGGGGTTTAAAAAAATAAGCCGCGGGCATTATCATTTTGATGTTACATTGCTGGCCGAACAAAGCAAGGGGCTTCCGGTAGGAGAACTCACCCGCCGTTACCGGGATATCCTGGAGAAAACCATCCGGCAGGATCCGGCGAATTATTTATGGAGCCACCGCCGTTTTAAATTTGAATGGAAGGAGGAGTACCGGCACTTGTGGGTGGATAATGAATAGCAAAAAAAAGGAAGCAGCGCTTCCTTTTTTTATCAGTTCAGCACACTCTTGTCTTTTTCGGTCTTAATTTTCTTTTGTTCTTTGATGGCATTCCATCCGCCCAGCACATTTCTTAAATTATGGATGCCCTGCCTTTTCATCAGCGATGCGGCAATCACGCTGCGGTAGCCGCCTGCACAATGCACATACAGGTTCTGGTTTTCCTCAAAGCCTGCAATGCTGGCCACATCGGTCATTTCATTCAGCGGAATGTTTTGCGCTTCTTTAATATGTCCATCCGCATATTCTGTTTCCCTTCTTACATCCACTATCACCAAATGGGGGTCGTGCGGAAGGTCCATTGCCAGCTCATCCGCTTCCACATTGATGACCATATCAATTTTTTCACCGGCTTTTTCCCATGCTTCAAATCCACCGTCCAGGTATCCCTGCATTTTATCAAAGCCCACCCTCGCCAAACGTACCAGGCTTTCTTCTTCCTTACCGGGTTCCGTTACCAGTATCATGGGTTTGTCAAATGGCAGCAGTGCACCGGCCCATTCTGCAAAACGTCCTTCGAGCCCGATGAAAATGGAACCCGGAATAAAGCCTTCAGTAAATTGCGTGGCCGGCCGTGTGTCCAGTACCAGCATGTCTTCGTCCACTAATTTTTTTACAGCTGCGGACGAAAGCGGCGTTAAGCCGGTTTCTTTAATGGCATCCAGGCTGTCGTATCCCTGTTTATTGATATGGGCATTGATGGCAAAATAACGGGGGGCTTCAGAAAGTCCTTCTGTTACTGCTTTAATAAATGCTTCCCTGGTTTGCGGCTGCAGGGCATAATTGGTTTTCTTTTCTTCACCGATGGTGCTGTATGTATCCGGACCTAAATTTTTGCCACAACTGCTGCCGGCGCCGTGTGCAGGATAAACGATCACATCATCGGGCAGGGGCAGAATTTTATTATGGATGGTTTCATACAGAATACCTGCCAGTTCATCACTGCTTAAATTACCGCTGCTGAGATCGGGGCGGCCCACATCGCCAACAAATAAAGTGTCGCCGGTAAAAATGGCGTGCGGTTTATCATTTTCATCCCGCAGCAAATAGCAGGAGCTTTCAATGGTATGTCCCGGTGTGTGCAGCACTTCAATGGTGAGCTTGCCCAGTTTGAAAATTTCGCCATCCTTTGCATTGTGCACGGTAAAGCTGGTTACGGCTCCGGGGCCATAAATAATGGGAGCGCCGGATTCCTTGCTAAGATCAAGATGGCCGCTTACAAAATCGGCATGAAAATGCGTTTCGAAAATATATTTGATGCCGGCATTTCTTTTTTTAGCCAGCGCAATATATTCTCCTGTATCCCTTAAGGGGTCTATCACTGCGGCCTCGCCTTCACTTTCGATATAATAAGCCGCCTCGCTGAGGCAGCCGGTGTATAATTGCTGAATGAACATACAAAGTGTTTAAGTTGCAAAAATAAAAAACGTCCCGCAATGACAGGACGTTTAAATGCGTTGGAAAAAAGAAATTTAACCTACCAGCTGCTTTACAAAAGTATCGATCTCTTCAAGACGCTTAAAGTTCACTGAGTAATAAATGAACTTTCCGTCACGCTGAGTGCTCACAATACCGGCTTTACGTAAAATAGCGAGGTGTTGTGATGCTACAGACTGCTCCAGGCGAAGGCGCACATAGATTTCTGTAACGGTGATTTTCTTTTCTTCTTCAATCAGCTTTAGTAATTGCTGGCGCAATTTGTGATTCAATGCCCTTAATACAAGCGCAGCTTTTTTCAGGGCGTGGTAATCAAAAGTTGTTGAAGAAATTGCACTGGTTTTTTCGGACGCTAATCCGTGTGATTGAGTTGCAACCATCATAAGGCTTTAAATTTTAATTATGCTTGAACAATATCTGTAACGTAAAAGTATACAAACAATTGCTTATGCAACTAATTTTTAATCACTTTAATTTAAAAAATGCCTTTTACAGATAGTTATAATCTCTTAAGTATTGGTTTTAAATTCCTTAATGTAGTATGGCTCTGAATAAGCCAGGTCACTGAATTTGTTTTGATTGTAGTAGTAATACGACAATGCGGTGAAGGCAGCAGGCAAATCAAATAAGTTTATAAATACTGCATTGGAATCACGGCAAACCTGCTGCCATTTGGATGATCCGCTTCCAAAAAAATGTATTTTATTTTTTTGCAGGTGTTCGCTGTAACTGTTTTCATCCACTATAAGTGCGGCGGGTTCCAGCACCGTCTCCATATGGTTGCTGTAAATCGCAGTAAACACTTCCATTCTTCTTGCATCAATCATGGGGCAGTATAAAACATCATTCATTGCTGCCTGTGTTTGCGCAGCCTTAGCCATTACTTCCAGTGTGTTTACTGCAATCAATGGTTTGTTCAGCGCATAACACAATCCTTTTGCACTCGCCATGCCCACACGCAGGCCTGTATAAGAACCGGGCCCTGCTGTTACAGCAATAGCAGCAACAGGTTCAAAAGAAATACCCGCATCATATAGCAACTGCTGTATGCCGGTTTGTACAAATGCGGCATGGTCTTTTTGCTGGTCGTTTTCCATGGCCTGCAGCAGCAGGCCATCTTTGGCCAGCGAAACATGCGCCCTTTCTGTTGCGGTATCGATATGCAGTATGTAACTCATGGTTGTTTTGCAGAAATTTCTTTTACCAGCGCCGGAGCAGGGGTGTACCGGTTATCGGTTTTACCCAGCGTGGCCAGAAGTGTATAAATATTTTTCAACCCGATCTTTTCAGCCCACTCAAAAGGTCCGTATGGGTAATTGGTGCCCAGCTTCATCGCGGTGTCAATCGCAGCCTTATCACTTACTGCATCGCCCCATGCAAAATAAGCTTCATTGATGATCATGGCCACCACGCGGCCGGCAACAAGACCGGGTTCATCTTTTACCGTGATATATTGTTTATTTATTTTTTTTAAAACCCCGGTTGCATCATCGCCACAGTTTCCTGTAATTTCCCATAAGGGTCTTTTTAAAAAACTGCTCCAGCCATTAATGCCAGTTGCGGCGGGCGGGGCACCGAGTGCAGACAAGCCTGTAAGCATACTGTTTATAAAAACAGGTTTGCCATTCGGATATTCAAGATGACTGCCTGTAATGTCCAGTAAAAAAAATGCAGCTGCGTCCGGGTAGCTTTCAGCAGCAAATGGCAGAGATGCCCGTATCCATTGCACCTCTTCTGTATCAACAGCCAGCTCGTTCCATTGTTCATCATTTGCCAGTACAACCAGTTGCATCAAAATATTTTTTGCAAAAATAGGTGGTTGTAAAAAGATATATTTGCATTTGACCAAATAAAAACCAATGGCAAAAAAAATCATCCATACAGATAATGCCCCGGCTCCCATCGGGCCTTATAACCAGGCTGTGCAAACAGGTAATTTGTTGTTTATTTCGGGGCAGGTGGCGCTTAAACCCGGCAGCGGCGAGCTGGCCAATGCGGATATCATTGAAGAAACGCACCAGGTAATGCAAAATCTCAAATCCATTCTTACAGAAGCAGGCGGTGGATTTGACAACGTTGTTAAGACCACCATTTTCCTCAGCGATATGGCACTGTTCGGGCAGGTAAATGAAATTTACGGCAAATACTTCACCGGCGAATTTCCGGCAAGGGAAACGATCGCTGTAAAAGGACTGCCCAAAAATGTGAACGTGGAGATCAGCATGATTGCTGCCCTGTAATCACAGCTCTGCAAGATTATTGACCATACACTGTACTTTAGGACGTTCCCCCTTCGGCACCAGCACAATAATATTGGAAGAAATGGTTTCGCCATTACGGAAGATAAAACCGGCTTTTGCAGAACGGGTAACGTCCTTGTCATTTTCCCGGACTTTTACATTCACGTAAAATTCTTTTGCTTTCACGCTGCCACCTTTTGATGTAAAACGTTTGCCGTTTGCATTGATGCAGCTGAAGGAGGCAATGGTGCTGGCAGCAGCATCCGAAGAAGTGAGGATGGAGCCGCGGTCAAGGAATATCTTACTGCACCCGCTTTTATTAACCGCATAAAACGTGATCTCGAACCTGCTGTATTCTTCGTCTTTCACTGTTTTTTCCTGTTCATTGCGGATATAGTAACCAAACTCAATCCCGTTCACCGTTTCCGGTTTTTTTTCATCCAGTGCGGTCACCTGGGCGGTTGCGGTGCATACCGATAAAAAAAGCAACACAAAAAAAGAAATGCGCTTAACCATCATGAGTGTTTAATTTTACAGGTAAGATAAAACAATTTTAAAAGAATGCGCAGCGAAAAACTGGTGATCATTACAGCCAAAACACACCAATACCTCATCGATGAACTGGAAAAGAAACAGTATAAAGTGCTGTACAGTCCGCAAATCAGTTATGAAGAACTTGCAGTGCTGATCGGGGAGGCAACAGGCCTGGTGGTAACCACCCGGCTGCGTATTGACAGTGCCCTGCTCGACAAAGCCGTTCACCTGAAATGGATCGGCCGGCTCGGCAGCGGCATGGAACTGATTGATGTGGATTATGCTGCATCAAAAGGTATACAATGTGTAAGCAGTCCGGAGGGAAACCGCAATGCAGTGGCCGAACATGTACTGGGCATGCTGCTGAACCTGCTGCATAAAATAAACAGCAGCGCCGCTGAAGTAAAAAGAGGGGAATGGATACGGGATGCCAACCGCGGTACAGAGCTTACTGGCAAAACGGTGGGCATTATTGGTTATGGGAATACAGGCAGCGCCCTGGCCAAACTGCTTTCGTCTTTTCATGTTACCATACTCGCCTATGATAAATACCGGTTTGGTTTTGGCGGCGATTATGTGAAGGAAGCAAGTCTTGAACAGGTTTGCCGCTATGCAGATATCATCAGTTTTCACGTGCCGCTTACTGATGAAACAAAGCACATGGCCGGCACCGGTTTTTTTAATACACTGGAGCAAAAGCCTTTTTTCATCAATGCGTCAAGAGGTAAAGTGACGGATACTGCCGCATTGATAAGGGCGATGCAGGAAAATAAAATTTCGGGGGCTGCACTGGATGTGCTCGAAAACGAACAGTTAAACACATATACTCCCGCAGAAAAAGAACAGCTGGAATGGCTCTGCAACCATCCCAATGTAATCGTAACCCCGCATATTGCTGGCTATAGCCACGAAGCCTATTATAAAATGGGTGCCGTAGTACTGGAAAAGCTGGGAATTTAAAAAATTTATTATTTTTGTCTTACATGCAACGCCTTGGGCACCCGGGGCGTTGTATTTTTTTTCTCTTTACTTAAACGAAATAACATGAGCGGAACGAATTACGTAACACAGGAAACATTCGATAAAATGAAGCAGGAACTGGCACATATGAAAAGTGTTGACAGGCCGGCAGCCAGCAAGGCCATTGCAGAAGCACGTGAAAAAGGTGACCTGAAAGAAAATGCAGAATACGACGCGGCCAAAGAAGCACAGGGAATGCTCGAAGCAAAGATCAAATACCTGGAAGGCGTGATCGCCACAGCAAGGATAATCGATGAAAGCAATATTGATACCAGCAAAGTGAGTATTCTTACCAAAGTGACCCTGACCAACCTGGCCACAAAGAAAAAGGTGACTTACCAGATCGTTTCTGAAAAAGAGGCCGATCTTAAAGCGGGTAAGATCTCTGTAACATCACCCATTGGCAAGGGGCTGCTTGGTAAACTGGTGGGAGATGAAGTATCAGTAAGTGTGCCGGCCGGTGTATTAAAATTTAAAGTGGAAGAAATTACCGCATAAGTTTTTTTGAGCAACGTAAAGCCTGTTCATCCCGGACAGGCTTTTTTATTTTCAGTATTTGCAGCAGCTACGGTGCAGCGTTAAAAACAAAAACTGCATCTATCAGTTACAGTTTTTAGTAAATTTGATAAAATGTTTCCGTATGACCATCTTCTCTAAAATCATTGCCGGACAAATACCATCTTACAAAATTGCGGAAGATGAAAACTTCTTTGCCTTCCTCGATATCTTTCCGCTGGTGGAAGGGCATGTACTGGTGGTTCCGAAAACAGAAACCGATAAATTTTTCGACCTGGATGATCATTACCTGGGCAAAATGCTGCAGTTTGCAAAACCCATTGCACATGCCATTGAAAAGGCGTTCGACTGTAACCGCTGCGGCATCAGCGTGGTGGGATTGGAAGTGCCGCATGCACACCTGCACCTGCTGCCCATCAATGATGCGGATGACCTGAATTTTACAAGGGGCAAATTAAAAATGAGTGCCGAGGAACTGAAGCGTGTGCAGGAAACGATTTTGCGCTATTTATAATAAGCTTAATTGATCACCAGCCTGAAGCCCACGCCATGAATCGTTTCAAGTGTGATAGCAGGATCGGCTTTTAAATGTTTGCGCAGTTTGGTAATGAATACGTCCATGCTGCGGCCTAAAAAATAATCATCCTTTCCCCATACATTCAGCAATACTTCTTCCCGTTTCAGTATTTTATTGGGGTGCGTCGCGAAAAATTTCAGCAGGTCGGCTTCCTTTTGTGTGAGTGAGCTGGTGCCTTCTGCAGACAGTATCTTTAAATCGTGAAAAATAAATTTCAGTTTGCCCAGCACGAATTCTTCAGCTGCATCACTTTGGAGTTTTTTGGTGCGCCGCAAAAACACTTCCATGCGCAGCAGCAGTTCCTGTATGCTGAACGGTTTAGTGATATAATCATCCGCACCTGTTTCAAACCCCCTGATCTTGTCTTCTTCCAGGCTTTTGGCCGTGATGAATAAAATGGGCACCACATCACTCAGCTGCCGTATTTTTTTTGCAAGTGAAAACCCGTCCCTCACGGGCATGTTTACATCCAGCAGGCAGATATCAAAGCCCCTCTTCTGGAATTGCTGCCAGGCAGCTTCCCCGTCTGCACAATGCGTTACTTCATAACCTGCATCCTGTAAATTGTCTTTAATCACAAAACTCAGGCTCATGTCATCTTCTGCCAGTAAAACTTTTGCCTTGCTCATATTACCGCTGTAAAACTTATCTGTTAATGTAAAGCGCCCTTAAATTATCATACTGCCTTGACTTCATTTATTGCTTCGGGATCCTCACTGTAAATGTACTTCCTTTTCCCTGTTCACTTTTCACTTCAATTTTACCGCCATGTGCTTCCACCACTTTTTTAACAAAGCTTAAACCAAGTCCAAATCCCTTTACGGTATGGAGCTCGCCTTTTGTAACCCGGAAGAAGCGGTCGAATATTTTTTTATGGTATTCTTCCCCGATGCCGATACCGTTATCCGTAATGGCAATGCAGCAATCGTGCCCTTCGGTATGGGTGGTGATTTTTATAACGGGCCTGGCCGCATATTTCACTGCGTTTTCAACCAGGTTGATAAGTGTAAGCAGCAGGTAGTATTTATCTGCATGAATGATATGACTGCCGGGCTCAAAACTGGTTTCAACGGTGGCTGAATTTTGTTCAATCAGCGGTTGCAGGCTGTTGATCGCTTCGTTTATTACATCCGTAATATTGAAATCCGTTTTTTCAAGCTGTAAGGCAGCACGGTCGGTATAGGCAATTTCCAGCAGGCGCTGTATCTGTCCCTGTAAATGCGTGGTCTGCTCACCAATAATACCTGCATAATTTTTAAGCCGCTCCGGTTTTTGCGTGATATCAGGCTGCTGCAGCACCTCGCTGGCAATTTTAATAACGGCCAGCGGCGTTTTAAATTCATGCGTAAAATTATTCACGAAATCCTTTTGGGTTTCATTGAGGAATTTTTGCCTGTACAAATAAAATATGCTGGCGCCAAAAGCGGTGAGCACCAGGAACAGCAGCATGCCGGAAAATATCCAGAAATACATTTGCTTGAGGATGTATTCGCCGCGGTGGGGGAAATACAGGGAGAGGTATGAATAATCTCTTTTCATTGCAGGAAGGGCAGCTTTGGAAGAAGTGGAATCATAGGAGTCCGCGAGGTCAATATATTTTGTAACCGTAAATGAATCCTTTTCATGATCGTAAATGCCTGCCAGGCAATCGGTGTATACATCAAAGTCGGTGAATTCTTCTTTCAGGTTCAGCCAGAGACTGTCGGTAAACGGGGTGCAGTCAATTTTTAATAAATAAAGATCGGGCTTCGGGTTATTGATCTCTTTCTGCGCAATATCCGAAACATCGTTTACCAGCTGCATGTCTTTATACAGGGAGCGGATGCTTTTGGAAACGTTGATGTTGAACTGCTTTTCTTCGTACCGGTAAACTTTCTGCAGCCAGAATAACTGTATGGCCACAATAATGGCGATCAGTACCGTGCTTACCAGTATTACCAGCCGGAGTGTTTTGGAGCGGATGACCATTACGGGTGATGCTTTTATTTAGAAATAAATGAGGCGTTTTCTGGCCCATTGATCTTTACTGCAAAGATGAAGACCTGTTATGTTAACAAGATGTTGTTGCAATGCAGAATGATCAATTAAAAATGTTCAATAATCCATGTTCCGCAAGCCCAATTTTTCGCTATCTATTATGAACCATCAACCTTCAACTACTTTTTCTTCACCCTGCCCGGGTTTTGTGCAATGAATGCATCCCAGCCTTTGAGTTTTTTATTTACAGCAGGTAATATTGTCTTATGCTGCAGGTGATGGCAAACAGCTACTGCCAGTGCATCGGTTGCATCGTAATATTTGGGGTCTTCAGTAAATTCCAATATGCGCTGCAGCATTTTCATCACCTGTTCTTTATCCGCGTTGCCGTTGCCGGTTACACTTTGCTTTACTTTTTTGGGCGAATATTCTGTTACATCCAGCCCCTGCTGTATCGCAGCTGCAATGGCCACGCCCTGGGCCCGGCCCAGTTTAAGCATGCTTTGCACATTTTTCCCGAAAAAAGGGGCTTCAATTGCAAAGCTGTCGGGTTTGTATTTGCTGATCAGCCCGCTTACGGTTTCATATATCAGCTGTAATTTTTTATAACTGTCTTTCACTTTGCCCGGCTTGAGCACACCCATATCGAGCAGGGTTATTTTTCCCTGCTGTACGGCAACCAGTCCGTACCCCATTACAATCGTGCCGGGATCAATTCCTAAAATGATGGTTGGTTTTTTACCCGGCACTTATTAGTTTTTTGTATTTGATAATTGAAGTAACATTGCGTATTGAACAAAAATATCAAAATATTAATCAACTGGCTGCTGGGGCCGGCACTGTTCCTCATCATCAGTTTCAGCCTCTACAGGCAGGTGGTGCAGCAGCCCGACCTGGCGCAGCGCTGGGCGCAGATCAAAACATCCTGGCAAAGCGGGCAATTCCTGCTGGTGCTCCTGCTGATGTTTTTAAACTGGGGAATCGAGGCGGCCAAGTGGAAACTGCTGCTGCAGCACATGCAGCCGGTATCATTCTTAAAAGCCTATAAATCGGTGCTCGCCGGCTGCAGTGTAACCATGCTCACCCCCAACCGGATTGGTGAATATGGAGGACGCATGTTATTTGTAGCGCCACAGCACCGGATCAAAGCCATTTCGCTCACCATTACCGGGAGCATCAGCCAGTTGCTGATCACCATGATCATGGGTTGTTTGGGTTTGTTTTTTTTAAGGTTTTTTTCACAGAACAATGACAACGCTTTAAGCGTTTTACCGCACTTTTGGGGTGATGTGCTGATCTATTTCAGTGTGGTGAGCACATTACTGCTCTTTTTATTTTATATACGTTTAGGCTGGCTGGTGCGTTTAATGGAAAAACTGCCTGCGCTCAATAAACTGGTGCGGCATATTTCGGTACTCGACCAGTTTACAGGCAAACAGTTGTTGCAACTGATGGGATTGTCGCTGGTGCGTTACCTGGTATTTGTATTGCAATATGTGCTGTTGCTGCAGGTAATGGATGTACAGATCAGTTTCGGGCTCAGCTTCTGGCTGATCAGCGTGTTCTACCTGGTGATGGCCGTGGCACCTACAATAGGTTTTTTAGAATTGCCCGTAAGGGTGAAGGCCAGCCTGCAGCTGATGCAGCTGTACAGCACGAACACACTGGGCATTCAAACGGCGGCACTGGCCATCTGGATCATTAACCTGGTAGTGCCTGCGGTATTGGGCAGTATATTAATTTTGGGAATAAAAATTGTAAAAGATAAATGATGCTGATACGCTTAGCAAAAATAGGGATGATGACTGCAGGGTTATTTGTTGCCAGCCCCGGAACGGCCTACGATGACGAGTTTTGCGGTATTAAAAACACGGCATTCCAGGATGGTGAAGTGGTGACCATGAAAGTGTATTACAGCACACTTGGCGCCTATATCGGTGCGGGTGAAGCCACGTTTTCCACCATGATTGAACGTTACAATGGCAAGCCGGTATACCATTGTGTGGGCGAGGGCAAGACCTATTCTTTCTTCGACAATTTTTTTAAAGTGCGTGACAGGTATGAAAGTTATATTGATACCTCCAACCTCATCCCTTATAAATTTATCCGTAATGTGGATGAAGGCGGTTACAAAAAATATAACAACGTAACCTTTAACCAAACGGCCGGCACCGCGGTAAGCACCAACGGTGTTTTTAAGGTGACAAAGTGCATACAGGATGTGGTGAGTGCTGTTTATTATGCAAGGAATATCGATTTCTCCAAGTACAAAAAAGACGATAAGATACCTTTTGATATGTTCCTGGATGATGAAGTGTATCACCTTTATATCCGGTATATGGGAAAAGAAAAGATCAAAACCCGTTACGGTAAATTCAACGCCATAAAGTTTAAGCCACTGCTGGTGAAGGGAACCATTTTTGAAGGGGGCGAAAAAATGAATGCCTGGGTGAGTGATGATCCCAATCACTTGCTGCTGCGGGTGGAAAGCCCAATTGCCGTTGGCAGCATTAAAGTGGATATGATGGGCTACAGGAACCTGCGTTATCCATTAAGTTCGCTGATCAGTATTAAATAAGGTGCTGGATGCCCCGGTACTGAGGAAGGATATTAACCATATAGCAGGTTGGCTTAAATATTCTGCCACGCTATATCAGCCTGTCTGGTCAACCAATTAACCAATTAACCAACCCCCACTACAAATCCTCCAGCCTGAAAACATCTTTCTGTCTTACCCCTTTTTCTGTTTGTTGCAAAGTGCAGCATTCATTCACGGGGTCGTGTTCAAAAAACAGCACATAGTCATTGGGTACGGCTTCATCAAAAAATGCTTTCTTTTCATTCAGTGTTGTCAGGGGAAACATGTCATAACCCATCACATAGGGCAGCGGAATATGCGCCACGGAAGGCAGCAGGTCGGCCATATACACCAGGGTTTTATCCTTGTATTTTATAACAGGCATCATCATGGCGCCGGTATGCCCGTAAGCTGCTTTTACAAAAAAATGATCACCCAGGGGGGTGGGCATTGTTTTGTCCACCGTATCGGCCACTTCAATAAACTTCAGGCGGCCGCTTTCCTGCATGGGTAAAATATTCTCCTTTAAGAAACTGGCTTTTTCCCTTGCATTGGGTTGGGTAGCCCATTGCCAGTGGGTTTTATTGGTCCAGAAACTGGCATTTTTAAAAGCAGGCACCAGTCGATCTCCTTCCCGTACGATACTGCCGCCACAATGATCAAAATGCAGGTGGGTTAGAAACACATCTGTGATATCATCTTTTGTAAAACCATATTTGGCCAGCGATTTTTCAAGTGTGTCGTCGCCATGCATATAATAATGCCCGAAGAATTTCGCATCCTGTTTATCGCCCATGCCATTATCTATCAAAATAAGCCGGTTCCCATCTTCCACCAGCATACAGCGCAGGGCCCAGCTGCACATATTGTTTTCATCTGCAGGGTTTAATTTATTCCAGATACTCTTGGGCACCACGCCAAACATGGCGCCACCATCCAGTTTAAAATATCCGGTGTTGATTGTATAGAGTTTCATGCTGATTGTTTTTTAGCTGCAGGTTTAGCAATGGTTTTTGTTTTGGGGGGCTTTGGAGGAGCCGGGGGCGCCACCATGATATCTTCCTTTAATTCTTTTGTTGCTTCCTCCTCTTCTTTCATCTTTTTCTTCATGGTACGGTAACCCTCATTAAATAGCTGTTCCATCAAGGTGATGGAAATCCGGTTGTCTGAAAAAACAGGGGATACGATAAATCCTTTACCACGAAGCAATGCAATAATGCCGTTTTCACCGAGCAGGTGGCCGCAACCTACCGCAAAGAAAACGGGTTGTTTAACCGAGATGGCCGCAATGGAATCAGCCATTGTTTTGTTGCGCTCGTCAAAAATAATTTTTCGATAGTTCTTATTTACGCCTTCAATTAATTGTGTGAGTGAATCGGCCTGTTGTGATAAATAAAAACGCTTTAAGTTTTTGGTAAGGTTGATGTCTTCATCAAATAACAAGGTGCTGTCGTTTAAACGGGCATCGATGAGCTGGTAGATCATGTTGATCTGGAATTTGAATGTTTCCAGTCCCTTGCAGGGTTTGCCCAATGATTTTGCATAACCGGTCAGTGCCATATCCAATGCAGTCACGCCGGGGTCAGGTTTCATATAGTCTGCAAGCAGCTGGTTTCCAAAGTTGGTAAACTGTTCCAGGCTGTCGGGATTGATATGGGTATTATAGCGCCGGTTGACCGCATGTATCATCCTGCTCCAGGCTTCGGTTTTTTTTACAGAGTCGAGGTAGTTCAGTTTCGATTGATAAAAGCCGTCACTGTCATCCAGTTCGGACGTTATATTATCAAAGTTGATTTCTGTGTACAGCTGTTTGCAGGTGCTTACGGCGGCATATACAGAATCAGCCAGCAGCATAAATTTTTCCTGGGGCAGGTGAATGGTGCCAAAGAGGTAGGAGTTTTGGGTGCTGCCCGGCTGACTGATACGCCACAAAAAACTGTTGCCGTTCTGAGCA
>JAXLUD010000011.1:0-202931 GCA_046329655.1 Ferruginibacter sp.
CAGCAATATCATGTACCGTTCCTTTCAGCTTAAGATAAAAATTGAAAAAAGGCATTTCAATATGGTGCTGGTAATATTCACTTGTATTGCTTCCAAAGCGTACATTACCCAGGTAGTCACCATTGCTTCTTCCGCCCCAGCCTCCATGAAACCAGGGGCCCATTACCAGCCGGTTGTCTGTGTTCTTATTTTTTTCTTCAATGGCCTTGTATAAATTCCAGGCGCCATAACAATCCTCTGCATCAAACAAACCTCCCACCACCAGCATGGCAGGTTTTATATTCGTTACAAAATTCCGGGTATTGCGTGCCTGCCACCATGCGTCGTAATTGGGATGGTTCATCAGGTCGTTCCAGAAAGCAATGCTGTCACCCATGATCCGGCTGAAATTTTTCAGGGCGCCCGTCTTCAGGTAAAAATCATAATTATCCTGCGAGGGAATATCAAAACCGGGGCTGCCAACTGTGGTTGGTTTGGGACGTGGCTTGCCAAAGCCGCTGTAAAAGCTAAAACCATCCATGAGCATGAAGGCGCCGTTGTGATGAAAATCGTCGCCCAAAAACCATTCGGTAACCGGCGCCTGTGGACTAACCGCTTTCACCGCAGGATGATTGCTCAGTGCAGCCATAGTGGAATAAAACCCGGGATATGAAATACCAAACACCCCCACCCTTTTATTATTGCCGGGTATATTGCCGATCATCCAGTCCACCGCATCATAAGTATCACTGGCTTCATCAAATGCTGTATTTTTTTTATTGGGATTAAAAGGGCGCACATCCACAAATTCACCTTCACTCATCCACCGGCCACGCACATCCTGTATGGCAATTATATATCCTTCTTTAAGATAGTTGAGCCAGTAGGTATAATACAGCCTGCCGCTGATCTTGTCTTCGCCATATGGTGCACAGCTGTAAGGCGTGCGGTTAAACAGTATGGGATGTTTTTCACTGCTGTCTTTCGGAATATACAATGCCGTAAAAAGCTTCACGCCGTCACGCATCGGGATCATGACTTCTTTTTTGTAATAGTGTTCGGTGATCCAGAGTGAATCCTGGTTTTGCGCCATTACAAATACAGAAAGCAGGAGGCCGGCAGCAGCGAGTAAAAAATATTTTTTCATTTCGTTGGTTTGAATGCTAAATTTAATCATTCTAAAGATTCTCAAATGACTTCAAACGAAGAACTGATTCATAAGTTTTACACAGCTTTTGGCAAGAAAGATTATGCTGCCATGAACAGCTGCTACAGTGATGACATTGTTTTTTTTGATCCCGTATTCGGTTTGCTCCATGGCGATGAAGCAAAAAAAATGTGGGAGATGCTTTGTAAAAGGGCAACGGACCTGCAAATCAGCTTTGGTAATATCATACACCTGGATGATGTGTACAGCACCTGTGACTGGGTGGCCACTTATACATTTGCACAAACGGGCAAAAAAGTGGTAAACAGGATCAGGGCCAATATGAAATTTGCCGATGGAAAAATCATTGAGCACAGTGATGCTTTCAGTCTGCACCGGTGGAGCGCACAGGCATTGGGATTCAGCGGATGGCTTTTAGGGTGGAACCGTTTCTTCCAGCAAAAAATAAAGAATAATGCCCGCAAAAGCCTGCTCCGGTTTATGGAGCAGTAATACACTGGCACAGGTTTGCAAACAGGAGAAATAATGGCTATTTTGTTTTGTATTATTTTAAACCAAACAACAAAAGCATGAATACTTCATTTTTAGAAGGCATCAACTGGCTGGCCGTTATTGCGGCAGGACTGGCCTATTTCGCACTTGGAGCTGTGTGGTATACTGCACTCTCCAAACCATGGATCAGGTATTCGGGGGTAAATGTAAATGACCCCAATGCAAAAAAAGGCGTTGCGGCAATTTTTGCAGGCTCACTGGTGCTGATGACACTCAGCGCTGTTGGCATAGCCATACTGGCCAACCGTATGGATCTTACGGCCTGCTGGGTAAGCGGTGTAAAACTGGGAGCCGTAACCGGCCTGACCCTGGGTGCTTCTGCGATTTCAATTTCTTACCTGTATGAAAAAAGGCCGCTGGGTCTGCATATCATCAACGGCGCCTATACCCTGATTGGGAATATCATTGCTGCAGTGATCATTTGCTGCTGGCGATAAATAAATACGTGGGAACACAAATAAAAATGGCAGCCATCAAGACTGCCATTTTTTATTATATCTGCCGGCTCATTACTGATCCAGCACTGTAATTTTTACCATATTGGTGGGCAGGTGCAAATGCACGGGTGTGCTGCCGGTATTAACCACCGTGTCTCCCTTTTTCAAATAACCACGCTGTTTAAGGATTTCAATCTGGTCGAAAATAATATCATCCAGGCTTTCTTCCTCATCATAATAAAAAGCCCTTACGCCCCAGCTTAAACTCAATTGGTTTACGAGCGAACGTTCCTTCGTAAAAATATATAAGGGTGATTTAGGACGGTAACTGCTCAGGATAAAACCTGTATAGCCGCTTTGTGTCATTCCTATCAGTGCATCGGCCTGGGAATCCTGTGCCAGTTTACAGGCACTGTAACAAACGGCATCGCTGATAAAGGAAGGTGAATGCGGCTGGGGTTTTAAAATATCATCCCTGTTATAATCGTAAACCGAATGTTCTACCTGCGAAATAATCTTGCTCATCATTTCAACCACCAGGGTTGGATAATTACCCATGGCTGTTTCACCACTCAGCATCACTGCGTCGGCGCCTTCAAGCACCGCATTGGCCACGTCTGTAACCTCGCTCCTGTTGGGCTTGGTGCGGTCCATCATACTTTCCATCATCTGCGTGGCCACAATAACCGGTTTGGCCCTGTGCATGCATTTACGGATAATATCTTTCTGCAAAATCGGCACCTGCTCTACCGGCACTTCAACACCCAGGTCGCCGCGGGCCACCATTACGCCATCACTTTCAACAATGATGTCGCGGATATTTTTCAGTGCTTCCGGCATTTCTATCTTGGCTATTACTTTTGCTTTACAGTTGCGTTCGGTGATGATCTTTTTCAGCTCTATAATATCCTTTGCCTTTCGCACAAATGACAATGCCACCCAGTCGAGGTTATTGTCAATGATAAAATTCAGGTCTTCCAGGTCCTTTGTTGTAAGCGAAGGCATGGTAAGCGCCGAGTCGGGCAGATTCACACCCTTTTTGGGCAGTAATGTGCCGCCCAGAGTAACTGTTATCTTAACATCGGTATCACTCAGTATCTCCGCCACTTTTACTTCCATCTTACCATCATCCAGGAAAATACGCTCCCCCACTTTTACATCCTTGGCCAGGTTGGCGTATGAAACATAGATTTTTTGTGGAGTGCCCACCATTTTTTCGGTGGTGAAAATGATCTCCTGTCCTTCCTGCAATTCTATTTTACCGCCTTCCAGTTCACCCACGCGGAGTTTTGGCCCCTGCAGGTCGCCCAGGATGGCAATATTATAAGGTTCCTTTTTATTGATCTGGCGGATATGTTCAATGATCTGGAGTTTGGAATCATATGCCCCGTGTGAAAAATTCAAACGAAAAACATTTACGCCTGCACGCACCAGTTCGAGCAGTTTGTCGTAGGTGTCACTTGCAGGACCAACAGTGGCAACAATCTTTGTTCTTTTATGGGAGTGCTCAATACCTGCTTGATTATCCATCTGTTTATACAGGTACTGGTTAAGGTCTTTGCTCATGAATTGAAGGTTGTGTGTTTCCGGTAAAGGTTGAAATAATTTGCTGTAATATCAAATCAGGTTGATAATATTTTTACAACTTTCATCCATTCCTCGCTGATGCGCTGTTTTTTCTTTACCGCTTCGTTCAGTGGTGTGTAATGCATTTTATTATTTACGATACCCACAAATACATTGTGTCTTCCTTCAATCAGGCATTCCACTGCATGATAACCCATCCGGCTTGCTATCAGCCTGTCCATACAACTGGGACTGCCGCCACGCTGTATATGACCCAGGATACAAACACGCACTTCCTGCTGCGGCAGCCTTTCTTTGATCACTTTGGCCACTTCATCTGCACCGCCAAATTCATCCCCTTCTGCCACCACGATAAGGTTTACCAGTTTATGCCTGCGCTCTTTTTCTTCCAGCGCCCTTACAATATCACTGATCACCGTTTTGCGTTCGGGTATCAAAATATTTTCCGCACCGGTGGCAATACCGCTGTGCAGCGCAATATAACCGGCATCACGGCCCATCACTTCAATGATGAAGAGACGGTCGTGTGCATCAGCCGTGTCACGGATCTTATCGATGGCTTCCACAGCAGTATTTACCGCCGTATCAAAACCAATTGTAAAATCTGTACCGGCAATATCCTTATCAATTGTACCGGGTAAACCAATACAGGGAATATCATATTCGTTGCTGAAAATCTGTGCCCCCCTGAAACTGCCGTCTCCTCCCACAATCACCAGCCCGTTGATACCGTGTTTCTTCAGGTTTTCATACGCCACTTTCCTGCCTTCTGGTGTAAAAAATTCCTTGCAGCGGGAAGTTTTTAAAATGGTGCCGCCACGCTGAATGATATTGGCCACACTTTTACTTTCCATTTTGAAGATATCGTCGTCGTACATACCAGAATAACCCCTCATAATTCCAAATACTTCCATTCCATGATAAATACCGGTACGCACCACGGCACGCACACAGGCATTCATTCCGGGACTGTCGCCACCGGATGTAAGCACGCCAATCTTTGTAACTTTCTTTTCCATTGTCCAAAGATAAGTTAAACCGCTGATTTTTGGATGTGTCATTAATACACATTAAAAATTGCAACCGTTTGAAATCTTGCTAATTGAATGCTGTTCAACAGGATGGCTGATTACTAAATACCGTTTAATGGGTATGCATAAACTGGTGCCCGGATATTATTTTTATCAAAATTCTGCATTATGAAAAAATATTTTGCTTTTGTACTGCTGACGGCCTTTACACTTACAATACAGGGCCAGCAAAAACTGGTGATGGGCTTCCCGGTAACGGATTATATCATAGATGCAGGTGATTCTATTACAATTGTACAGGTAATGCTGCCGGAAGGGTTGCAGGTAAAAGAAAAAACCACCTGCATCATTAAATCCATTTACAGGAATGAAGGCGATTCGGTAATTGGTGTGGCCAGCGGCAGGTGCCAGCTGATAAAAGGCAGGTATTTTTATTTTGGACTCAGGGCAAAAGAAATCAAAAGAAAACCTGTGGCAGGCGATATGCTGTACACGGATGTAATTGCAAACCCATTCTACCAGGGTGCATTGTTCAATGTGATCAGGCATGGCATCACCCTCAAGAGCGTATATGACACCATGATGGTTGATCTGCAAACGTTGATCAGTATGAAAACCCCTGAAGCAGAAAAAAAATATCTTTCCTTACTCTGCGCCGATATAAAATTTACAGGAGCCGAAATGATCAGGCAGGGCGGTGTTGAAAATGTGGCTGTAACTGGCGGCAGGTTCAAAGGGCAAAAAATACTGGATGCCATGCAAACCATCACCGAAAAAGACCTGAAAGATTTTTTCCGCTATATTCATGCCCGCCCGGATAAATACGCAGGTCAAACATGGAAGATCAGTGAAATCACTGCCACCTGGATGGCCGCAGGCACTCCCGTTCCGGTTGAATAATATTTGCTGCTATTTTTACAGCATGAAAATTCTGGTTACAGGTGCCAACGGACTGGCTGGTCAGCACCTGGTGAAACAGCTGCTTGAAACAACATCTCATACTGTAGTTGCCACTGGCAGGGGTGTTTCACGTTTACCATTCACAGATGATCGCCTGCATTATCATGCGCTTGACATCAGAGATGGCGCGGCAGCAACAGCTTTTTACATGGATACCGGAGCCGACGCCATTATTCATGGTGCCGCCATGACCTTGCCGGATGATTGTGAAATAAACAAAACCACCTGCTGGGACATCAATGTTACTGCCACCCGTTTTTTAACGGAAGCTGCTAAACAACTCAATGCGTATTTCATCTATCTCTCCACTGATTTTGTTTTTGATGGAGAAAAAGGCATGTACAAAGAAGCTGACAGCGCTGCACCCGTAAACTACTATGGCAGCAGCAAACTGGCTGCAGAAAAAGCTGTGATGGAATGCGGCTTAAACGCAACCATTATCCGCACCTGTCTTGTATATGGCAATATATTGCAGGGCAGCCGCAGCAATATCATCAGCTGGGTGAAAGAAAGTTTGCAACAGCGTAAACAAATCAAAGTAGTGAGCGACCAGCTCCGCACACCTACTTATGTGGAAGATTTTGTAAATGGAATTTTACTGGCACTGGAACAAAAAACGCAGGGCATCTTTCATATTTCGGGAGCGGATATACTCACGCCCTATGACATGGCCCTCGCTACGGCTCATCATCTTGGCCTGGATGTTTCGCTGATTGAAAAAGTGGATGCATCGGTTTTTAAACAAGCGGCACAACGGCCTGCAAAAACAGGGTTTGATATCAGCAAAGCAAAAAAAATATTAGGCTACCAGCCGGTTGATTTCAAAACCGGGCTCATGAAAATGCTTGATGATTAATTCCGGGGATCTTTCCAGATGGTACTGAGTTTTACAGCCTCACTGAAGAAATTGGGATGTGATAAGTCTCCCATGCCTGTGAAACCTCCCGATGGCGCAAACAGGTAATTACAATTTGCATCTTTCAAAGGATTAAACCTGTCGCAGCAACCTGCATAAAACAAATAGACTGTTTTGTCCTGGTATTTGTAAGCGTCCACCTGTAAATAAAGTGTTCCTTTGGGCTGGGCCAGGGCACTGTCAACAGCAGACTGCACACACCCGGGAATTGCAATATTGCTGTCAGCATCTTTTTTACAGGAAGCCACAACCGACATTATCACAAAGGCAGTTGCAAGGGAAAAAAACTTTTTCATAATATCTCTTTACAGGACTGACAACGATAAAAACATTTCCGTTGCATTACATTCTTTCCGGCACTGCAATACCCAGCAGCTGCATGCCGCTTTTAATTACATTGGCTGTCATGGAAGCCAGCTGCAAGCGCAAATTCTTTTTGTCTGCCGTTTCTGCATTGGCAATGGAATGTTCGGTATAGAAAGAGCTGAATGTTTTTGCAATATTGTAAATGTAAATGGCAATGGCGCTGGGGTTCATTTCTGTAGCCGCCTGCTCCAGGATAACCGGGTATTGTTCCAATGCCACGATCAGCTCTTTCTCTAACGGAGCAAAGCCTTCGCCCAATGACCATTGACCAATGGCTCCCTCTTTCCTCAGGATGGATTTGATCCTTGCATGATTGAACTGAATAAACGGACCGGTAAACCCATGAAAATCGATACTATCTTCCGGGTTAAAGATCATTTTCTTTTTGGGATCCACCCGCAACAGGAAAAACTTCAATGCACCCAGCCCGATTGTATGATAAAGTTCTTTCAGTTCATCCGCTGTAAAATCTTTTACCTTACCGAGCTCTTCTGTTTTTTGCCTTGCTTCCTTTTCCATTTCCTCCACAATATCATCGGCATCCACCACGGTACCTTCACGGCTTTTCATTTTACCCGTGGGCAGTTCCACCATACCGTAACTTAAATGATAGATGGCATCCGCATAGGGCAGCCCGAGTTTCTGGCAGATCAGCTTCAGCACTTTCATATGGTAGTTCTGTTCATCTCCGATCACATAAATACTCTGGTCTATTTTATACTCCTCGTATTTCTGCATTGCGAGGCCAATATCCTGCGTGATATATACAGATGTTCCATCCTTGCGCTGTACGATCTTTTTATCCAGCCCGTCTTTTTCAAGATCGATCCAGACACTGCTGTCTGCTTCCTGGTAAAATACCCCTTTGGCAAGCCCTTCTTCCACTGTTTTTTTACCTAAGAGATAGGTATTGCTTTCGTAATAAGTTTTTTCAAAATCGCTGCCAATGTTTTTATAGGTAATATCAAACCCCTCATAAACCCAGCCATTCATGGTTTTCCATAGCTCCATCACTTCGGGTTTGCCTGCTTCCCAGTCGAGCAGCATTTGCTGGGTGGCTTTCATAATGGGCGCTTCTTTTTCGGCATCCGCCTGTTTAAGTCCTTCTGCCTTGAGTTTTTCCACCTGCGCTTTATAAGCGTCATTGAACTTTACATAATAATCACCTACAAAATGATCCCCCTTCGTGCCGGTGCTTTGCGGTGTATCTCCATTACCAAACAGCTGCCAGGCGATCATGCTTTTACAAATATGAATACCCCGGTCATTCACGATACAGGTCTTGATCACATCATAGCCGTTGGCCTTGAATATTTCTGCCACACTCCAGCCTAAAAAATTATTTCTCAAATGACCCAGGTGAAGGGGTTTGTTGGTATTGGGGGATGAATATTCCACCATTACCTTCTGTCCGTTCATGGCTTTTTTGCCAAAACACACATCGGCATGGTTTTGCTGAACCACCGATTGCCAGTAAGCATCGGCCACGGTAAGATTCAGAAAGCCTTTTATGATATTATATTTTGTAAATAACTGCGGGTAATGGCCGGTTAAATGAGCGCCCAGTTTATTGCCGATATCATCGGGCGATAATTTCAGCGACTTCACCAGGGAAAACAATACCACGGTATAATCCCCTTCAAATTCGGGTTTGGTCTGGTTTACCTGGAAATCTTTCTCAGTAAAATTTTGCCCGAACAATGCTGATAAACTGCTGATGGTGCTCTGCTGTAATTGCGCTATAATTGACATGCCGCAAAAATAAATCTAGTTGGGGGAATAAAAAAGCCGGTTGTCTCATCCTGCGCAGGGCCACTATTTGCGAATGATCCTGATTTCCACCCTGCGGTTGAGTTTCATTTCTTCTTCATTTTTTTCGGGAAAGGGATATAATGGCTTACTATGTCCCAGGCCCGCATAAGAAACCCGTTCCTTCTCTACTCCATTTTGAATAAGATAGTCCATAATGGCCTTTGCCCGCAACGAAGAAAGGTTCTGTGTTTGTGTTTGGAAATCGAACCCGTCTTCCGGCCCTGCAATACAGCAAATATGTCCCTGTATATGTATCACCAGTTTTTTGTTCAGCAACATCACTTCCAATAATTCTTTCAGGGCGCCAAAACTTTCAGGCAAGAACTGGTGCCGGCCTCCAAAAAAATGAATGTTTTTAAGCACAAGGTTTGTGCCGGCCCTGGTGGCAGTATCGGCAATAATGTCACTTAATTTTTTCTTACTCGTGGCAGTTGATACCGGTATAGTTTCACTGGCTTTTTCTGCCGGCAGCTCAAAACTGATTTCCACCCTCCTGTTTTGCGTTCTTTCTTCATCAGTACTATTACTGTTCAGCGGCTTTCTTTTACCAAATCCTGTTGCGGTAACCAATAATGCTTCGGGAACCTGTTGTTGCATGAGGTAGGCTTTAACTGCATTCACCCTCCGGATGCTGAGTGCATCGTTGTATGCATCACTGCCTTTGCCATCACAATGACCATAAATTTTAAATGGGATTTTATGAGTCCTGGTTATAACCACGATACTGTCCAGCACTGCACGGGTATCAGCAGTTAAAGACTCCCGGTCAAAATCAAAGTGAACAGTAATTAATTGTGGCTGTGCTTCCACCAGCAGGGGACTTAGTAAGAATAAAATTATGAGATGTTTCATCAGGTGATAAAGGGCTTTTGTGAATTCAATGCAAATAAACAGGATCAGGTGTAAATCAAATGATAAATTTCTTATAAATCAGGCCTGCCAGGCCCGGGCGATGGAGCGTTTTTTAATGTCTTTCCCCAAGTAAAAACACTTATCTTTGCGCACTTTTTATAAGCTATGATAAGTGTTAATAATGTAACCCTGGCCTACGGCAAAAGGGTATTGTTCGACGAGGTAAAAATCAATTTTACAAAAGGCAACTGTTACGGCATCATCGGGGCCAACGGCGCCGGCAAATCCACTTTTTTGAAAATATTAAGTGGCGATATCGAACCCAATAAGGGAACCGTGGATATCACGCCGGGTGAACGGATGGCCGTTTTAAACCAGAACCAGTTTGCATTCGACGAACATACCGTACTGGATACCGTAATGATGGGGCATAAGGAATTGTGGAAAGTAAAGCACGAGCGGGATACCATTTATGCCAAAGAAGATTTTACCGAAGCGGACGGCATTAAGGCTGGTGAACTGGAGCATGAATTTGGTGAGATGGGTGGTTATACCGCAGAAAGTGATGCCGCCACCCTGCTAAGCGAACTGGGTGTGAAAGATGAACTGCATACTTTACTGATGAAAGATGTGGCAGCGAATGTAAAAGTGCGGGTATTGCTGGCGCAGGCTTTATTTGGCAATCCTGATATCCTGCTGCTGGATGAACCTACCAATAACCTTGACGTGGAAACCATCAGCTGGCTTGAAAACTTTTTGGCCGACTACCAGAACATCGTACTGGTAGTGAGCCACGACCGTCACTTTTTAGATGCCGTTTGCACGCATGTGGCCGATGTGGACCGACAGAAAATAAAAATATATACCGGTAACTATTCCTTCTGGTACGAAAGCTCCCAACTGGCACTGCGCCAGGCGGGCGACAAGAACAAGAAGATGGAAGATAAAAAGAAAGAATTACTGGAATTCATTGCCCGCTTTAGTGCCAATGCTTCTAAAAGCAAGCAGGCCACCAGCCGTAAAAAAGCCCTGGAAAAACTGCAGTTTGAAGAGATTACCCCCAGTAACCGTAAATACCCGGGTATTATTTATAAACAGGACCGTGAAGTGGGTAATGAAATACTGAAAGTAGATAACCTGACCAAGGTGATCGACGGCCGCACCGTTTTCAGCAAAGTGAAATTTGATGTGCAAAAAGGTGATAAGATCGCTTTCTTCAGCCGCGACCCCATCGCCCTCACTTCATTCTTCGAGATCATCAATGGAAAAATGGAAGCCGACAGCGGTACATTTGAATGGGGCACCACGGTTACCACCGCCTACCTGCCCAATGATAACAGCGAATATTTTGCAGGCAACAGCGATAATTTAATGGACTGGCTGCGCCAGTTTGTACCACCCAATACCAAAGAAACCGTGGATGAAGATTTCTTACGCGGCTTTTTAGGCAAGATGCTGTTCAGTGGTGAGGAAATTTTGAAAAAGACAAACGTGCTGAGCGGTGGTGAAAAAGTGCGCTGTATGATCAGTAAAATGATGCTGCAAAATCCCAACGTGGTGATACTGGATGAACCCACCAACCACCTCGACCTGGAAAGTATCACTTCCTTCAACGATGGCATGATCAGCTTCCCGGGTATTGTACTGATGAGCAGTCATGATCACCAGTTTATGCAAACCGTTTCCAACCGCGTGATAGAATTGACTCCCAAAGGTATTATCGATAAACTGATGAGCTTTGATGAATACCTCGAAGATGAAAGGGTGAAAGCGGCGAGGGAAGAAATGTATAGTTGATAAAGTTATAGGTTAGAGGTTGTAAGTATTAAGTTGTAAGTATTAAGACAACAACCAGGTAACGGCCTCTTATAACTTATTACTTACCACTTATAACTTACAATGCCTAAAGACAAGATCATATCCTTTATTGATTTCTTCTACCCGCCGTTTAAAAAACTCATGCCGGAACAAACATTCCGTTATGCGGCCTGCGGCGGAGGCAATACGGTACTGGGCATTGCTGTTTTTTTTGTGTTTCACGAATATGTATTCAAAGGAAAAGTTTTTGACTTTGGCTTTTACGCCATGAAAGCGCATACAGCCAGCAATATTGTTTCCTTTACAGTTACACTGCTGGTGGGTTTTGCACTGATGAAATACGTGGTTTTTGTAGACAGTAACCTGAAAGGCCGGATACAACTGTTCAGGTATACGGTTTCATCCTTTATCAATCTATTTATCAGCACCCTGTTGCTGAAACTTTTCGTGGAGCAGCTGCACCTGGATGCCATTATTGCCCAGCTGATCACCACCGTAATTGTGATTGTTATCAGTTATGTAAGTCAGAAACATTTCACATTTAGGATAAAACAGGAGAGTTAGTCGTAAAATCTAACCGGGAACATGATATTCACAATGGCTGTGTGAAAAAAATGTTAAGGTCTTTGATTGCGGAATGAAAAATTACTTTATCTTGCTGCCCAATCCAAAAAAAATAAGCCCCTCTGTAGAAACAAAGCGGCTTTAACGATTGCTTGCTATATGAAAAATTCTTAATTCAGATTTCTAAGGATTGCTCTGCTAAAGTTATTTTTTCGATTCCTGCACAAGCTGCAGATTCACGATTGGTTGTTTTACTTTAACGATTGTCTGCTATTTCATTAACTCATCCTCTGACACAAAAGTAGGATGAGTTTTATTTTTGCTAAAATCAACTTAGTATTGGTTTTATTACCGTGAAACCGGTTGCATAGGGCTAAAACCCTTGCCAGTATTGAGTTTTACTATAAATAAAAGATGATGCCCAACCGGTTTACAGATACATTATTTCAATTGATAAAGTCGCTAGAAAAGGCCGAAAAGCGGCATTTTAAGCTCTATATCAAGCGAAGTTCAGGAAATGAGGACCTAAAAATCATCGAATTATTCGATGCGATAGACAAATTAGCCGAATATGACGAGACCCTGCTCCTCAAAAAACTGAAATCCATTAAAAAACCCCAGCTCTCCAATATCAAGGTTCACCTGTATAAACAACTGCTGGCCAGCCTGCGCCTGCTTAAGAGCAGTGATAGTATCGACCTGCAGCTGAATGAACAGTTCGACTATGCCCATATCCTCTATAAAAAAGGATTATTCAGTCAAAGCCTCAAAATCCTCGATAAGGCAAAGGAAATGGCCAAGGCCAATCATAAGATCAATTTCATGGTAAGCGCCATTGCCATGGAAAAAAGAATTGAAACACTCAATATCACCCGCGATATGCAGCCCAGGGCCGAGGAACTGAGCGCCGAGATCAATGAAGTAAACCAGCGTATCGATGCACTCAGCAGGCTCAGTAACCTGGCCATGCTTTTGTACAGCTGGTTTATCAAATACGGTCATGCCCGTAACGAACAGGATGAGCAAAGAATAAAAGCCTATTTAAAGGAACATATGCCGGCCAATGCCTGGGAGCAAACTGGTTTTTACGAAAAAATGTACCTCTACCAGGGCCTTTGCTGGTATGCATTTATCCTGCAGGATTTCCTCATGTATTACCGCTATGCCCAAAAATGGGTGGATATATTTGAAGCCGAACCACTCATGATCAGGGTGGAAACCGGGCATTATATCAAGGGACTGCACACTTTGCTCAACTCCCATTTCGACCTCCGCAATTACAGGCAGTTTGACCTTACACTGAAGAAGTTTGAAAGATTTGCCGAAACCGACCGTGTGCGCCTGCATGACAACTTCCGTACCCAGGCATTTGTACATATCTACAATGCCAAGATCAACCAGCATAATATGACCGGCACATTTAAAGAAGGGGTAAAAATGGTGCCGTACCTGCTTGAAAAACTGGAAGAATATGCACTCTTCATCGACCACCACCGCATCATGGTATTTAACTATAAAATTGCCAGCATGTACTTTGGCAGCGGCGATTATGATACCTGCATTGATTACCTGCAAAAGATCATCAACGAAAACAGCGAAGTACGGAACGACCTGCAAAGCTACAGCCGCCTCATGCACCTGATGGCACATTACGAACTGGGCAACTACGACCTGATGGAATACCTGAGCAAACAGGTGTACCGCTTCATGAGCAAAAAAGAAAACCTCACCATCGTGGAAGAGGAGATCTTTAAATTCCTCCGCAAATCCTTCCATGTAGACCGCAGCCGGGTACAGGCCGAGCTGGAAAAATTCCTGCAGCGCATTAAAGGCCTTGAAAAAAACCGCCACGAAACCCGGGCTTTCGCCTATCTCGATATCATCAGCTGGGTGGAAAGCAAGGTGTACCGTAAAAGCATGGGCGAGATATTGCTGGAAAAATACAGGAACAGCCGGCACCGGTAAGAGAAGGGAATGGTGAATGGTGAGTGGTGAGTAGTGAATGGTGAGTAGTGAGTAGTGAGTAGTGAGTGGTGAATAGAGTCTGAGGACTTACAAGTGACCATTGACTATTGACCACTGACCACTGACCCCCACCTGCCATTTTTTCATATTCCCCCCCGTGGCACAATCATTGACAAAGACGGGTATAACCTTTAAAAATCAGTACAATGGGAAAAATAATAGGAATTGACTTAGGAACCACCAACAGCTGCGTTTCCGTAATGGAAGGCAACGAGCCCGTGGTGATTGCCAACGATGAGGGACGCCGTACCACCCCGTCGGTAGTGGCTTTTTTGAAAAACGGCGAACGTAAAGTGGGGGATCCCGCCAAACGCCAGGCCATTACCAACCCGCATAACACCATTATGAGTGTGAAGCGTTTTATGGGCCGCCGCTTTGACGAGGTGACCGAAGAAAGCAGCCACTGGAGCTACAAAGTGGTAAAAGGCGACAATAATACAGTCCGTATTGACATAGATGGCAGATTGTACACCCCGCAGGAAATTAGTGCGATGGTGCTGCAGAAAATGAAAAAAACTGCCGAAGACTACCTGGGCCAGGAAGTAACCGAAGCCGTTATCACCGTGCCCGCTTACTTTAACGATGCACAGCGCCAGGCCACCAAGGAAGCCGGTGAAATTGCAGGCTTAACTGTAAAACGTATCGTGAACGAACCCACCGCAGCTGCATTGGCTTATGGTTTGGATAAAGGCAAACACGACCAGAAGATCGCCGTATTCGACTTAGGCGGCGGTACATTCGATATCTCCGTGCTGGAACTGGGCGATGGTGTGTTTGAAGTAAAATCAACCAATGGCGATACTCACCTCGGTGGCGACGACTTTGATAAAGTGATCATGGACTGGCTGGCTGATGAATTCAAAAAACAAGAAGCCATCGATCTGCGCAAAGACCCTATGGCTTTACAGCGCTTGAAAGAAGCGGCTGAAAAAGCAAAAGTAGAACTGTCTTCTTCCAGCGAAACAGAAATTAACCTGCCATATATCACAGCCGTGGATGGCGTGCCCAAACACTTAGTGCTGAAATTGAGCCGTGCAAAATTTGAAGCACTGGCCGATAAATTATTTGAGCGTTGCTTAAAGCCTTGTGAAGCGGCATTAAAAGATGCCGGTATGAGTACCAGCCAGATTGATGAAGTGATTATGGTGGGTGGCAGCAGCCGTATTCCTAAAGTGCTGGAGATCGTAGAAAAATTCTTTGGTAAAAAACCCAACCGCGGTGTAAACCCTGATGAAGTGGTGGCCGTAGGTGCAGCGATACAAGGTGGTGTGATGACCGGTGAAGTAAAAGATGTACTGTTGCTGGACGTTACGCCATTAAGCCTCGGTATTGAAACCATGGGCGGAGTAATGACAAGGCTGATCGACAGCAATACCACCATCCCCACCAAAAAATCTGAAATATT
The DNA here is from genome assembly GCA_046329655.1 of Ferruginibacter sp. GTDB lineage: Bacteria > Bacteroidota > Bacteroidia > Chitinophagales > Chitinophagaceae > Ferruginibacter. The sequence continues at coordinate 15,473 of JAXLUD010000011.1, forward strand.
CAGTACCGCCAGCGATAACCAGCCCGGTGTTGAAATTCATGTTCTGCAGGGTGAACGCCCCATGGCCGCACAAAACAAAAGCCTGGGCCGTTTCAACTTAACCGATTTACCGCCTGCTCCACGCGGCGTACCGCAGATTGAAGTAATTTTTGATATTGACGCCAACGGTATCTTGCACGTTACCGCTAAAGACAAAGGCACAGGTAAAGAACAAAAAATCACCATCCAGGGCGGCAGCGGTTTAAGCAAGGAAGAAGTGGAAAAAATGAAGGCCGAAGCAAAAGCCAATGAAGCCAGCGACAAAGCCGAAAAAGAAAAAGTGGAAAAAATCAACCAGGCCGACAGTTTGATTTTCCAAACGGAAAAACAACTGAAAGAATATGGCGATAAAATACCCGCTGATAAAAAAGGCCCGATTGAAGCAGCCGTTGCTAAATTAAAAGAAGCGCACAAGGCAGGTGACTTAACCGCCATTGATGCCGCCATGACCGAAATGAATACGGCCTGGACCGCAGCCAGTGAAGAAATTTACAAAGCACAGGCCGCAGACGCATCCGCAGGAGCCAGTGGCCAATCCGGCCCTGATGGCGGCGCACAAGCCGAACCGCAACAGGGCAATGGAGAAAGTAAAGTGGAGGATGTGCCTTTTGAGGAAGTGAAGTAATGATTTAAAAATAAAGTAAAACGCCGTTCCTATTAATGTGGAACGGCGTTTTACTTTATGAAAATGATTATTCAATTCCAATTCATCAACTAGATAAGTTTATTGTATCTTTAAATTAAAACTATACATTTTAAATAAATGAAATTAATCGAAAAAATTCTCCAACGTGTTGAAAAGTCAATTGCAACTGGAGAATTTGAAAAGATTGAAAATGACAAACTTGATTTTAAAGACAATAGTCATTCCTCCTCCGAATGGAAAGAAGTTTTTAAAACAACTTGTGCCTTTTTAAATACTAATGGGGGGATTATTATATTAGGAATTAAAGAAGATGAAAAACAAAAGAAATATATAATTACAGGGTTTAATAAAACTACTGAGGAAAAATTAAAAACGATTGGATTAGAGTTTACCAATAGCAAGAAGGAAAAAGAAAATTTTCAGGAATACATTACTGGTTATGAAGAGTATGAAATTTTAGGCAAGCATGTGTTGGCTGTTTATATCGAACAATTGCCCGAAGAGAAAAAATTTATTTTTTACGGAGAAAATGCATACGAAAGACAAATTACAGGAGATCACAAAATATCTGCAACGAAAATACTTGCACAGGAAGAATACAAAATAGAACTAGAAAATGCAAGAGAATTACAACCAGTATTAGACACAACGATATCAAATTTAGATGTAAATAAACTAAACGAATATATTCACTTATTAAATAAAGATGTTCGTACAGAAAGTATTAAGGCAGATATAATAAGCTCTCAGTCCTTCCTACTTAGAAAAGGTTTTATAACCAAAAGCTTGAACCCAACTATTTTGGGACTACTGGTTTGCGGCAATAATATAGAAGACATATTAGGAAGTAGGGCTCAAGTTGATGGATACGTTGATACAGGAATATTAATTGCAGAGAATAAAAAAGTAATAAAGGATAATATTCTACAATTAATGGAAAGAAGTATAGCATTTATTACTCAAAATATTAAGATAGCGATTAGCACAGAAGGTGGAGGATCAAGTATCCCTGAGTATCCGCTAAGGTTAATTAGGGAGTCTGTTAATAATTCGCTTGCACATAGAGATTATGGTGTGAATAAATTTATTAACATTAATATAGTACCAAACAAGCATATCGAAATCAGAAATCCAGGCAGATTTAAGAAACAGCTCCTAATAGAAGATATTGATAATACAATACCAATTCGAAGAATAATTCCAGGAAATTCTAAAGCAAATAATCCAAAGTTAGCAGAAATTCTAAAAGTATTCGACAAATGGGAAGGTAAAGGATTAGGAATGTCTACACTAACTAATGAGTGTTTATCTAATAATACAGACTTGCCTTATTATAAATTCCATTCTGCGGATGAGCTTTCATTAGTAATACAGAAAGGGAAATTACTAGATGAAAAAATGGAATCATTAATAGAAACTTATAATGGATACATTGAAAAGTGTTTAAACGGAAATAGCTTGTCTTCGGAACAAAAATTAGTTCTATCATATTTCTATAAATCAGAAGTCGAAAATAAAAACAATCGTTATACGATTTTATTAACAAAAGACAATAACCATCTTGAAGTAATTAATGCTCTAGAGGATGGCAAGCTTATCTTAAAGCACGAATGTAGTACCAGTCTTTACCCTGTATATATTTTAAATAGAAACTTATTTAGAAAAGAATTTAATTCGGAGCTCCGCAAATTATTTGGAGCTGATTTTGATGCACTATCATCAGAAGCAAGAAATATTTTAACCTGTATCTACGAATTCAATAATTATTCAAATGACAAATATCCGAGTGCTAATAAAATTGGCGATATTCTCTGGAAAAAGTCGGGAAAAGCGAATGTCCTAAGTGGATTTGAGGATTTTAAGCGACAAGTAAGATATTTTGTGAATCAAATGCAAAAGAGAAAAATACTTACAAGGCATGAAAACAAGCCTAACTATGCGGTTAATATGGAATTCGTCATTAAACAAAAATCAATTTACGATTAACCCCCCAATCTTCCTCTCCGTGTCGTATGGGTAGCCTAAGCCCTCGGTTTGTTCAATTAAATCGTAGGTATATAGGCGGAATTAGCATGGCTTATTTATTCTGTCCCGCCGGGGTCTTCATAGCCCGGCCATGTGCGGTTGCATGAGACCCCGGCGTTTTGAAAAGCGTTTCGCATAGCATGAGTCCCCATTTCCGTCACGCCGGGGTCTTCAAGGCGTTAGCCCCGTGCCGCGAACCCCTGGCGCAGAAAAGAGTTTTGGAAATTTTAAACCCGTTGCAACTATTGGCTGGATTTCTCCTCATTTGGCTTAAGGTCGATATTGTATTTTTTAGCAAAGGCACTCTGGGCATTCAAAAAATTGGTATCCCACAGCTTTTCCTGTGTTGTCACGGTATCTAAAAGCACCTGCAACTGTTCATTCTTTTGCTGCCCGGTGCCGCTTTTGCTGAATATCACATCCAGCATCTGGCGGTATTCATTGGCAGCCGTTTTTGCATAAAATAAAAATAATGCCATTGCATGTTTAATCAGTGAAGTATCTCCCTTAAAAGGTTCTGTCTGCTGCAGTTGTTTATACGATTGGTTTGCCTGGTTTATAATATCCCTGCGCTTGCCGTGCAAAACTGCTGTATCGCTGGTATTAGTGCATGCATCGTTAAATGCCTGTATCGTTTTTCCAATCTGGGATTGTTGCCCCACAATGAAATCGTTGTATTTCACCGCTTCGGTAAACCGGTTGCGCTGGCCAAAAAGGGCTGCAGAAAGACTGAGGCAGGCCACTGCTATCAATATCCGTTTCATGTATTTTATTTATGCTTAAAGTTCGTGATTAGTATATTTAAAAGCTCTACCCTTCAATGGGTATTTTCGTTTATGTTGGTTTGTTCCCTGAGGACATTGCGCCGGTTATTTGCTGCTCCCGCTTTATAAAATCTTCATTGCAATAAAATTGGGCACTGAAGCGGTCTGCGGGTTAAATACCGTTAACAGGGTATTGCTTTAAAGCAGGGCTGCCATTATTTTAGAATAAAAAATACCATGCGATTCACCTTGCTGTTTTTATTTGCTTTTGCCAGCCTGTTTGCAAAGGCCCAGGATTATATAAGCTTTGGCTTTAATGGCAACGTTCTCAGAACCAATGATGCGGTCAAACAAAAAAACGGCAAACTTGCTGTTGCCGGAGACATCATGCAGAACGGCAGAAGGATGCTGATGGTGGTCCGGTTTTTTACTAACGGACTTCCAGACAGCAGTTTTGGCAGCAAAGGCCTTTTTACCTATGCAATAGATGAATCCTCCAATTTTGCAGAAGCCATTCAATACCTGCCGGACGGGAATTTTTTGGTAAGCGGCAGCAATTATAAAAACTACAGCTTTACCCGGTATGTGATAAAAGTTACCACAAAAGGAACCATCGACAGCAGTTTTGGCAACCGGGGCATTCTTCTATTTGCGGAAAGCTACTGGAATGGCCTGCCAAAACTGAGAATGCAAAAAGACGGGAAACTGCTGTTTGCCGGCACCGCCTATAATGCAAATGACAACGACGGCTTTTTGTTTCAGCGCTACCTGAAAAATGGCATGGCCGACAGCAGCTTTGGTGAGGCAGGAACATTTAAGTACCGCATAGAAAAGGAAAACAAAACAGAAAAATTTTACCTGGGCGATATCACTTCCGACAGCGCAGGCAGGTGGGTTGCCTGTGGTATGAGGTTCGCCTCAGACCCAAAAACCTATTATGCTATTTACAGGAAAACTGTGGTGGCACGCTACCTTCCCAACTGGAAACCCGATCAGGCTTTTGGAAATGGAACAGGTTACGTGGTGTTACCAACAGAAGGCATTCCCAGTACAGAAAAAATAATTACCACGCCCGATAAAAAAATGTTCATTTTCCGGATAGGTTATGGCCCCAAACCCAATGAATACAGAACCCTGCAGCTGGTAAAACTGAATGAAGACGGTAGCTGGGACAATAGTTTTTCTCCGGCAAACGAGCCGTTCAATTTTTCAATAGACAACCAGAGTTTTATCCTGTGTGATGCAAGGCTTACCAAAAAAGGAGAATTGCTGCTGCCCACTGTGTACAAAATGCCCTTCACCATGTCGGGCGGTAAAAAGAAATACCCGCAAAAAATAATGCTGATCACCCTGAATACGAAAAAAAGTGCCGCAGAACTTGCCAAAGAGATCAAGTTGGGTTTTTCAGCCGACACCTACCAGGGATCCGGAGAGACTGTTAGATTTCTGAATGATACCACATTCCTGCTCACGCGGGTGGACCCGCTGGAGGTTTATAACTATGTAGAGCAACTTAAAACTTCCAGGTTTGCTCCCAAAACAGGAGCTGATATTGAATACGCGGCAGATGCCAATGGCACCAGCTGCAGGGTAACCCTCGGCAGCAGCGGCAATGCTTCCCCCAATGCCACCGTGGCAAGCACTAAACCGGCACCAGAGGCCGGAAGCGCAGAAGACCGTGCAGAAGAAAAGAAATTTAAGGAAATGACGAGGGTGGTGGTGGAAAAGGTGAAGAAATTAAAAAAGGCCTTTGACGACATGGACAAATACAGCTACATGTCATCCGTTGCATGTATGGATGCCATTAAAGCATTTGCGATAGCCGCCAGTGAATATGATTCCTGGATGAGATCATCGGGCTATACCGCATCCGCTTACCCCGCAAGAAAACATTGGGTGAAGGAATATTTTAAATGGGAAAATTTCTTTAACAATGAAGCCAAACTGCGGGCAGACCTGAAAGCCTTTTTAGTAAAGCTGGACGAGGGAACGGCTTATGCATACAAAATGTTAAAGCAAAATGACAAACCGGCGTCATTCAGCAATAAGCTGGAATCCACTGATTATTATTTTGGAAAAAGACTGAGAGAGTTCCTGGAGTTATACGAATTCTATTATTAAAAACAGGAGTTACCAACCGGCACAGGTATACTGGAAGCAATGATGCCCGGTGTACCTGTGCCCATGGTATCAATTCATACCCGCCATTTCAAATTATTACTGCAATTACAGCAGCCATAAAACCATAGCATCGTTGGTAAAATACCAGGCGGCGTTTTAAGTTTATCATTCCTTACTATGCCGGAGAAATAAGATCCATACTTATTTTCTTAACCTGCCTTTACATAAACTGCCTGGTTACTGGCAGTGCAGTGTATCAAAACCGCTCTTCTATGTAGCCTGATCCGCCACATTTTATGCAATTGGTGATGGTGGTACTGGTATAAGTTATTTTTTTTCCGAGTGTATACTGGTAATCGTTGGTGTGGCTGAATGAACTTTTCACCACACCGTTGCCATTGCAGGCCTTGCATTGACGAAGTGCAAGCTGTGCAGGATGGAAGCCGAAAATACCTTTATTGTTTACCAGTTCATCGAAGGTGGCTTTTTTTGTATTACCATATTTACAGGTCAGCACGATCTCATCCATGCTTGTATAACTGGTTACCTTGCAGGTGGTGCAATCGAACTGCGATGCACTGTTATAATAATAATAATGTCCAACCAGGTGGATCAGCCGGGTGATACCCGGCTGATCCGCCCCGTTGCTTTTTACCCGGCCGGGTGCTGCAGTGGCTCTTTCCGCTGCGGCATTCAGCTCGTAAACAGTACACCAGGCCTGGTCATCGGGCGATATCTTTTTACCTTCTTTTTTGTACTGGCTGATGATCCGGTACCGTTCTGCCGCCGGAAGATGGTATTGCATGGAAACGGGCGTGGCCACATCATCGGTGCTGAGGTATTTACCCCATCCATAACCGGGATAGGGTAATCCGGCAGGCCAGTTTGACGGCCGCTTTAATTGCTCAGTTTGCCCGGTGGTTTGGTTGTATTCAGTTAACTGTGCAGACTCTGTTGCATATTTCATGTATTCGGTAAGGGCACTCCATTGCTGCGAAGTGGCGGTGCTCCTGAAAACGTTGATAAATAACAGCGGCTTTGCATTCTCTTTTTCTTTTGATACCAACAGGAAGTATTCATATAAACTGTAAAAATCGATCTGGATATACTGTTCAATTTTTTGCCGCAGCAATGCTTTCTTCTGATCTGTTGTAAGAGCGCTGGCAAACAATGCGTCGTTGTATGTTTTGAATATTGCGGTTCGTTCTTTAGAGCCTTTGGCCAATTCCAGGGATTTTTTGTAATTGGTTTCGTAAGGTTCAAAGGGTATGAGGAGGCTGTCTTTTACCGGCTGCAGGATCACCGTGTCGACAGTGGCCGGCTTCGTGGTGGTTTTTGTTTTTTGTGCATACAGAGCATCACCTGCAACCAAGAGCAGTATAAAAGGAAGAACCGGGCGCATTTGCATCTTTTTATGTAAAAATAATATCTCCTGGTTTTTTAAAAATACCCAGCACCACGGATTAAAGACAATACCCCCGCCCGGGTTATGACATACGAAACGGAATTATCTTTCTCACAGCTAAATGAGCGATGCAGCCAAAAAATGCAGCCACCGTATCTGTGCCCATTGTATCGATTCAAGCCAGGCAGAAAAGCCTCCTTACCAATTTTGACGGAAATGCCCTTAAAATTGCCGGATGAGCCACCGGGTATGATCCATTAAAATCTTTACTTTGAAAAAGGTTACAACTGCACCATGATGAAACAGATTTTTATCAACTTACCCGTAAAAGATGTAAATGTATCCATGGAGTTTTACAGGCAATTGGGCTTTGCTGTGAATCCCTTGTTTTGTTTTGATGAGCAAAATGCATGACCTGGGGCGACCAGGTTTCAGTAATGTTACAGTCGTACGACATGTTCAGATCCGGGAATGCCAAGACGCTTCCTGACACTTCACAAAACAGCATTGCCAGTTTTACCCTTTTGGCAGAAAGCCTTGCCAAAGTAAATGAGATGATGGAAAATGGTTTAAAGGCCGGGGGAAACGAACCAACACCCATGGTGGATGAAGGCTTTATGCAGCTGAGAAATCTGGAAGACCCGGATGGTCATATTTGGGGGTCTTATATACCTCGACCTTGAAAAATTTAAGTAAAAGACCGGAAGACAGTAAGCTCATCTATTTGGTTCCTTGCATTCGCAGCTTTTATCCCGGCGTGAAAACCGTTGCTGTAACGATGGTAGTGTATATCCTGTGCTGTGCCCGGATAAAAACCAATATCAATATACCATGGATGCAGCCAGCGCATCCGCTGTTTTACTCATTTCGGTTTCCTGTGCCTTACTGCAGATAACTACCAGTTGTACCAGTGCATTGTTAACACCGGGCAGGGGGTTTTTGAGCCTGCCCAGGGTGGCATAGTTTAATTCGGTATCGGCTTTCACCACCTTGTTATTGGTAAAGTATTTTACTTTTTTGTACATATAGTTTCCCAGCTTTGCATCAGGCAGTATGGTGCGTACATGCGGGTCGGGTGAAAATTTCATTTTATCCAGCGCCATATATCTGGTAAGGTCTTTATCCGGGTATTGGTTCACTGTAATTTCTATGCGGCTGTAATCATCCCCGGTTTTACGCAGCGTGATCTTTGTGAGGGAAGAATCTTTCATATACCAGCCGGCAGGTACGGTATAGATCATATTGGCATTAAACACTGTCTTTACCTGGGCGCCGGCATTTGTTACAATAAAAGCAATGGCAAAAAGTAGCAATAGTTTTTTCATTTCAGTAAACGGATTTAAGTTGTTAACAAGTAACCCTTTAATACAGGCAAAACATTTCTGCTTCGTTGGTAACCACCCGCTGCACTGTCAGGACAGGGAGGTTGATACAGCATAACGTAACTGCTGCAAATTTATTTTCCGGCGCCGCATGGTTTTCAGCCAGCAGCAAAAAATAAAGGCTGCATGTAACAGCCTTTATTCATGCTTCCTTTTTCACTACCCCATTGGTATTTTACCAATGTTCATTATGCCCGTGCTCCCTTTCTTTATATTGCCTGTTGCTTTTCTCAAAGTCATACTGCAGTTTATCGAGTGCATTTTGCCTTTGCATTTGCAAAAAACGTATCTGCCCTTCTTTTTCCCTGCCGTTCAGGCGCCAGCTGTGTTTTACTTCAGCGATCTTCCTGTCAAACTCCCGGTTAACCTGCTCAACCTTTTGTTTGTAGATAAAGTAGCTGTCTTTGTAACCAGCCGTTTTACTCTTATCAAATCCATTGCGGCCATCAAAGTCATTGCCTGGTTTTTTGTCTTCTTTGAAACCGTCATTTTTCTGCCCGTAAGGCTGTGCTGACGTAAAACTGAAAGTTGCTGTGGTTAAAATTACCAGTGTAAAAATCTTTTTCATGATTGTAAATTTTAAAAGTGATTCAATGTATATAAGATGGAAAATGATCTGCAGTGTTTAAAACGGGTATTGCCATTACGTCGCAGGAAACGGGGTGTTGGTCGCAGAACCGGGCAAAGGACTTAACTAGGAATGTTTTTATACAGTGGTTCTTATAAAAAAAGTGTGTCAACAGGTAGACTTTTTCTCTGGCAGGTGAGGACACCAGACGGGAATTCACTACCCGGAATTTTCTCCAGGAATCCCGGCAGGTTGCAGAAAAAAACTGCCAGGATATATAATAATTATTACTACTTTTAGTTGCCCGAGCAAATTCCAACTAAACCTAAAACCTTTCTTATGGACCATACACAACTATTCCAGGAAGAAACCATGAGGGTCAGTGAGCTGTTTTACATACTGCTTCATAACAGGGAATTCAAAAAAGAATTTTCAAAAGACCCTGACGGCATGCTGAAGGAAAAAGGAATCACCCTTCCTGAATCAAGGGCTTATATTTTACAATCCCTCTCCTCCCAGGTTGCGCTGGGACAAGAAAGTCTCAATAATACAATGGCACTGGCCAACAGGTTTAAAGATTCAATCAAAACTTCGCTTGACCAGATTGAAACCGGTTACAAGGGAGCCATGTGGATGTACTGGATCGCTTTTATCACGGGTGTTGTAATGATACTGACTTCGATCGTATTTGCATTTGTAAAAGAAAAGAATTTACTATCGATCGTTTTTGGCGGACTGGGCACACTGGACCTGCTTGTTTTCTTCCTGGTAAAACCTCCGCTTGAACTGCAGAACAGCAGGATTGGTTTTGCAAGGCTTGAGGCCGCATTCACCAATTGGTTCATTGACCTTACCAACCTGAATTCGGTATTGCTGGCCATGAACAATACATACTTTACGTCAACAGGACCCAATACGCCGCCTGTAATAAAAAGGGAAGACTTTGACCAGTTTTATAAAATCTCAAAGGAACTATCAATGCAAAGCATTGAAAACACCCAGAGAACGCTCGCCATGATGGGCACTATTGTACGGGAAGAAGAGATCAAAAAAACGGAAGAACCTGGTAAAAAAGATACTGCATAATCCTCCGTCATAAAATTTTTACTGCCGGCTGCTGTCCTCTCCTGCTAAAATTTTCTGTTCCACCAGGAAATTCAAAAACGTTTGCATGCAGCGGTTCCATACAGAATACCCTCCATGCGGTATTGGCATTGCTGCATCAATTTGTACTTTTAAATAAAAGTTCAGGTATGAAAATAATCGTTTTATCCTTGTTGATGTTTTCGCTCCATGCCGATGCACAAACCCTGCAGGAAATTAAGAACAGTTGCCTGCTGCAGCAGTACAGTAAAGCTAAAACTGATATTGACAAGGCCATGCAGGATGCAGCCTTCACCGCCAAACCTGAAGCCTATATACTCAAAACAGCGGTGTACAGCACACTGGCTTCCAATGCCATCAAAGCTGACCCGGCACAGGCTGAAACCCTGGCTGCAGAAGCTGATGCGGCTTTCACAAAATATAAAGAGAAAGATGCTGCCATGCCGTTACTGAGTGATGCGCTGTACCAGAACGGGCCGGTGAACCTGTACACCGTTTATTACAGCATTGGTTATACCGATTACAGCCAGAAAAAATGGAATACGGCATTTAATAAAATCAGCAGGGCAGTCAAATATTCCGACCTGCTGATTCAGCAAAAACTCCTCAATGCGGTGATCGATACCAATGTGCTGGTACTGGCCGGGATCATCGCAGAGAACAGTGGCAATAAAGATGCCGCAGTTTCCTGGTACAGCAGGCTGGCTGATGCGGGCATGAAAGGCGAGGGATATGAATCGGTGTACCGTTACCTGGTGAGTTATTACTTTACACAGAAAAATTATACCCTGTTTGAAAAATACAAGTCGTTGGGCAAAACCATGTATCCTTCCAGTGAATATTTTTCTTTTGACAAAGTGGATTTTACCGTTGGTACTGTAACCGGGTTCGATAACCAGTATACGGCTGTGCAAGCCTTGCTGAAAGACGATCCCGGAAACTTCAAGGCCAACGAGATCCTGGGTGAAATCATCTATGATGAACTAACTAAACGACTTCAAAAAATACAGGATGATGCGGGCATACAGCAACTGGAAAGCACGATGGTTGCCGCCTTTCAAAAAGCGGCCGCTGCAAAGCCCGGTTATGTGAACCCCTTTTTGTACATGGGCGACTACTTCATCAACAAAGCCGTTACCATCAATGACGAAAAAGATAAAACAACAGACGCCATAAAGAAAAAACAATTGGGTCTGCAGTATGCTAAAGCCCTGGATGCCGCCGGCGAACCTTATGAAAAAGCCGCGGCGATTTTTGCCACTCAAACTGTGCTCAGCGATAAAGACAAGGCGCAGTATAAAAAAGCCGCAGGTTATCTCGCTGATATTGCACTGTACAAAAAGGCCACAGCCGCCAGTGAAAGTGATAAAACCAGGTGGAATGCAGCCGCGGTCAAATGGAATGCGCTGGCAGAAAGTATTAAATAACTGTGTGCATAATTTTCGTGAAAGCACTTGTGCGTATTTACAGTTGCAATACTTGTCATTCGTCGCTTTGTAAAAAAGGTCAGGTGAAAAAGAAAATAAATAAAAGCGGCGCTTGTCTAAATGCGGCTGCCCATAAAAGTTATGCTGCCATCAACCGCAGTTTTAGTTTCAACTCCCGTTCAGCTTCATTTTTTTCCTGTTCATTTACTTTTATTTCGGGTAAACCGGCACAGCGGATAGTTTTGGGCTGTTAATCATATTCACCAATTTAATTCCAATGATCATGAAAAAAACATTCTTTGTTTTTGCAGCTCTTACCGTTGCAGCGTTCACCACAGTTACAAATGCCAGTACCGTAAAATGCCGTAATGCGGCTGCTATCCGTGCATCTGTTAATGCAGCACCACCGGCAGCAGTACAGGCAGCATTCAATGCAAATTTTGGCAATACGCCTGTACAACAATGGAAACTGCGCAGCAATGGAAACTGGAGGGCGCACTTTATGCTGAATGGTGTTGCCTGGGAAGCCACATTCACCGCGGCAGGCGTGCTGGTAAAATCAGAAAGAGCCTGATGATTTTAAAAAGAAGCCGCCTGCCGGGTGGCTTCTTTCTTTCCTCTTCTGCCCCGGTTCATAAATATTTGCTTAGTTTTATCACATGGCTGCTCCCGATGTTTTGCTGGCAATACTCACTGAAATGAAAACACTGCAGCCGGGTTCTTCGTTTGTGGAAAGCCTTTACCAGCAATACTGCAACCGCGGCGGCCTCAGCAAAAAACAACTGGAAGGCCTGCTGGATAAAGTACAGCGCAGTCACGGAATAGCTCCCGGCAAGATCGCCACCCTGCAGGCCATCATCTTAAAAAAGCCCACAAGAGAACGGTCAAAGCCCACGATCAATGCAGCCCCGCCGCCAAAAGATACAGCCACCGGTATCCTGCTGCATGAAATACTCGAACGTTACCCGGCGCATAAGCGGGTACTTTTTCTCCAAAGCAAATACCAGCAGAATGACAGCCTGACTATGCAGGAAAAAGAAGAGATCCGGAAATTTCATGCACTGCTGTTAAAAAAATAATCGTACCAAATCAGGCATTTTTTTATTTTAGTAAAAAAATCAGGATGGAAAAAACCAGCAGCCCCGGGTCTTCTGCCGGCCATACAATCAAGAATATCATGATCGGTGTATTAACCCCTGTTGTGGCAGCAGCGCTGATTTATTATTTTGGGTTTAACAAAAACGACGATTTTGAAAAGAAAAAAGCTGCCACTATCAAGGCCTGGACTTCTTATGTGCAAAACAAGGGCATTTTTTCAAAAGCAATGAAGCAGCTGGGAACTGCTGCAGATATGGATGTTTTACGAAACAACATTAACCACGAGATTGATGTTACCATGGGAAACATGGAAAATATCAAAAAGGAAAACGATGCGGATGAGCGGGTTTTTTCCACCATTGATGTTACCGTGGCTCAAATAAAGGAAATAAAGCCCATAATGAATAAATTCCTGGATGAGGTGAATACTTTTATAGCAACCAACCCTACTGACGAAGAAGCGGAGAAATATATACTTGGAAAACAGGAAACCCTGGCTTCTCAATTGGGTGACCTCCGCCGCCGTGACTCCATCCGTTTAAAAACATTTTATGATGGGCTGAACAAGGATTATGAAACCACCCTTCCGGAGCATTGATCTTATTTGGGACAATCCAGCTTTACAGCATACCTGCTCCAGTTATCATAACAGTCGATCCGCATGGCCGTATTCCCATTCAGTGAGAGCCAGCTGACCTTGATGAAGGCGATATCTTTTTTAGGCAGTTTGAGTTCATAGTAATAATAACCTGACAGCGCTTTGCCATCACAGCTCTTCAGCAGCTTTGCCTTAAAATTTTTCTTCCCGAAAACACTGTCAATATTAAATATGGGTTTCATTTCGCTGCCGGGCGAGCTGATGATACTGAAAGATGTATAGCCCATCCTGGGCCCTTTAAGCATGATATTCCATTTTACCGGCTGACCATTCTGCATAAAACTGCGGCCGTTAACGGTGATGTCCACCGTACCAGTACGGTAAAAATTAATACTGGTATCCTCGCTCATGATCACACGGTCTTCCTTCCATTTAACCGGGAATTTTTTGGGATTGCCCACGGCCCAGTCACCCACATTCTCATAGCCTGTACTGTCGTACAGCAGCTTCCTTACCAGGTCGTATAATTCAGTTTTGGGTGTTTGTGCAGCAGCCATCGCATAGCAACAGCATGCCAGGTGCAGGAGCAATAGTTTCTTCATGCATATAAAATACACATATTTTCCTGCCGGTGCAAGCAGGGTGGATATTAACAGCCCGGTTGTGCATTACTTCTTTAATAATTGCATTGAAAGATTGAAAAAAATGTGGAGCCATAAAAAATATAGCCCCGGCGCAACGTTATACAGCAGCTCCTTGTCAGCCTTGTATGAAAAAGACACTCTTTATTATAGCGCTGGCGGCCATTACTGCAGCTTCTTGTAAAAAAGTGAATACAAGCAAAAAAGAAATCTGCACCGATGCAGTCGTGCGCTGGGGCGGCGATCCCGCAGCTGATGGTACCGGCTGGCATTTATACGTTGCTTCTGATAATATCACCGCTTTTAAATACCCGGATAATTTGCCGGACGATTTTAAAGTTGCCGGGCTCCAGGTAGCCGTTTGTTATGAACCGACTGATAGAGATTTTATTTGCTTTTGCATGCAGCCCTTACCCAAGATGGTGCATATCACTTTTATCAAAAGACATTAGGCTGTATAATTAGCCCTTCGTCGGGTGGAATATTGCCCGTTCAGGTGCAAAAAATCCCTGTTCAGCAAGCTTGGATTTGCATAGTTACCGTGGCGGATTAGTTTTACGGTGTTATCATCATTCACCTAAAACAACATACCATGAAGAAGTTATTATTTATGCTCCTGATCAGTACCATCGCCATGAGCAGCACCTGTTCCAAATCAACCGACGATACACCCGTATCATCATCCGTTAGCATTCCTGCATCACAAGTGCCTGCGGCTGTAATGACAACCTTCAACAGCAAGTATCCAACCGCCAGCGGACAAATTGAATGGGAAAAAGAAGATGGTAATACCTATAAAGTAAAATTCTTTATTGGCAGCCAGCGCAAGCAGGCCACGTTTACGGCTGCGGGTGCATTCATTGCTGAAAAAGATATTTAAACCAAACCTGGATATTCCGGCCGGGCTGCCAATGCAGCCCGGCTTTTTATTTGGCAAACGGCACAAAAAACCCGCTAACCAGGGGCTAACGGGTGCGGAATCACTGTTTAAAAAGCCACTATTGAAACGGATCTGAAAACTTTATGTCGGTTGTAACGCTGTTATCAGAAAGTGTGTTTAAAAAAGCCATCACATTGGCCACGTCGGCTGGCGGCACTGTATGTGCTGGAATATGATCGGGTGCTCCCACCGGTCCGCCACTCAGTAACCTTGTAAGATTCGGAATATTGCCGCTGTGAAAATAGGGCGCCGTTGAAGCGATATTTCTTAAGCTGGAAGACTTGAACCTGTTTTGCCCGTTGATGCCCGCTTCCAGCGGAAAAGCAAAAGGTGCTGCCGGGGCCGATGTAAGGAACATGGGTGGTGTATGACAACCGGCGCAGCTGTTACCACCGGGCGGTACATTTAAAAACAACTGTTCACCTGCCGCTTCCTGCGGGGTAAAACTGGCAAGTCCCTGCTTCACCTGGTCGTACTTGCTCTGGAATGTTACGATCGAACGCATGAACTGTGCCAGGGCTTTCGCGATTCTTACTGAATCGATGGTGGTGCTTCCAAAAGCTTTTTGAAACAATGAAGGATAATAGCTGAGTGCTTTCACCTTGCTTTCGAGTTCCGCTAGTGTGAGCCCCATCTCCACGGTATTCTGGATGGGCTGGAGTGCCTGCTTCTCTACCGACTCTGAACGTTCATCCCAAAACATTTTCCCGCTTTTATAAAAACGCAGGTTCAGTACAGGCATTGAATTCTTTGATGTCAGCCCGTTTTCAAAACCCTTGCTGAATTGCGCATTGTCGGTGAATGAACTGGCCTGTTTATGACAACTGGCACAACTGATGGTATTGTTCTTTGAAAGGTGTTTGTCGTAAAACAACACCCGGCCCAGGGTGGCACCGTCATTTGTAATGGGATTGTCGGCCGGTGTGTTATCATTTCCTGCAAGCGCAGTTTGAATATGTGCCGGGTAAGTAACATTATAGTTGAATGCGGTTGCCGAAAGGTTAGGCGTTACAACCGTTGTGGTGGTGGTTCCGCTGCTGCCCGTGCTGTCTTTTTTACTGCAAAACTGGAAAAGAATGACCGCCAGGGATAAAAAAAGGGTGAATACGAATTTGTTTTTTTGCATACAGTCTGTTTAAAGATGGTTGGGTTCAATGTTGGGTATTCTAATTATAAGACAAATTTTTAAAAACCCTTCGCTGCCGGGGCATTTTTTTATAAAAGCTGGCATTCAGCGGTTTAAAACCGGCATCCGTATTTGCCACAGGGATAAATACGCTGAAAAATCGGGCAGTTTTGCGCTGGCGTCAGGCAGCTATCCAAACTACCTTTATATTGTTTTTAATCCGCTAAAATCTCAATTATGAAAAACATTATTACACTTGCACTCGTGGTACTTTTCCTGGCTTCATGTTCACGTTCCATTTCCATCCAGCAGGCAGCCGGCGGCAATTACCGCAGCGTGCGTACCGTAAGATAGTTTCCCTTTTCATGCATAAGAATACCGGGACCGATGGACCGGTATTCTTTCCATTTTCTTTTATTGTGCTGCAATACACAAAATGCATCATGCACTACCCCTGGCATTCGTTGGTTGACCAATCCTCATCCCATAAAGATTTTAAACATCGGCCCTTCCCTGTTTTTGTGTGTCATTATTTTTGATACTTTGCAAGAGTATGAACCGTATTGACCGCATCGCAGCGATATTGATACAGCTGCAGTCAAAAAAAATTGTAAAGGCGCAGGATATTGCAAACAGGTTTGCCATCAGCCTGCGTACCGTTTACCGGGATATCAATACGCTCGATGAAGCCGGTGTGCCCATTATTGGAGAAGCCGGTGTGGGTTATTCCATTGCAGAGGGTTACCGGCTGCCACCTGTAATGTTTACAGTGGAGGAAGCCCGGGCTTTTTTAACCGCAGAAAAACTGGTGGAAAAACTTACGGATAAAAAGACCTTTGCTGTGTACCAGTCGGCCCTGTATAAAATAAAAGCCATCCTGCGCAGCAGCGAAAAAGATGATATTGAAAACCTGCAGGAACATATTGCTGTACTTGAAAACCAATACCTGCCCCGAAGGGAGAAGGAAACCAATTACCTGCAGGAGATACTGGACAGCATTGTACAAAGCCTTGTGATCAGTATGACTTATTCTGCCATCGGCAGCAACGAAACCACCCGGCGGCAGGTGGAACCTGTAGGTGTATTCTTCATGGCGGGAAACTGGTATATGATTGCCTATTGCCAGCTGCGGAAGGATTACAGGAATTTCAGGATCGACCGGATCAGGCAGCTGCAGGTTACCGATGCAGCCTTTCAAAAAAAACATCCTTCACTTACCACGTATCTTAACCAGGTTACCAAAAAAGAAAGGCAATTGCATAAAGTGGTGATGGTAATTGATAAAAGCATCGTAAAATACCTGGGCGATCAGAAATACTACAATGGTTTTGTTTCTGAAAAAGAAACGGGCAACAGCATTGAAATGACCTTCCTCACCAGCTCCCCCGAAGGCTTTGCCCGCTGGTACATGATGTTTGGCGATGAAGGAGCGGCCATTATCAGTCCGCCTGCAATTAAAAAAAGAGTAAAAGAAATTGCCAACGCCATTCTAAAAAAATTAAAATAATTCTGAGCACTGCTGACATAGGGCTGTCATACACGGGTTTTAGCTTTGACTTACTAAAACAAAAAAGTATGATGACCTTTATTGAATCTTTTGTAAAAGAACTGGAACAGGAAAGTATTGGAACAAAAAAAATGCTGGCGCTGGTGCCTGCTGACAAGGGCGGATGGAAACCTCATGAAAAAAGTATGGCACTAAAAGCACTGGCAACACATGTGGCCGAAATTCCCGGCTGGATCGCCACTGCACTCACTACCAGTGAACTGGATTTTGCCACGGCACCCTACAATCCCAAAGACTGTAATGGCGGCAATGAACTGGTGGCTTATTTTGAAGAAAAAGCTGCTGAAGCCATCAGTACATTATCTGCAAACAGCGATAAAGTACTGGATGAAAGCTGGACCATGCGAAACGGGGAAACTGTTTTTTTTACCATGAGCAAGTATGATATTATCCGTCACTCGTTCGGGCAGCTGATACACCACCGTGCACAGCTGGGTGTTTATTTGCGATTGCTGAATATTCCCATACCCGGTGTATACGGGCCCAGTGCAGACGAACCCTCCATGATGTAATTAAGAAAGCACCTTAACCGGTGCTTTTAATTTTATTGCAGTTGCTGCAGTTTTTCTGCATACCTGCTCTGTTGCAAAAATTGCCTGTAATCTTTTATATGCAGCATATCATAAACTGCCTTTTTTGGATCGTTGAGTGTTTCATAGTATGCCTTACAGACCTGGTAGCCGATCCAATAACCGAGATCTGCCGGGTGATCGGGTCTTTCCTGGGAGCTGTTGGCGATCCAGTTATCCGGCCGGTTAAGATACATGTCCCTTTCAAATTCAGCCCATATCGTTTTTTCTTTGCCTTTGGCAAATTCATGCAAACGTGGGTTGCTGTTTTTACCAGAAATAAGTTCTCCGATAAAATCGGCCATGCCTTCCCGGATACAGGCCGATAAGGTAGTGGTGTCATGCGCCATTTTACCCTGCTCATAATGGATCAGTTCGTGCGCCACTATATATGGAAGGTTTTCTATTGACTTGTAATTATTCCTTTCCCATAAATTGAGTTCTGCCAGCGGCACCTGCTCGCTTTTACTGAGCATGTCGGTACCTATCAGCAGGCCATTGGAAGAAACAGTTCCGGCGCTGGTCCACCGCCCTATCACAAAATATACATTCGGGAAAAGGGCATCCGGGTAAATTGTTTTGAACTTCACAAAAGATGCACGCATCTGCTTTTTAAATGCGTCCACCTGCAGTGTATTGTTACGTATGGCCGGGTAGAATTGTTTTTTTCTTTTTTGGTTGGCTACAAATGCTTCTGCTGAATAAATGCGGGAGCTGAAGTAATCACGCAGGCCCGGGGTGGCTTTGCCAAAATACAGCCTGTTGTAAATGTCCACTGCATGGGACGTATCTTTTTGCACGGCATCATAAGCTTCCCAGAAATGATGGATATCTTCTGTTACCAGCTTTGCTGCCTGGGGGTTCATCAGTGCTGCTTTTGCCTGTTTCGCTTTCTTTTCTACCTGGCCCCATCTTTTTTTATCCGTATGCAGCGCATTCAGGTCTCCGTCTTCGGTCATATGAACATAATCGCTGTAGCCGTATTTAGCGGCACTGTCGAGATAATTCCATGCGCCGGCATTGTTCTTTTGCAAACCGTAACAGCAGGCGATATTATAATAAAAAGACGCTCTTGCAAAAACAGGCGTAACGATTTTGGCTGCAGCTCCGTAATAATCAATGGCGAGGCCGTAATTTTTTTGTAAATAAGCGCTGTCTCCCGAATCGCTCAGTTTTTGCACCAGCTGGGATTGTGCACAGGCTACCCCGAAGCAATTCATGAACAAAAAGAGACTTGCTGCAATTTTCATTTTATTCCAGTTAGATTTTTAAGTAAAAAATGGGTAACCCTCAGCGGTATAAAACCCTCACCCAAAAGTTTTCAGGCTCAGGGCAGTGAGCCCGTAAATCAACGTGGCAACAAAAATTCCCTTGGCGGTTTTGTCGATACGTGCGTTGATATATAAAGTAAACAATACAGCGTTGGCCAGCAAACAAAGGCTGATAGCAATGGTGAGCATGCGGTGCTGGGGCTCCACGATCATATACTGCAGGGCTTCGCCATAACTGAGCGGTGCCAGTTTTTGGGATTTAAAAATAAAGAATGCGCCAAAAGGAGCGATCAGGCCCAGTATAAATCCAAAAAGAAAATTGTCTTTACGTACCGGGGCGAAGATTTTGCCGAAGATATTATTGCTCATTTAAAGGGGTTATTTTTTTCCAATTGCTGTTTCAGCTGGTAATTGGTAAGGTCAAACTGCACGGGCACCACACTTACATAATTATGATCCAGCGCCCATACATCGGTGTCTTTACCTTTATCGAAATTTAAGAATTTGCCTGTAAGCCAGTAATATTTTTTCCCATTGGGATCCTTGCGCTCATCAAAATCCTCTTCGTATTTGGCATACGACTGTTTGCATATTTTGATTCCCTTTATCAGCTCCTGTTTTACTGCCGGGATATTTACATTGAGCAGTAAATGCCTGTCGAGTTTTTTATTCAGCAGCGCACTTACAATTTTATGCACGTAAAAACGGGCGGCTGTAAAATCAGCATCAATACTGTGATCCAGCAATGAAAAACCAATACTGGGAATGCTTTCGATACTGGCTTCCATGGCAGCACTCATGGTGCCGCTGTAAATAACACTGATAGAATGATTGGCGCCATGGTTGATCCCGCTGAGGCAGATATCGGGTTTGCGGTGCAGCACTTTATCCACGGCCAGCTTTACACAGTCAACCGGTGTGCCGCTTGTTTGCCAGGCTTCCACCCCGTCAAAAATATCCACCTTGCTCATGCGTAAAGGAAAACCGATGGTAATGGCGTGTCCCATACCGCTTTGCGGTTTATCGGGCGCCACTACCACCACACGCCCGAGACCTCTTACCGCTTCCACCAAATTTCTGATACCGGGGGCTGTAATGCCATCGTCATTGGTGATGAGGATCGTGGGCTGATTTTTTTTCTTTTTAGCAGGCATGATGTGAAGGGGAAATGGTCAATGGTGAATGGTGAGTAGTGAATAATAGTTTATTTAGAACTGGGGGAACCAGGGGCGGCCAATTGCTTCGCGGAAAGGCCATGGCATGGCAGCCAATATCAGCAATAATGCGATGCCGAAAAATACAAGGCTGCGTTTATGTTTCTGCGCATCAGTTCCGGCACGTTTTACCATGCTGCGGCCCATATGCACCAGTATCCATGCGATGATCATCATCAGTGCATGTTCCATCCCAAAAAAACGGTTAACGGGCACTTTCATCATGTCTCCCATTCCGGCTTTGAGTGTATCAAACCATCCGCGGCCAAAATACAATACAAGCCCGAGCAGCAACTGGATATCGCACCAGATCATGAACATCAGCCCGGATTTATTATCGCTGCCTGTATAGTTTTTTTTACCTGCAACACCACCGGCGGCTTTAATGACTGCCAGTAAGCCAAATAAAAGAATGAGCCAGCGTACAATATTGTGTATGGATACTATGTATGTCATAATAGTTGGTTTATACAAAAATAAGGCAAGAGAACTGAATGCTGTGGCTTTTATAAAAAATCAACCAGTTGCCACGCTGCTTTGCCGGGGTGAAGACAGCAAGTAAAGACACAACAATGCACACCGGGGTAATGCTGCTGGCATAGAACAATCCGCTATCTTTATCCGCTGTAAAAAAAATATTATGAAATATCTTTTACTTGTAATGGCCGTTTGCTGTGCTTCCTGCGCCGGATCGAAACAAAATAGTGGCAAAGGATGGGTTTCGTTATTTGATGGCAAAACCCTGGACGGATGGAAAGTGGGTGACAACGCCAAGACATTCTGGGTAGAGAAAGGTGCCATTGCAGTAAATGGTGATGTGGCGCATCTTTTTTATGATGGCCCGGTTCAGCAGCATCAATTCAAAAACTTTGAATTCAAAGCGGATGTGATGACAATGCCCGGCTCCAATTCCGGCATCTATTTTCATACAGCGTTTCAACAGGCTTCCTGGCCGGCAAAAGGCTATGAAGCCCAGGTAAACAATTCACATACCGACTGGCGCCGGACCGGCAGTTTATACGCCATACAGGATGTAAAGGAAGTGTATGCAAAAGATAATGAATGGTACACAGAACATATCATTGTAAAGGATAAGCACATCATTATAAAGATCAATGATAAAACCGTGGTGGATTACACAGAACCGGCAGACCTGAAACGGGAAGGCGGTATGGCTGGACGGGTATTGGGCAGCGGAACATTTGCCCTGCAGGGGCATGATCCAAAAAGTAAAGTGTATTTTAAAAATATTATGGTAAAAGTGCTGGCAGACTGAATGCCTTAAAATAAAATCTGTCCGCCCGGCGATGCCGGGCGGACAGAGAATACAAACAGTAAACTGTAAATTATTTTCCGAATACTTTTTTAAGAATATCTGTAACCTGGGCAGCAGGATCCTTCCGTATCTTCTGTTCCTGCAACGCGATATTGTAAAACAACCCTCCCATAGCTTTATCGGTTACATAACCCACCAGGTCAGGGTTTACTTTTTTCAGGCTCACCTTATTATATGCATTGAAAACATCGGCCCAGTATTTAGTGGCATCAAATTTTTTAAGCGAGCTGTCGATCACGGGACGGAACTTATTGGTAAGCTCAGTAGTAGTGGTCTTTTTTAAATATGCCGTGGCGGCTGTATCACTTCCCCGCAATATTTGCAGGCCATCGGAAATACTCATTTGTTTAATGGAATTCCAGAAAATACTGCCCACGCCTTTTGCAGCATCCTCCGCTGCACGGTTCATGGATAAAACAGCTTTATCAACAAGATTGCCCATACCAAGACTGCGCAGTGTTTTTTCCACTTTTTGTGCTTCAGCGGGCATCAGGATTTTTATCGCCGCATCTGCAAAATACCCGTCAATTTTACCCAGCTTTTTACTGCTGCTGTCTGTACCCACACGCAGGGCCTCTTTCAGCCCGCTTACTATATCATCATTGCTCAGCCCCTTGCCGGTATTAATGGGGTTAGTGATGACCGTTTTACCGGAAGAGTCTTTTTTTACTACTTTGTTTAATACATCTTTAAAAATCTGCGCCTCACTGTTTGTAATGATTACACAGGCGAGCGCCAATAAGGGTAAGCGTTTTTTCATTGAATTGCTTTTGGTATAATAAGACGGCAAATCTAATGCCAGCAGGTTTAAAAAATGGTTAAAAGAAATTTTTATTCCGGTTTGGGGAATATGATACCTGTCAGCCCCTGGCTTATGATAATCAAAACTGATTAACTTCACAGCTTCATAAACAAAACTTATCAAATGACCTTTACCCAGCTGGAATATGTACTGGCAGTGGATGCCTGGCAGCATTTTGCAAAAGCTGCTGCCACCTGTTTTGTAACACAGCCCACACTCAGCATGCAGATACATAAACTGGAGCAGGAACTGGGTGTAAAGCTGTTTGACAGGAGCAAGATGCCCGTTGTAACCACGGCTGCCGGAAAAGAAATTGTGAGCCATGCCCGCAAGATCATTGCGGAGCGTGACGAACTGCTGGATGTACTGCAATTGCGCAAGGGCACGCTGGCCGGCGAACTCAAAGTGGGGATTATACCCACACTGGCCCCTTACCTCCTGCCCCTGTTCATTCCGTCATTCACCAAAAAACACCCCGAGATAAAACTGGTGGTGAATGAGCTCACCACCGATATCATTATCTCCCGGCTCAGGGAAGGCCGCATAGATGCCGGCATACTGGTAACCCCGCTCAATGAAAACGGCATTAAGGAAGACGTGCTTTTTTACGAGGAAATGCTGGCCTATATTTCTCCCAAAAATGCCGCCTACAAAAAAACCTATGTACTGCCCCAGGATATTGATCCCAATAAGTTATGGCTGCTGGAAGAAGGGCATTGTTTCCGCACGCAAATTGCCAACCTCTGCCAGTTACGCAAGGCAAGTTCAGAAGGCAGCCATTTTGAATACGAGGCCGGCAGCCTGGAAACACTGCGGCGGATGGTGGAGATTTATGATGGCATCACTATTTTACCCGAGCTGGCCACCATTGGCATGCCGGTGCGGCAAAAAAAATTATTGCGCAAGTTCAAAAAACCCGAACCGGTAAGGGAAGTAAGTATCGTGATCCACCGTGATCATCTCAAAAAAAGACTGATTGATGCGATGAAAAAAGAAATTATCGCCGCTTTGCCGGAAAAACTGAACAAAAGCAAGACCAGTTTGGTTATACCACTATAAGTTTACTTTAAAATAAAAAAAGATGATAACAACCGGTAATGCCGCACCTGATTTCGGACTGTTCGACAGCAACAAAAATAAAATAACCCTCAGCAGTTTGAGGGGCAAAAACGTATTACTGCTTTTTTTCCCGCAGGCATTTACCAGGGTTTGTACGGCCGAGCTTTGTGGGGTAAGGGATGATATTGCCCGCTACAGCAATACCAACGCCGAAGTGCTGGGTATTTCCGTTGACTCTGTATTCACCTTACACAAATTCAGGGAAGACCAGGGCTATAATTTTCCTTTATTAAGCGATTTCAACAAGGAGGTTTCAACAGCCTATGGGGCGCTTTATAACGACTGGATCCTGGAAATGAAAGGAGTTTCTAAAAGAGCTGCCTTTGTTATCGACAAAAATGGCATTACCCGGTATGCAGAAGTACTTGAAAATGCGGGAGATGTGCCAAATTTTGAGGCCATCAACGAGGTGCTGGGGCAATTAAACTAGTTTTTTGCCGTTTTTATGAAAGAATCCTGCCCTAAAATCTACATTTAACAAAAAATGGCATTTTTTTGGGGGTAAAAGTTAAAAATCCAAGTATTTCATTAACTTTACTTCATTGAAACAATTTGTTTACATACTTATTTGCATTATTGGATTAAATTTTACTTCGGCTGCGCAACAAAATAAGGTATCAACTACCGGGGACGGTAACCCAAAGCTGATAAAATTGTATCCAATACCCGCCACCACGGTGATCAATTTTGATTTTGTGAGTGGATACGACCGGTCTATGACCTTTGAAGTGTACAACTTCACCGGCAAAAAAGTATATGAGCTTAAAAATCCCCCGCAAAAAATAGTACTGGAACTTACCAGCGAATTCTCCCGCGGATTTTATTATTACCAGTTAAGGGACAAAACAGGCCGGCTGATTGAAACAGTCCGTTTCCTTGTGCTCAAGTAATTTCGTCTTTCACAGCTCCCTCATTACCGTATTTTAAAGGTTTAATTGTCATTTTGGCTGTATTTACAGCTTGGCAAACTGTTTGTCTGTTGTACCTTCGCAACCAATTTCAAAAAAATATGGAAGAGAAAGAAACTGTATTACGAGAACACAACATGGATATTAATGCCGATGCAGATGTGCCCGGCAACACCCATATGGATGATACTGTAGAATCGGAGGCAGGAGAAAAACTGCAGGCCGAACTGGAAGAGCAGAAAGACAAGTACCTGCGCCTGTTTGCAGAGTTTGAAAATTTCAAGCGCCGCACCCGCCAGGAAAAAGATGAGTTTGCCAAAATTGCCAACCGTGATATTGTAACTGCATTACTGGAAGTACTGGATGATTGCGACAGAGCAGAAAAACAAATGCAGTCATCTGAAGATGTAAAGCAGATCAAGGAAGGTGTAACGCTGGTGTTTAATAAGCTCAGGGCTAAACTGCAGTCAAAAGGTGTTAAAGCCATGGAAAGCATCCACACCGATTTTGATGTTGAAAAGCATGAAGCCATTGCTGAATTACCCGCCGGTGAAGACAAAGCAGGCAAAGTGGTGGATGAGGCCGAAAAGGGGTATTACCTGCACGACAAGATCATCCGCTTTGCAAAGGTGGTGGTGGGTAAATGAGTTAACCGGTTAACCAGTTGATAAAGGATCACACTGCTTTAACCCCGTCGTCTTTATCAACTTTTTCAACTTTTCTGATAAATGAAAAAAGATTTTTACGAAATATTAGGCGTTTCCAAAACCGCATCCCAGGATGAGATCAAAAAGGCTTACCGTAAAGTGGCCATGCAATATCACCCTGACCGTAACCCGGGAGACAAAGCCGCAGAGGAAAAATTTAAAGAAGCAGCAGAAGCCTATGAAGTGCTGAGTGACGCGGATAAAAGGGCGCAGTACGACCGTTTCGGTCACCAGGCATTCGCCCCCGGCAGCCGTGGCGGTGGCGGATACAGCGGCGGCGGTATGAATATGGATGATATCTTCAGCCAGTTTGGAGATATTTTTGGGGATGACAGTCCGTTTGGCAGTTTCTTTGGCGGTGGTGGTGGTGGCAGGAGCCGCAGCGGTGGCAGAAGCCGTGGTGTAAGAGGATCGAACCTTCGTGTAAAAATTAAACTGAATTTTGAAGAGATCGCCAAAGGCACCACTAAAACCATCAAGGTAAAGAAATATGTAAGCTGCAGCGCCTGTGGCGGCAGCGGAGCCAAAGACAAAAACAGTGTGGCTACCTGTACCACCTGTGGTGGCAATGGCCAGGTAAGGCGTGTGCAGAATACGTTCCTGGGGCAGATGCAAACCGTTACCACCTGCCCTGCCTGTAATGGCGAAGGCACTACCGTAACGCATAAATGTACGGCCTGTAAAGGCGAAGGCAGGGTTTATGGAGAAGAAACAGTAACGATCGATATACCGGCCGGCGTACAGGAAGGCATGCAGCTGAATGTAAGCGGCAAAGGCAATGCCGGTGAACGCGGCGGCAGCAACGGCGATTTGATAGTGCTGGTGGAAGAAGAAGCGCACCCGCAATTGCACCGCGACGGACTGAACGTGGCTTACGACCTGCATATTTCAATCCCGGATGCCGTTTTCGGCATACAAGTGGAAGTACCCACAATTGATGGCAGGGCTAAAATAAAGATACCCGCAGGCACACAAAGCGGTAAAATTTTCAGGCTTAAGGGCAAGGGGTTTCCCAGTGTGAACAGTTATGAAAGAGGAGATCAGCTGATCCAGGTGAATGTATGGACGCCGCAGCATGTAAGTGCAGAAGAAAAACAGATGCTGGAGAAAATGCAGCACAGCCAGAATTTTGTGCCGAAGCCGGATAAAAACGAAAAATCATTTTTTGATAAGGTAAGGGAGATGTTCAGTTAATCGTCATCTTTCTTCCGCTTCCCTTTTTTTCCCTTATATATTTTCTGTGCTTTTTCAACCAGCACCAGGAACTGTGTTTGCAGGTAATCCGCCGGGTTCAGTGCATTTTGGGCAATGGCAACAATATCGGCCCATTCAGCTTCTTTGATGTACCTGGACTGTTTCACCTTTAGTCCAAACATGGTTACAGCTGTTGCAAACTGCAGTTCTTTATCCAGGTTTTTAAACTCAGTAAAGTTCAACGGGCATACCTGGTTCATGTATTTATTAACGGTATCACTGCATAAATTATAACGCAGGGCAAGTGTTGCAATGCCATTCACATCCGTAATATCCCCGCCGGCAACACGTTCATCTGTTGGAACAATTTCAAACATGGCCAGCACACTGCTGCCGCTTCCCACTTCCCCGCCTTCAATATCGATGGTGGTATCTGATACAGCGTCCCGTTTATTGTCGAAACCAATCAGCCTGTAATCTTTCACCCAGCGTGCATTGAACTGCATATTCATAAATACGTTATCAGCCACCCCGTAAAATGTTTGGGTAAGCTCCTTGACCAGCACTTTCTCCGCTTCCTTGATATCATCGAGGTAAGCATAGTTGCCATTTCCCCTTTTTGCCAGTGTTTCCAGTTTTGAATCTTTAAAATTTCCCATCCCCACACCCAGGCAGGTTAAAAAAACACCACCTTGTTTTTCTTTTGTGATCAGGTCGTCCAGCGCTTTTTCAGAACTGGCGCCCACATTAAAATCACCGTCTGTTGCCAGTATCACCCTGTTATTACCACCTTTGATAAAAGTGCTGTGTGCCACCTGGTAAGCTGCAATAATGGCCGAGGCTCCGGGCGTATCACCACTGGCATCGAGTTCTTCTATCGACTGGATGATCTTTTCTTTTTCAGCACCGCTGGTAGGCAGCATATGCACTCCCACCACACCGCCATAGGTAACAATGGAAACCGTATCCACCGGGCGCAGGTTTTTTACAAACAGCTGGAATGCGGCTTTTAAAAGGGGCAGCCTGTTGGGCATATCCATACTTCCAGATACATCAATCAGGAAAACAAAATTCCCCGGAGGCACTTTATCCAGGTCTATTTTTTTTGCATTGATATTGACAAACAGCAACTGCTTGCCCTCATCCCAGGGACAGGAACTGAGCTGTGATTCCAGCCTGAAAATATTCCCGCCTTCAGGTTCCCGGTAATGCAGGTTAAAGTAGTTGAGCAATTCTTCCGTTCTTACCGCATCGGGAGGCACGGCGCTTCCCATATTGATAAACCGCCTGATATTGCTGTAAGATGCTTTATTTACGTTGAGGGAAAAACCTGTATTGGGAAATTTAGAAGCATTGACATAATCATTCTCCACGAGCTGAAAATACGTTTCATTGCTCACAAACCATTTGTAACGGGCAGACTGCTTCAGGTCTTTCGTGATGGAAATAAGTCTTGGCCGGTTCTTATTCGCCACAGATGGCAGTACTTTGAGGCTGACTGTTTGCCATTCATCGGCTTTTACCTTTAATGTTCTGCTTTCATACCCCTCAAGGTTAAAAGTAAGTGAGTCATTCAGTATTTTGGATGTGATACCAAACCCGCCGGATGCTCCTGAGTAATATTGAATATGGGAAGAATGCTGAACAATTCGTACGTTTTGTAATGGCTGGCTCTTTTCATCCTTCACCTCTCCCCGGATATAATACTGGGAATTGGCAAACATGGAAATGCATGCAAAAAAAATGGTATAGCAAAATCGTACAGGCACCGTTCAATAAGGTTAAAGTATAATTACAAGACAATTTTTGTGCCTGTTCTGTTGCCTGCTACTCTCCCGTGAGCTGGTATATTTCCCTTAAATTTCTGCCTAGGCCGTCAAAATCAAGGCCATAGCCCAGCAGGAACTTATTCGGCACATTAAAGCCAAGATAATCAATTTTTACAGGATATGCCAGCGCCTCAGGCTTGTGCAGCAGGGCAGCAATCTTTAGAGATGCAGGCTGCTGGTTGAACAGCTGTGGTAAAAACTCATGAAGCGTTTTGCCTGTATCCACGATATCTTCCACAATCACCACATGCCGGTCGGTCAAAGGCTCATCCAGGCCAATGGATGTAATTACGTTGCCCGTTGATTTGGTGCCTTTGTAAGAAGCCAGTTTTATAAAACAGATTTCCGCATCGATCGAAAGCTCTTTGAAAAGATCGGATGCAAACATAAATGAGCCGTTAAGTATGGCAATAAACAAGGGACATTTACCGGCATAATCCCTGTTGAGCTCAGCCGCAAGCCTTTTGATCTGTTCATCGATCTGTGCTGCGGTAATATAAGGGACAAATTTTTTGTCAAAAACTTCTATCGTCATGTTATATAAAATTATTGTGAAACCACCAGTTCCTGGCCCACACTCAATGCTTCAGATTCCAGCTTGTTCCATTCTTTGAGCTGCTGCACGGTTACGTTGTATTTTTTTGAGATGGCATACAGCCCTTCTTTCGCCTGTACAATATGGATGAGTTTTTTAGAAGAAACAGGCAATGCCGGCTCGTTTGTTTTTGGTGCAGGCTGCCATAGACCAGGCTTTAAAAATATTTTTGTACCTGTCCGGATATCTTCATTTCCCCATAGTTTATTATAGCTGAGCATGGGCTCCATCTGTATGCCATTGGCCTGGGCAATATCATATAAAGATTCGCCACCCCTGGCTATATAAAAATCCTTATCCCCGGTTTTAGATTTCTTCTCTAAAAAAACATGCTGGCTTTTTGTAAGCATCCCGTCTTCTGAAAGCTCGTTGAAAGAAAGCAGTTTTGCCAGGGGTATATCATTTTTGGTGGCCACCACCAGCAAGGAAGTGCCCTTACCTGCAAACACACATTTACTGCCATTCACCGTAATCACCTTATCGCTCACATCCAGCATTGACTGTGTGACGGCATCTTCAGCAACAGCAGGTTTTTCTGCAGCAGGCGCCTCATCTTTATCTGCCTGGTACTGCGCTGCATTGAACAGCGGGGCATCTCCGGCTCCTTCGAGTGTATATTGTTGCAGGTTGTATTGTTCAATATGTTTGATCAGTATCTGGGGATATTTAGGATTGGTGGCATATCCTGCTTTTTTAAGTCCGTATGCCCATCCCTGGTAATCTTTCACATCAAGGTTAAAAAGAAATCCATAGCGTTCATTACCCCTTAAAAAATTACTGTGGTCACGATAACTGTCTTCTGCTGTTGGGTAAGAACGGAAACATTCTCCCTTTGCATCATCATCATGCGTAACGGTAGCCGCCGTCCAGCTGCTTTTACACTTGATACCAAAATGATTATTGGATTTTTTTACCAGGTCGCTGTTGCCGCTCTCTGTTTCAAGTATTCCCTGGGCCAGCGTGATCGCTGCGGGAACACCCATCCGTTTCATTTCGCGTATGGCGAGGTCTTTATACAGCTGTATATATTCAACAGGGGTAATTATATCCTGTGCCCTTATTGCAAAAGCACAGCAGATTATCAGCCCGGTTAAAAAAAATTTTTTCATCAGTTACAATTTTTTAATCAGCAGCAGGCCATCCCTTACTGTAAGCATCACCTGCTCCACCCGCTTATCCGAAAGCACATGCTCATTAAATGCATGGATCGCACGGGCGTTTTTACCTTTTAAAGTTTCCTGCAGCACTTCGCCATGAAACAGTACATTGTCTGCAAGAATAAAACCACCTTTTTTGATCCGCGGCAAAGTTAATTCGTAATAGTCAATATATCCTGTTTTGTCTGCATCAATAAACACCAGGTCCCACTCCTCCTGCAACCCGGGAATAACCTCCAAGGCATTCCCTGTATGCAGGCATATCTTATCAGTAACGCCTGCCAGCTCAAAATATTTTTGGGCAGTTGCAGCATCTTCCTGCCTCAGTTCGATTGTATGCAGGAGGCCTCCTTCGGTTAATCCTTTCATAAGACATAAAGC
Source organism: Ferruginibacter sp. (assembly GCA_046329655.1). Taxonomy (GTDB): domain Bacteria; phylum Bacteroidota; class Bacteroidia; order Chitinophagales; family Chitinophagaceae; genus Ferruginibacter. The sequence continues at coordinate 46,006 of JAXLUD010000011.1, forward strand.
GCTGAACCCTGTGAATGTCCCAATTTCAAGCACCCGCTTTGGCCTTAACAAGTAACTGATCATTTCCAGGAGTTTTCCCTGTGTATGACCGCTCAGCATATGTGCATGCGGATGATGCTGCAGGGTATATTGTTCCACCTGTTGCAGCACTTCATCCAGCTGCGAGGTGAATTTACCTGCGTATAATTCAGCATTATGACTAACCAGCTCCATCAGAAATTAGGTGCCAGTGGTTTTGACTTATAATATTCCAGCATAAAATCAACCACTTCATCCGCCGTATCAAATAAATGAATCAGGTCCAGGTCTTCCGTATTGATATTTTGTTCTGCATCTCCCATTGTTTCCTTTATCCACTTTATCAGTCCGCCCCAATAGGATTTACCCACCAGTATCATGGGCGACTGTTTGAACTTGCCTGTTTGTATCAGCGTGGCCACTTCAAAAAATTCATCCATGGTGCCAAAGCCACCAGGCATCATGATAAATCCCTGTGAGTATTTTACAAACATTACTTTACGTACAAAGAAGAAATCGAAATGCAGTGATTTATCCCTGTCGATAAATGGATTGGCCTGTTGCTCAAAAGGCAGTTCAATATTCAGTCCTACGGATTTACCGCCCGCTATTGATGCCCCTTTATTGGCAGCTTCCATAATACCAGGACCTCCACCGGTAATGATACCAAATCCTTCTTCTGCAAGCCGCCTGGATATTTCAACCGCCAGTTCGTAGTATTGATTGCCTGGTTTTGTACGGGCGCTGCCAAGGATGGAGATGCATGGACCGATCCTGCTCAATGCCTCAAATCCATCCACAAATTCCGCCATGATTTTAAAAATCTGCCAGCTGCTGTGTGCCTGGCTTTCTTTCCAGTTCCGCTGTTTGGATACATTAATTGTTCCGTTCATTATTACTGTTTGATCATTATAAATACAATGCCATTCCAGATTTTTACAAAAGTGGAATGGCACTTACTAACTGCACAAAAGTACAATATTATTCGTGGAAATGATGCGTTTGCGGCAAGAGGAAATTATGCTGCAGTATCTTTCTTCGAGATCAGGAAGAGCCCGGTAAATGTTACCAGCCCGTTAATGACAATCAGTTCATATCCTATTTTATACCCGTGAAAAACCGCCTGTGAAATTTCCTGGAGACCGAAACTGGTGTGAAGTTTTTTCTCATACCATTCAGGGCTGCTCAGCAAATCAACACCCAGTGCCAGCAGCGGGGCAATGATACATACAGCCCAGATCAGGTTATTATTGAGTTTTCTTTTCGTGAGAATTCCAAAAGCAAATAAACCCAGTAAGGGCCCGTATGTAATGCCGGCGAACTTCAATATAAAATCGATGATGGATTTATCATTGATGAGTTTATAGATGACAACCATGAGAAGGAATACAAAGGCAAATGCCAGGTGTACTTTGAGCCTTGTTCTTTTCTTCTCCTGTTCGGTGCCCTGTTTTTTCTGTATCCCGAGTATATCAATGCAAAAACAGGAAGTAAGCGAAGTGATGGCCCCGTCCACACTCGGAAAAAGCGCCGATATCAGTGCGATGATAAAGATCACCCCGATGGAAGTGCTGAAGGTTTTACTCAGTGCGATGGTTGGAAAAAGATCATCTGGTGCTGCCTGGATATTATTGGTGGTTGCATAGAGATACAATACTCCACCCAGGAACAAAAACAGGAAGTTCACCACCAGCAGCACCACGCTCAGCGTCATCACATTTTTTTGTGAGCTGCCCAGCGTTTTAACACTGATATTCTTCTGCATCATTTCCTGGTCGAGCCCCGTCATGGCAATGGTAATAAACATACCCCCGATGGTATGCTTTAAAAAATAACTGGGCGCTTTGGCATCCATATTGAATACATCAGTGTAACCCTTTTCATTCATCATGGAGAGTGCTCCGGAAAAATCGATCTGCATTGCCTGGATGATCACTATGATACAGGCCACCAGGCCCAGCAGCATGCCGGAGGTTTGCAGGGTATCGGTATATACAATTGTTTTAACGCCGCCTTCAAAAGTATAGAGCAGGATCAGGAGCAGTATTACCACGGCTGTCACCAAAAAAGGCACTTTCATATCATCCAGGATAAAGTGCTGCAAAATACTGATCACGAGGTAAAGCCTTGCAGTGGCACCCACGGTACGGGATAATATAAAAAAGAAAGCGCCGGCTTTGTGTGCATTTACACCGAATCTTTTTTCGAGATAGGTGTAAATACTGGTAAGGTTCATTTTATAATAAAGCGGGAGCAGCACAAAAGCGATCACCGCATAACCGATCAAATATCCCAGCACCACCTGGAAATAATAAAATTTGCTGCCCGCAACAGCACCGGGCACACTTACAAATGTTACGCCGCTAAGACTGGTGCCAATCATACCAAAAGCAACCAGCATCCAGTTGCTGTTGCGGTTGCCGATGAAAAAAGATTCATTGTTACTGCCCCGGGATGTAAAATATGCCACCGCCAGCAACAATAAAAAATAACCGATCACAAATGAAAAAAGTACCACTGGCGTCATAAGAAAAATTGTAATAATTAATTAACGGCGAATATTTAGCTTACAATAAAATTCAAGATAGCTAATTTATGTCAATAAAATCTTTAGCTGTGTTTTGCGGCAGCAAGAGCGGCAGCAATCCATTATTTGAAAAACATGCCCTGCAGCTGGGACATATCATGGCGGCAAAAAAAATCACGCTCATCTATGGCGGCGGCAATAAAGGCATCATGGGTGCCGTGGCCAATGCCGTGCTTGAAAAAAACGGAACTGTTACCGGCATCATTCCGCAATTGCTTACCGACAGGGAGCACAGTCACCATGGCATTACCGAACTGATTGTGGTGGAGAACATGCACGTGCGCAAAAAAATGCTCTATGAAAAATGTGATGCCGCCATCATATTGCCCGGCGGTTTTGGCACCCTGGATGAATTGTTTGAAATGCTTACCTGGAACCAGCTGAGCATTCACGACAAAAAAATATTCATACTGAATACTGCCGGCTTTTATGACAACCTGCTGACACATGCACGCACCATGCAGGATTCCGGCTTTTTATACGACGACATTACGGAACGTATCACCGTGATCAGCGATCCCGGTGAACTGGAAAGCATGCTTTAAAAATCCCGGTTCCCCTTTCCCTGGAACAGGGGAATCTGTAACCCTGCCCGCACTACCGGCAGTAAGTTTACACGGCCATTTGACAGCACTTCGGTATAGGGCGAGTCTTTATCCCTGGCCACATCCACCATTAATGAAACATAGTAAAAAAGGCTGCCTTTTCCATAGCGGCCGCTGCAATAACCGGCACCCACTAAAAAACTGGGAGCAGACAGCTGCTGTTTCTCGGTGGGATAGCCATTGGCATAGGTTATTTTCTGGCTGATAAAATTCTTTTCAAACTGCCCCTGCAGGAACAAAAATTTTACGGGATAAATCCGTACAAATGCGCCCGGACCAGTTACGGTTTGCTTCAGTTTATCATCACTTACATAATACTGCGTAACCCCAGTATAAGGATCATAATAAGAATAGGTAAGATGCCGGTTGGATGAGTACACAAAATTGAGGGAGAGGCCTGCGTCGAGCCAGTTGGTTAAACTGTACCCGATGATCGGGCTGGCGCCCAGCACCGTGGTATAATTGGAAAAGGAAACAACCAGTCCGCCGCCGGTAAAAATATTTTCTTTTTTAAACCCTTTTTTTTCACCCCCGTCTTCTTTTTCATATTGTGCCGCCGCGGTGTATGTGACTGCCACAGACAGGATGATCATGATTATTTTTCGCATGGCTGATACTTTAGAGATCGAAAATTTTTCCGCTGTTAAGAATATTATTGGGATCAAATACTTTTTTGATGCTTTTCATCAGTGCAAGGTTGGCTTCATCAAACACCACATCCATGTATGCCTTCTGCACCAGCCCCACACCATGCTCACCACTGATGGTGCCGCCCAGTGATTTCACCAGCGCAAACAATGCTTTTAAAGAAGGGATGATATCCGGGTTGTTGAGGCTGTACATACTGCCTTCCTTTTTGATCCGGATATGAAGATTGCCATCGCCTGCATGTCCATAGCAAACCGCATGAAAATTATTTTGTTTGCCGAGTTCCTTCACGCCCCTTATCAGTGCAGGCAGTTCTGCCCTGGGCACCACCGTATCTTCTTCAATGGTATACCCGTCCAGTTTCACCGCTTCTGCCACGCGGCGGCGCAGTTTCCACAATTCGGCTTTTTGCTGCGCATCGTCGGCGAAAAATATCTCCCCGCAATCATATTGCAGCAGCACTTCACTGATGGCTTCCATTTCACTCATGAGCGTTTCCATATGGTTGCCGTCTGTTTCCACCAGCAAATGCGCTTCGATATCATCATTTACCGGTACAGCAGTGCTGTCAACCATTTTGCTCACAATCTTTAACGCATCAATTTCCACCAGTTCCATCGCACTGGGTGTAAAGCCTGCACGAAAAATGGCACTTACGGCTTCTCCGGCTTTTTCGAGATTATTAAAAGGCACCAGCATCAGCAGTTCGTATTTTGGATGCGGCAGCAGCTTCAATACAATTTTGGTAACGATCCCCAATGTGCCTTCGCTACCCACGATGAGCTGTGTAAGATTATAGCCGGTGGAATTTTTAAGCACATTGGCGCCGGTCCAGATAATGGCTCCGGTGGGGAGCACCACCTGCAGGTTGAGCACATAATCTTTCACCACCCCGTATTTAACCGCTTTGGGACCACCGCTGTTGGCGGAAATATTACCACCGATATAGCAACTGCCACGGCTGCTGGGATCAGGGGGATAGAACAATCCTTTTTCTTTTACCGCATTTTGCAATACTTCGGTGATCACACCCGGTTCAACTGTAACCTGCAGGTTACGTTCATCAATTTCGATAATGCTGTTAAACCGTTCCATGGATATAAGCACACCGCCGAAATGCGGCAATGCCCCGCCGGCCAAACCCGTTCCGGCGCCTCTTGGTGTAACCGGGATTTTATACTGGTTGCAAATTTTCATTACAGCGCTGATCTCTTCTGCACTACGGGGTTTTATCACAACATCGGGAAGAAAATGGAGGTTTTCTGTTTCATCATGATCATAATTCCTGCGGTCTTCCTCATTCACCAGTACATACTCATCGCCTGTTATTTTCCTGAAAGCATCCAAACAACCGGTGAGCCATTCTTTATTTTCTGCCTGCATGTAACATTATTTCTGTAAAAATCGTATAAAAAGGCGAGTTGATAAAATAGCGGATCAAAGCGCGGCATCATTAATAATTGTTAAATTTTGTTAACTGCTTTTGAAAACTGGAATGAGCCCCTATTTTTGTTACGAAATAGTTCGTATAAACCATAAAACCAAAGTATAGCCATGAAACACTTTATTAAAAAACACGGGAAAGCCATTTTTGGCGCCACGGGAGTGATTGCCATTTGCACCATTTGCATGTCGTTCCAGGACAGTCCTTTTATGCCGCAGAAATTAGGAGCACAACCGCCTATTTATCTTGAAGACACCACTATTAAGAAAAAGAAAAGCGCCGCTGAAATGGATGCGGCCATGAAGGAAGTATCCAAAGCCATGGAAATGCTGGCTGTGCAGCTTAAGAATATCGACCTGGACGGACTGGGTGAACAAATTACCGCAGCACTCAAACAGGTGGATGCCGCAAAAATTCAGCAGGAAGTGAGCGAATGCATCAAATCTGTTGATGTAAACAAAATAATGGCAGAAGTAAACAGCTCGTTAAAGCAAATTGATGCTGAAAAGATCAAAGCTGAAGTGGAGCAGTCGTTGAAAGAAGTGGATATGGAGAAGATAAATGCCGATATTAAAAATGCCCTGAATGAAATGCAGCAGGAACTTAAAAAGATTGATAAGGAAGAAATCAGGAAAGAACTGGAAAAGGCCAAATCCGATCTCGAAAAAACAAAAGAGGAACTGAAAAAAAGTAAAAAAACAGCAGATATATAATTGCCATAAGAAAAACTAAAAAGCTGCAGCACTCTACATGCTGCAGCTTTCTTATTTGTACCGGTATCATTTTAATAAAAAGAAGGACACATGGTTTGCCTGTCGCCATGCTGGGGATACAATCCTTTTTTAATGATGCTGATTTCGCTTGCGCCCCTGTAATTATTGAATTTATTGAGCGACGACAGTGTTGCATCATAACTGTATGTGATACTGAGATTATTCAGTTGCACACCCACCATGGGCGCAATGGCATCTCCCAGCCTGTAATACAAACCGCCGATCAGCTGCTTTTCGCCATACTCAGATAAATTGTAATTGGCGTTCATCCCAAAAACGAGTTCGGTGGCCTTTGCCTGCGTGGTAAAATAAGCGTTGGGATTGATGATGACCCTTTCGTTCACTTTCAGCAGTGCATTTAAAAAACCGATATGCCGCATGGGGATGCGACCTGCATTTGTATTGTCGTTAAAGAATGTTTCCTTTGGCCTGTTAACATGGTGGATGGAATACCCGGCATTGATGTAAACATTTTCCTGCGGGAAATAGGCGTAGTTCATACCCGCCTGCACATCCACATAACTTACGCTGGTACTGGCCAGGCTTACGGCCGTAACAGGGTTATCAAAAAATTTTCCATCGAACTGGTCAGGGAATTTCAGTTTGCTTACGTCAATTCGTTTATTGGCCCAGCCGATATTGAAACCGGCACTTAACAGGCTGCTGAGTCCCAGTTGCTGGTGATAGGCCAGTGAACCATACACTTTATTACTGCGAAGACTGCCGCTGCCGGCAACATCACTTAATATAACCGCTCCCAGTCCCAGCCAGCCACTTTCGAGTTTATCACGCAGTACCTGTGCATCTCCAAACAGGCTGTAGGTTTTGTAAGGCACCGTCATTACAGCACTCCATTGATTGCGGTAATTGCCCCCAATACGGTAATCAGCATCGGGCAAAAAACCGGTATTGGCAGGATTGGTGGTAAGTGGGGAATTAAAAAATTGTGAGAAATGCAGATCCTGCGCATGCAGTGTTAATGTTGCAAACATGCTGCACGCAATCATTCCGCCTAATATGCCATTTCGTTTCAACACTTTAATACTGTTATATTATCTCAATAAAGTTATATCGCCTGTTTTCCTGAGTTTCTGCCCGTCGGTGAATTCCACATCCAGCGTATAGGTATATACATCCATCGCCTGCAATTCGCCCTTAAATGTACCGTCCCATCCCTGCTTAACATCGCTGGATGAAAACACCAGCTGTCCCCAGCGGTTATAAATGCGCCAGTTCATTTTGCCAATGCCAAATCCTTCCACCTTAACAATACCGTTATTGTAACTGTTGCCGGAAAAACGGCCTGGTGTAAAGGCGTTGGGCACAGCTACTAATGGCAAAATCAGTGTACGCACCGGCAGCAGGAATGTATCCGCACAATCCGCATCATTGAAGGCTACAAGCATTACCGGGAAAGTATCGGTTTTATTATACAGGTGCGATGGGTTTACTTCGGTGGAAGTGGCGCCGTCACCAAAATTCCAGAAATAGCGGGTGGCACCCACTGAAAGATTGGTAAACTGTGTAACAGTATTTTCAAGCGGCGGGTTAGGCTGCCATGTAAAGCTGGCCGTTGGTATGGGATAAACCGTAATGGTAAAATATTTTGAGGTATCCACTTTATTGCAGGTGGTACTATCATAAGCGATCAGCCGTACATTGTAAGAGCCTACCTGCGAATAGGTATGAACAGGTTCATAAGCCGTGGACGTGGTATTATCCCCCAGATCCCAAAGCCAGCTCAACCCTCCCAGCGAGGTATTATCAAAAACAGGCGTATAGGGAACACATCCCCTGGTGGGTGTGTTAAACTGCGCTTTCACATTGGGGTTAATACGAACCGTATGCTCGGTTGAATCGGGTGAATTACAGAAATTGGTATCACTCACCACCAGCCTTACTTTATAAGATCCGGGCGCAGGGAAAGAATGTATCACAGAACCAAAGCCCATCCGCACCCTTGGAGTACCATCACCAAAATCCCATGTAAAGGTTTGGTTGGTATATACCGGCAGCAGGGCCGTAGTGGTATTGTCAAACCGGAAGCGGAGACTGGTACAGCTGTCCAGTTTGGTAAAATTAAAATCAGGAATAACTTCATTGTTGCCCACCTTCACCGTGATATAGGCTGTATCGGCCACATTACAGGTTGCGGAGTCAATGGATACCAGCATTACCCTGTATGTACCTGCATTATTATACACATGTGAAGCGGAATTATTGGGTGCATAGGTGGTGTCTTTTTTCGGACTGGAAGCATCGCCATAATGCCAGATATACATTTTACCCTTTGCAAGTGTGTCCTTGAAATCAACCCGCAGGGGTACACATCCGATCGTATCGATCACACCATCAATCGAAGCTTCCACGCTCGCCCCCACACCGGCAAAATTCATTTCGATCTTCAAGACCGCCTCGTTACAGGAATTGGACCTGTTTATAATGGACCATACACCGGGTGTTGTAGGAAAATTGCTGTTTGCATTGAGCGTTTTACAGGCACAAATAGCCTGGTATATCACACCGTTGGCATCAAAACGGCTGGTACCGCCATCCACATGGTCGCCCAGGCTTGCATTATTGCCTTCTCCAAAATGGGAACCAAACAGCTGGCTGTTCGCATTTTTTTCAAGCACAAAAAAGTAAAAATCCTTGCCATCTGCCGGTTGCAAACCACTTAAAGGATTGACTTCCGGAAGTCCGCTGGTGCCTGCCGTAGGATATTGCCTGCTGGCATTGATTCCGCCTCCCCAGCCGGAAACATATACATTCTGGCACCTGTCTACCAGGAAAGCAATGGGTGATAAATTAGGCACGGATGAATTGGTGCCGAAAACAGTTGAATAAACATAATTGGACAAGGTTGGCTCCAGTTTACTGATAAACTGTTTGGCATGATTGGATCCGAATACGTTTTTAAAATTCACATTGGAGGTTACCGTCCAGTTTCCGGTTGATGTGCCCATGACATACGGATATCCGAAATTGTCAAATTTCAGACCATACACCAGGTCGTTGCCTGATGTACCCAGGTAGGTTGTTTTAATAATACTCTGGCCGTTGTTGGATAACTCGGTAACAAAACCATCCGTTACGCCGCCCTGGTAAGTATCGCTGATAACATTGAGTTTATTGCCGGGGATATTATCACTGGTGGTACCGCCGCCGACATAGTAATTGCCTGTAAGCGGACTTTGCGAAATTACAAAACAGGCATCATCCCCCTTGCCACCAAAATAGGTTCCAAAAAACATCAGCGAAAGTGATGCGTTGTATTTGACAATTACCCCGTCCTGCAAGCCTCCGCTATTAGGCTGCACAGCGATACCGGCGGTAACAGGAAAATCATCCGATTGCGTACAGGAAGCCAGCAAAATATTTCCTGCATTGTCCAGTATCACTTCACTTCTTGCATCATCGCCATAATTACGCCGCAATGAAATATCGCCTGTTGGGCCGGCCGCATACTTGGGCCTGATATTTACACCATCGTCTTTGCTGCCGCCTATTTTCACGCTGCCCAGCAAGGCTGAGCCTGCAGCATTGAATTTTGTAATCACAATATCATAACCCGTTCCAAAACCGGTCAGGTTGTTTTTGGGATAGTTGGAAGACGAACTTCTGCCGGCCACTATTAAATTGCCCGCCGCATCACAGATCATACTGTGTGGCTGCTCGTTGCCCGATCCGCCTAAGTAAGTGGCATATACACGCTGGCTGCCATTGGGTGAAAATTTAAAAATGGCGATATCATAAGGACCGGTACCATCTTCATTCACTCCGCCGCCATAAGTGGTTTGATAAGCACCCGGCGATACGGGATAACCGTTTCCAAAGGCAATGCCGCCGGCGAACAGGCTGCCATCAGGGCCGGGTGTGGCCGTGTAGCCCCAGTTTTCCTGCGTGCTTCCGGTAAAGGATGAAAAAATAAGGGATGGATCGATCACCAGTGTTTGTGATGGATTGTAATTGCCCACTTTAAAAGTAACCACGTTATCCCGCAGCACATATTTACAGCTTACCTGCTCCCGTTTGCCCGTGGGCGACTGGTATGTATAAGGATATAATTCTTTTAAGGAAGCCACGCTTGTTTTGATCAGCAGTTCCTGGTTTTTTATTTCCAGTCTTTCTGCACCATCGTACCGCAGTGCAATGGCATTGGGATTACCGCCCGGATGAACAATAAAATCGTATTTGAGCTGCTGGTCTTCCGAGTAATACCTTACATCAATATTGGGATATACATTTTTGTATGTGACCGCTTCATATATCTTGCAGTTGCCGGCCCATTTGGAAGGTTCGTTGCCGATAAAATAGTTATTGTAACCCGGCTGCACTTTATCGGGTACGGCCTGTATATTATTGGATGCGCCAAGGAAGTTTACCTTGTAAGCATGCGAGTGAATGGTGATCTCGGGAAAATCATTATTGGGTAAACCGGGTTTTGCCATACTGCTGCCGGTTTGAATGGTGTTTACGGTACTGGTTGCTGCAGCACCGTGCATGATCTCATTCAGCCGCTGCAGGTCATTCGCATTGTGCACCGCTACGGTAAACCCCCTGCCTTCCAGGAAAAAAGAACCTGAACTGAAATCGCCTTTATATTTAATCGTGTTGTCCCATTGTCCTTTGTTTTCCACAAACTCCATCTGCGCATGCACAAATGATGCTGTAAAAAAAAGGCTGGCAACCGCTACAAAAAATCTTCTTGTCGTTGTCAAAACTCTCAAATCTAATTTTTTACAATGTACTGAAATATAACCATACCGGCAATGAGGGACTGAGTCAGTTACGCTGTTTTTTATTAACCGGATGTTAAACAATTATGATATTTTACTCCAGGCAGTTTTACCCTTATGCTGGTTCAAATAATGCTTAACCGGCAAATTTTCTGCCATATTTAAATCCGGGTCATTTTCGAGCAGGTTTTTCACAGCATTTCCTGCAGCTTCCAGTATCGCTTTATCATTGACAATATTTGCCAGCTTAAAGTTTAATACCCCGCTTTGCCTGGTTCCCTCGATATCACCCGGGCCACGCAGTTCAAGGTCCTTCTCCGCAATCTTAAAACCATCATTGGTGGCTGTCATGATCTTTAACCGTTCACGGGCATCATTGGATATTTTGGGGCCTGTTAATAATATGCAAAAACTTTTTTCGGCGCCCCTGCCCACCCTTCCCCTTAACTGGTGCAGTTGTGACAAACCGAATTTCTCGGCACTTTCAATTACCATTACAGTGGCATTGGGCACATTCACTCCTACTTCAATCACCGTGGTGCTTACCATAATATTGGCCTCCCCCTTCACAAAACGCTGCATATTGTTTTCCTTCTGTTCGGCGGTCATTTTTCCATGCACCATACTGATCCAGTATTTGGGTTCGGGGAAAAATGATTTCACTTCTTCATAGCCCTTCATCAGGTTTTCATAATCCAGTTTGCTGCTTTCTTCTATCAATGGATAGATGATATAGGCCTGCCGTTGGTTGGCCAGCTGTTCCTTTACAAAGTCCATCACCTGCGGCCGCTTGTTCTCAAAACGGTGAACAGTGTTAACAGGTTGCCGGCCCGGGGGCAGTTCATCCATCACGCTGTAATCAAGATCGCCATATGCCGTTAATGCGAGTGTGCGTGGTATCGGGGTGGCCGTCATCACCAGCACATGCGGCGGAATGGCATTTTTTTTCCACAACTGCGCCCGTTGCGCCACACCAAATTTGTGCTGTTCATCAATCACGGCAAAACCGAGATTACTGAACTGCACTTTATCCTCGATCACGGCATGGGTGCCAATCAAAATATGCAAAGTACCCTGTTCACAAAGCCCGAGTATTTCCCTGCGTTCCCTGGCTTTAGATGAGCCGGTGAGGAGTTTTACACAAACAGGCATATCCTTCAGTAAGGCGGTAACGCTGTTATAATGCTGCTGCGCCAGTATTTCGGTGGGAGCCATCATTACGCTTTGGAAACCATTGTCGGCCGCCAGCAACATCATCATCAGCGCCACAATGGTTTTACCACTGCCCACATCCCCCTGTAAGAGGCGGTTCATCTGCCGGCCGCTGCCTGTATCTTTCCGTACTTCCTTTAACACCCTTTTTTGTGCATTGGTAAGGGCAAAAGGGAGGTAGTGGCTATAAAAATCATTGAAATACTGGCCGACTTTATCAAATACCAGCCCCTTGCTGAAGCGGTGGCGGCTGCTTTTAACCAGGTTCATCCGGAGCTGTGCAAAAAAAAGTTCTTCAAACTTAATCCGGCGCACCGCATGTTCATAATGTTTTTCCGAAGGCGGAAAATGAATAAACCTGTATGCATCATAACGGCTGATGAAACGGTATTGTTTGATCAGCGCTCCGGGTAAATTCTCGGGAATATCTTTTTCTGTTACCAGTTGCAGCAGTTGCCAGCTGAGTTTGCCAATGGCCCTTCCGTTGAGCCCCTTAGTCTTAAGTTTTTCAGTGCTGGGATAAATGGGTTCTAAAAAACTTTTGCCGCCGGCTTTTGAAGGATCATATATTTCCATTTCGGGGTGCGACAGCTGTGGCTTGTTCATGAAAAAGCTGAGCTTACCAAACACCATATACTGCCCGCCTTCATGAATGGCTTTTTGTATCCAGTTTATTCCCTGGAACCATACCAGCTCGATCTCCCCGGTTTCATCCTGTAAATGCACCACCAGTCTTTTGCTTCTTTTTTCACCCAGCGTTTCAATATCAGTAATGCGGCCGCAAACCTGCGCATACTCGGTGCCATAAGCCAGGGAACCGATCTTGTCCACCTTTGTTTTATCAACATGCCTTAATGGAAAATGATTGAGCAGGTCGTTGAAAGTAAATATCTCCAGTTCCTTGCGTAACATATCGCCGCGGAGTGTGCTTACACCGTGGAGATATTCAATGGGGTTGGCTAATATGTTTGCAGAAAAAGTGATGTGCAAATATATGAAACGACTTCGCCCCCGGAAGGGAGAACCAGCGGAGATTTATGCGAAATAACTGCACTGACCGGTTGCCAGACCGGCAACATACGCTTTGATAAAAGCCAGGTTATAAAATATGGCGAAGGGTGCAAGCTGCTTTCGCTATAGTTTCAGTGAAGGCAGGCGCCGGTGAAGATGAATCAGACTGTTACTACCCTAACAACAATCAATTCCCCCGGCCGCTGTTATTGTTACGCCTGGGTTTGAAAAATTTTCTTTTGCCACCGCCACCCTTTCCGCGGGGGGCAGGATTGCTGTTGTATTCAGGCACGGCGCCAAACTCAGCCGGAACGGTGGCCTTGGTAACGGGTTTGCCCAATAAACGTTCGATGGATAAAAATTTCCGCTGTTCTTTCGGACTGATAAAAGTATAGGCCGTTCCTTCCGCTGCCGCCCTGGCCGTACGGCCAATGCGGTGCACATAATCTTCACCGTCGTGCGGCACATCGTAGTTGATCACCAGGTCAATATTGTCAATATCAATACCACGGCTTAAAATATCGGTGGCCACCAGCACGGGCAGGCGCCGGCTTTTGAACTGCATCAGCACTTCTTCCCTTTTCTCCTGTTCAAGGTCGCTGTGAATTTCATCGGCCTTTATTTTATTGCGGCGCAGTTCGCGGGTAAGCTGTTTAACGCTGAGCTTGCTGCTGCAGAATATGAGCACTGATGTAAACTGCTTTTGCTGCAGCACATGTTTAATAAGCGGTATCTTCTGTTCTTCAAAAACCACGAAAGCTTCCTGCGTGATTTTTTCATTGGGTTTGCTGATGGCGATATTGATCTCGCTGGGTTCGTGCAGTATCTGCCGGGCCATTTCCCTGATCTTGGGCGGCATGGTGGCTGAGAACAACAGGTTCTGTCTTTTTGCAGGCAGGTGTTTTATGATGAACATGATATCATCGTAAAAACCCATATCCAGCATGCGGTCGGCTTCATCCAGCACCAGGTATTGCAACCCGTCGAGTTTTACATAACCCATTTTGATATGGGCCATCATTTTACCCGGTGTGCAAATCACCACATCGGCACCCTGGCTCAGGGCTTTTTTCTCCTGTACAAATGCATTGCCATCACCCCCGCCATATACGGCAATCGAACTTACGGAAGTGAAATAGGAAAGTCCTTCCATATGCTGTTCAATCTGGATGGCCAGTTCACGGGTAGGTACCACCACCAGTGCGGTAATGCTATGGGCGGGATGTGGTTTTGTAAGCAGGCGGTTGATCAGCGGCAGCAAAAATGCGGCTGTTTTACCGGTGCCCGTTTGTGCACTGGCAATAATATCTTTTCCCTGTAAAATAAGCGGAATTACCTGCTCCTGAACGGGCGTGGCGTTTTCATAGTTGGAAGCTTCAATACCCTCCTGGAGGCGTTCATCAAAGCCAAAATCTGTAAACTTCAAAATCTTTTGCTGTTTTATTTGGGTGTGAAGATAGGTTATTACAGCAACTATGCATCTCCTTTTATTACACGAATTTTGACGATTTACACTAATTCTATCACCACTAACAATGCATAATCCGTGTAATTCGATTTAATTCGTGTAATAAATATTTATTTAGGTACTTTGTAATCATGATTAAAGTTGGAGAATATAATACACTAAAAGTGGTTCGCAGCGTTGCCTTCGGTGTTTACATGGATGATGGCGGCGAAGGCGTATTACTGCCCAAACGTTTTGTGCCTGAGAATATAAAAGAAGGAGACACACTCAATGTATTTATTTACCATGATGGAGAAGACCGGCTGATTGCCACCACGCAAAAACCCATTGGTATTTTGGGCGATATTGTTAAGCTGCGCTGCGTGAGCAAAACCCCGGCGGGTGCTTTTTTGGATAACGGGTTGATGAAGGACCTGTTTGTTCCTAAAAGCAAACAGCTGCGGGGCATGCTGCCCAATGGCGAATACCTGGTAAAAATTTATTTGGATGAACAGACCGGCCGCCTCGCTGCCACCGAAAAATTTGAGAACGAACTACAGAATACGGATGTAACGGTAAAAGTACTCGATGAAGTGGATTTGATAGTATACCGCCGTACGGATATTGGTTACGTGGTGATCATTAATAACCTGCATACCGGTGTGCTGCACCACAATGAAATTTACCGTAACATCACGGCAGGAGACCGCTTTAAGGGCTTTATCAAAAATATTTATTACGACAATAAGCTGGGCAACTACCGCATTGATGTGGCTGCAGGGAAAAGTGGTTATAAACGTGTGGAAGATGAAGCTGATAAAATTTTACGGCTGCTGAAAGAAAACAATGGCTTTTTGCCCTACCACGACAAAAGCGATCCTGAAGTGATTTATGATGTTTTTGGCATGAGCAAGAAAACGTTTAAGATGACGCTGGGGAATTTGTACCGGCAGAAGAAAGTGAGTTTGGAGAAAGATGGGGTGAGATTAATGAGTCATTGAGTCATTGAGTCATTGGTCATTCATTACAAAGTATGCACCTAAGGAAGCAATACAAGACATTAAAGGTCTATTTGTATTTATTGCCTGTATGGTTCAAAAAAAATCAATACTAATTGGAACCATACAAGGAATACAAGCTTAGAGGGTTACTTGTATTTCTTAAATGCCTTGTATGGTTAACTGAAAATTGGTCTTACTTCTTAGGAAACTTATACAACCTCATCATAAACCCCATCCCCGGTAACACATTCCCCTCAAAGTCGAACAGTGCCGCGTTTTCCCAGCTGCTGCCACTGCCCCAGCGGTCGTGCATGGGCGATGTGATCCAGGCAGGTTCCCAGTACATAATACCGCTGCCGCCTGCACTGATGATGGTTTGCGTGAGTTGTATGAGATAATCCAGTTGCTCCTGTTTACCTGCGGTATAACCGATCAATTCCTTTGGATCGCCAAAAAGATTATTGTATTTGTCTGCCCCCTCAAACGTCCAGGGAAAGGCAGTTTCCACCACCATTATTTTTTTGTGGTACTTATTTTTCAGCAGGCGGATGGTATCGCCAATTTCTTTCATCGGGTGCACCGTGCTCCACTTGTAATAATGCGACAAACCCAGGATATCAAAATCAGCAACACCTGCAACAGTGGTAATTTTTTCTGTCCATGCCGGCGCAAACTGCAGCTGCGCCACATGTAAAATGATTTGCGGCTTCAGTTTTGATTTCTTTGAAAAATCCCTCACCGCTTTGATACCGCTGTTGAGCAGGATACCAAAATTTTTCCAGCTGCTGTCGCTGTCGTTTACCACTTTACCCACGGGCCACAGCATGCCAAAATTGGTTTCGTTACCCACCTGTATCATTTCGGGCACTAAGTTTTTCTTGTTGAAATAATTCAGCACAGCAATTGTGTAATTGTACACTGAGTCTTTTAAAATTTCCAGCGGCAAATCCTTCCATGCTTCGGGCGTAAGCTGTTTGTTGGGATCGGCCCAGTCGTCGGAGTAATGTAAATCGAGGTTCACCGTCATGCCTGCCTGTTTAGCACGGCGCATGGTTTTTTTCACATCATATAAATCGCTGTACAATTTTCCATCGGCAATGCCTTTTACCCATTGCGGGTTGCACCACAGTCGCACCCTCACATTATTACAGCCGTTTGCTTTAAAAATGCTGTACACTTCCTGCTGTTTGCCGTTTACTTTGTAAATACCGCTGTAATCTTCAATCTGGTTTACAAAAGAAAGATCTGCTCCCATTACAAACTGTTTCCAGTTATAATGAATTGCTTTATTTGTTTGTGCTGTTATGGAAAGTACCGCCGCTGCAATAAACAGCAACAGGAGGAAGGATATTTTTTTCATACCATAAAGGTATCCATTAAGTAAGTTCGATCACACTGATTTCCGGCAGCACTCCCACTCTTCCGGGGTAACCGATAAAACCAAAACCGCGGTTTACATTGAGCTTTTGTTTGCCCGCTTCATACACACCTGCCCACTGTTTGTACATATATTGTACCGGACTCCATTTAAAACCGGGGATCTCCACGCCAAACTGCATACCGTGCGTATGGCCGCTCAGCATTAAATCAATATCCGGGTATTTTATTTTTACTTCAGCGTCCCAATGACTGGGGTCGTGACTCATTAATATTTTAAAGGGATATTTCTCCGTACCGGGATGCGCCAGGTCCATACGGCCATGCTTGGGAAAACGTGCTTTGGCACTCCAGTTCTCAATACCCAGCAACGCAATTTGCTCCCCTTTTTTTTCCAATACCACATGTTCATTCATCAGCAGGCGCCAGCCCATGGAGGCATGTACTTTTTTTAGGTCTTCCAGGTTTTGTTCTTTATGCTGCTGCGAAGGCCAGTGTACATAGTCGCCATAATCATGATTGCCCAGTGTGCTGTACACTCCTAGCGGCGCCTTCAACTGGCTGAACAGCTCACGGTATTCATCCATTTCGGTGGCGCGGTCATTCACCAGGTCGCCGGTAAATAAAATGATATCGGGCTTTTCATGCATGATCTTTTCAACACCATGCGCCACAGCTGTTTTATCCATAAAACTGCCGCTGTGAATATCACTGATATGTACAATTTTCAAACCTTTAAAAGCATTGGGAAGGTTTTCAAAAGCCAGCTGCAGTCTTTTGATCTCGTAATTGTATTTATTGCTGAAACCATAGAGCAGGGAACCAAACAGCGTGGTGCCGGTTGCCAGTCCGAGCCAGTTGAGAAAAGCAGAACGGCTGATGCCCTCACCGTCCGCAGCAGTAACGGCAGATTTGGAGGCAAAGAGTTTGGTGCCTGTCCACTGGATGATACGGCGCACATCATCAATAATAAAAAATAATACGGCGGCGATCTTTGCCAGGAATAACCCGATGACCGTGGCAAAAAGATAGGTACGCACTTTTCTTCCTAAAAAATCCTGTTGCGTATAAACAAACAGTACAAAGCTGATGACGGAGATGGCGGTAATACCCCAATACACGGCGTATAAAATCGTCCTGGCCCGGGGACTTAATCCCTGGCTCACCGATTTGATGGCCTGGAAAACGTAGGTATCGAGTAATAGATTGAGGGAGATAAAAATAAACACGCCTAAAGGAGTCCGCATCAGAGTAAAAAAATTTTAAGTTGTGAAGATAGACGTTCCTGCTGCCCGGATATTTTAATGAAACGCTAAATAATTTAACGCATCCATTTTAAGAATTCATCCAGCTGGCTATTGACCGCTTTCAATGTGCCTTCATCCGTAAACCTTCCGGACGCATCCATCAGTTTATTCACCTGCGAAACAGGCAATTTATTCGGATGCACCGTGATCTTTACATAATTCAGAATATCTGCCAGGTGATCCATCCCCCGCAGATTACCGGCCCGGCCCGTGGCATTGCCCGTTATCAGGGCCTGTTTGTGAAACCAGATATCGTGGCTTTTGCAGGTATCGAACAGCATTTTAAGCACCCCGGGGAAACTCCCGTTGTATTCGGGCACCACAAATATGAAACTGCTGGTGGGAATGATGATCTTCTGCTCAATGGATTCAAATGCCGCGTCGCGTTCCATTACATTCACTCCCTCCAGTGAAAAAAGGCCCGCCTCCACTCCTTTTTCCTTCAAAATCCGCTGGTATTCGCTCGCCACTTTAAGTGTATTACTGCCCTTGCGGTTGGTGCCTGAAACGATCGTAATCATGCTGTTTTATATATGTTTATAACTCTAACAAACTTATGGGAGCTTTGTTGCCCAATATTATGCCGATTGGTTATTTTTGCCAAACTGGCACAAACATAAACTATGCAGGTAACATATTACGGACATTCCTGTTTTGCCGTGGAAATGGGAGGCAAAAAATTGCTGTTTGATCCCTTTATTTCACCTAACGAACTGGCGAAACAAATCGACATCAATACGATTGAAGCTGATTATATCCTGTTAAGTCATGGCCATGCCGATCATGTGGCCGATGCTGAAGCCATTGCCCGCCGTACCGGCGCCACCATTGTAGGAGCTTATGAAGTGGCCATGTGGTATGCTGCAAAAGGCATTGAAAAATACCACCCCATGAATACCGGTGGAAAATGGCATTTTGATTTTGGCACTGTAAAATGTTTCACTGCCGCACACTCCTCTTCATTGCCCGATGGCAGTTATGGCGGCAACCCGATGGGTTTTGTGATTACAGCCGGAGATGAAAGCTTTTATTACAGCGGCGACACCGCCCTTACACTGGATATGCAGCTGGTGTCGGCATATAAAAAATTATCCTTTGCGGTACTTCCCATTGGCGATAATTTCACCATGGATGTGGCCGATGCCATTGAAGCCGCCGGAATGATCAAATGCAATAAAATAATGGGCGTGCATTATGACACTTTCGGGTTTATTAAAATTGATAAGACAACGGCAATAGAGGCATTTGGCAAAAAAGGCATTACTTTATCGCTCCCGGCAATAGGAGAAACCATTAACTTGTAATTTTAAATATAAATTTTAGCAGGAGACAACAACATGGCAAGAATAATAGGCGTGGCCAATCAAAAAGGTGGTGTGGGTAAAACAACAACAGCAATCAACCTGGCTGCCAGTTTTGCCGTGCTGGAATATAAAACCCTGCTGGTGGATGCGGATCCCCAGGCAAACAGCACAACCGGTACGGGCTTCGATTTGCACAATATCACCCAAAGCCTGTACGACTGCATGGTGAATGAGTCGCAGGCAAAGGATGTGATCTTAAAATCGGAAATACCCAACCTGGATGTAATGCCTTCACATATCGACCTGGTGGGTGCCGAAATTGAAATGATCAATTATCCCAACCGCGAAAGTGTTTTAAAAAATATCCTCGATCCCATCCGGAATGACTATGATTTTATCGTGATCGACTGCTCCCCTTCTCTCGGGCTGATCACGGTGAATGCACTTACGGCGTCTGACAGCGTGGTGGTGCCGGTGCAGACTGAATTTTTTGCACTGGAAGGACTGGGCAAATTGCTTAACACGATCAAAATAGTTCAAAACCGCCTGAATCCCGAACTGAAAATTGAAGGCATTTTAATGACCATGTATGATGGCCGTCTCCGTTTATGCAACCAGGTGGTGAGCGAGGTACGCAGGCATTTTGACGAACTGGTGTTCAGCAGTATCATTCACCGAAATACCCGGCTGAGTGAAGCGCCCAGTTTTGGCAAGCCGGTTATTTTATATGATGCAGACAGCAAGGGATCGATCAACTATTTAAACCTTGCCAAAGAAATTTTACAAAAGAACAATCTTACCAAAATAAAAGAAGAAGAACGAATACTCGAGTAATAAGACGTAAGTTCTAAGTTTTAAGTACAGAAGCTTTAAACCGTGAACTTATAACTTATAACTTAAAACTTATAACTCACATGACCCCTCCCAATAAAAAAGACGCATTAGGAAAAGGCATCCGCAGCCTGCTGCAGAATATTGATGCCGACCTGAAAAACACTGCCGGTAATTTAAAAACCGAAGTGATGGAACAGGCTACCGGTATCCTGCGCATCCCGCTCGACCAGATTGAAGTAAACCCCAAACAGCCCCGGCACGATTTTGATGAAGAAGCATTGAGTGAACTGGCTGCTTCGGTTAAGATGCATGATATCATCCAGCCGCTGACCGTTTCAAAATTACCCAGTGGTAAATACAGGCTGATAGCAGGCGAGCGCCGTTTCAGGGCTTCAAAAATTGCAGGACTGAAGGATGTGCCGGTTTATATCCGCCAGGCCAACGATGTACAGCTGCTGGAATTATCACTGCTCGAAAACCTGCAAAGGGAAAATTTAAACGCCATAGAAATTGCGCTCAGCTATAAACGGCTGATGGATGAACTGGATTATACCCAGGAACAGGTGGCAGAAAGAATGGGAAAAGACAGGAGCACGGTAACCAATTATATCCGCCTGTTAAAACTGCCGCCCGATATCCAGGTATCGGTGAGAAACGGTTCACTTACCATGGGACATGCCCGTGCACTGATCAATGTGGACCTGGTGGATAAACAGCTTTTCATTTTTAATGAAATCAAAAAGAAAGGCCTGTCGGTACGGCAAACCGAAGAACTCGTACGCAATATTTATACACCTCACCCGGGTGTTAAAGTTGCGGTAAAACAACACCTGCCGCCCGAATTTAAAAAGATAGAAGATAATTTAGCCTCCGCATACAGCACCAAGGTAAAAATGGTTCACAATAAAAAAGGCTACGGCTCTGTTACTTTTGAATATTTTTCACTCGACGAACTGAACGGGCTGCTTGAAAAGCTGAAAATAAAAGTAAGCTGATCCCGTAATCCGTAATGGCATGAATTACCGCACCTGCATACTTTTTCTTCTCCTGGCATTTCCTTTAACAGCGCTTTGCCAGCAGGATTCTGCTGCCAAAAAAACAGATGTAAAACCGAAAAAAGAAAAAGTAAAGATCAATATTTTTCACATCGATACGAGCAAACCCTACTCGCCTAAATATGCCATTGTAAGATCCGCCATTGTACCGGGCTGGGGCCAGATCACCAATAAAAAATACTGGAAACTGCCGCTGGTTTACGGTGCACTGGGCACAACGGCCTATATTTTTTTCAGGAATGTGAAACAGTTTAACGAGGCAAACCTGTCTTATAAATATGCCACCGACAGTGATACTTCCAACGATAAACTGATTCCTGAACCCTATTACAGCGTGCGCACACAGCCCGACAGGATCAAGAATTTCCGGAATGAGGTGCGGCAGAATGTAGACTACTCAGTATTATTCTTCATTGCCTTCTGGGGACTGAACGTGGTGGATGCTGCTGTGGATGCCCATCTTAAAACTTTTGATGTAAGTGATAACCTCACACTCGAAATAAAACCCGGCTACAGCCCGGTGGCCAATACAAACGGCATCAGCCTGGTGCTGAATATTGGTAAAAATATTTCTAAAAAACAAACCGCTGCACGCCATACTTTTGCAAAATGAAAATAGCACTGATCGGTTACGGTAAAATGGGCAGGGCCATTGAAGAAATCGCATTACAACGAGGGCATACAGTTCCCCTGAAGATCGATATCAGCAATCTCGACGAATTTACAACCGCCAACCTGCAGCAATGCGATGTGGCCATTGAATTTACCGGTCCGCACAGTGCCGTGGAAAATATTTCCAAATGCCTGGATGCAGGCATTCCCGTGGTAAGCGGCAGCACCGGCTGGCTGGAACAATGGGAAACCATAAAAAATAAATGCGCCGCTTTGAACGGCACCCTGCTCTATGCAAGCAACTTCAGTGTGGGAGTGAACATATTTTTCGAGCTGAACAAAAAACTTGCACAGCTGATGCGCAACCAGCCCTCTTACAATGTGAGCATGGAAGAAATCCATCACACACAAAAAAAAGACGCCCCAAGCGGCACTGCCATCACCCTGGCAGAACAGGTGCTGGAAGAAATTCCCGGTAAAAATAAATGGATAAATACGGAAGAAGATAAAGCCGAACATCTTTCCATCATCAGCAAACGCATTGACCCGGCTCCCGGCACACATTCCATTAAATACAGCTCTGTGATTGATGACATTGAGATCATCCATACCGCACACAGCCGCACCGGTTTTGCTACCGGCGCTGTGCTCGCTGCCGAATTCCTGCCCGGAAAAAAAGGAATTTACAGCATGAAGGAAGTGCTGTTTTAGCATTATATTACAAGTGGTATTACCATTTGTTATATATAAGCAGTAATCACCTTATGCCGTTTAAAAAAAGTACTTTCCTGCTGGCAGTAATCCTGCGTGCATTACCAGTCTTCAGTCAAAACCCGGAAAAGATCAACCCGCTGCTGCAAAAACTGCAGGCAGAAAAAACGGATACGGGCAAGGTTATGCTGTACAATGAACTGTTTGTACAGTACCGGGAATTCGACAGTGCAAAAGCGATGGAATATGCCAACAAAGGCATTGCACTGGCAAACAATACCGGTTTTGACAAAGGCGAAAGCCTGCTGCTGATGAATAAGGGCGTGTTCCTTAATTTAAACGGAGAGAATGATGCTGCAGAAAAACTGATCAAACAATCGCTCGCCATACGCACCAAGACGGGTGATTTCAGCGGGCAGGGCTATTGCCTCCGCTCCCTGGGTAATATACAGTACGATAAAAATGATTACAGCAAGGCGCTGGAATATTACCTTGAAGCCGCCCCAAAATTTGAAAAAGCCAATGACCTGAAAGGACTCAGCGGTGATTATATCTGGGTGGGCAATGTGTTCAATGAAGGTCTGCACCAGTTTGGCAAAGCTGCAGAATATTTTGGCAAAAGCCTCTCCATCGCCGAAAAGATAAAAGACTCACTGCTCATCAGCTACAATTACAACAACCTTGGCCAGGCATATTATTTTGCCAAAAATTATGAAAAGGCACTCTATTATTACCGGCTGAGCAAGGCCATCAAGGAAAAACAGGAAGACGAGCGTGGCATTGGCAATGCCTGCAGCAATATTTCCAATGTTTTTTTTGACACAGGACAATACGATTCTGCTGCAGTATACAATAACAGGGCCTTTGCCATCCGGTCATCCCAGAATGATAAAAAAGGCATGGCCACCTGTTATTCCAACGGGGGCAATATTTCTTTAAAGCAAAAAAAATATGACCAGGCACTGACGCAGTATAATAAAGCCATAGCGCTGGGCAATGAAATAGATTTTAAAGAGCCGGTAATAGAATCCTACAACGGGCTGAGTGCTTACTATGAATTAACGGGTGATGCCAGCCAGGCGCTTGATTTTTACAAAAAGTATAAAAACGAAAGTGACAGTATTTATAACAGTGATATCAGCAGGCAGATCAGCACCCTGCAAACCAGGTACGAAACAGCGCAAAAACAGCAGCAGATAGAGCAGCAGCAATTTGAGCTTGTAAAGAAGCAATACTGGATTTATGGCGCCCTGGGCTTGCTGGCGCTTACACTTTTGCTGGGCTATTCTTACTACCGCCGTTACAGGTTAAAACAGGAAAAGAAACTGCAGGAGGAAGTGATGCGCCAGCAGGATATGGCCACCAGGGCTGTGATCGTGGCAGAAGAAAATGAACGCAGGCGAATCGCAGCCGACCTGCATGATGGTGTTGGGCAAATGATGAGTGCGGCAAAAATGAACCTTTCTGCTTTTGAAACAACCATACCATTTACAGGCGAACAGCAAAAAAATTCATACGACAAGATCATTGCCATGGTGGATGAATGCTGTAAGGAAATACGCAGCGTAAGCCACCAGATGATGCCCAATGCATTGCTCAAAAGCGGGCTGGCCAGCGCTGTGAAGGAATTTATTGACAAAATTGATGCGAGTGTGCTGAAGGTAAATCTTCACACAGAAGGTTTAAATGAGCGGCTTGACAGCAATGTGGAAACTGTTTTGTACCGGGTGATACAGGAATGTGTAAACAATGTGATCAAACATTCCGGTGCAAACGCACTGGATATTTCCCTCATCAGGGATGCAGATGGAATTGCAGCCACCATCGAGGATAATGGCCGGGGTTTTATTATTAAAGACAGGGAAAAAATGGAGGGAATGGGTCTGAAAAATATACGCAGCCGTATCCAGTTCCTGAAAGGCAGTGTTGACTTTGACAGTTCTCCCGGCAATGGCACACTGGTAGCCATACATGTACCGCTCAATTAATAAACATTTTTATTTACCTTAACAGCACTAATAAAAACCGGCATATATTGAAAAATCAAAAGATTTACCTGGCCATTGTTGACGATCATCAAATTGTAATTGATGGTTTGAAATCATTGCTGCAGGGCTATGATCATTTTGAAGTGGTGCTGGAATGCACCAAACCTGAAAAACTGCTTTCGCTGCTTGAAAACACAAAAGTGGATATACTGCTAACGGATGTAATGATGCCGGTAATGAATGGTGCGGAACTTTCCAAACTGGTGCATAAAAATTTCCCGGGGATCAGGATACTGGCATTGTCGATGAGCGGGCAGGGTGACCTGGTGAACCAGATGATTGAAGATGCCGACATTGCCGGCTATGTGCTGAAAAATATCGGCAAGCAGGAACTGGTAAATGCGCTGGATAAAATTTTTTCCGGCGGTATTTATTTCAGCGATGAAGTGCTGAATGAAATGACCCGTGCCAGTGATCGGAAAAAGGAAAGTGAAGAAGCACATCTTACAGCGAGGGAAATTGAGATCATTAAACTCATCGAGAAAGAATACAACAATAAAGAAATTGCAGAAGCGCTTTTTCTGAGCGAACGCACGGTGGAGACACACCGCAAAAATATTTTCCGGAAAACAAAAACATCGGGGGTGATCGGGCTGATCAAATACGCCTACGAACACAAACTGATATAAAAAAAGCCGGCCATCAATATGGCCGGCTTTTTTAGTTCTTTTATTTGTGGATTAAGCAACAGATCCCAGTACTGCGAGGAACAATACCAGTGAGAATACGATTGCTGCTGCGAGGCCAATCCATGACCATTTAACCCTGTTTTGTTTATTATCATCACTGAAAGCAACATAAGCGATCAGCACACCGATCAAACCCAGCAAAAAGCCAAGGGCAAAACCACCCAGGTGGAAACCTGAACTTCCGTCGGCACCGCCTTTCCGGAGGTATTTTTCCAGTTTTTTGTTGGTAACAGTTCCGTTTTCATCGATCGATTTCTGTAATTTTTTCTGACCCATTTTAAAGAACATGCGGTCAACGAAATTCATTTTCTTACCGGAAAATGCTTCAAATTCCTTAACACTCATTGTTGAAACCTTTTTCAGCAGCTCCACTTTTTGCTTGTAGGCATCATTGCCATTTTCAGCAGGAACAACAATTTTTGCATTGGATGTGAAAGTGAAAACTGAGAAACAAATTGCAAGGAGGAGGGTCAATTTTTTCATAACATGAGTTTTGGGTTAAAAATAAATATATGTTAAATATACCAAAAATGAGCATACAAAAAAATTATAACAGGATTGTTTATACAAAAACAAAACGCCCCGGAAATCCGGGGCGCCTGTATAATTTTTATGGACTGATTAGAATTTAACATTCAGACCAACCTGTGCAATTGAACCGGTTACATAACCGATCTCTGCATAGATACCGATGTTAGAGGCCACATAGTACCTTGCGCCGAGTGCTCCAGAGAAACCAAATGCACTTGGGATTGAGAACTTACCATTGTCGGGATACAGTGCATCGTTATCAGAATATTTGTATTTGAAGTTACCATAACCGAGGCCAAGGCCGATATATGGGTCAAATTTTTCTGAATTACCAAAGTGATAGTTACCCCTTACCAATGCCTGGATTGAAGTCAGGCTTTCAGTAGTAACTAAATCGCCGCCATTTGAGTTGCCTCCTGCATCAGTTGATACGGATTTAACCTGACCATAGCCCAGTTGCAAACCCACACCAATTTTTTCTGCCACACCATATTCAAAGCCAAGCGCAACCGGACCGGTAGCAGTTACCTTACTGCCAGTGAAGCCAGAAGATAATTTAAACAAGGTTTTCCAGATGTTACCAAAGCCGTAACCTGCGTTTACAACTACGGTACCCTGGCCGGCCCAGGCTCCACCTTCGTCTTGCGCAAATGTTTTGGTTGTTGAGCTGATTGCAATGATTGCAGCAAAAATGATTACTTTTTTCATGTTTACGTTAATTTTCGTTTAGGTTATAATTAAAAAAGACTCTCAAATGTCTGTAAAAAAAATCGAATACAAAAATGAAATATATCATTATTTCAAATTGGCAAGCATATCAGCCACCATATACTCCAGGTCATACTCCTCCTTCCAGCCCCAGTCCTTTCTCGCTACAGAATCGTCTATACTTTGGGGCCAGCTATCTGCAATCTGCTGGCGGTAATCAGGCTTATACGCGACATTAAACGCAATAACATGTTTTTTTATTGCATCTGTTATTTCTTTTGGTGAAAAGCTCATCCCCGAGAGATTGTAAGAAGTTCTTACCGATATTTTATCTGCCGGCGCTTCCATCAGTTCAATCGTGGCCCTGATGGCATCGGGCATATACATCATGGGCAAATAAGTATCTTCTTTTAAAAAGCAGTCGTAGCGGCCATTTTCCAGCGCTTCATGAAAAATTTCCACTGCATAATCGGTGGTGCCGCCACCAGGAGCAGATTTATAGGAGATCAGTCCGGGATAACGCAGGCTGCGTACATCCACGCCATAACGCTGGTTATAATAATTACACCAGAACTCACCGGCATATTTACTGATGCCATATACCGTGATGGGCTCAATCACCGTTTGCTGCGGGCACTTTATTTTGGGAGAAGTGGGGCCAAATACGGCAATTGAACTGGGCCAGTACACTTTGGTAAGTTTTTCCTCTCTTGCAATATCCAGCACATTCAGCAGGCTTTGCATGTTCAGGTTCCATGCCAGGTTGGGATTTTTTTCTCCGGTGGCCGAAAGAATGGCTGCCAGTAAATATATCTGTGTGATGTTTTGCCTGATCACCTGCACATGCAGCATTTCCTTGTTCATCACATCCAGGCTTACATAAGGACCCGAACCCTTCAGCAATTCGTTTTCCTCTCGCAGGTCGCTGGCCACCACATTGGCATTGCCATATATCTTGCGCAGTGCCAGGGTTAATTCCACTCCAATCTGGCCACTTGCGCCAATCACCAGTATTTTTTCTTTTTGCATACCCTTTGTTTTGATTTTACAAATGTAAGGAGTTAAGATATTTCTGTTACAGGCTAAGTGAAATATGGGAACGGCTCAATGAGGCTTTTTATTTATCTCAGAAAACAATTTTTTTGTTAAAGAAGTTTATCATTAAAATCAGGAATTACTGTTTTAAGACAACTGCCACGATAAAAACAGAAAATAACTTTCAATAATAAAAATGAAAAAATACATAACTATATTTTTATTCAGCCTGCTGGCAATTGGTTCCAAAAAAGAACAAGTGGAAAACCTTGTACAAATTGGAAAAAAATATGCCAGGGACATATTCTCCAAATTTTTTCAGACGCTACATGGTCTTGTGCCGACGCCTGTCTCTGCCGTTATGCAATTCCTTAACAGACATTCACATTCAATAATAAAATAAACTTGACATGAAAAATGCATTTTCACAATTAAACAGACCGATTTTACTTATTGCACTTATAATTTTTGGCAGGCTTTCATCTTTTAGCCAGATTCCTCCGGCAGGAAAATACAACACTACAAGTTACCCAAATGACCGAAAAGCGATTGACAGCCTGTCAATGAAAATAAATTTTGCCGACACTTCCGTTTATTACAATGACGATTACATCGCGGTTGGACCAGAGGGAAAAGTATCATACGGCTTTAATGAATGGAGAGCTGGCTTTACTAATACAGGGGCGACTTTTAAATCTGTAACCCCAGTTCCGGGTACAACTATACTTAGAATTTACAATGGTGACGCAGCAGTAAGAAATTCAATACTAAATGTGTTATTTGACACCCCGAATGGTGAACTCGCTATAAAAGTTGTTAGAACCGAGACTTTTGTTAAACGTAATGGTAAATGGTATTTTATAGCTGGACAAGGAACAAGGGTGATGTCGAAAGAAGAATTAGAAGAGACCATGAAAAAGTCAATAAAAAATTAATATACCTTCTCCTGGTTGCAGACGAAAGGCCACGCACAACAGGCGGTCTGCCAATGCTGCTTGGGTGAAGAATATATGCGCAACCCTTTATGCGGTATTGGAGAGCAGTTTGGGCTTGACTTTTACTATTGAGCTTGGCTGGGCTTCTAAAGACGGGTTTCAATCCTGATCATTTAGTAACGTTTATATAAAATTCACAAGAGATAACATTATAAGGTTACTGGCTGAGATTGCATTTCGGAGAAGACGATTATGCGGGCGCCATCAAGAAAAAAAGCAAGTTGATAAAACACATTTGATTTCAAAAACAAATCAACGCATATATTATGATAAAAATTTCAATCCTTTTCACCTTTGGTCTTTTTTTATCGGCTAACGCTTTTGCACAGTTCAAATATCCGCCAACCAAAACCGTTGACAGCAGCGACACCTGGCACAATATTACCATTAAAGACCCTTACCGCTGGCTCGAAGATCTGAAAAGCGAAGAAACCAAAAGCTGGTTTAAAGCACAAAATGATTTTACTGGTAATATCACAGACAAGTTGCCTATAACGGATGAACTGTACAAAGGATTTCTTATGCTCGATTCCATTCAGCCTGATAAAATTGGTAAAGTAAGGCAGGTGGGCAACACCCTTTTTTATTTTAACCTTAAAATAGGTGATGCCAAGCCAAAGATGTATAAACGAAACGGCGAAACCGGCAAAGAAGAATTGCTTACCGATCATACACGTTGGGGGAGTAATTATAATTTCAGTGATTACGAAATTGACCCTTACCAGAAATTTATTGCGATCACTGCCGGCGAAGGCGGTAAAGAAATTACAGCAATTACCAGGTTCTATGATATCAGTTCAGGTAAATTTCTGACCGACAGCCTGCCGGGACGTTATGCAGGTTATGCCCCCGGCGAAGGCAATATTTTTTATTTACAGCAACCAACATGGGATGTGCACGCCATGGTGGAAGACAAAGACAGGGTTTTTAAAATACACAAGCTGGGCACCGATACGCTGCAGGACAAGGTTTTCCTTTCTTACAAAATAAACCCGGAACTGTATGCGCTTGACAATACAAAGCAATTGTGGCCAACATGGCCGGATAAGGACTGCAGCTATGAGTTTGTATATTCAAGCAGCGTATCTCCATTTATGGACTTGTACTACCGCAGAATAAACAGTAATGGTCCTTGGAAAAAACTAATTAATGCAGACGACGAGATTGTTACTTTCAATACCAGCGGCGATAAATTCTTTATGGTTAGTAAAAAGAATGCCCCCAATGGAAAAATACTCCAAATGGATCTTAACAACCCTGGTATGCAGGCAGCAAAAATAATCGCCGCTGAAAAAAATATCCCTCTTGAATATGGTGATGGGTTATCACAATCAAAAAATTTCCTGATAGTGCCATACATGAAAAACGGCGTACAGTTATACCATTACACAGTCGATATGAGAACAGGTAAATTTTCAAAAATACCTTTTGCTGAAAATACCAACCTGCTGTATATTACCCCCTTTAATAAAAGCAACGATGATGTGCACCTGGTAAGAAGCGGGTGGACGACACCTGTTACTTTCTCCTACAGTAATATTGACAAGCCTTATCCAAAAGAGAGAATATTCTCTTTCCGCAACAATCCAACGTTTCCTTATACCGATGAAATAGCGGTTGAAGAGGTTGAGATTGCCGGCCATGACGGCGTGATGGTACCCGTTTCTGTCATTCATAAAAAAAACATGAAAATGGATGGCAGTCATACTGCTTATATTTACAGCTATGGCGCTTATGGAATAAGTTCAAGCGCCTTTTTCAACCCGTATTATTTATTGCTGGCCCATAAAGATGTGGTAATTGCCGTAGCGCATGTGAGGGGTGGTGGCGAAAAAGGAGAAAACTGGCATATGAGTGGTTATAAACAAAGTAAACCCAATACCTGGAAAGATCTAAACAGTACAGCTGAATTTTTAATAAATAAAGGATATACTTCGCCCAAACATCTTGCCTGCGAAGGTGGCAGTGCGGGTGGTATTTTAATTGGCCGTGCTATAACAGAAAGACCAGATTTGTGGGCTTGTGCAGTGCCAACAGTAGGTTGCCTGAGTATAGTTCGCCAGGAGTTTGCTCCCAACGGACCGGTAAACACACCTGAATTTGGCACAGTAAAAAATATCAATGATTTTTTTGCACTGATGGAAATGGATGCCACATTGCATGTGCAGCCACAAACCCAATACCCGGCGATGTTGATTACAACAGGATGGAATGACCCAAGGGTAATAAGCTGGCAACCAGCAAAATTTGCTGCTGCCGTACAAAATGCCAATACATCCGGCAAGCCAATTTTATTACAGGTGGATTATAATGCCGGGCATGGAGACAGCGAGGATAAATTTGCCGCCTACCGGAAAGAGGCCAAAAAATGGGCATTTATCCTCGAACAGACAGGGTACAGGAAACTATAGCCATTTTTTCGGAAATTTATGCTATGAGGAAATGCGTATGGTTGGTACTGCTGCAGTTTTTGTTACATGCACTAACCGTGGATGCGCAGGATGCTGGTTTGTTAAAAACAAAAAATCTGTTCCCTGCCTGCTTTGAGGTAACAGACTCTTTACCCGACGAATTCAGCATTGATATTTCTAAAAATGTGGTCGTTTGCAACCCGGAAGCATTTGAATTTTATGAAAAAACAGGAAAACTGAAGTATAAACAACAGGAATTAAAACCCGGGGGATTTGAAAAACCGTTTTTTGACCCGGTAAATGAAATAACCCTGTTATTCAGCGTTTCCAATGCCACAGCAAGACAAAAAATCATCTATTTTGTTTGTGGCGATGGTGATTTGCTTAAACTGGTCAACCTGGCGGATACCCAAAGACATATTTATACAGGAGGTTTCCTGGGAGTTTCAAACAGGTTTTCGCGGCTGGCCCCCAATAATTACCTGCCTCTAAAACTGCCTCCGGAATCTGTCAGCAGTTTTTTATTTTATGCAAAATTCATGGGCACTTACAGAGAAAAGGTGATCCCAGTGCTGTTAAGTGAAAAAACCTATCAGCTGAATTCTTTTCGTGATGCCGATCAAATGCGTATCCAGCTGGTATATCACAGCTTTATTATAGGCGGACTTTTTATTATCAGCATATTTATGTTTGCCCAGTATTTTCTTAATAAAGACAAGGCATACCTCTATTATTCTGCGTATGGCTTGTGCATATTTCTTTTATCAGAAAAGATAATGGAGCTTAACTGCAATATAAACCTGTTAAGTTATTTTTTCCCCTACTACGTTTTTTATTCGCATGTCATTTTACAATTGCTGGCCAGTTTTTTTTATATCGGATTTTTAAAAAGGCTTCTTGGTTTTTCTGCATCAACCAAAGCTGTTTTCCGGTATTCAAAAATAGTTCAGCAAATGATTTTGACTGGCTGCGTTTTATATTGTGTAACTTTTTTCCTGGATGAGCAATCAGCATTTACAAATATAATTTACAATTACGGGGCCTTAATCAGCACACTTGTTATGCTGCCGTTGCTAGTTCTTTTGTTTTTATTAAAAAGAAAGGACCCGGCTATAAGGTTCTTTTTAACCGGTTTCAGTATTGTTGTTGTGGCTGCACTTACAGTCGTATATATCAACAGAAGCGGTTTATACACAAAACTCGGCCAGTTGCATCCGGTGGCCATCATTGAACTCGGATTCTTCCTGGAAATGATATTTTTTGGCCTGGCGCTTGGCTATAAAACCCACCGGCAAAAGCTGGAAAAAGAAAGTATTCAGCAGCAAAAAAATGAAACCGAAATAGCTGCCCTGAAGGCACAAATGAATCCGCACTTCATTTTCAACTGCATCAACAGCATAGATGCTTTTATACATACAAATGATAAGTATAATGCCACTTTATATCTTAATAAATTTGCAAAGCTGCTCCGGAATATTTTAGACAGCAGCAAACAAAATACTGTAGCTTTCAGCAAAGATGTGGAAACCCTCAGGCTTTATATCGAACTGGAAGAACTGAGACATGAAAATAAATTCAGGACAAAAACTGATATTGACAATGAATTATTAAACAGCGATTACAAAGTACCGCCTTTGATCATTCAGCCTTTTGTGGAAAATGCTATTTTACATGGATTGAAGAACCGGGAAGATGATAAAGGTCTGCTGCAGGTAGAAATTAAAAAAATGGCTGATAAAATTTCATACAGCATCAAAGACAATGGCATTGGCCGGAAAGCAGCCGGCATGACAGGACAAAACAAAGAATCATCTTACGGCATGCAGATCAGCAATGACAGGATTAAATTATTCAATAAAGAAGAAAACCCATCTGTTGAAATTATTGACCTCTATGAAGGCGAAGTTGCAGCAGGCACAGAAGTAAAAGTACTTCTGAATATTTTATGAATATGATAACAGCAATCATTATAGATGATGAAGCAAAAGGCAGGCTGGCTTTGCATAAAAAATTAACCGTTTATTGTCCGCAGGTAAATATAATAGCGGAAGCCGGGAATGGCCTGGAGGCATTACTGCTGATTCAGCATCATAAGCCACAACTGGTATTTCTGGATATTGAAATGCCCAAGATGAACGGGTTTGAGATGCTGAATGCTTTAGCCGAAAAAAATTTTCATGTCATATTCACTACGGCCTATGACCAGTATGCCATTAAAGCCATTAAATATGCCGCTTTTGATTACCTGCTTAAACCCATTGATATTGAAGAGCTGAAAACAGCTGTTGAAAAGGCAGAACAAAAAAGGGCTCATCAGACAAACAGCCAGGTGGAACTGCTGCAGCAAAATATGCAGCATCCAAAAAAGCAGCTTAACAAACTGGCCATCCCAACCCTGGAAGGCTTGTTATTCTTCGACATCAATGACATCGTTCACCTGGAAGCAAACA
This sequence comes from Ferruginibacter sp., assembly GCA_046329655.1. Lineage (GTDB taxonomy): Bacteria > Bacteroidota > Bacteroidia > Chitinophagales > Chitinophagaceae > Ferruginibacter. The sequence continues at coordinate 79,558 of JAXLUD010000011.1, forward strand.
GCAATTATACTTTTATTCATTTTTCCGGCGAACCAAAAATAACCGCTTCCAAAACCCTGAAGGAATTTGAAGATATTTTACCCGAAGATATTTTCTTCCGTACCCATCACTCCCACATCATCAACCTTAATTATATAAAAAGATATATTAAAGGAGATGGCGGACAAATCGAATTACAGAATGGCAATTATGCAGAAGTAAGCCGCCGAAAAAAAGAGGAGTTTATGAAAGCAATCGGGTATTGACTGTAAAAAACTAAAGGCCGTATATTTGCTGCATGCAACAATATTTAAAGGACATCTTCAGCAACCAGCAATATGATGAAAAAAATTTCTTTCTGATAGCAGGCCCCTGCGTGGTGGAAAGTGAAGAACTGGTGATGGAAGTGGCTGATAAAGTTTATACCATTTGCAAAAAACTCGGTATTCCCTATGTGTTCAAGGCATCTTACCGCAAGGCCAACAGAACCAGTGCCGGTTCCTTTACAGGCTTGGGTGATGAAAACGGTTTATCCCTCATAAAAAAAACAGGCGATACATTCCAACTGCCCACCACATCGGATATTCATGCGCATGATGAAGCCGCGGAAGCCGCAAAATATGTTGACATTTTGCAGATACCCGCATTCCTCTGCAGGCAAACCGATTTATTGCTTGCCGCTGCCGCCACCGGTAAAATTGTGAACGTGAAAAAAGGACAGTTCCTCAGCGGCCCCTCCATGAAATTTGCCGCAGAAAAGATCCGTAATGCCGGGAATGATAAAATCATTTTAACGGAAAGAGGCAACACATTCGGCTACCAGGACCTGGTGGTGGATTACCGCAATATCCCCTGGATGAAGGAGCATGGTGTGCCGGTGGTGATGGACTGTACCCATTCCTTACAGCAACCCAATCAAACCAGCGGCGTTACCGGTGGTAACCCGCAATTAATAGAAACCATTGCAAAAGCCGCCATTGCCACAGGGGCCGATGGTTTATTCATAGAAACACACCCCAATCCATCTGTTGCAAAAAGTGATGGCGCCAATATGCTGCGGTTAGACCTGCTGGAACCCTTGCTGGAAAAACTGGTGACATTGAGAAAAGCGGTGGTATAAACACTACCACGAAATGATCTGCTCCCGGTCAGGCCACGCTTACCCGCCTTCGCTGAAGCTTCGGCGGGTAAACAAAACCCCGACGTTACCGTCGGGGCCAATAATATAGGATAAACCATTAACCAAAACTTTGTACTGGCATACAAACCCGGTCAGATCTTAAAACGGGGACTTTTAAAACTGCGACAAAAATACACTTATTGTTTAATGTATTATGTGTAATTCAGACACAATGTTGCCTGAAAAAGACAAAAGCTTAGTCAGCACTGGGCAGCATATTGAACTCCTTTTTATACGCAATGGTAAAATTGCTGAGGTTTTTAAAACCCAATGCCATGCCCACTTCTTTAACCGACATCTTCCTGGAATGGAGTAATTGCCTGGCTTTCAGCATCCTGTTTTTTTGGTAATACTCATAAATATTATACCCGTATACTGTTTTGAAAACATTTTTGAGCTTGGTTTCGCTCATCATTGCGGTACGGGCAAGCACCGGTATGGTGGGCGGCTGTACAAAAAGATTGCTCACCAATATGGATTCCACTTTAATGATTTGTTTAAGCGTTGCCTCACTTACCTTCATGCCTGTATCCCCGTCTTTTAACCGGGTGTATAAACTGCGCAGGAATTTTTCAAGCATCAGCATCACCCTGTTCTGCATGATCACCCGCTGCATCGGCTCTGCCGCATCCAGTTCAAAAATATCTTCCATCATCGAGCGGTACTCAAGGTTCAGTATCTCAAAATTCAGCGTGGCGGTTTTAAGGGAGAAATATTTCTTAAACACTTCATCACTGGTTTTTATCCCGGTATTTTCCTCCAGCCATTTGGCGGTAAAATAAATATTCACGCAACGGTCTTCCACACCTGCATTGGCAGTATAGGTTAGTCCGAATAAAGAATTGGAAAGAAAAGCGCCCGAATAAACCACCGACTCATCACTCACTTTTTCATCCCCTATTTGCAGGGTAAGCGCCTTCAGGTTCTTTACCTCATCAAAGCGCAGTGTATAGGATTCGTGCTCGGCAGGCTCCCGCTGGAAAGTAACATCAGTGGTGATCACGCATTCATTGATGAGCACCTGCAAACCATTGGCCAGTTCCACCGCCTTCATATAACCTGTACCAATGGCGGGCGGCAGTTCAAACCGGTTATCCCTTACCGGCACTCCCGAAAAACGGGCTATTTCATGCAGGTAAGAAAGGTGATCACTGTATTTATACTTGTAAACAAACACCGGAATAAGATTTATGTAAAAACTCCCCTCGTGTAATTTTATTGCCCGGGTATGGCAGTTCCGGGGGCATTTTTGAATTGCTTCTTGAATGCGGAAGTGAAATTAGACACATTGGTATAGCCAATGGCTTCTGCCGTTTGCCTTACATTAAACTTGCCGCTGAGCAGCAGTTCCTTTGCTTTTTGCAGGCGTTGTTTCTGGTAATAAGAATAGATACTGTCACCATACATGGTTTTAAAACCCTTTTTCAGGCTGGTACTGCTCATCGATACGATCTTTGAAAACTGATCAATGGTGGGCGGCAATTTGCTAAAATCAGCCACCAGCATTTTTTCAACTGTGATCAGCCGGTTAATCGTGTCTGATGTAAGATCAAATTTTCCTTCCAGCAAATTGCTCTTGCTGTACAGCCTTGAAAAAAATCTTTCGATCAGCAGGGTAACCCTGTTCTGAAGAAATATATTCTGCAGGGGATCGTCCTTCTCCGCATTCCATAACTCCTCCATCAGTTTAAGATAATCCGGGTCGAGCGGTTCGATATGAAAACTTTCCGTTTTAAGCGACAGGTATCGTTTAACCACATCGGCATCCGCATCCAGCCCCATGTATTTTTTCAGCCACTCCTCATTAAACAGCACTTTTACACTTTTGATATGCAGGTTGGCGGGCAACTCTTCAATATTCTGGAACAAATTGCTGGTAAGCCTTGCCACGGAATGGCGGGTGTTTGTTTTTTGCAGGGTTTCATCATCCACTTTAACCAGGGCGGTATTGCTGATATACACATCATCAAAATGCAGGATGAAGTACCGGCTATCCGAACGGTGCCGGATGGTGGTAAGACTGCCGGTAAAACGGGCATCCACCAGCATAACTTTCAGGTCGTTGAAGAGGCTGAGTGATTTCATAATGCCCTCTCCTGCCGGCGGCTGCAGTTTTAAATAATCATCCCCTGGTTTTTGCGCAATACCCAGTTTGGCTGCAAGATCATGCAGCAGCTCTTTATAATCGGTATGATGAACATTTAGTAAAGTCATCTTACAAAGCGGGGCGGGTGGTGGTTTTTGAGGATTTTAGAGATTGGAGATGGTTTGTTTTAAAGATACCGGAGCGGGTTTCGGCGTGCATTGAAGATGTACCGCTTCACATTCATCCAGAAGGCTACAAAGAAATAGATCACAACCGGTGAACCCATTGTAAGAAAGGAGATATAAATAAAGTATTTGCGGATGGTGGAACTGGCAATGCCCATTTTTTCGCCAATGGCAGTACATACACCAAATACCTGCATCTCTATAAAATACCTGAAGCGGTTCATATTGCTAATTTAATAATATTTTTTATAAACAAGGGCTTTAAATATTGTTTACCCGATGCCTTTTAAAAATAACGGTACAAAACGGATCACCCGCATGAATGAACAGTCTTTCACCATCTCCGCCCTTCAGCCTTCAATTTTCGAAATTTTCAAACTGTACCTGTACCAAATACTGCTTCGGTTTCAGTAAATTTGCGAACCCAAAGTTATGATGATTATTTACCCTGTATTGTAAATTTTCTGTCATCCCGCTTTGCTTAAATGTAAACCTGCCTGCCTCCCGCGGGCACAAACCAAAATAATCGTATGGCTTTCGACATTGAAATGATCAAAAAAACCTACGCTGGCTTTGCAGCCAAAGTGGAAGCAGCACGTAAAGTAACCGGCAAACCATTAACCCTCACCGAAAAGATCTTATACGCTCACCTTACCGAAGGTGCCGCCACGAAGGCTTATGAAAGAGGTAAAGATTACGTGGATTTTGCTCCCGACCGCGTGGCCATGCAGGATGCGACCGCTCAAATGGCTTTGTTACAGTTTATGCAGAGCGGCCGTGCTAAAGTGGCGGTTCCCTCCACCGTGCATTGCGATCACCTGATTGAAGCAAAGGTGGACAGCAAAACTGACCTGGACCGTGCTAAAAACGAAAGCAGCGAAGTGTACGACTTCCTCGCTTCTGTAAGTAATAAATACGGCATTGGTTTTTGGAAACCCGGCGCCGGTATCATTCACCAGGTGGTATTGGAAAACTATGCTTTCCCCGGTGGTATGATGATTGGTACCGACAGTCACACCGTAAACGCGGGTGGTTTAGGTATGATTGCCATTGGTGTGGGAGGTGCGGATGCCTGTGATGTGATGGCAGGTTTACCCTGGGAACTGAAAATGCCTAAACTCATCGGTGTAAAACTCACCGGCAAATTGAGTGGCTGGACTGCTCCCAAAGATGTCATTTTAAAAGTGGCCGGCATCCTCACCGTGAAAGGTGGTACCGGTGCCGTGGTGGAATATTTTGGTGAAGGCGCTACAGCCATGAGCTGTACCGGTAAAGGCACCATCTGTAATATGGGTGCCGAAATTGGCGCCACCACTTCTACTTTTGGTTATGACGAAAGCATGAGCCGCTACCTGCAAAGCACCGGCCGTGCCGATATTGCTGCTGCGGCCGATGCAGTGAAAGAACATTTAACCGGCGATGCGGAAGTATATGCTAATCCTGAAAAATATTTTGACCAGGTAATTGAAATAAACCTCAGCGAACTGGAACCGCATTTGAACGGACCATTTACGCCCGATTTAGCCACGCCCATTTCTAAAATGAAAGAAGCCGCCGCCGCAAACGGATGGCCAACTAAAGTGGAAGTGGGTTTGATCGGCAGCTGCACCAACTCTTCTTATGAAGACATCAGCCGTGCAGTAAGCCTGGCTAAACAGGTGGCCGAAAAAGGACTGAAAACAAAAGCACAGTTCACCATTACTCCGGGTAGTGAGCAAGTTCGTTATACGATTGAAAGGGATGGTTTCTTAAAAACATTCGACCAGATTGGCGCCACTGTTTTTGCCAACGCCTGCGGACCCTGCATTGGTATGTGGGCACGTATGGGTGCCGAAAAACAGGAACGCAATACCATCGTTCATTCCTTCAACCGCAACTTTGCCAAACGTGCCGATGGTAATCCTAACACAATGGCATTTGTGGCTTCGCCTGAACTGGTAACCGCATTGGCCATTGCAGGTGATCTTACTTTCAACCCGCTGACGGATACGCTCACCAACGAAAAAGGCGAACAGGTAAAACTCGATCCGCCTACAGGATACGAACTGCCACCCGCTGGCTTCGCCGTTGAAGATGCCGGTTACCAGGCGCCTGCCGAAGATGGCAGCGGCGTACAGGTAAAAGTATCTCCCACCAGCGACCGTTTGCAACTGCTTGATCCGTTTGCTGCCTGGGAAGGCACCGACCTCAATGGTTTAAAACTGCTCATTAAGGCAAAAGGCAAGTGCACCACCGACCATATCAGTATGGCGGGTAAATGGTTAAAATACCGCGGTCACCTCGATAATATCAGCAATAACCTGCTCATTGGCGCCACTAACTTCTTCAACGAAAAAACCGATAATGTAAAGAACCAGCTCACTGGTGAATACGGACCGGTACCGGCCACACAGCGTGCTTACAAGGCCGCAGGCATCGGCACCATTGTAGTGGGTGATGAAAACTATGGTGAAGGCTCCAGCCGTGAACATGCGGCCATGGAACCCCGCCACCTGGGTGTGCGTGCCGTGCTGGTAAAAAGCTTTGCACGTATCCACGAAACCAATTTGAAAAAACAGGGTATGCTGGCACTCACATTTGCCAACAAGGCCGACTACGATAAAATTTTAGAAGACGATACTTTTGATATTGAAGGCCTGTTAACTTTTGCTCCCAACAAACAGCTGCAGCTGGTATTGAACCATGCAGATGGCAGCAGCGAAACCATACAGGTAAACCATACATACAACGAACAGCAGATAGAATGGTTTAAAGCCGGTGGCGCCCTCAACATCATCCGCAGGGATTTTGCGGCGGGTAAATAAGTTTTATACAGGATGGCTGGTGTCCCCACCAGCCACGGGAAGAATTGATTCTATAAAAGTCCTGGCCATTGCGCCGGGACTTTTATTTTGGAACAAGCTGCAGTAATACGGGTGAGCAGCAGTGGCGTCGCACACTTGTACAACATAGCTTTATTCGGCTTCACCTAGGTTCGTGTCCCCGGCTTTTGTAAAAACTCCGCAAGTTCCGGGTTGCACGTCACATAACTGCTTTAGAAATTTGTTGCCTAAATTCACCATCATGAACACGCAGCAGCAACTGAACTATAAGCGTATTGCCGAAGCCATCGAATTCATCAGGGACAATTTTAAACAGCAACCCAACCTGGATGATGTGGCCGCAAAAGTGCATCGAAGTCCTTTTCACTTTCAAAGATTATTCAATGAGTGGGCCGGCACCACACCCAAAAAATTTTTACAGTACATCAGCCTGGAGTACGCCAAAAAATTACTGAAAGAAGAACAGGCCACATTATTTGATACCGCTTTTGAAACCGGCCTCTCCGGTACCGGCCGATTGCACGATCTCTTCATCCATATCGAAGGGATGACGCCGGCCGAATATAAAAACGGCGGTAAAAACCTTTCCATCCATTACAGTTTTGCAGAAAGTCCTTTTGGCAATATCATTGTCGCCTCCACATACAAAGGAATTTGCTGCATGGCATTTGCGGCAGATGAGGCAACCGCATTGCAGGAGCTCAAACAAAAATTTCCCAACGCGGCTTTTCAGCAAAAGCTCGATATGCTGCAGCAGCAGGCCCTTTTCATTTTTCAAAACGACTGGAGCAAACTGCATGAAATAAAACTGCACTTAAAAGGATCGGAATTCCAGCTAAAGGTTTGGGAAACACTCTTGAAAATTCCGATGGGCAAGCTCTCCACGTATGGAAATATAGCCGGGCATATTGGCAATCCACATGCTTCCAGGGCTGTGGGCACGGCCATTGGCAGCAACCCCGTGGCTTTTTTAATTCCCTGCCACCGCGTGATACAATCATCCGGAAATATTGGCGACTATAGGTGGGGCAATACCAGGAAGACCGCCATCATTGGCTGGGAAAATGCACAGGTGCAGCACAGCGAATAACAGCAAGTTCCGGGTTGTTCCCTTTTTTCCTCCGGCAGAAATTTGTCTCATAAAATCTTAAACAATGACCACATTTATTTTAGTGCATGGTTCCTGGCACAGTGCCTGGAACTGGCATAAAGTGATCCCCATTTTAGAAGCGAAAGGCCATCGGGCCATTGCGGTTGACCTGCCCGCCATGGGAAGGGATAAAACCCCGGTACAGGATGTAACGCTGGATATGTCGGTACAAAAAATCTGCCGCATCATCGACAGTATTGAAGGCAAGGTGGTGCTGGTGGGACACAGTAAGAACGGTATCGTGATATCACAGGCGGCAGAATACCGGCCGCATAAAATTGAAAAACTGGTTTACCTCGCTGCCTACCTCATTCCAAATGGCAAAACCCAGGCAGAATATTCGGCACAGGATACCAATGGTATGCTGAAACCATTTGTTACAAGATACCCGGAATTGCAGGCACACACATTACAACCTGAAATTTATACAGAAGGTTTGTACCACGACTGTGATACAGATATTACCGAGATGGCCAAATTATTATTAAGTCATGAGCCCGTGTCAACAGGCATTACGCCACTGCAACTCACCGATGAAAATTTTGGCAGTCTGCCGCGTTATTATATCGAATGTACCGAAGACAGGGCAGTAACACCCTTTATCCAGCAAAAAATGTACGGCGAAATGCCCTGCGAAAAAGTTTATAAAATGCATACCAGCCACTCCCCTTTTTTCAGCCGGCCGCAGGAATTGTGTGACCTGCTTTGTGAAATTGCCAACATAAAAAATTTGTAGTGGGATGTTGAAAAAGCATCTTTGACGAAGCTGCCGGCTTATCCCGTTATAAACCCGGCTACCGTAACTGGTTACCATGTAAACAACCCGCCTTCGACTGGCTCAGGCTGACAACTTTTCAAACTATCAAGACCAAAAATTAACGTTTTGTTTTAATGAACCGGGATATTTTAGTGTATGCGTTTCCTGTTACCAGTACTGCTGCTGTTTTCAATTGCCAATTTTGCAAATGCACAGCAAAACTACCTTGCATTCATGCATGGCAACAAAGTACTCCGCAGGTATTTCAAAAATGATTTTATCGCATTCCAGATTAAGAATAAAGATTGGAAAAAAGGCGAGATCATGCTGCTGGGTAAAGATTCGTTTACCATCAGGCCGCAATATATCCGCTTTGGATTAATGGGTACCGACACATTTCATATGGGCACACAGTCTTATGCCCTTTCAGATATTTACGCAGTACCGAAAAAAGGTTACCTTATTGATTATATCGATGGTCATTTCCAATATTCCCGTTCAGGAGGGCATGTGCATTTTTACTGGATAAAAAGCGGTTTACTGATGAGAATGTGGGGACTCGGATATGCAGGTGTCAATCTCATCAACAGTGCGATAAAAAACTCCTTTACACTCAGGGATGGTCACCTCGCAGCGGCAGCAGCAGTGTTTACACTGGGCGTATTTTTAAAACACAATTACAAACCTTTTATAAGGATGAACAGTAGGTATTATCTTGAAATAAAATAAACAGGAAACTACAATAGGACAGCATTGGCTTAAAGTGTGCAACGCTTCTTATCCAAAATGTCTTTTTATTTTTTCTTCCACAAAAGCAGGACTGAGTGCTTCACAAACAAGATGCGAAGAAGTAACGGCATAACCACCGCACACGGCACCGTACTGCAAACATTTTTTCAATGGCATTTCATTGAGCCATGCAAATAAAAAACCGGAGAAGAAACTGTCGCCGGCACCATTGCTGTCTTTAATGGGCAGGCCCTTGATAGCGGGCTGATCATACCATTCCCGGTTTTTGGTCAGCAGGCTGGCACCGGCCCTGCCGTGCGTGCAGATCACGAGTTCTTTTCCTTTAGCGATCAGCTCGTGCATCACGGCTTTGTAATCGGGTAAATTATCGGAACTGAGATGGATATAAGTCGCGGCATCAATAAAATCCTGGTGATAGGTATTATGCCCGTCATAATCGTGCAGGTCGGTCCACACCGGTTTGTCATAGCCCTGTATCAATGAGATCAGGTTACGGCAATAGCCAATGATGTTGAGCACGATCACGGAAGATTGCTGCAGCATATCTTCAATGGCGGGATAATTGTATTCAATTTCTTCGGATGACTGCGTAACAAAAATAGAAATGCGGCCACCTTCCTCATCCATCAGGTTGATATGTCTTTCTGTTCCGGAAGGATCGGTATCAAAAATGGTATACACACCCTGTTCTTCCAGGTAATGTTTGATGTAGCGGCCGTACTGATCATCCCCCACCACCGAATACAGTGTGTTGGGCATGCCCAGTTTTGTAAGTGCCAGTGCCTTACCTGCACCGGTGGAACCTGTTGCCTCATGAAAAATGGCGGAGTGAATCGTATGCGGAACAGGTTGGGGCAGATGCGGCAGGTAAACAATATGATCGTAAGTGGTTCCGCCGATGATGGCTATTTGATGATCCATACAATTACAGCAGGTTCTGTTGGTACAATGAATTTACAGCATTAAGGTAGGATACAAAATGCTGGAAACGCCGCCTAGGAAATGCGGTTTATGAACAAAATATGCAGGAAACCACCACAGTGAAAACATAAGAATTTCATAAAACTTAAAAAGCTGTTTTGATTCATTCACCTGCTCGTTAGTTTTACATTCCTCACCAACCTGCATTCCTTCATGAACAAAAAGAAAGTACTGCGTATCGCAGCAATCAGCATCGCGGCATTTGCTGCCCTTATATTCTATTGCAATTACCGGGTAACCAAACTGGCCCGGGGGAAAATGTATGAGGAAACTGCTGCCATCCCTTATAATAAAACCGGGCTGCTGCTGGGCACATCAAAATTCCTGGACAATAACAGGATCAATCCATTTTACCGGAACCGCATTGCAGCTGCAACAGATTTAATGAAGGCCGGAAAAATAAAATACCTCGTGATCAGCGGTGATAACAGCCGTGCAGATTATAATGAACCCGGGATGATGAAGGCCGATCTGGTGGCAAACGGGATAGATTCGAACCTGGTATTTCTTGATTATGCAGGTTTCCGGACATTTGATTCGATGGAACGGTTAAAGAAAATTTTCGGGCAGGACAGTGTGACCGTGATCTCTCAAAAATTTCATATTGAGCGTGCCCTGTATATTGCCAGCCGTACCGGGATTACTGCTGTTGGTTATACTGCCCGGGATGCAGGCAATAATGCCGACTTCAGGGTAGGAATCCGGGAGAAACTGGCGAGGGTAAAGTTATTTACTGATTTCCTGTTTGGTGTAAAACCAAAGTTCCTGGGCCCGCCTGTGGTGATCCCCGGTTAGCCTGAAGGATAAATTCTCACAACGGCACAAAGGCACAGATAAACTTTGTGTACTCCGTGGCTTTGTGAGATATTTTATAACAGCAGAAAAAGAAAGTTCAGATATCCAGCATCCAGCCCCCTCAAAACAAAATTCCAGTTTCGCCAATTTCTGTGTAACTTGTAAGACAACGCATCCATCACCAAACCTTACTGCATGGTTCAATTATACCCTCCCTTACATACTGCAGCCATCCTTATTAAAAAGCAATTTTTAAGTTGCGTGGCATTGCTTGCTGCAGCTGCTTTTTTGCAGACAGATTTACAGGCACAATGCACGCCGCCTCCTGCACCGGTTGTAATTCCCAATCCTGCAGTGGTCTGCATCAACAACGGGCCGCTGAGGCTGGCGGTACAACCCACTGCAGTCGCGAGCCAGTTTTGTTCCGGGTCAGTATATATTGCTGTGCCGGATAATAATGTTGCAGGCGCCTCCAGTTCTGTGACGGTTGCTGGTATTCCGGCGGCATGCAGCATCAGTAATATAGCTGTATCGATCAACATGCAGCATAGCCGTATCGGCGATATGATTTTTGTATTGAAGGCTCCCAACGGACAAATCATCAATCTCGATTACCAGTTGTCGGGCACAGCCAATAATATGGCCACAACCGGTTTTATCAATACAGTGATCAGCTCTTCAGGAATCACAGCATTAAGCACCGGCAACAACACCTGGACAGGCACTTTCAAGGCTGATTTGGCGAACGCAACGGCCATCCCTCCTGCGGGTCCAACTGGATTTGCCCCCACTACAACTTCATGGACGGGATTGTTCGGCGGAGGAATAGCAAACGGTAACTGGACGTTGGCTTTTTATGACGCCACATCCGGTGAAACCGGCACCTTAAATTCCTGGTGCCTGAATTTCACATTTAATTGTATTAACAGCAATACAACAGCGCCGGCAGAATGGTTTCCACCGACAGGTTTGTACAGGGACGCAGCATGTACCGTTCCTTACATTGCAGGCACACTAACAGACACGGTTTATACCATGCCGCTCATACCCGGCACTTATACTTACCAGGTAACCCATAGCAGTATTGGCAATCCCGCCTGTGTATCTGCCCCGACTTCAGTAAACGTAATTGCCGGCATTTTGAGTGCTATCACTATGCAACCTGCCGACCAGGAAATTTGCCTGGGAAATGATGCACAGTTTTCTGTTGCCGCAACCGGTACAGGTTTAATATACCAATGGCAGGTAAGCACCAATGGCGGCGCTTCATTTACCAATCTTGTGAATACCGGAATCTTCAGTGGTGCCAATACTGCCACGCTGAAGATTACACAACCGCCACTGGGTATGAGCGGACAAAAGTACAGGGTGGTTGTGAGCAGCATTAATGCCTGCGGCAGTACTTTGTCCAATGCCGCATTGCTGACCGTGAATCCAAAACCGGCCATATCATTTTATGCACATCCCTATCATTTACTTTCGCCCGGTTTAACCACCACACTTTCTGCGGTATTAACTCCTGCGAACAGTGCAGCCACATATTCCTGGATGTACAACGGGGCTGTGCTACCCGGCGCTACAGCCGACAGCCTGCTGGTTGATTTTGCACATATCGGGTTATACCAGGTAAGTGTAACAGATACCAATGGCTGCAGTGCTGTTTCTGATACTATGAGTATTCGGGATTCTGCACTGGGGATTATGTTCATGTACCCCAATCCCTCGGATGGACGTTTCCAGGTAAGGCTATACAGCACCCCTGGCATATCGCAGCCAAGGGTTATAACTGTTTACAATAGTATGGGAAACAAAGTGGTGGTATTGAATTATGACCAAACCAATCCTTACCAGCAGGTATTTGTTGACATCCGCAAAAACGGCAAAGGGATTTACTGGGTGGAAGTGGCAGACAAAAACGGGCAAAGGATCAGTTTGTCAAGGATACTGATACAGTAACAAACAAATTCAATCTGGTAAAAGCGGCTGCCTCCGAGGTAACCGCTTTTACGTTTCAGTATTTTCCCCTATCCTCCCTGCTGTAACATATGCCGGTTTCCTTAACAAAACTTTTCAAAAAAATATTTTGATGTTTAAACATTAATTATGTAACTTGCATTAAAATTTAAAACAATGGCAACTACAAAATGGGCGATAGACCCCACACACAGCGAAATACATTTCAAGGTAAAACACCTCATGATCACCACCGTAACCGGCAGCTTTAACAGCTTTACAGCAAGCGCTGAAACTGAAGCAGAAGACTTTTCTGACGCAGCGATCAGCTTCAGTGCTGAAACCGCCTCCGTGGATACCGGCAACGAACAGCGTGACGGTCACCTGAAAAGTGCCGACTTCTTTGAATCAGAAAAATATCCTGCACTTACATTCACTGCAACCAGCTACACTAAAAAAAGCGGCGATGAATATACTTTAACCGGCGATCTCACTATAAAAGATGTGACAAAACCCGTAACCCTGGCAGTTGAGTTTGGCGGCGTGGCTAAAGATCCCTGGGGCAATACAAAGGCCGGTTTTACTTTGTCGGGCAAAATCAACCGTAAAGATTTTGGGTTGAACTGGAACGCCGTTACAGAAGCGGGTGGTTTACTGGTGAGCGAAGATGTTAAGATCTCTGCAGAAATACAGTTGGTGAAGCAGGCTTAATATAAATTCAGCTCTTTTGAAAAAGAAACCTCCGGGTTTCTTTTTTTATTTGCGGCCATCTGTACTTTTGGTATGGAAACTTTTAAACCATGGTTCAATACAATCCCAAAGACTGGCTGAGCTTTATTTTCCGGTTTCATAAATCGGAAACCTTTATCAAACTGCTGCCCATGATCATGCTGATCGGGGCCTATGCAGGCCTTATTGCTTATTTTGAAATTGAATTCTGGCGCTGGACCGAAGGCAATAAGGTAAAAAATATCGTGGTGATGCACAGCCTGCTCGGCTTCGTGATATCCCTGCTGCTGGTGTTCCGCACCAATACGGCCTACGACCGCTGGTGGGAAGGCCGTAAACAATGGGGCGCACTGGTAAATAACAGCCGTAACCTGGCTCTCAAATTATCAGCCATGCTGCCAAAGAGTGATCATACCGACAGGCTGTTCTTTAAAACCGCCATTCCGCAATATGCCGTGGCTTTAAAAAAACACCTGCGCAGTGAACACACAAGGCTGGAACTGGATGAAAAAGCACATCCCGAACTGGCGGACCTGGACCACGAAAAACATGTACCCAACCAGCTGGCTTCGATATTGTTTAAAAAAACAAATACCCTGTATGAAGCAAAAAAAATTAGCGGCGACCAGCTGATCGTTCTCAATGGCGAACTGCAATCCTTTACAGATATCTGCGGCGCCTGCGAACGCATCAAGAACACCCCCATTCCCTTTTCATACAGTACTTTTATTAAAAAATTCATTTTCTTTTATGTGATGACACTGCCCTGGGGCTATGTATTTTCACTGGGTTACCTGGTGATACCCGTGGTGGCATTTATTTTTTATGTGCTCGCCAGCCTGGAACTGATCGCGGAAGAAATTGAAGATCCTTTCGGCACCGACAGCAACGACCTGCCCATGGATAAGATTTGTGAAAACATTCATAAACATGTGGGTGAATTGCTCTGAGCGGTATACCGGATATAACCTGCTTCAAATTTGCATTTATAAAAATTATAGCATTTCCTGCGGCTAAATTGATGCCTCATCTTGCTGCATATTAATTTATATTTGCGGCCTAAAACCATTACTATGGCAACAGTAAAAACAGCATTGGTGCAAATGAGCTGTGTGGCTGATAAGCAGCAGAACCTTAACAAAGCCATTGAAAAAGTAAAAGAAGCAGCAGCAGGCGGTGCTCAAATTGTTTGCCTGCAGGAATTGTTCACCTCGCTGTACTTCTGTGATGTGGAAGATTATGAAAACTTCAAACTGGCAGAAAGCATTCCCGGCCCTTCAACAGATGCACTGGGCAAACTGGCCGGCGAACTGGGTGTGGTGATCATTGCTTCCCTGTTTGAAAAACGCACCGAAGGATTATATCATAATACCACTGCGGTGCTGGATGCCGATGGTACTTACCTGGGCAAATACCGCAAGATGCATATTCCGGATGATCCGGCTTACTACGAAAAGTTTTACTTCACACCCGGCGACCTGGGTTATAAAGTATTCAAAACAAAATTTGCCACCATTGGTGTATTGATCTGCTGGGATCAATGGTACCCGGAAGCCGCACGCATCACTTCACTCATGGGGGCCGAAATTTTATTTTATCCCACCGCTATCGGCTGGGCCACTTCACAGGACGAAGCCACCAATACCGAACAATACAATGCATGGCAAACCATACAACGCAGTCATGCCGTTGCAAATGGCGTGCATGTGGTGAGTGTGAACCGGGTGGGACTGGAACAGGATGGCCTGATGAAATTCTGGGGCGGTTCCTTTGTAAGCAATCCCTTTGGCAGTATTTTATACCAGGCATCGCACGACAATGAAGAAATAAAAGTACTGGAGCTGGATCTGAAAAAAACAGACCGCTACCGCACCCACTGGCCTTTTTTGAGAGACAGAAGGATCGATTCTTACCAGCCGATCACGAAGCGGTATATTGATGAGTAGAAAAGGCCTGAAGTCAGAAAGACGGTAAGACTGGAAGTCTGAAAACAGAAAGACCGAAAGTCGGTACGATGCTTGAGCGCTGGGCATGTGGTGAAAAAGTGAATGGCAAATTTTGTCTGAGTATTTTTTAATCCGTAAAATATAAAACATCATGCCGTTCAAATTTGAAAAATCGATCGTCTGGCAAAAAGCGCTGGACCTTTCGGAAGCCATCAACAGGCTGACCAAACAATTTCCAAAGGAAGAATTATATATTCTTTCCTCACAGATAAAACGGGCAGCCGGTTCGGTATCACTCAATATTGCCGAAGGATCAACAGGACAAACAAATCCTGAATTCGGAAGATTCTTATCCTATGCATTACGATCAAACATTGAAGTGGTTGGATGTATTTTTATTGGACAGCGGTGTAACATCATCACTCAGCCGGACTTTGATAAAATTTACAAATTGTGTGAAGAGATACTGGTAATGATAAACGGACTAAAACGAACTTTAAACTAATCATTTTGAAAAGCTATTTCAACAGCAACAAATTTTACAACCCGGCAGCTTCTTTTCCTTCTTCCGGACTTCCTGCCTCTCCGACTCCCCGGCAACTCGGTTACTACTTCCCTGCCGAATTTGCACCGCAATCAGCCACCTGGTTAAGCTGGCCGCATAAGGAAGCATCCTGGCCGGGAAAGATCGACACCATATTTCCCTTCTATGCACAGTTTGTGAAAGAACTTGCCAAGGGGCAGCAGGTCAATATTAATGTGAATGACGAAGCGATGAAGAATTTTGCGCTGGGTCATTTGCGAACTGCCGGGGCCGATTTGAAAAAAGTGGCGTTCTTTATGCATCCCACCAACGATGCCTGGTGCCGCGATCACGGACCGGCATTCCTGGTGAACCCCGATGCAGCGGAATACAAAAAAGTAATTGTTGACTGGGGTTATAACGCATGGGGCAACAAGTACCCGCCATTTGACCTGGATGATAATATTCCCACCCTGATTGGCAAACACTACAATATACCGGTGTATTACCCGCGTATCGTGATGGAAGGCGGTTCGGTGGAGTTCAAT
The DNA here is from genome assembly GCA_046329655.1 of Ferruginibacter sp. Lineage (GTDB taxonomy): Bacteria > Bacteroidota > Bacteroidia > Chitinophagales > Chitinophagaceae > Ferruginibacter. The sequence goes on from JAXLUD010000011.1 coordinate 95,942, forward strand.
GGAAAGGGAACCATCCTTACTTCCACCGCCTGTTTATTAAACCCCAACCGCAATCCCCATTTAAACCAGCGCCAGATCGAGGAATATTTATACAATTACTATGGCGCCGAACAAATTTTATGGGTGGATGAAGGCATTGTGGGTGATGATACCGACGGGCATATTGACGATACCGTTCGTTTTGTAAATGAAGACACCGTGCTTACTGTAATTGAAGAAAACAAGAACGACGAAAACCATGCGCTGCTGCAACATAACTTAAAACAACTGCAGCAAATGCGGCTGCTCAATGGCAAACAGCTTAATATTGTTGAACTGCCGATGCCCGATGAAGTGGTGTATGATGAACAGCGCCTGCCCGCTTCCTATGCAAATTTCTATATCGCCAACCACGCCGTGATTGTACCTGTGTTCAATTGTGATAAAGATGACCGGGCCTTACAAATTATTCAAAGCTGTTTCCCCAACCGCGAAGTGATCGGCATTGATTCCACCGAGATCATCTGGGGACTGGGCAGTTTTCACTGCATGAGCCAGCAGGAACCTGCTGTATAAAAAAAGACATGCTCCTGGCATGTCTTTTTTTTTGGATGCATACCGGTTAAAAACCGGCAGCCTTATTCATTTTATCAAAATCCTTGCTTTTGATCCGCATCCCCATGGTTACTTTCTCAAAGTACAGCAGTTCCTTTGTTTTAAGATCAAATGCCATCAGGTATTTATGATTGTCGATCGCGGGCAAAAACAAGGCGTATTTATCCGCATCGGCGCCTGTTTCCAGTTTCATGATTTCTTCATTGCTCATTACTTTGAATTTGCCGCCCCAGGTAATATCGCCTTCATCGAGTACGGCAGCTTTTATTTCTTTCATGTCTTTCTGACCGGCTTCTATTCTTCCCTTCATTAAAGCGGTGGTGGCCGGGTTTACATCCCATTCTGTAACAAGGTCGCTGGGAATGATCAGTGTCTTTTTGGCAAGTCTTGTATTTTTTGACTTGATATAATCATCAAAACCATTGTCCTTTCCCTTGTCTTTTAAATACTGCAGCATATCGTTCAGGTTATACACGATATAGGGAATACGCAGCATCGCCCGGTCATAATAGTTGGTCGCTTTCGGATCAAACTCATAGTGAAATCCGTTTACCGGGAATACACCGATAATACCTTCCCCGTTTATATTGCCGCTGGCAGATGCTTCGCCATAAATGAAAAAAGGGTTGTTCATGCTCGTTTCGTGGCCGCGTACACTCAGTCCTACAATCGCCGGCATAAAAGCCGCATACGTGCTGCCCTGAACAACTGGCGCTGCACCACTGCCTTCCAGCAACTGGAACGGGCTCACTTTCCAGTAATCAGTAAATGCAGTTTTCATTCTTTCGTTGAATGCTTTGGATTGCGTGTTATGCACGATCACCGGCGACTCGATCACCTTCATTACATTTTTGCCGGTATTCTTATCAAAAAACTGGCCATAACCATTCATCGTTATTGCGAGGATGCATACAGCAAGCAGTATTTTTTTCATAGTGCTTATTTTATGCTAATATAAGGCGAAAACTGTGCCCCTGTGATTTTTGTTTACTGCGCATCAAACCATAATTGTTTGGCATCATCCCAGTCGCCATTGTAATTGATGGTGAGTTCTTCCCACGCTTCAATGTCCCTCACTGTCTGCACATAAATCAACCCGGTGTCAAATTCCATGATGTATTCACAATTGCTTTTGTAACTGTGGTTATACATTGGTACCAGTCCCAATGCCATACAACACTGTTTGCTGTCTTTCCCCCATTCAAAAATATAATCATGCAGTTTGGTTTTATCCAGGTGCTCCCGGTCTTGCGCATCCATCACGATCACGGGAGCAATTTCAATCACCGTATCAGCCGGCACAGCCTCACTTGTAAAAACGCCCCTGCCCATTCCGGGAGATTCCATGATGTGCAAATATGGTTTCAGCATAACATTTGGTTGAGATTAACTGATGTTCGCGGCACGTTACTGTTTATTCAATTGTTAAGTGCTTTTCACTGCAGGTTAATTACACAAAATTGGTATAATTTGCAGCAGCAACGAAATTAACACAAAGCTGCAATGTCTTTAGATCAGGAAGAAATATCATTACAGGAACAGTTTGAGGAAGTGATTGCATCGGAGGACAAGCTGAAGATACAGGACTTTCTCAACCACCAGAACATCAGCGATGTTGCCGAACTCATTTATGAAAATGATGCGTTCGAAGGGCAGATCATTGCCCATTTATCCATACACCGTGCAGCCAGTGTGTTCAAGATACTGGAACTGCCTGCGCAGAAACGCATCATCAAAAACCTCCCTCCCTTTAAAACTGCTGAGCTGCTGAATGAACTGCCGCCGGATGACCGGACAGCTTTTTTTGAAGAACTGCCCAGCAATGCGGTAAGGGAACTGGTAAAAACGCTGAACCCGGATGAACGCAAGGTAACCTTGTCGCTGCTCGGTTACCCGGAAAACAGCGTGGGCCGTTTGATGACACCCGATTATGTGTACATCTATGAGCATGATTCGGTAGAAGATGTGCTGAATACCATCCGCAAATATGCCAAAAACAGTGAGACCATTGATGTGATCTATGTGATCAACGAAAAAGGCGAGCTGCTGGATGATATCCGTATTAAAGATTTTATACTGGCGCCACCCGAAAAAAAAGTAAATGAAATGATGGACCACCGTTTTATTGCACTCCACGCAGAAGACGACCAGGAAGTGGCCAATGAAGCATTTAAAATGAATAACCGGGTGGCTTTGCCCGTGGTAAGCCGCAGCAATAAATTATTGGGTATTGTAACCATCGATGATGTGCTGTGGGTAGCCGAGGAAGAATACAGTGAAGACATCCAGAAAATTGGTGGTACCGAAGCGCTGGACGAACCCTACCTTGAAATGCCGCTCTTCAAACTGTTTAAAAAAAGGATCGGCTGGCTGGTGGTATTGTTTTTAGGTGAAATGCTTACCGCCACTGCCATGGGATATTTTGAAGGCGAGATACAAAAATTTGTAGTGCTGGCACTTTTTATCCCACTGATTATTTCAAGCGGTGGTAATACCGGCTCACAGGCCAGCACACTCATTATACAGGCCATGGCCGTGGGAGAAATTACTGTGGCCAGCTGGTGGCGTGTGATGCGGCGTGAACTGATACAGGGTGTAATGCTGGGATCGGTGCTGGGTATTATCGGTTTTATCAGGGTGCTGGCATGGGCTAAAATTGTTCCCGGGGTTTACGGTCCGCATGAAATAAGGGTGGCATTTACCGTTGGTTTTGCATTGCTGGGCGTGGTATTGTGGGGCACCATCAGTGGTTCCATGCTGCCCATTGTTTTAAAAAAAGCCGGTGCCGATCCCGCCGTTTCTTCTGCGCCCTTTGTGGCCACGCTGGTGGATGTTACCGGGCTGGTGATTTATTTTTCCGTGGCTTTCCTTTTCCTGAAGGGTATATTATTGTAAGGGCCGCATGGTGGCCGAACTTCCCGAAGCAGCGCCATATTTCATCTCTTTCATAACAGCTTTTCCTTTTTTATACGTCAGCAGGTAGAGATTGTCAAATACCGCATCAGGAATATCATTGGAAGGAAAATCAGCAGCACCCAGTTTACGGATGATTTTTGGAATGGTATTGCTGTGCCCGATGATCAAAATGGTTTTGCCGCCATCGCCTGCCGCGATAATTTTATTTAAAATGCTTTCACCCGTTGTATCGGCCTTGTATAAAAGCGTATCAATATGCAGTTGTATCCGCAGGCTGTCGCCGGTTTGCTGGGTGCGTTTGTATTGTGTTGCATAAATACGCTCAATCTTTTTGTTTTGCAGGGTATGCAGCAAATCGCCTGCACGTTTGCGGCCTGCTGCGGTTAATTGCGGGTTATTGCCGGTATCTTTCTCTGCATGGCGCACCAGGTAAATTTTTGTTTTGGAAGATAGTCCTTCGGGCAGTTGTGCAGATGCTGTTTTAAAAATAAGAAGCAGCGTTACAAAGCAAAAAAGGTGTCTCATACAGTAAATTTGATCGTAAGTTATTGCATTTGTATTTATCGGTTACAATAGCGCTTGATTAACAGCGTTAATAGAACAAATTCGCTAATTTGCGTACTTAATAATTTCCCGGAAAGCCAGTCTGTTCATTATAGTGCCGCTGCTGCAGTGTGCGACGCCCATGAAGCAGAACAGTGCTCAAAAGCCGGGAACAAAAAATAAAAAACTATGTGCGGAATTGTTGGATACACAGGGCCACGTGAAGCTTATCCCATTGTAATTACAGGTTTAAAACGTTTGGAATACCGCGGGTACGACAGTACAGGTGTGGCTTTGCTGAACGGCGGACTGAAAGTATATAAAAAGAAAGGCCGTGTGGCCGACCTGGAGGATAATAATATTGGTAAGGACCTGCACAGCAATATCGGTATCGGTCATACCCGCTGGGCCACGCATGGTGAACCGAGCGACCGCAATGCACACCCGCATATGAGCGCCAGCGGTAAACTGGCCATGATCCACAATGGCATTATTGAAAACTATGCCCTCATTAAAAAAGAACTGCTCAACAAAGGATATACGTTTAACAGCGATACCGACAGTGAGGTGCTGCTCAACTTTATCGAGGACATTAAAATCAATAATGAATGCAGCCTGGAAGAAGCGGTACGTGTGGCATTGAAACGCATTACCGGCGCTTACTGCATTTTGCTGATTGACGAAGATGATCCTGAAACCATTATTGCGGCACGCAAGGGCAGTCCGCTGGTGATTGGCGTGGGCAAGGGCGAACATTTCCTGGGCAGCGATGCTACTCCCATGCTGGAATACACCAAGGAAGTGGTGTATGTGAACGACTATGAACTGGCCATTGTAAGACCGGATGAACTGATCCTGAAAAACCTGGGCAATGAAAAAGTGACGCCGTTTATTACCAAGCTGGATATGGAACTGGCGGCCATTGAAAAAGGCGGTTACGATCATTTTATGATCAAGGAAATTTTTGAACAGCCCAGCACCATACAGGATTGTTTACGCGGCAGGCTTGATGCGGCTGCAGGCACCATCACTATGGCGGGCATACAAAATCATATTGAACACCTGAAGAATGCCCAACGTATTTTAATTGTGGCATGTGGCACCAGCTGGCATGCGGGGCTGGTGGCGGAATATGTGATTGAAGAACTCTGCCGCATCCCGGTGGAAGTGGAATATGCCAGTGAATTCCGTTACCGCAACCCGGTTATCAATAAAGGGGATGTGATCATCGCCATTTCACAAAGCGGTGAAACAGCCGATACACTGGTGGCACTGGAAAGGGCCAAGGAACAGGGTGCTTTTATTTTTGGCGTGGTAAACGTGGTGGGTTCATCCATTGCACGCATATCCCATGCGGGTGCTTACACACATGCGGGACCAGAGATTGGCGTGGCCAGTACAAAGGCATTTACAGGCCAGCTGGCGGTACTGATGATGATGGCCCTGAAGATTGGTATTGAAAAAGGCACCATCGGCAAAGAGCGTTACCTCGAACTGCTGAATGAACTGAATGATGTGCCCGAAAAAGTGGATGCCATCCTGAAGAATGCAGAAGAACTGAAACGCATTGCCGAAAAATATAAAGACGCCGGAGATTTTCTTTTCCTGGGCCGTGGCTACAATTTCCCCATTGCACTCGAAGGCGCTTTAAAACTGAAAGAGATCTCCTATATACATGCAGAAGGTTACCCGGCCGCGGAAATGAAACACGGTCCTATTGCACTGGTGGATGAAACCCTGCCTGTATTATTTGTGGCCACCAAAGACAGCTACCACGAAAAGATCGTGAGCAATATGCAGGAGATCAAAGCACGAAAAGGCAAGGTTATTTCTATCATTACAGAAGGTGATGCCATCAGTCCTGCACTGAGTGATGATGCATTCACCATTCCGCCGGCCAATGAACTGGTGGCCCCGCTGATCAGCGTGGTGCCGCTGCAGCTGCTCTCCTATTATGTGGGTGTTGCAAAAGGGCTGGATGTTGACAAACCAAGGAATTTGGCAAAGAGTGTTACCGTTGAGTAATGTAAGATCAGTGATGAATAATAAGAAGGATGAAATGCATAATTTAAACCGGGCTATGCCCGGTTTTTATCTTATTTTAGACTGGCAAATAACATTACATTTGCTCACACCAAAAGCACTATTGTTCATTACTAATTATTAATTATTCATTGTAAAAATGAACATCATCAACAAGCACCCGGTAGATCAGCTGGGCTATAATTTTGTAGCACCACAATACCTTCCCGCCGGCAAAGACGAATACTATTTACGCAACCAGCAAAACAACAGCGGTATCAGTTACCGCAAGCTCACTGCCCTGGAAATTGAAGTGCTGGTACGCAACCGCAATACCTCCGATAACTGGAACAATATTCTTGTTTCCCAGCAGTTCAGTGCCGAACTGGTGAAGAACTGCAAATTTTTCGGCCTGGTACGCATTGGTAAGCTGGAACCGCTGTTCCTGGAGTTTCACAATTTCAAAATGCCCGTGGGTTTATACAACAGCACCATCATCAGTTCTGATTTTGGAGATAATGTGAGTATCGACAATGTGAATTTTCTCAGCCATTATATCATCGGCAACGAAGTGATGATCGCCAATGTAAACGAACTGGCCACTACGGATAAGGCCAAATTCGGTAACGGCATTATCAAGGAGTGTGAAAAAGAATCCGTACGGGTTTGGCTGGAACTGGGCAATGAAAACGGCGGCCGTGGTGTAATGCCCTACAACCACATGCTGCCCGGCGATGCATGGCTCTGGAGCAAGTACAGGGATGATGCCGCATTGCTGGAAAAATTCAGGGAATTTACCGAGCTGAGCTTCGACAAACAGCATGGGCACTACGGTAAAATAGGCGACCGCACCGTGATCAAAAACTGCAAGATCATCAAGGATGTGCTGGTTGGTTCAGATGCCTATTTTAAAGGCGCCAATAAATTAAAAAACCTTACCGTAAACAGTGATGAAAAACGCACTTCACAAATTGGTGAAGGTTGCGAACTGGTAAATGGTATTGTAGGATATGGCTGCCGGATTTTTTACGGCGCCAAAGCCGTACGCTTTATCATGAGCAGCCATTGCCAGCTGAAGTATGGCGCCAGGCTGATCAATTCTTTCCTGGGCAACAACTCCACCATCTCCTGCTGCGAAGTGCTGAATTCACTCATCTTCCCGGCGCATGAGCAGCACCATAACAATTCATTCTTATGTGCCGCCGTGGTAATGGGCCAGAGCAATATGGCTGCAGGCGCCACCATCGGCAGCAATCATAACAGCCGGGCGGCAGACGGTGAGATCATTGCAGGCCGCGGCTTCTGGCCCGGACTTTGCGTGAGCCTGAAACACAATTCAAAATTTGCGGCATTCACGCTGATTGCAAAAGGCGATTTTCCTGCAGAACTCAATATACCCGTTCCCTTCAGCCTGGTAAGCAATGATGTTTCCAATGATGAGCTGCAGGTAATGCCTGCGTACTGGTTCATGTACAACATGTATGCGCTGGTGCGTAACAGCCGTAAATACCTGGACCGCGACCGGCGTACTGAAAAAATACAGTGCATCGAATACGATTACCTGGCACCGGACACCATCAATGAAATTTTTGACGGGCTGCGGATTTTAACCGCCTTAAAGCCCGGTGGGGATGATACGGCCGTTGTAACAGGATGGGAAAACACCAGTCGCACCACAAGGGTGACCAAGGTATCGCAATCCATTGCCGCGTTTAAGGAAATGATTCAGTATTACGGCACGATGGCGATATTCAATAAGGCCCTTGTGAATAAACCCGAAAGTTTTGAAGCACTGAAGAAATCACTTTCGGCCAGGATCAGCCGCAGCGAGTGGCTGAACGTGGGCGGGCAGCTGATACAAAAATCATCAGTGGAATCTTTCAAGCGCAACGTAAAGGCGGGCAAGATAAAAAACTGGAGCGGCGTGCACAATTTTTATAAGGAAGAAGGCGGTGCTTATGAAACCGATAAATGCAACCATGCCTATACATCACTGCTCGAAGTACTGGGCATTACACCCCGCCAGTTCACACCTGCATTATTAAAGCAGCTGCTGCAGCAGGCCGTTACCACACGTGAAAAAATGTGTGCCGGCATTTACCAGTCGAGGGAAAAGGATTATAAAAGCGCCTTCAAAAAAATGGTGTACGATAACCAGGAAGAAATGAACCAGGTGGTGGGCAGGCTGGAAGACAACAGTTTTATACAGGAACAGTATGCCGAACTGGATGCGATGAAAAAGCAGGTGAAGTCAGTAATAAAAAAACTGAAATTATAAAGGCTTATGTAATTCCCCGATTGCTTTCATCCCGCTTAAAAATACCGATATGAAAAAGATATGTTTCACTGCAATGGTGCTGGCAACGGCCTGTTTCAGTCATGCACAAAGCACGCAGCCCACCTGCGATCCGTTTCCAAAAACCATTTCTGTAACCGGCAGTGCAGCCATGGAGATCATCCCGGATGAGATTTATGTGCAGGTTGACCTGAAAGAATACAAAAAAAGAGGCGAGAACAAAATTGAACTTGATAAGATCAAAACCGATTTCCTTCAAAATTGCAAGAGTATTGGCATTGCCGACAGCAATATCGCCGTAGCTTCTTATGATGGCTATAATTTATCGGCCATCTGGCGCCGCCGTAAAAAAGATCCGGATATGTTTGCAGCAATCACGTACCAGTTGAAATTCAACAATACAAAACTCATCGACCAGCTGGTGGACAAACTGGATGATGAAGCCACCAGCAATTTCAGTATTGTGCGCACATCGCACAGCAAACTGGTGGAGTTTCGCAAGCAGCTGAAGATACAGGCGGTAAAAGCCGCCAGGGACAAAGCGGTTTACCTCGCCGAAGCCGTAAATGAGAAAGTAGGCGAAGCCATTACCATCACCGAGCCGGAAGAATCATCCAGCAGTGATGTGGTATCGGGCCGTTATAAATCGAATATTTCGAGTTTGGCAAACTCCAACAACGTCCTTTCCTATTCAAAATACGACAACTACGGAGCCTATGACAACGGTATTGACTATCGCAAAATCATCCTGCGCTACGAAGTGAAAATCTTATACGCTTTAAAATAACCACATGATAAACAGGCAGCCGGGCTGCCTGTTTATGCTTATATTTGTTTCCTAAATTCCGGATGTGAAGAAAATATTTTTTGTTTTATTTTTTATGGGGACTGCCTTTACCGCCAGCAGCCAGAAACTTACCACGGCACAGATAAAAAAGATCATGGACACCACCAGCAACCCGGTGGGCTTTGCCATTTTTTTAAAAAAGAAATATTTTATTGATACCATTGCTGTACTCAGCACCAAATCATTTTTGGGCAAGGCCGACAGCCTGGCCTACCATGGCAAAGTGGGCAAAACCTATGGCCCATTTAAAGGAGAAAATATTTTAGTAAAGATACTCGTGAAGGCTCCCAATACTTTTTACCATGTACAGCATATCGTGCTCGACACAGGCATCTTCAGGCAAAATTTTGCCGACAGTCTCGCTTCGATCATCATGTACAAAATAAACAACAATGTTTCCAGCTTTGCATCGATGGCAAGCACCTACAGCGCCGACGCCATCAGTGCCGCAAAGGGCGGCGACCTCGGCTGGTTTGTGCGTGGCGTGATGCTGCCGCAACTGGACGAAGCCATTGCCACCCACAAAAAAGGAGAATTATTCAAAGTATGGACGCCGGCCGGCCTGCATATTGTACGTATTGCCGACAATCCCAAAAAAGATATTGGCTATGCGCTGATGTTAAGGATGATGCTGTAAAATGGATGACTGTCAGAAGTCAGCAGCTTCGGCTGACAATGATGCTTTAACGGGAAACGGTATGCACCAGCAGCAAAATAATCCCTGAAGCTATTTCTGCTAAGAATATAAGGGCCAGTATGGTTCCTGCTTTTTTCCGCCAGGTTGTTTTGCGTATAAAATCGAGTATGCAGATGATCAAAAATATTTTTGTCAGTAAAGCAAGTAAGGCAAGATTCAGGAAAAACAGAAAGGGAAAAGATGCCAGCAATATTCCTGCGAGTAAAACAAGTATGCTGTTGTGGGTATTCAGGACTTTGTTCATCTACCAGGCATTTATACAAATTTAAATATTTGTTTTAAAATTGAATAATATTTTCTTTCTGCCGGCTGGTGTCCTCACCAGCCGGAACAATATAACCATCAATCGCATGACCGCATCAGGTTCCAACCATAAAAGCCTTAATTTTACACAAACAGCTTTGATTGCCATGCACAAAATTGACCTGACCGATTCATTAGAAAAGATACCAGTAAAAATATTTCCCGGTTCAGCCGAAGGCTCTGCATTCGTGGCTCAACAAATTGCCAGCCTGATTCGCCAGAAAGAAAAAGAAGGCAAAAAATGTGTGATCGGCCTGGCCACCGGATCTTCTCCCAAAACTTTGTACGCCCATTTGGTGCGCATGCATAAAGAAGAAGGACTGAGTTTTAAAAATGTGATCACCTTCAACCTCGACCAGTATTACCCGATGGATAAGGATGCGCTGCAGAGCTATCATTACTTCATGCGCAAAAACTTATTTGAACACACCGATATTGACCCGGCCAATTACCACCTGCCCGATGGCATGATCCCCAAAGACAAAGTGAAAGAGCATTGCCTGGAATATGAACGCCAGATTGAAGCCGCCGGCGGACTGGATTTGCAGATACTGGGCATTGGTGTAAATGGGCATATCGGGTTTAACGAACCCGGCAGCGGCATTTACAGTAAAACACGTTTGGTAACGCTGGATAATAGCACACGTATGGCCAATGCTTACGAGTTTGGCAATATGAGTGAAGTGCCCCGCATGGCCATCACCATGGGCATCAGCACCATTTTAAAAAGCAGGAAGATCATCCTGATGGCATGGGGACAAACAAAAGCCCCGGTGATACAAAAAGCCACTGAGCTGGATGATACAGAAGACATACCGGCATCCCTGCTGCAAAATCATGACGACTGCACTTTTGTACTCGATGAAGCGGCTGCCAGCGAACTGACCCGGTTTAAAAGTCCCTGGCTCACCGGCGAATGTGAATGGACACCCGCTATGGTGCGCCGTGCTGTTACCAATCTTGCATTAAAACTGAATAAACCTATCCTCAGTTTAACCAATGAAGATTATAATGAAAATGGATTGAACGATCTCCTGACAGAAAAAGGCAATGCGTACGAAATCAACCTGGAGGTTTTTTATATGCTGCGTGATTCCATTACCGGGTGGCCCGGTGGCAAACCCGGCCCTTCCAGCCACAAACACCCCGAACGCGGCGAACCATTCCCGAAAAAAGTCATCATTTTTTCACCGCATCCCGACGATGATATCATCAGCATGGGCGGTACATTTATGCGGTTGCACGACCAGGGGCATGATGTGCATGTGGCCTACCAGACCAGCGGTAATATTGCAGTAACCGATGAATTTGTAACCCGCTTTATTGATTTTGCTGTAGGTTTTGAAAGCATGTTTGATATTGATGAAACCAAAAGCAAAAAGGTGCTGGATGATGCCATTGCATTTTTGCAGACAAAAAAATCAACAGAAAAAGACACGCCCGAAATACGTGCCATCAAAGGATTGATAAGAAGATGTGAAGCAAAGGCCACCTGCAAATACGTAGGACTCACCGACCGCCAGATCCATTTTCAAAACCTGCCATTTTATGAAACCGGCACCATCGAAAAAAATCCGATGGGTGAGGCAGATGTACAGCGCACTATTGAACTGCTTGAAAAGATACAACCCCACCAGGTATATTGTGCCGGTGATTTTGCCGATCCGCATGGCACACATAAAGTTTGTTTCGATGTGGTGCTGGAAGCGTTGAGAAGAATAAAAGCGGAAAGCGAAAAGCAGCAAGCAAAAAGCTGGGTGGATGACTGCTGGCTCTGGTTATATAAGGGCGCCTGGCAGGAATGGGATATTACCGAAATTGAAATGGCCATCCCCATGAGCCCCGACCAGGTAACTAAAAAACGTCATGGCATTTTTATTCACCAGTCGCAAAAAGACAGTGTGCCCTTCCAGGGAAGTGATAACCGCGAGTTCTGGCAGCGTGCCGAAGAACGCAATGCCGGTACCGCCAAACTGTATGCCCAATTGGGATTAACGCAGTACGCAGCCATGGAAGCCTTTGTACGCTGGGAGTTTTAATGCGGCCAGCTGCCTTTTTTTTACTAATTTCATTGCTCACTTACTTTAACCTGGCGCAATGAAATCTGCAGTTACCCTGCTTCTGCTATTTTTTTATTGTTTCCCTACCGGCATCCAGGCACAATCCTGTTTTAATGTGGCTGCCGGGAAGGATACGGTCATTTCCTGCGGACAACCCTGTCTTGATCTCATTGCCAGGGTACCTGATATCCGAACTACAGATGATTACAGTGTTGTACCTATCCCCTATAATCCTTACCCATTTACTTCACCCTCAGGAAATGAACTGACATTGCTTTACCAGGATGATAAATTTTCTGATTCCCTCGATATGCCCTTTACTTTTTGCTTTTATGGCAAGACATACAATAAGCTGTCGGTGGGTTCCAATGGCGTGATCACTTTTGACGTAACCACCAATGCCACCAAGGATGAATCGTATGTGATCAACAATTCTAATACAATTCCCTTTGCCGGCGGTATACCTGATAATATCACCGTTTTTTATGCGCCCCGGGCCAGTCTTTTTCTTTCTTATTATGACATGGACCCCAGGGCTGCCTGGTCGCCCCGTGAGCGCAAAATTGAATGGCGCCTGGAGGGTACGGCCCCTTGCCGCAAAATGATCATCTCTTATTATCATGTGGATTATTACCATGAATTTGCGCCGGCTACAGCCTGTGCAAATATGCTGTGCACCATGCAGGCCGTGTTGTATGAAGGCACCGGTCTGATTGATGTGTTTTACGAAAACAAACCTTCCTGCCTGAGTTACTTCGAAGGACTTTCCATTGCCGGTGTGCAAAACTGGAACCAGGACAAGGCGGTTGAAATACCGGGCAAAAACTGCACTGCATGGACTGCCACCCATGAAGCTTACCGTTATGTTCCCAGTGGCGCCGGATCATTACTGAACCGCGTAGAATTATACAAGAACGGGGCACTCATTGCAACCGGTACCACCACCCCGTTGGGTAATGGAGAACTGGAAGTAACATTTCCCAATATTTGCCAGCCTGAAAACAGCGCCGACTATGTGGTAAAGGCATTTTATCAAAAATGCGATAATCTTCTTATTGAAACAGAGGGTTCGGATACAATGAATGTCAGCAGGGCCGCGTTTATTTCCACCAGCAATATTACCCATGCTTCCTGCAAAAACCAGAATGGTACTATAACGGTTACCAGCCCTGTTGGCCCAACGATTGAATATTCGATTAACGGGGGTGCAAACTGGCAGGCTTCCAATATTTTTAACCGCCCTGCCGGAACATATACAGTTCTGGTGCGCACCACCAACCAGGTTTGCAATACCAGTTTTACCGCCACCATTACTGAACCTGCTCTGCTGACTGCAGGGGCAACGAGGCATGATGCAACCTGTGCAGGCAATGATGGCAATATTACTGTTATTGCCAGCGGCGGCACTCCCCTCTATTCATATTCAATCGACGGAGGCATCACTTATCAAAACAACGGCACCTTCCCCGCTGCTCCCGGCGCTTATAATAATATTCTGGTGAAAGATGCAAATAACTGCATCGCCACCAGTAATGCGGTGGTGAACTTTACCGACCAGATGTTTTTAACACTGGGAAACGATACAACTGTTTGTGAAGGAGCATCAGTTACTTTACAGCCAATAACCAATACACAAACGAGCAATTTCCTCTGGTCGCCAGCCAGCTTCCTGAACAGCAACACTGTAAAAAATCCCGTTGCCACTCCACTGGATACCATCCGTTACACCCTTACAGCAAAATGGGGCGTTTGCCAGCGAACTGATGATATTGTGATCAGTGTGTTACATAAACCGGTAGTAAATGCCGGCAATGACACCATTATTTGTTATGGCGACAGGGCCATGTTAACCGGGCTGATCAGCCATACATCCGGAGCAGTAAATTATTTATGGTCACCGGCAAACAAAGTATTGTCTGCTGCTTCACTTATCACAAAAAGCAATACTGCTTCCACGCAAATCATCACTCTGCAGGTAACCGATAATTACGGTTGCCATTTTTCTGTATCAGATGATAAACTTGTAACTGTGCGCCCGCCTGTTATGGCATTTGCCGGTAATGATACCATCGCAGTACGGGGCGTTCCGCACCAGTTATCCGGTTTGGGCAGCAGTGGCGGCACCAGCTATTTATGGTCGCCTGCAATTGGTCTGGATAATCCTTTTTCACAAAATCCCCGGGCAACATTGTATAACGACACATACTTTACACTGGTGGTTCAAAATGATATTGGCTGTTCTGTAACAGATGATGTGTTTGTAAAAGTATACAAAGGCCCCACGTATTATTTGCCCAATGCTTTTTCACCCAATGGCGACGGGCTCAATGATGTGTTCCGGGCCATACCGGCTGGCATTGTATCAACCGATTATTTTGCCATATATAACCGCTTTGGTCAATTGCTTTTTAAAAACAGTAACCCGTTGCAGGGATGGGATGGTACGTATAAAGGGAAAAAAGCCGACACCGGTACCTATGTGTGGATGATCAGCGGCACTGACCGCGATGGAAAAAAAGTGGAAATGAAAGGAACGGTCTTACTGCTCAAATAACATCATTTGCAAAATACAAAGGGCTTGCAGTATTGCAAGCCCTTTGTATCAGTTAGCCGCTTTCACTTCACTGTCCGGCAATATTTCATCGTCTTCTTTTTTATCGTACACATACAGGCTCACCTGCCAGCCCGTGATGGTGTATTGCAGGGCCACTTCAACTTTTACATCTTTATAGGCACCTTCTTCATTGCTGACACGAAAAATACTGCCGGCAAATTTCTTTTGCTCCGATGGCTCGTCGTATTCACCCTTTGCCTTTACAGGTTTGTCTTTCCCCGGCAATTGCAATCCCAGGTTTTTAACCTGGAGAAAAAGATCACGGTACTGTTTTTTGGCTGCTGCAAAATTTTCCACTTCGGGCATCACCGCCTGCCAGCTCCTGTTTTTGTTGTTTTTTGATTTGTACTGGGTGATAAGGCAGTTATCAGTACCCGGGAAATTAACTTTGCTGGTATAATCACTGCTCTCCACATTTTCCTGCAGTAATGTGCCCGTAATATGCGAAAGCCTGTTGGGAAAATCGCAGATAACCTGTTGTAATGCCTGCTGCACTTTTACATCAGGCTTAAATAATAATTGCGCATTTGTTCCGGCACTTAAAATCAATAACACAGCAGTAAAAATGGTAATTGTTTTTGTTCTCATAGTTAATAGGTTAGTGTGATGAATGGAGAAGGAACGCAAAAATTTCAGCTGTAGTATACAGATGATTCCCCTGCCGTCCTTTTAACAGGCATTTATCTTTCCACAGCTGTGGATTACCTGTAATTAAGGCTTTACATTAGGTGTTTGGATGAATTTTAGACCGTATACAGGCATCCCCTTTTTTAAAAGTTTTGTAGATTTGCAGCCATGAATTTTCCGGGTAACAAGGCCGTACGCATCGCCATTTTAGACATGAACGAAGGACTCCCCAACCAGGGCATGCGCTGTATCCGTGAGATCCTGAACCAGTTTGGCGACAGCAATAATCTCGATCTTGAATGGGACGAATATGAAGTGCGTTTGCAAAAGCAGGTGCCGGCCCTCGATTATGATATTTTTATTTCAAGCGGCGGCCCCGGCAGTCCCTTGGAAAGTGAGGGCAGCGACTGGGAAAAAGTATATTTTAACTGGCTCGATAATATCATAGCATACAATGATAATGATGCACATGTGCAAAAAAAGAAAGTCTTTTTTATCTGTCACAGCTACCAGCTGGCATGCCGCTATTTAAAAATAGCGACAGTTTGCAAAAGAAAAAGCACCGCATTTGGCGTATTCCCTGTACACCCCTTACCTGTGGCTTCGGAAGAACCGGTATTTACAGGATTACGCAATCCTTTTTATGCAGTGGACAGCCGCGACTTCCAGGTGATTGCACCCAATCATAATAAACTCCACCAGATGGGTGCTTCCATTCTTGCGATTGAAAAAGAACGACCGCATATACCGCTTGAAAGAGCCATTATGGCCATCCGCTTTAACGACCATATGATCGGCACGCAGTTTCACCCTGAAGCGGACGCCATTGGTATGAGCATGCACCTGCAAACGGAGGAAAAAAAGAAAACGGTAATTGAAAACTATGGCCAGGAAAAATGGCAGAGCATGATCGAACACCTGAACGATCCTGATAAGATCATGTGGACCTACGCACATATACTCCCAAATTTTTTATCCCTGGCGGTAGAAAGCATGCAACCTGCCGAAATGTAAGATAAAAGGGAAGTCAAGTTTTAGAAACTTGACTTCCCTGCAAGCCCCAAACTGAATTTTATTCTTTACTTTTAAAGTAACTACGTATTCAAAAAATTCAGGCGTCATGATAAAAGCCATCAGGGAACAGTTCAACAGTCATTTCAGTAAAGAAAAATATGAAGCTTATGTAAAGGAGATTGATGCACTGCATCCCGGCGCACTCGATTTCCGCAATGCAGAAACCCCTGTTTTTGTACCAAGAGGTTTTACCGAAAAGATGCTCAGGGCCTGCGATGACATTGTGGATGTGATCACCAGTCCGAAATTCCTGGAGATGACGGAAAGGGGCATTCCCAAAGATGCATATGTGCCCGGGCAGAACAGCCACTCCCATTTTATCGCTTTTGATTTTGGTGTGTGCGAAAATGAAAAGGGCGAACTGGAACCACAGCTGATCGAAATGCAGGGCTTCCCGACTTTATTTGCTTTCCAGGCCTTTCACTCTGAGATCACCGCACGCTATGCCAATGTGCCCGGCAACTTCTCGCCTTACCTCAATGGCTATAACAAAGAAACCTACCTGCAGCTGCTGAAAGAAATCATTGTGGGTGATATGAACCCTGAAAATGTGATACTGCTCGAGATTTTTCCTGAACAGCAAAAAACCCGGATTGATTTTTATTGCACCGGAGCAACACTGGGTATCAAAACCGTTTGCCTTACCAAACTGGTGGCAGAAGGAAAGAAATTGTACTACGACAATAACGGCACCAGGACTGAAATAAAAAGAATTTACAACAGGCTCATCTTTGACGATCTTCAGAAACAGGAAGGACTGGAAAATATCATTGACCTTACAAAAGAATATGATGTGGACTGGGTGCCGCATCCCAACTGGTTTTACCGCATCAGCAAATTCACGCTGCCTTTTATCAGCAATCCCAATGTGCCGAAAACTTATTTTTTAAATGAATTAAAACAGGCGCCTGCCGACCTGGAGAGCTATGTACTGAAACCTTTGTTCTCATTTGCCGGTATGGGCGTGGTGATCGATGTTACACAGGCGGATATTGATGCAGTACAGGACCCTGAAAACTGGATATTGCAGCGTAAGGTAAAATATGCCGACGTGATTGAAACACCCGATGTTCCTGCGAAAGCAGAGATCCGTTTATTTTATTTCTGGAAAGACGGGTGGAGCAAACCGGTGGCCGTACACAACCTGGCAAGATTGAGCAAGGGAAAAATGATCGGCACCCGGTACAATAAAGATAAAGAATGGGTGGGCGGCAGTGTAGCTTTTTTTGAGCAGTAACCACCCTTATTGAAAATTGTGAATTGAACATTGAAAATTAACCTGCGCTTGTATACTCATTGATCAATGATCGAGTTTCAGTGTTCACCTAAAAATAACAACATGAAAAACGGTTTATCAAGGTTTGAAAACTATCTCCTTCAGTTGCAGTCGCTGCTTACAAAAGCTGCCAAACAGAAAAACCCTGCAGGCTGGCTGTACCGCAACAATGCCCGCACACCTTTATTCATGCTGGAAGGACTGGCCAAATTATATGGTGGTATTCACAATAAAAAAAAGTTTGGTAAGATCAAAGAGCAGTTCAAGCTGCTTGAAGATGCTTTGGGTGTAATTGATTATTATGATGCATTTTCAAAACAGTTCAGTGCCAATAAAAAAATACCCGCTGCTGTCACCAGTTATTTACAGGCGCAGACCAGGGAAAAGATCCAGCGCCTGAATGAACTGCTCACAGAAAAAAACTGGATCGGGGATGATGCGGACCGTATCCAAAAAATCAGGAAGAAACTGGAAAGTGCAGACTGGCTGAAACCCGCTGAAGATATAAAAGAAATAGAAGCGTTTTATGGTGAGGCCATTTATACCATCAATGCTTTTGCGGTGGAGAGCAAATTTCATTTTGACAACGTGGAAGCAGATGTACATGAACTGAGAAGAAGGCTTCGCTGGCTGAGCATTTACCCGCAGGCTTTGCAGGGCTGTATTCAATTAAGCGCAAACAAGAAGAAACCTTCCAAACAGCTTTCCAAATACCTGACCAAATCCGTGATCACCTCCCCTTTCAATAAAATGCCTGACGCTGGTAATAACACCCATTTCCTGCTCCTGGATCAGCAGTATTTTTTTGCATTGAGCTGGATGATCGCCGAACTGGGCCGGCTAAAAGATAGCGGGCTTTCCGTGATCGCAGTAAAAGAGGCTTTGCAGCAAACCAGTCAGCTGAATGATGAACAGGCTTATCAGAAGGCTTACCAGTTACTGGGAAAACAGCAGCTTACCATACCCAAACTGCTGCAACAGGCAGACGCGGTTTGCAAAGTATTTTTTGCAGAACATAACCTCGAGTACCTTGTAAAAGGCAGGGCCGCGGCGAACTGATCATTTTATTTGCCAGCGGATACCTGCATAGGCTTTCATTCCCTGCATGCTGGCATAATTATAGGAAGGATCGAATGTGTATCCGTTGGGATTGGTATCCTGCCTGGCCACACCGTTCGCATCAAAATATTTTCCGCCCGGTTTATCGAAAGGATCATCAGCATGAAGGATCGGATTCTTTGGTAAAAAATTCAGCAGGTTTTTTACGCCACCATACAATTCAATCCCACCACTGAATGTTTTTGTCAGTTGCAGGTTGACGATATGGTAACAGGGCGATTTTTCAGGCCGGTAATCATTTGGCACAACGGGCAGGAACATCGGGCCATTCAATTTTCCTGTAAGGTCGGCCGTGATCCGCGGGCCATAAAATGTATAACTCACTGCATAGGTTCCGGAGAAACGGGGCGCAAATAACTGCGGCAGCGTTTCTTTTTTACCGGCTGCATTTTTATTCACCGTATACACATCCATTAAAGTGGCACCGGCATTGATCTTTAAACCTCCGGTGAAATTAAAATCTGTGTTCAGTGTAATCCCCTTTGACACAGCATGACCATCCAGGTTATCGTAAATGATTTTATGGGGATCAGCAATAAAATCGCCAGTGATCTTATTGCTGAAATAAGTATAAAAAACACTTCCGTCCAGGCTGATATGCCCGTTCCGGTGCCGGATGATCTTAGTGCCGTTGATATTGCCATTCCATGAACGTTCGGGTTTCAGTGCCGCGGCAATCACCACATCCCTTGCGCCGGTGAGCGCTGCATGATCTTCTGTAAAAAGATTCACCACCCTGTAGCCGTTGCCCGCACTTAACCGGAACGTGGTATTTGGATCCGGTGCATATTTAAAACTCAGCCTCGGTGTTACAATACTCCCGTGTTCGTTGTGATGATCATAGCGGATACCTGCCAGTACCGTTAATTTTCTTGAAGGCCTGAATTCATCCTGTAAAAAAATACCGGGCAGCCAGGCATGCATGCTTTTGTTATCTCCGTTTATGCTGGCCGTGGCAGGTGAATTATCATCATAAAAAGTATAGCGCAGCGGCAAACCGGCCAGCAGGGAATGTTTGCCGGCAGTCTGCGTCCATCTTGCCTGCGCAAACAATACCTGTTGTACCGCATAATATTTTACGGTACCGTAATAGCTGTCCTGCAAATGATAATTATAGGATATATCCGTTTCAAGGTTTTTTGAAATTCCTGCTACACCAATTATTTCGGCCCTGTTGGTGATCACGCTTTCTCCATAAATGCTGTTACTGCCTTTCGCTGCGCTGGTCCATTGAAGTTCTCCGCCCCACCTGTCTTCATTCACATAGCGCAGCGCCAGCGATGCAGGAAGCTGGTTCTTTCTTTTAAAATTCCATTTATTAAACACCGACAGCCGTTGCTGCAAGGTTACATCCGTGAAATTATCGTTGTTGATATCCCGCCGTTGCCGGTAGTTGAAATAATTGATGCCAATAAGTGCCGCGGCTTTTTTATTGCCCGCTGCTGCGGTGATATCCGCATTGTATTCTCCCACGCTGGTGGCAGAAATATCCAGTTTCAGTTTTTCACTGGTGCCGGCATCTTTGGTGATGATATTTACCAGCCCGCCAACCGCTTCACTTCCATACAAAGTGGAAGCAGGTCCTTTCACTATTTCCACCCTTTTGATCATGCTGTTGGGGATGCCCGCCAGTCCGTATACAGTGGAAAGACTGCTCACGATCGGCATCCCGTCGATGAGGATCATAGTATACGGACCTTCCATCCCGTTGATATGGATATCACCAGTATTGCAAACATTGCAATTGAGCTGTGGCTGGATACCGTTCACCATTTGCAGACTCTCGAAAATATTGGGTGAGGGATTTTTTTTAAAGTAAGCAGGCGCATATACTTCCACCGGGATGGGCGAGTCCATTTTACTGATGGCCTTCATCGTTCCGGAAACCACCACTTCATTCATGATTTTTTCGGATGCTGTCAATACAATCTCAGCGGTGGTTGCAGGTTTCTTTAAAATAATATCCCGGACGGTTTTTTCATGATCCACCGCGGATACCAGCAAGCGGTATTTTCCTTCTGGCAATTGATGCATAATAAAATGACCAGCACTGTCGGTAACCACCGTTTTCTTCAATGGCAAAATGGTTACCGTAGCGGAGGCTACTGGCCCGCTTTTGCCTTTTACTGTTCCCTCCAGGGCAATGCCTTGTGCTCCGGCCATATGCACAGCTCCCAGCAAAACCAGTATTGCAGCCAGTAGTTTCATTGTTCAATAGTTCGTTTTGCAAAAATATACATTTAGGCTAACCTAATTTTATTTTTTGGGAAATTATTTCATCTTTGCCTGAAATGGCACAAAATGACTTCACTTGCGGAAGAGAACTACCTGAAAACCATCTATAAGCTGCACGAAAAAAAAGGCAGTATGGTCACCACGTCTGCACTGGCCGCCTCATTGGGGATCAATGCGGCCTCGGTAACGGATTTCATTAAAAAAATGGCGGCGAAAAAACTTATCAGTTACCAGAAGTCAAAAGGGGTGAGTCTTACAGAAAAAGGCAGGCTGGTTGCATTGCAGATCATACGGCGCCACCGTTTATGGGAAGTATGGCTGGTAAACAACCTGGGATTTAAGTGGGATGAAGTGCATGAGATCGCGGAACAGCTGGAGCATATCAGCAGTGATGAACTGGTACGTAAACTGGACAAACATTTAGGTTTTCCTAAGAGTGATCCGCATGGCGACCTGATACCGGATGAAAAAGGGCAGTTTGCCAAGAGCAGCAATAAGCCATTGAGCAGCTGCATTAAAGGAAGCCGGCTCAAGTTCACTGGTGTAACCGAGCATGGCAACAGTTTTTTACAATACCTTACCAAAAACAATATCCGCCTGGGAGATGAAATTATGGTGGAAACGGTGGAAGAATTTGACAATTCCTTCCAGGTAAGAATCAATCATAAAAACCGCCTGCACCTGAGCAAGGAGGTGGTGAAAAATTTACTGGTGGTTGAATTGTAAATGATTTACTGCTATTGCAGTAAATCATTTACCAGTTTATCAAGTTCCTTTCCTTCTGCATCAAATGCCACGATCTTTCCCGACTGATCCAGTAAAAAACTGGCAGGGATTGCATCCACGCCCCATCGCTCGGCCACTTTGCTGTACCAGCCTGCATTATCATTCACCTGTGTGTATTTTATTTTATCCTGTTTGATGGCTTTCAGCCAGGCGCTTTTCTTATTATCGAGCGATACACCAAATACCACAAAGCCCTTGTCCTTGTACTTATTATATAACCGTACCACAGATGGATTGGCTGCACGGCAGGGGCCGCACCAGCTGGCCCAAAAATCCACCAGCACCACTTTCCCTTTGAAGGAGGAGAGTGTAACGGTACTGTCTTTGGTATCGGGCAAGGCAATTTCGGGCGCCATGGTTCCGGGCCGCAGCTGCGCCGATGCAACGGCACAGCTACAACTGATCAATAAAGCAATAAACAGCTTCTTCATTTACAACATTGTTTTTTCGTGACTAAAGATAAAAACCATTTAAATATACGCGTCAATATGGACATTCGTTTTTCCATTATTTAATTTTAAAACGGAGCCCGCCATAAAACATACGCCCGTTCACGGGTCCCCATATCATGGATGCATCAAAATCAGGACCAAACGGCTGAGCAGCCCCTAAAATTGTTTCCGCCTGGAAATAATTCGTAAGGTTTTCCGCTCCCAAGTAAATATCAAACGGGTATTTGCTGCCAAATGTTTTGGACACCTGCGCATTCATCAAAAAAAAGGCCGGAGAATATTCTCCCATATGATAAGGATGCCCGGTTACAGAAGAAGGCAGGCGTTTCTTCCCATTATAGGTTACCGTGTAATCAAATTTAAAACCACTGATGGCATAGGCCAGGTTGGCAAATGCCCGGTGCTTTGCAATAAGCGGCCGTTCTTTCAGTACACCGTCATAAGTGGTTTGTACATCAAACCAGCGGTAAGCCAGGCGCAGTTCAAGTTTTTTTACAGGCTCAATATTCAGTTCAGCCTGCACGCTGTTGGAAAAAGATTTTCCCTGCAGGTTATAAAACCTCGCCTGCTGTGCCGTTTCCATATCCACCACCACCTGGCTGGTAAAATCGTTCCTGAAATAATCCAGGCTAAAAAGACCGTCGTTGTGAAACAGCTTAAACTTCTGGTCAATGCTGATGCCTTTGTTCCAGGCAATTTCAGGATCCAGTCCGTAAGCCCTGCCCGCAGCAGCATTGATAATATTCAGCTGCCTGCTGCTCACAAACACGCCTGTATTCTCTGCAAAGATGTTGGCCGTGCGTTGACCGCGGCCGGCACTTACACGAATAGTGGTAAGATGAAAGGGCTGGTAACGCAGGTTCACCCTGGGTGTTACAAAAAAGCCAAACAGGTTATTCTGATCAGCACGCAGGCCTGCCACGGCACTGAATTTATCATTGGGAGTGAATGTATACTCCCCAAATACCCCGGGCACATTTTCATTCCTGTAATAACCGGTTGCCTTGAATACTTCATTGTAATTGTCGTGCAAATAACTGAGCCCGGCCCTGAATTTATGCATGGTGTTTCCAATGATCGACTGGTAGATCAGGTTGGCATAAAATGTTTTTTGCCCCGCATTGTATTTTGTCAGCCCGAAATAAGCATCCTGCTTTGTATCTACCAGTGACAGCTGCAGCCCGATGCTTTTGTATTTTTTTTCAGGAAAAATATAACCCGTTTTGGCAAAGCCCTCGTAACGTTTGGTATTGATGCCAAGCCCGTAGTGCCGGGTGGTGTTTTTATCTTCAGCAGGATTGAATGCGGTTTCACCCCCGGTACGGTCGTCATAAAATATCTTGAAACCAAATTGTGTCATCAGTCCCCTGTTATTATCAAACTTATACCGGTTCACCATGCTGAACGTATTGCCTGTTGGCAGGTCGCGGAAACCATCCTTATTAAAATCGAGTTTGCTGTTATTGTAAAAATTATCATGCAACAACAACCCCGCACTCCATTTTTTACCCAGCTTTTGTGAAAGGTTGAGGTTCACATCGGTTTTACCAAAATCATTTACATAGATGTTGGCCAGCAGTTTTTCACTGTTCTCGGGTTTCTTCAGTTCCACGTTGATTTGCCCTGCGATACTTTCATAACCATTGGCAACAGATCCGGTGCCCTTGGTGAGTTGTATGGATTCGATCCAGGGACCGGCCACCGCATTTAACCCCAGCGGAGTGGTGATGCCTCTCGGACCCGGAAGGTTTTCGACGGTTAGCTGTGTATAGTTACCACTTAAGCCCAGCAGCTGAATTTGTTTGGAACCTGTAACCGCATCATTGTATGCCACATCCACGGATGGGTTGGTTTCAAAGCTTTCACTCAGGTTACAGCAGGCGGCTTTCAGCAGTTCATTACCCGTCATGGTTTGTGTACGGATAGGCGTGGCCGCACTTACATAGGTATTGCGCTGCCTTGATACCACCGTTACTTCCTTCAGTTGTTTTTGTGAAGCAAGGATAATTTTTAATTCGCCTGTATTGTTTACCGTGATGGTATCGGCCCGGTAACCGGCATAACTCACCACCAGTCTTTCAGCTCCTTCCGGCAGGTGGATACTGAACAAACCTGCACTGTCGGTAACCACGCCTGCCGTGGTATGCAGCCAGATAGCGCTGGCACCTGCAAGCGGTTTGAAATTACCTTTATTGTCTTCTTCAAGCACAATCCCTTTTACAAGATTGGGTATGGTGGCAGGTTCAACAGCGGCAACCTGGTTGTTTACGGGATTGTTATGGGGAACAACGCTATTGCTGCGGTAATGGCAGCATTCGGGCAGTTCGTTATACACCAGGTCTTTTGCTTTTTTATTTTCAAGATCATGACCTGCTGCCACGATCCTGTTTTGAATTTTGTCGAGGGAAATAAGGCTGTTGTTGTATACCAGCTGCAGTTGTTTGGAATCCACATCCCATACCGCTTTCTTCACGCCCCTTCCCTTCACGGCATTTTCGATGCGCTGCTTGCACATTTCGCAGGCACCAAATACTTTAAATGTAACCGTGGTATCTGCGTTGCGCCTGTTTTGGGCATTTATGTTTTGCGGCGGCATAAACAGGCAAAATACCAGCACATATAAAATTGCTTTCATAATGTGAGTAATTTTTAAAACTGCGGCAGAAGCGAATGTTCTGCCGCATGGTCATAAAATTTATTGCTTTACTGTCTGTAATGCCATGCCGCATTTGCTGCACGTGCCCTCTTTATCGCTGGTAATATCAGCATGCATGGGGCATTTGTACATTTGCTGCATTTTCATTGTTTCTTTTTTGGAAGCGGTAAGACTCATGCCGCATTTGCTGCATTTGCCGGCCTCATTACTGGTAACATCGGGATGCATGGGGCATGAATAAGCGGCGCTGGCTGCAACTTCTTTACGGTCGTAGTGGCAGCAGCCGGGCAGCTTGCTGTAAGCCTTATCATCACCGGTAAGATCCTGGGTATCGTAACCGGCTTTTGCAATGGCCTGCTGAATTAGTTGTGAGGAGGTTTTATCTGTGGCATAAGATACGGTGAGCGCCTTTGTTTCCTTATCCCAGTCTGCCGCAGCAGCCCCGCCTTTTTTAGCGGCTTTTTCAATGGTGGATTTGCACATACCGCAATTGCCCCAAACCTTTATGGTTTCTTTTGTTTGAGAAGTTGCTTTTTGTGCGTAGGTATTCAATGCAAATATGCTGAACAAGAGGCTTGCGAAAATTGAGATCGTTTTCATTGTAATATTTTTTAGAATTGATAATAGTTTAAAGTTGCAAACGCAACACTGTACCGCAGCATGGCTGCAGTGTGCATCAAAAACCTTATCAATTCTATAGCCTGAAAACGCAGTTCAAAACAGTGGCAGAAGGGCCGCTGTATACGGGAGGTGAGTGATTGTTTACTGAAGCAGTAACAGCATCTGCCTGCAACTGCCAGTCGAATACCGGGTATTGATGTTCGATCAATACAACCGGGGAGTTAAAATTATGATCGTTGGATACGTTTTTGTGGGAATCGTCGATTTTGTAAAACTGGTGCTCATCATGACAGCAGCCCTTTTGCTCCGTCATGCCGCATTTACCGCACTGGTGGCTGTCGCTTCCATACAGTTCCACCCCGGCCTTCTTTCCCATACAATAATGGATTTCCATGGCCACACCACAGGCGAGCACCATGTAAATCATTGTTATGATGGAAAGCAAGAATTTTTTCACGCTGTAAATTTAAACTGATTTTATAATAAAATGCTGCCGGTTCTGTTAAAAAATGAAAGACTGACCAGTTTCATACCAGCAGTGATCACCTTGATGAATGTGGCCATGCAGGGTTTTAAAGTAATTGGAGCCGGAAGCAGGCCTGGCAATTTTACAACGGTCAAAACCAGATAATACAAGATTGGTGCT
This sequence comes from Ferruginibacter sp., assembly GCA_046329655.1. Lineage (GTDB taxonomy): Bacteria > Bacteroidota > Bacteroidia > Chitinophagales > Chitinophagaceae > Ferruginibacter. The sequence continues at coordinate 122,326 of JAXLUD010000011.1, forward strand.
ATTGTTGAACCAGTCGCCCAATGAGTAGTTGATCAGTGAGTTGTGGTGACACATCCATAAACATCAGCTTGACATTGACCAGGATGACCCCTTCGTTGAAGCGGTCAGTATTTTTGTTTTACTGAATGATGCCGGTTTGGAGAGGATAATACCCCGCTTTGTGTACGTTGCGGCAGTAAAATATTTTTACTTGAAATTCACAGAATACTCAGTTCACAAAATTCCATTGTATACCGAAACGTATCATCAGCCCCTGTGTGGGATAATGCGGTGCAGCAAAATTATTATTGGTAAAACCAAACCCATCGGCAAAGTTTACCGTGTTAAGGTTTTCGCCGCGGATATAGGCCGTAAAGGATTTAATGCGGAAATGAAAGAATGCGCTGATATCCGGCAGATTTTTCAGTTTAACTGTATCCTGTGGCGTAAACTGTCCCATCACAGGCGAATAATTATAAGCCTCATAAGGCGTGTAATACCGGAACTCAAGTCCTGTGCTTAGATTAAGGTTCTTGTAAAATGTTCCTTCCAGCGCAAACCGGTTCCGGGTAAACAGCAGCGGCACTTTTACCGGTGCACTGCCGTCGGTTTGCTGCAGCACCAGTTCTGTATACCAGTTGAATTTTTTTGTAAGCCTTGTCTTTTTTGACAGGGAAGCCTGTACCAGGTTCACCGGTTTGCTGTATTGTGCGGTATGGTAGTAACCGGTAAAATAGGCGAGGTTATTGATAAGGTGATTCCGGAACGAAAGGTTTACGAATGGATTGTTTGCCTCGGCGCCAAAGGAAATGATATTTTCTTTTTTGGTGATGCCGGGATTTTTAAAATTAAAAGCGGATACCCCATCAAAAATAAAAGATGGCGTGCGGCTGGTATTGATGAAGAACAGCCGCACATCGCCCAGTTTTTTATTGAGTGAACGGGCAATGGTGGCATAGGCATTGTAATCGCCGCTGTTTAATCCATTGAGGTAAAATTCCCCTTTGAGCAAAAGGTCCCATAAACGGTTACGGGTTTTATTGCGGTATTCACCATGAAGCACAATATTATAATAGGTTTTGGAATCAGCGGTGGTATCTGTTCTGTAAAAAGTGCCCTTTATATTTTCCATCCTGGCCCCCGCCAAAAAAAACTGGGCGGTATTTTTTGTATCAGGAAACTGCACCAGGGAGAAATCATTGCTTAATATCCTCCATTGTTCACGCACCCTGAAATAGCTGAGGCGGTAGGGCAATGTATCGTACCATTTTTTATAAATATTGGTATCGGTCTTATCATCTTTATACAAATAATCCTGCGTATTGAATGAGAAGCTGTACTGCAGCCTGAGTTTGGGATAGAACAGGTATTCGGTGGTGGAATCGTTGATGGCCACCGAATCCCTTTTCCCGATATCATAGGTTTGCCTGATGAAGAGTGTAAAATCCTTGTAAATATTCCCGGTGCTTACAGACGCGTTGAAAGGATTGGGCTGAAAGAGGTTGGCCATGCCGAGGTTCACCGGCACACTGTAGCGTTTCTTTTTATTGGGATCGTACAGCAGGCTGTCATAAACAATACCGCCGTTCTCTGAATTTTTGATGGTATTGCCCAGCAGCACAAAATTCATGGCATAGCGTTTTCGTTTACCGGTATAGGTGCTGAACAAGCGGTAGCTTTTATGGTTGGCATTTTGTGTTACAAAAAAACCGGGTGCGCTGATCAGCCTGTAGTCGGCACCAAAATTCCAGTTGGGCCGCGGATTTTGTGTATGCAGCACTTTTATCATCTGCTCCTTGCCGGATGCCAGCTGGTAACCCAATTGCGTAAAGGGTTTGGTGGTTTTATAAAATTTTGTCTGCTCCAGCGTGTACTTGTATACATCAAAAGCATGAAACCCTGCATCAAAACCGGGCCGCACATTGGGTTTATAAATAAGCGGGTAAGCCGCTGCGCCGTTATTACCCAAATACTGGTAAGATGAAGGGATTGAAAAATATTTATCAAAATCATTGATGGATGAATCAAGCCGCACATTACGCACACTGTCGATAAAATGATAACTGATACTTACGGAATCTTTCTTGTCATCCCTGTGTTCAAAACCCAGTGTATTGTCGCGCTGTGATTTGGAAGTGTCAGATGTATTGCTGCTTGCCTTATTGCCTGAAGACCCGCCCGCCCTTGGCAGGTTACGCATACCCGGTAACTGTGCATGGGTGATACCATACACAGTTACCAGCATTATTACTAAAAGGATCTTTTTCATTCTGTTCATAAACACCGCAGCGGCATGGCCGCATTAAACCTGTGCAACCAGTTCTTTAAAGATGGTGGCGAATTTTGGTTCTGCTTCTTTGGCGGCCTGCAGCACTTCATCATGTGTGATGGTATTGTCTTCATCACGCACACCGATATCGGTAATCACGCTCATGGCAAAAACCGGCAGACCCATGTGCACAGCCGCAATCACTTCCTGCACGGTACTCATACCCACGGCATCACCGCCCAGCGTGAGCACCAGTTTGTATTCGGCCCGGGTTTCAAAAGTAGGGCCTGTTACACCAAAATAAACCCCCTCACGCAATGTAATGCCATGTGATTGGGCAATGGCTGTTGCTTTATCAATCAGGTATTTTTTATATGGCTCGCTCATATCGGGGAAACGCGGACCAAACTCGGGGATATTTTTTCCAACCAGCGGGTTAGGAGTAAAAAAGCTGATATGGTCTTTAATGATCATCAGGTCGCCCACTTTCCAGTCTTTATGCACACCACCGGCCGCATTGCTCACCAGCAGGGTTTCAATACCGAGGTATTTCATCACGCGGATGGGGAATACCACCGATTGCGTGTCGTAGCCTTCATAATAATGAAAACGGCCCGACATACATACCACGGTTTTACCACCCAGCTGGCCGAATATCAGTTTGCCGCTATGGCCCTGCACGGTACTGATGGGGAAATGCGGAATCTCCCCGTATGAAATTTCTTTTTCAACAGTGATCTCTTTTGTAAAACTGCTGAGCCCGCTGCCCAGCACGATACCCACCTGTGGTTTTTTGCTATACTGCTCCCGGATAAAGCTGACCGCCTCGTTAATTTTCTCCAACATAGTTTTAGTTTAAATTTTAGTGCGCCAAAGGTAAGGCAAGATGTGTTAAGGAGTTGTTGAGAGTTGGAATGAATGTTGATCATCGACGACCGACCACAGACAACTGACAACTCACCACTCACCACTCACCACTGTCCCCCTCCCTCGTAACGCAAAAAACTGCCATCTTCTTCATCACACAGGAGTTGCTTCAGCAGCGGGTGCTGCAGTATTTCTTTGTAGTGATACTTTTTGCCATCCACGATGATGGTTTCATATACAAGACGGATGCCATGGCTGTAGTCAACATACCAGTTTACATGCCCTGCATACAATGGTTGTATGGGCTGGCCGCCGGGTTTATGCCAACCGTAAATTGCTTCGCGGTTGGGCCGCCCTTCGGTGCGTACTTTGGCAGAAAGCACCACATCTTTTTTTATGCCCGCGATCAGTCCTTTTTTACCCTGGCGCTGCCCTTCAATGATGAGGTGATGTTGGTAAAAAACAAGGGCACTGTCGCGGTAAGCAAACAAAGGCACAGGCTCCAGCTTTACTTTAGCCGCTGCATAAATATCATTCACCATTTTACGCGTGGGCAAAAAGCAATGGAGACTGTCGGCAATTTGCTGGGCAGCCATGGGCGTAAGCGGCACACGTGCAAAATTGCGGTCGCTGCCCACCATTAAATAATCGGGTATTATAAAATAAGTGGCATGGAGTATTTTACCGGTTGCAGTATCTGCCAGCTGTATATGCACCGGCACCAGCCTTTTTAAAAAACCGGGAACGTTGCCATTTAGAATTTCTCCAATAATAATGGGTTCACGCTGCTTCCAGTTCATACCGCCGATTTGTTTATACAGTTCACTGCCGGTGACAGCGGTATCCGCTCTTGCGGGCAGGGCAAGCCGGTGGACTGATTTACATCCGGCCAGCAGTAAAAAAAGCATGATTTTCGTCACCCGGAACATGCGAGAAAGATAGGCAAAATAAACCTGTTTGCCCAATAGGAACCGGGTGCTGCAGTGTGCGACGCCACTGCAGCCCGGGCATGTACAAATGTTGGTAACCAAAAACAAAAAACGTAAAACGGTATGCCGTTTTGCTGTAACTTCGCCAGCAAATTTTAAAATATGAATTTGCACGAATACCAGGCAAAACAATTGCTCAAAAAATTCAATGTTCCCGTTCAGGAAGGCATTGCATGCAATACCCCATTGGAAGCGGAAGAAGCCTACCGCCAGATACACACACAATACAGCAGCAAGTTTGCTGTGGTGAAAGCACAGATACATGCGGGTGGCCGTGGTAAAGGTAAAATTGCCGGAACCGAACAGCGTGGTGTGGCCGTTGGCAAAAGTGCAGAAGACATTAAACAGATCGCTCAAAATATATTAGGCGGCACACTGGTTACACTGCAAACAGGCCCTGCCGGTAAAGTGGTGAACAAAGTGCTGGTGGCACAGGATGTTTATTATGAAGGCCCTAACCCCACCAAAGAATTTTACCTGAGTATTTTGCTTGACCGCAGCAAAGGACAAAACGTGGTAATGTACAGCACCGAAGGCGGTATGAACATTGAAGATGTGGCACACGACACGCCTGAAAAAATATTCAAGGAATGGGTGCACCCCGGTGGCGGTCTGCAGCCTTTCCAGGCACGTAAAATTGCCTTTAACCTGGGACTGAGCGGCGAGTCTTTTAAAAACTGCGTGAAGTTTGTGACCAACCTGTACAGTGCCTATGTAGGACTGGATTGCGGCATGCTGGAAATTAACCCGCTGTTCAAAACAAGTGATGACAAGATCATTGCCGTTGACTGTAAAATGAATATTGATGAAAACGCACTGATGCGTCATGCGGATGTGGCTGCTTTGCGTGATATCACCGAAGAAGACCCCACTGAAGTGGAAGCAGGAAAATACAACCTGAACTTTGTAAAACTGGATGGTAACGTGGGTTGCATGGTGAATGGTGCCGGACTGGCTATGGCAACGATGGATATGATCAAATTAAGCGGTGGTGAGCCAGCCAACTTCCTGGATGTGGGCGGTACAGCCAATGCGCAAACGGTGGAAGCCGGTTTCCGCATCATTTTAAAAGACCCGAAAGTAAAAGCGATCCTCATTAATATTTTTGGTGGTATTGTACGTTGCGACCGTGTGGCACAGGGTGTGATTGATGCCTATAATTCAATTGGCAATATCAATATCCCCATCATTGTGCGCTTACAGGGCACCAATGCCGATGTGGCCAAAAAACTGATTGATGAAAGCGGGCTGCAGGTGCAAAGTGCCATACTGCTGAGCGAAGCTGCTGCGCTGGTGAATAAGGCCGTGGCTTAGGGAAGGAGTTGTAAGTTGTAAGTAATGAGTAATGAGTAATAAGTTACATAAAAAAATCCCATCGTTGAACGATGGGATTTTTTTATGTAAGTGCCATATGGCAGCAACGAACCGCTTTATATACCGGGCTGCCCGCCTTTATTGGCATCATTTATAAAATCAAACATCTCTCCGCTGATCTCATCGGGTTGATCACTGCCGGTAATCTGTGCAAAAGCACTGTATACTGCACCGATGCTCAGTGGCAGGGAGAATAATAAACCAATACCGCAGGGAATGGCACTCACCATTACGATCAGTCCCAGTATAATAAACAGACCCACCAGCGGGAAAATATTAGAAGTGCAAACCTTGCGTGATAATTCCATTGCAGGCCATGCTTCCATTTTATAAACAACGATGAAATGGAGCCTGAATGCCCAGGTGGCATTGAGCAAAAGCATGGCAATGATAAAGAGTACGATCAGCAGGATGGCCTTACCATTAAAAAAAGCAGCTCTCAGCAGGGCAGCGATCTCATCCTGGTTACGGTATGCACCCGAGCCCTGCGATAATTTGTAAATATCATACAGCTCCGGCAGGAAACTGAAAAAACAAAGCAGTAAAAGCGCAAAAGAGATCAAACTCATGATCAGGGTGCTCACCAATGCCGGTCCCAGGTAATTGAACCCTTTGAACATAGCACCAAAATCAGTCCAGGCATGCCCTTTTGAAATTTGCCAGGTGATAAAAATGGCACTGGCCGAAAAACAGGGTGTAAGGATGAGGTTATTGGCAAGACCTCCTAAAATGGGAATAAACCCTGCGGCCATAGATATCAGCACAGCCAGCAGCCCGGCACCAATATAATAACCCAAATGCCTTGATACCAGGTTCCAGCCATCACCAATGGCCTGTCCTACTGAAAATGTGCCTTTCCCTTCCCGGAGTTGTTCGACTGATTTCATATACAAATTGCTTTAGCCGGCAAAATACAGCTTCGCGAATAAAACGAAAAAAAATATAACACCCGGGGGCATTTTTTTTTCTGCTGCTGCAACGAAGTAACAGTTAACACTGTCAGTTTAAGAAATGCGGAATATTTTACACAAGTATTTTACAAGCCTGGCATTTTTTGCAGCAATGATATGCATTGGTTGTAAAAAAGAAAAAGAACAATCCTGTATTTCATATACGAATGCGGATGTGGTAAAAGTTACGGCCCCTTCCGCTGCCGCGGTAAACCAGGAAGTGGATATTACCATCACCTACACTGTTTACAATGGCTGCGGAAAATACCTGGGCTTATCGGCCAGCAGCAGCAATAACACCACCACTATCAGTGTAAAAACCAAGTATGAAGGATGCGTGTGTACCGCCGTTTTCCTGAGCGGGAATGTTATATACAAGTTCAAAGCTGCGGCCCCGGGTAAATATTATCTCCAATTTCCTGAAGGATCCCCCGCCGGTATTACCGACAGCATTACCGTGAACTGATATTACTTAAGCGCCTGCCTGGGCATCATTCCCATATAGAAAAAACCGTAGCATTGCTGGTTATCTTCCAGCTGCAGGAAGCTGCCGATCTGATCTTTCATCTCGGGTGTGCTCCAGTAACAGCCCACATGATGCACCGTACAGGTGAGGTACATATTTTGCACCGCCATGGCAGTGGCCGCCACTTCCTCCCATTGGGGTAATAAACCAGAGAAGTTTACCACGATGGCAATCACCGTATCGGATTTATTTACCTTATCCTTAATATCGGCATATTTTTTTTCAAGGAATAAGGGCGCCGGCGTGTTTGATTGATACGCTGCCGCCATTATTTCGCCCAGCTGTTGCTTCTCCTCCTTCCTGAATACTTTAAAACGCCAGGGTTTGGTACGTTTATGATTGGGTGCATAATGGGCGCTGCCCAGTATTTCTTCCAGTACGTCATCAGGAATCGCTGCACTGCTGTATTCTTTAGGAACAAGGCTTTTCCTGTTTTCAATAATTTGCTTTAATACCGCTGCTTCGTTCATATAAATTTGTTGTGCTGTTAAATTTATGCGGATGCTTACCGCACCCGGTTTTTATTGCCCAAAATTATTCATTATACCCACAGATATTTTTATTTGCCGAATATTTATAAAATTCAGTGCAGAAAACATCACCACACTCTTTGATGACTTTATTAAAAAAGCCCGGTCCATGTAAACCGGCATGATGCAAACGGTTTGTCATGCCTTTGTAATAAGCCTGCATGGCGCATCTGAAATTTTATTTGTTTTGCACATTTCCATGCTTTGGCACAGGCTTTGAAATATTGCATACAGCACACTGAAAATCTACAAGCATGCTTCGGCTTAACACCGGAACAGGACAGATACAATTCAGGCTCAGCATATTGGTTTTTCTTTAGGTTGTTTAGGCAAAGCCGGTCATATATTGGGGACCGGCTTTTTTAATGTCTTTTTAATTTTATTTTTTTGAGTGTTTCATCTGCTGGTATAATGTTTGGTTTGGAAAAACGAACCTTAAAATTCCAGCTATGGGCAAAACCATTATCATATCCAACCGGCTCCCGGTTAAGATAAGCAGCAGCGAAGATGGATATAATTTTATCCCGAGCGAGGGAGGGCTTGCCACCGGGCTCAGCACGGTATATAAAAACGGACACAGCACCTGGATCGGCTGGCCGGGATTATTTGTGGATGATGAACAGCAACGAAAAGAGACCGGTAAAAAACTGGCTGCACTCCATTTATACCCGGTATATCTCAGTAATGAAGAGATCAACCAGTATTATGAAGGTTTTTCCAACGAAATCATCTGGCCTGTATTTCATTACATGGCCACTTATGCACGGTATGAAAGCAGCTACTGGGATTACTACCATGCGGTGAATAAAAAATTCTGTGATGCATTGCTGAAGATTTACCAGCCGGGAGATATGATATGGGTGCATGATTATCACCTGCTCCTCTTACCCAAAATGATCCGGAGCGAATTTCCGGATGCCACCATTGGCTTTTTCCAGCATATCCCCTTCCCGTCTTTTGAAATGTTCAGGCTTATCCCTTGGCGAAAAGAGCTGCTGGAGGGTTTGCTGGGTGCCGACCTGCTGGGTTTTCATACCTATGATGATGCCCGGCATTTCCTGGCTGCCTGCAGCCGCATCCTCTTATTACAGCCCACACTCAACGCCATAACATTACAGGAGCGCCGGATCGAAGTCGCATCCTTCCCCATGGGCATTGATGAAAAAAAATTTGCCGGACTCACCAACGAGATCGAAGTACGCAGGCATATTGAAAGTTTACAGCAAACATTCCATCATACCAAACTGGTGCTTACCATCGACCGGCTGGATTACAGCAAGGGTATTTTACAAAGACTGCAGGCATTCGACCTCTTCCTCGAAAAATTTCCTGCATGGCGTGAAAAAGTGTCTTTGTACATGATCGTGGTGCCTTCAAGAGACAGTGTGCCCATGTACAAGGAACTGCGCAATGAAATTGATAAACTGGCCGGCAATATCAATGCAAGATACCGCACACATACATGGACGCCGATCAATTATTTTTACCGTTCTTACCCGGTTGAAATGCTGTCGGCCCTGTACCAGTTTGCAGATGTATGCCTGGTAACGCCCATGCGTGACGGCATGAACCTGGTATGCAAGGAATTTATCGCCAGCAGGCAGCACAATGATGGTGTGCTGATCCTGAGTGAGATGGCCGGGGCGGCAAAGGAACTGGTGGACAGCATCATTGTGAATCCCAACAATATCACCGAGATCAGTTATGCCATCCTTACAGCGCTTGACATGCCGCTGCAGGAACAGCAACGGCGCATGAAAAGCATGCGGGCACTTGTAAGCAAATTCAATGTGCATCACTGGGTGAATAGTTTCATGCAGGATCTGCAGGAAGTAAAGCAAACAAGAAAGCTACAGGAATCGAAATACATCAGTTTCTTCACCACCCAGTTGCTGCGTAACCGTTATGTGCGTGCAAAACGGCGGCTGATATTGCTGGACTACGACGGCACCCTGGTAAACTTCACCACGGAGATTGACGCCGCGGCACCTGACGAAACTTTGTACCAGATCCTGGGTAATCTCTTATCCGACAGGAAAAACAAAGTAGTGATCATCAGCGGGCGGCCGCATCATACGCTGGAAAAATGGTTTGGGCACCTGCCCATTGACCTTGTGGCGGAACATGGCGTGATGCAGAAAAAAAACGGAACTGAATGGGAAACCACCATCAAAGCAGATACCGCATGGAAACAAAAGCTGCTGCCCATCCTGCAGGTATATACAGAGCGCACACCCGGTTCTTTTACAGAGGAAAAAACGCATTCACTGGCCTGGCATTACCGCGGTGCTGAAAATGACCTGGGAAATTTCCGGGCAAATGAGCTGATGGGTAATCTCCGTTACCTGGTTGCAGACCTTCCGCTGGTGCTGCTGAATGGCAATAAGATCATTGAAATAAAAAGCAGCGAGACCAATAAGGGAAAAGCGGCGCAGCAATATACCAGCAATAAGCAGTACCAGTTTATCATGGCCATGGGTGACGACACCACCGATGAAGATATGTTTAAGGCCGTTAAGGAAACAGGATACACGATCAAAGTAGGCACCCATCATTCTGCAGCCGCATACTGTTTTGATGATGTGGCGGAAGCCAGGGATTTCCTGGACAATCTTCCCGCCAAAATGCTGTTGTCGAAAATGCTGGATGCACTGATACATATCGTGCCATACCCGCCCTTTTCCAAATAAAAAGAATGGGCTGGTTTTAAATGATTGTATTATTTTGAGGAAAATATGCTACATGCAAAAACTATTGCTGCTCTGCTTCTGTGCAATACTATGCAGATACACTTACGCACAGGAAGTGCATGACAGTTCTGCCATCAAAAAACTGCTCGAAACAGAGTCGTCCACCTGGCGCTCTGGTGATGAGAAAGGACATGCGGATTGCTGGGAGGTGAAACCCTACAGCCGCATCCTTGTGTCAACCCCGTCGGGGCAGTGCTTTGATGTGCCTCCATCCAGCATGATCCACCCGCCTGCCGGCATGATGGGCAAGGGCGGTTATGCAACAAACAGCAATTATCTTTTCAGTATCCATGGCTACCAGGCATGGGTGAGTCATGATGAAGTATCTGTAGCAGCCGACGGCACCCGGTCTTATTCGCATGAAATGAGGATGCTTGAAAAAATTAATGGCCGGTGGAAACTCGTGGGCCAGTCCATTCATCTCTATAACCCCCAATAAAATGACCGGCATACTTGTACAACTCGTCGTTAGCTGGCTGATTGCCTGGTTTGTTGAAAAGCAGCATTTGAATGTGCTGGGACTTTCTCCCCGCAAACAAAGACTGGCAGATTTTTTTCTTTTTCTAATGCTGTCTGCCTGCTGCAGTGCTTCCGGTTTTTTACTGCGTATCTGGTGGGGCAGGGAACAATGGGAACTGAACCCGCTGTTTAATTACAACCTGCTGCTGGAGGGTATATGGTGGAATATAAAATCAGTATTGTTTGAAGAGCTGATCTTTCGCGGCGTACTGTTGTATATCCTTATTAAAAGACTGGGAGTATGGAAAGGTATTCTTATTTCTGCGGTTGCTTTTGGTGTGTATCACTGGTTTTCTTATGGAATCATCGGGGATATTCCTAAAATGGCCCTGTACTTTTTTATTACCGGCATCATGGGCATTATTTATGCATATGCCTATGCAAAAACATTTTCGCTGTACATTCCCGTGGCCATACATTTCGGGTGGAATTTTATACAGAGTTTCGTTTTTTCAAATGGCCCCATTGGTAAGGGTATACTGGTGCTGTCGAAAAACCAGGTGCCCGTTACAGTTTCCTGGGCAGCCTATATTACCATACTGGCGCTGCCGGTGCTGGGTATCTGGCTCAGCGCATTTTTTTTACTGAGAAGAAAGAAACAGGCGCCTGTGCCGGGACTTACTGTATAAGTTTTTCGAACAAGCCATTGTTGTAATCCGGCGTATAACATATAATTCCCGGGTCATTGAATTCATCTTCGGTATGCATGGTGGTGAGCACCACCGATTTCATGCCTGCCCTTGTGGCTGCCTCCACGCCTTTGGGTGAATCTTCAAATACGATGCAATCAGCCGGATCGGCATTGATCCATGCAGCAGCTTTTAAAAATGTTTCAGGATCGGGTTTGCTGTGAATCACATCGTCGGCACTCACGATGGCATCAATATATGGACGGATGCCGGCACCGTCTAAAATATAATCCACATTGAACATGATGGCCGCCGTGCCAATCGCCATTTTAATATGGTGCTGGCGGGCTTTTTCCAAAAAAATATCCAGCCCGCCGATCAGTTTCAAATAAGGCCTGAATTCGGCCTGGTATCTTTTTTCTTTCTCAATACTCATCACATTCATTTCATCCATGGAAAACCGGCCCGGGAACATGCGCTCCAGCAGGTCGGAGTTTTTCCCGTAACACTGCAGCTTGGTTTCCTCCAGGGATACATTTGCGCCCAGGCTGTTCAGGATACCATGCCATGCCCTGATATGAAAATCCATATCATTGATCATGGTGCCGTTCAGGTCAAAAATAAATGCTTTGTTCTGTGCCATAATTAAAAATAAAAAGCGCTGAAATTTTCAACGCTGCAATGTTTTAAATCCTTTTCACAAAGGTAAGACAACGGTACCGGAAAATAATTTTAAATCAGCGCATTCAGCAGCAGCACACCAAGAAGTCCCATGATTGAGATAATGGTCTCCATCACCGTCCAGGATAAAAATGTTTGTTTGAGACTGAGCTTAAAAAATTCCTTATACATCCAGAAACCCGAATCATTGATATGGGAACCGAAAACACTGCCACTGCCCACGGCCAGCACCATCAGTTCTGGTGACACGGTGTGCTGCGATAATAAGGGTGCCACCACACCTGCAGCAGTGATGCCCGCCACGGTGGCCGAACCGATCATCACCCGTAACAATGCTGTTACCACCCAGGCAAACAGCAGCGGGTGCATATGCCATTTGCTGCTGAAGGAAGCGATATAAGCGCCGGTGCCGCTGTCGGTAAGCACCTGCTTAAAAACCCCGCCGGCAGTAATAATCAGCAAAATCATGGCAATACCACTGATGGCGCTGCTGAGCCATTGCTTTTGTGTATCTGTTTTTACTTTTTGCAAAGCGCCGAAATAAATAAATGCTGTAATAACAGTCAGCAATAATGCGATTGTAGCATTTCCCAGGAAAAGAAAAACTGATTGTGCTAATCCCTTTGTTAAAAAATTCTCCGCCAATACAGCAACGGTAATCAGTATAACAGGCAACAGTGCAATTAAAAAGCTGGGCATTGCGTTGGGCAATTGTTTGTTTCCGGCGGGTGCCGCAGTAAAAAGATTTGCATCTGGCGTACTGATTTTTTTTAATTGCCTGCCGAGCAGCGGTCCTGCAATAATTACAGCGGGAATGGCAATACAAATACCATACAGTAAAGTTTTACCTGTATCTGCCTTAAACGCATTGATTAAAACCACCGGCCCGGGATGTGGTGGTAAAAAACAATGGGTGGTACTGAGTGATGCTGCCATAGGGATGGCAATGTATAATAATGGCAGGCCTGTTTTTTTCGCCAGCATAAAAACAAGCGGCACCAAAATAACAAAACCGGCATTGTAATACAACGGTATGCCAATTAAAAAACCAGTGAGCAATACGGCCCACTGAATATTTTTTTCACCAAAGCCTTTAATAAGTGTTACTGCAATTTTTTCGGCAGCGCCGCTTTCTTCTAAAATTTTACCCAGCACCGCACCCAGGCAAATAATCAAAGCCAGTCCGCCCAAAGTACTGCCCACACCCCCTTCAATGGATTTCAGCACTGCTTCCGGCTTCATACCCAGGCATAAGCCTGCCAGTATTGCCACGATCAGCAATGACAGGAAGGGGCTGATTTTTTTTATGGATAAAAAAATCTGCAAGCCAATGGCGAGGATGATAATGAGTATAGTCAAGCTTCGTTAAAATTAGTTACGCTACGGTATTCACCAATGTACCGATATTGTCAATCGCAATACGGATCTCATCACCGCTTTGAAGTGTAAAATCACTTCCAGGCACAATACCCGTACCGGTCATGATAAGACAGCCATTCGGGAAACTGCTTTCCCTGTAGATAAAACCCACCAGTTCCTGTGGTGTGCGTTTCATCTGGCTTAATGCAATATCCCATTCAAAAACAACCGCACCATTTCTTTTTATATCCAAATGAATATTTGTATCTGGCGATAATGGCTCATCAGTCAAATACACGCAGGGCCCCAATGCTGCACAGCCGTCATAGGTTTTTGCCTGGGGCAGGTAAAGCGGGTTCTCACCTTCAATACTGCGGCTGCTCATATCGTTTCCAATGGTATAGCCAATGATTTTACCGGAAGCGGTAACTACCAGGGTCAGTTCAGGTTCGGGTACATCCCAGGTACTGTCTTTTCTTATTCTTACCAAACCGGTGTTGCCAACAACCCTGTGCGGCGTGCTTTTGAAAAAACATTCAGGACGTTCTGCTTCATACACTTTGCCATAAAAATCTGCCCCGCCCGCAGCCTTGCTTTCTTCCTGCCGGCCCACCATGCTGCGGTAATAAGTAACCCCGCAGGCCCATAATTCCTGTTTATCCCCTATTACAGGCAGCAAATGATTGATTGCAGCCGCATCTGTTATCGTTGCACGGGCAATCGCTGCAGTGGATTTCTGCAATACATCATCATCATTAATGAACTGGTTCCAGTCTTCTTTTAGCAGGTAAAACCCATCATTGTGTTCAATCACAATTCCGCTGGTGGTGTTGTATAATTTCATTTTTGAAAATTAAACCATACAAGGAATAAAAGTAATACAAGAATCCCCTTGCTCTTTTAATACCTGTATTAGTATTTTAAGGTTGAGAAATATTCATTTACCATTTGCTTTGTTCCTTCTTTAACAATATTGGCACAATTGAAATTAATCAGCACTCCTTTACTTTTTTTGAGGAGTTTCATATAAGTCAGCAATTGGGCTTCATGCACGGGATGTATTGCATCCATAGCTTTCAATTCCACTACCACCTCATCTTCAACAAGAAAATCAAGCCTGTAATCGGTATCGAGTACAAGGCCTTTGTAATTTACGGGCACGACCAGCTGACTTTTAAAAAAAATGTTCCTTAACAGGAATTCCTTTTTCAAACAATCGTGATACACACTTTCTAAAAGCCCTGGCCCAAGATGTTTATGCACTTCAATAGCACACCCGACAATCTTATAACTCAAATCGTTTAAATAGGTTTGGGTAATCATGGGTACAGTTTATAAGTTGAATAAGACTAAAATGCCTTGTATGTCTTGTATGGTTAGTTAACGCAGTTTTATCCGCAGCACATACATATCGTTTGTTACATACAGGGTCTTTTCGTCCGTGCTTAACGCACAGTTGCTGGTGGCGTCATCCAGTTTTATAAAACCCAGCTTTTTACCGTTGCTGTTAAAAATATATACCCCGCCCGGCCCTGTCGCAAATACAATCCCCTGTTTGTTTACCTTGAACCCATCCGGCAAACCATGCTGCATTGTCATTCTTTCTTCTGCAGCACTATAAAATAACCTGCCATTGAGCAATGTATCGCCGTTTACATCAAAAATATACCAGTTGGGTTTATCCGGGTCGCTGCAGGCAACGATCAGTTGCTTTTCTCCCGGCAGAAAAGCCAGCCCGTTCGGTCGTGTGATAGAATCAACGAGTAAAACAACGCTGCCGTCCTTCTTTACTTTATAAACACCGTTGTGTTTAATTTCCTTTAATGAATCCGTATCGTCCTGTGATTGCAAACCATAGGGCGGATCGGTAAAAAACAATTCACCGGCGCTGTTGTACACGCAATCATTCGGACTGCTGAATCGTTTGCCCTCAAACTTATCAGCGAGCGTAATATACTTTGCCTGCGGCTGATCCAATGGCGCATCCATCCTTCCCATCCGCCGGTCGCCATGCTGGCATAAAACCAGGTTGCCTTCCTTATCTAATGTTAAACCATTACTGCCCGGCTCCTTGCATTTACTGGGAATGCTTCCTGTATAACCGCTGGGTTTCAGATACACTTCTGCACCTTTTTCCTCCGTCCATTTATAAACAGTATTCATGGGCACGTCACTAAACAAAAGCATATGGTGTTTTTCGATCCACAAGGGGCCTTCGCTCCATTCGTAGCCTTCTGCAATAATTTCTGGTTTTGTGCTAGTGTCAAGGATGCTGTTTAATGCTTCATCGTATTGGATGATGGTGCCAATCGTTTTGTGCATATTGGTTTTGGTATTACTGTTGTTATTGCAAGATAACAATGCGATGATTAAAAATGCAGCAAGCGTTTGTTTCATGTCTTATTTTTTTAAAGCTCACAGAAGGCACGGATTTGCACAGATTTTATTGTTGAATAAGGATATATCATGCATAAGTGCGACGCCAATGAAGTTGATAGCAGCACTAAAGTCCAGTTCATTATTTTCGCACAAACGGAACAGATTTTTCTGTGTCATCTGTGAAAATCTGTGAGAGCACTCTAATGCGAATCTCTTGTAACCTCGCTTCCACTGCTTCCCTGTAAAAAATCCAGGTCAGCACCCTTATCACTGCCCATTACATGTTTGATGTACATGCTCACATAGCCTCTTGTTGCCGCAGGCGGCGGGGCAGTCCAGGCAGCCTTGCGCCGGGTCAGCTCCGCATCGCTTACATGGAGGTGCAGCAAACGTTTTTCCACATCCAGTTCAATCATATCTCCGTTTTGGACCAATGCCAGGTTACCACCAATGGCGCTTTCGGGAGAAACATGCAGCACTGCAGTTCCATAAGCGGTGCCGCTCATTCTTCCGTCGCTGATGCGGACCATATCTTTAATGCCTTTCTCCAGTATTTTTTTGGGCAGCGCCATATTGCCCACTTCCGGCATACCGGGATAACCCACCGGGCCAACATATTTCAGTACCATCACGCAGTTTTCATCAATATCCAGCGCAGGATCATCAATGCGTTTGTGATAATCTTCAATGCTTTCAAAAACCACCGCCCGTCCTGTATGCTTCATCAATGCCGGACTGGCAGCACTTGGTTTTATTACAGCGCCATTGGTGGCTAAATTTCCTTTTACCACTACAATGCCTGCTTCGGGTTTAAAGGGTGCATGGTATTTTGCAATCACCTCTTCATTATAACAATCGGTATTGCCCGTAATATTTTCATGGTGATTTTTACCTGTAACCGTCATTACATTTTTATGCAGCCTTTCTTTCAGCTCATTTAAAATTACCGGCAATCCGCCGGCATAATAAAAATCTTCCATTAAATATTTCCCGCTGGGCATCAGGTTTAACAGCAAGGGGATTTTACTGCCAATACTGTCAAAATCGTCAATAGATAAGTTCACGCCAATTCTTCCTGCAATGGCCATTAAGTGAATTACAAAATTGGATGAGCCGCCCACTGCAGAATTCGCCATGATGGCATTTTCAAATGCCTCTCTTGTTAAAACCTTATCAATGGTCAAATGCTCTTTTACCATTTCCACAATTCTTCTGCCGCTGAGTTGTGCCATTACTTTTTTACGGCTGTCTGCTGCGGGAATTGCGGAGGCCCCGCTCAATGTTAATCCTAAACTTTCCACCATTACGGCCATCGTTGATGCTGTGCCCATCGTCATGCAATGCCCGATACTGCGGCTCATGCAACTTTCAGCAAACTCGCAATCTTCCTGGGTCATTTTGCCTGTCTTCATATCTTCATCAAACTTCCACACATGGGTGCCACTGCCAATGGTTTGGCCTTTGTACCGGCCGTTTAACATTGGCCCGCCGGGAACAACAATGGTGGGCAAACCCACACTGGCCGCCCCCATCACTGTGCTCGGTGTTGTTTTATCGCAACCTGTTAACAACACAACGCCATCAATCGGGTTGCCACGAATGCTTTCTTCCGCATCCATGCTTGCCAGGTTCCTGAACAGCATCGCAGTTGGTTTCAGCAATGTTTCACCCAAACTCATGATGGGAAACTCCACCGGGAAACCGCCAGCTTCCAGCACGCCGCGTTTCACCGCTTCTGCATGATCCCGAAAATGCGCATTACAGGGCGTAAGCTCACTGAATGTATTGCAAATACCAATCACCGGTCTGCCGTCGAACATGTCGGTGGGCATGCCCTGGTTCTTCATCCAGCTGCGGTAAATGATACCATCTTTGTCTTTACGGCCAAACCAGTCGTGGCTTCTTAGTTTTTGACTCATGTTATTTAATTTTTTGCGACCAACATCTCAACTTTAATCAGCATCGTTGTGTCACTCGCTTGTACATCTTGCTTTTATTCGGCTCTTATCAAAGCGGTCAATAAACGACTTCCATTTTCTTTCCTGTTTCAGCAGCTTTGTAAATCGCTTCAATAATCTTCATATCCCTCAAACCCATTTCACCAGGCGTTTTGCTTTGTTCATTGTTTTTTACAGCCAGCGCCATGGCATCCAGCTGCTTTGCCTGCTGCGAGAATGGCGGCAATTCAAATTGCCTTCCGTCGGAGCTCGTAAATTTTAACCCGCCATAAAAATAAGCAGGCTCTAAACGGACCCAGCCTTTTTCGCAATTTACCTGTAAATAACTTTTATTGTTGCTGTAACTGGTCCGGCACTTGCCCAGTAAGCCACCGGGCATTTCCATTTCAAAGTCCAGCGCTTCTTCAATATCCAAAAACTTTTCTTTATCGGTCACAGGATATGTTTTTGCTGTTACTGCAACAGGGTTTGACCCGGCTACATAACAGATTGCCTGCAGGCAGTAAATGCCCACGTCCATCAGGGGACCGCCGCCGGCAATTTTTTTGTTCAGTCGCCATTCACCTTTTTGCGGGGTAATGGAAAAATCTGTTTCAATACTTTTCAGTTCGCCATATACTTTTTCCTTTACCAGCCGCACCATTTCCTGGTTAAAAGGATCGTAATGCAAACGGTAACCAATAGAAAAATGTTTATTGGCTTTTTTTGCTGCCGCCATCATGGCTTCTGCTTCTGTTACATTTAATGCCATCGGTTTTTCACAAATAACATGTTTGCCGGCTTCAAATGCTTTAACAGCATACTCCTTGTGTAAATGATTGGGCAGCGCCACGTACACCACATCAATATCCGGGTTATTTTTTATGGCATCAAAATTTTCATAATTGTAAATGTTCTTCTCAGTAATATCATACTTCTCTTTCCATGCAGGAATTTTTGATGGCGTACCAGTTACAATCCCCGCTAAATAACAATGCGCTGTCTGCTGCAGCGCAGGCGCCAGCTGCCCTGTGGCATAACCGCCCAGGCCAACCAATGCAACGCCGAGTTTATTTTTATTCATAGTTTTTTTAGTTTGTTTGGGCGAACTGCACTGACTTGTAAAAGAAGTGAAGGACAAACCAGCGGCCGCCACGGCTGTATTGTAAATAAAATTTCTTCTCGACTTTTTTGTACGCATAGTGCAATTGCTTTAGTGTGCTTAAAAAGCTGAACAGCATTATCATTGTTGAACGGAGCGTCGCCACCTCAGTCCAACCAAGGAACTGCTGCCGGTCACATTATCCCTTCTTTACTTAAAATACTTTTTTGCCCATTCAATAAATGTTGGCCAGTTAGGCCCGGTAGTATGCCCGCCTTCATGCTGGCGAAATGCAATATCACCACTCACCAGCGCCGTACGTTCCTGAGGGTACTCCATGGTGCCATAACCTTTTTTGCCCAGCAACTCATATACCGGCGCTGCGTATGCACCGCCCAAAAACATTCCTTTCGCATCCACCCACTTGCCTTCAACATTGGGCGAACCAGAACTAATGAATACCGGCCTGGGCGCACAGAGGGCCACCAGTTCATGCGCATCCACGGGCAAATTATTTTGGGTGAGTGCACCACAGGCATATTTTATAAAGTTACCGGCAAACCAATGATACTCTCCTGATGAAGCCAGGTTTTCCACCTGTTCGCCATAAATGCGGCGCAAAATTTTTGTACCGCCGGCGCCGGATGAACCGATAAAGCCAATGGCAATACGTGGTTCAAAAGCCATGGTGACAATGGCGGCTTTGCCATACCTTGATAAACCTTCTATGCCGATTTTTTTGGCGTCCACATTTTTATCGGTTTCAAAATAATCAATGGCACGGCTGGCACCCCATGCCCATGCACGGAGTGCACCCCAGTCACCGGGCTTGCGGTTTTGCCCTTTATTGCATAAACCGATGATGCCCTGTGTTAGCCCGGCGCCATTATCGGCCTGGTAACTGGTGGGTACAATAATAGCAAAGCCATATTCATTTTCCAGCAATTGCTCCTGCCAGCTTTTTTGCGCTGCAGTGTTATTGGGCGGACGAAAACCTGCAGGTAAAATAAAACCAAACTCCATGATTACCGGCACAGGCCTGTTTATATTTTTTGGCGTGATGAGCGATAACTGCATATCCACTTTTATTTGGGGATATGCACTGTTGTCAACATGGCCCAGTAAATTTTTAGCAATGGCTTTTTGATTGCCAAAAACAGTATCGCCCGTACTCACTACTTCCCAAATAACTTTGGGTGTTTGCCTGGGTACACGGCCATATATCTCTTTTTCGAAGGCTTCTGCAATTTCGGGTCTTCGCTTATTCCACCAGGTCTTTGCACCGGCAACTTTTTTTCCATTGTTTAAAACCAGCGGATCGGGCAATGATGTGTATTGTGTTGCCTTGCTTTCATCACTGTTGGCGGCATTGGGGGCTGATGGGTTGCCGGATGGACCCGGCCGTTTGCTTGCAGGCGGAATATTTAACTGAGTCAGCATGTTTTCATAATCAGCCTGGGTGGCCTCCTGCTGTGCCTTAGCTGCTTTGTCATTTGCCTGCCATGTTTTGATATGCTCCGCCACTTCCAGCATGGGGGCGATCATCAAATCCTTTTCCTGCTGTTTAATGTAAGAAAGAATTTTACGATGGTCGTCAATAGAAACATTTAAACTGTTGCCGCCGCCCACACCATGAAACAGGATAATGAGCAGGGAGTTTGCCTGGATGGCTTTATCCACCCATTCTTTCATTTGTTCAAAGCTGTGATTGTTTACCACATAACAATCGGTATTATACAAATCTACTTCGTTTATTTTGTGCATTTCATTCCGTACGCCTCTTGCAGCCACGAAATCAGTTTTCATGCCATTCATAAATAAGGAATCATCCACTTTCATATCACCGCAGGTAAATGCAAAGGTTCTTTTGGTTTTACCATCCAGCGATTGTAAAAATAAGTTCGTCATGCGTATTTCATTCTCGATCCGCTTTACAGAGTAGTATCTCAGATCATTCTGTTTGCTTACCCATTCCCTGCCTGTGCCACCCACGCAGGGATGATATAAAGTGTGATTGCCCAGCTCATGCCCGCCGGATGAAAGTTTCTTCCAGTCATTTAACCTTGCCTGCATGGAAGGCGAAAATGCGGTGATGTAAAATGTTGCCTTTATGTTTAAAGAATCTAAAACGGGGAGGGCATTGTCGAGATGCTGGTCAATGGCATCATCATAGGTAAGTACAACAGCGGCTTTTTTGCCCCGCCAGGCAGCATTACCAAATTGGGCAAAGCAGGAGATATTGCAGAGAAAAAAAACAGCAGTAAACAGAATTTTCATTTTTGTGAATTTATTTTTCTCACTGATGGCACAGATTGTCACAGATTTAATCTGTGTGTATTTATGCAATCTGTGAGTTATTTGTTTTCAATTTTAAACCAGTCAAAATCAGCAAAGCCACCGGTCTCTTTGGTGGCATAATTAAACAGGCCAAAGCGGTAACCCATAAAATGCGGGAGGGTGTACGACATACTTAATTGTGTTCCGGCCCTGATCCAGTCGGTTCCGTTAAGGCTGTAAAAAAAATCAGCTTTATCCTTTTTATTGGTAAAATCACATTGAGCTTTAAAGTAAACCACCTGCTGATTTAAGGGAATAGATGCGGCTTCCACGGGCCTGCCGGTTCCCGCATTTATCATTGCAATTGTTTTGGTATCGCCGGCTATTTTTACCCCTATCAGTCCGTAATTTTTTTGTAATAAACAAAGCCCTGCAACATCACCATCTTTCATATTCGAAACATCTAAAGCAATGCTTCCCGTGCATACGGGGCCAATGGTTCGTTGTGTCAGCGTGTTTCTTGCCAATAAAAAGGAAGTATCAGTTCTGCCAGTTTTTAAACGTAAAAAACCTTTTCTTTCTGTAACAGTCCAAAGTGAATTATCGGGGTTATGATTCCATTGCCATACCAGGGGCAATGCCTGTTGTAATTTTGTTCTTTTAAAATCATCACTGGCAACAATCCCGGGTATCAAACCTTTTTTGGGGGGCAGGTTTAATGCAGGTGGCACTTTACCATCGGTACCAAGTTCAGGCCAGCCATCTTTCCAGTTAACTGGTACCAGGTAAGGAATGCGGCCCACAGCGCCATAGTCACGGAAAAGATAAGCGCACCAATCACCTGTCCGGGTTTCTATCAATCCACCCTGCGCCACTCCCATATCCTGCAATGCAATTCTTCCTTCATAAGGGCCGGTTATTTTATCAGCCCTGTGTATAACAACGGTACGCATGCCGTCTTTGGGCCAGGTTATATTGAACAAATAATATTTGCCGTCTTTCTTAAACAACTGCGAGCCTTCACCCAAATTGCTTTTGCCAATACTGTCGGTGGGTGCAGTGGCATTTTCAATAACCACCTGGTTTATACCGCCGGTTTTTATTGCTGACACATCATCATTCAATTCAACCAATGTTAATTTCCGGTTGCCATAGAGCATGTATACTTTGCCATCATCATCAAAGAAAAGAGAATGATCGTGCAGTGCCGGACGAAAAGACCGCTGCTGCCAGTTTCCCTTCTCTATATTTTTGGTTGAATAGATATGTGTTTTGCCACTGGTGGCGGCAAATGTGCTCACATAAAAAGTTCCGTTATGATACCGGATGCTGCTGGCCCATGAACCCCTTCCATAAGTGGATTTTGCATTGATCAGATTCATTTCATCATTACTGACTAAAGTGTCATAACAATAACTTACCAGCTGCCAGTTAACCAGGTCTTTCGATTTCATGATGGGCACACCCGGACTCATGTGCATGGTGGTGCTGCTCATATAATAGGTATCCCCCACCCTTATCATTGACATATCAGGTACGTCCGCGAAAATTACCGGGTTGTGCGCCAGGTGTTCCTGTGCATTTACAGCGCTGCAGATAAACAACAGGCCAAAAAACAGTTTCAAATACTTGTTCCGCATGTTTTATTATTGGTTATCTGTTCTGAATGGTGATGCAGGCAGACCCTCTTTATTGTATACATTCGGATTTACCGGATTATCTGCCCAGGCATACCTTATGTACAAAGGACTTGCAACCGCATCATTCCAGGCAATGATTTTATCGCCTTCGATTTTTGTTTTAGCCCATACAAATTTTTTATCCGCACCCGCAATGGCAAATTCCGAAGGCGCTTCCCCGTCATTTGTGACTAATCCGCCACCGGTATTGGTAAAGCTGATAATGATTTTATTTCCATCAATAGCATTAGATTGATATAAGGGCCCTGAATAAACAATATTTTCATTATAGGCCAGCTTCATTGCAGCAAGCGCCAGCCTTTCGCCCACATCTTTTTTATTATCCGGGTGAATATCATTCCACTCACCCAAATCAATGGTCACCGCCATGGCGGTATTGTTTACCGCAAGTGCTTTTAGCTGCGATTCTCTTAAGATTGCCCAGTTGCTTTCCGATGGCAGGTAGTTGTAATCCATAAATCCCGGTAACTGTGCATATAAAAAAGGCAGTTCGCCCAGGCTCCATTTACTGCGCCAGTCTTTTATTAAAGCCGGTAACAGCGCCGCATATTCTGCAGGTTTGCCTGCATTGCTTTCGCCCTGGTACCAGCAAAACCCTTTAATCGTGAAATTAATTTCAGGATTTACCATGGCGTTGAATAAGGCAGCAGGTTGCAAATGTGCTGCGATGCCTGCAGCACCGCCGCCAATGGAGGGCTTAAAAACTTCACCTACTTTATATTGCCAGGTTCCTTTCAAATCAATGGTATCATTGCCTGAAAAAACACAATAGGGTTTATCCGGCACAAAACCGCCTTTACCTGCATCATTTCTCACACGGATAACGAAAATATTTTTTCCAGCTTTTAATACATCAGCTGCCACAGCATACCTTCTTTGCGGGTATTGATAGGTTGTATTACCAATGCGCCTGCCATTAATAAACAATTCATCGGCATCTACAATTCTGCCTAAAAAAACTTTGGCTGCTTTGCCTGTCATGGTCGCAGGTATATTAATTTCTCTGCGATACCACACTGTGCCGTTTAAATCCTTAATCCCCTGGTCTTCCCAATAACCGGGGATATTGATATTCTTCCACCCCCTGGGCATGTATGTTTCTTCATACCATTTTTGTTTGCCTGTTAATCCGGCATCCGCGGGTGGTGGCTGAATATTAGCAGTCTGCCTGCGGTTGAAACCGTTGATATAAGCCGTGTCTTTATTCTTTAAAATTGTTTTTCCAATATCAGCAAAGTCCATTAACCCTTCTTCACTGGTCCATGCTTCAATGGGCGTGCCTCCCCAACTTGCATTGATGATACCAATGGGCACATGGTATTGTTCGTACAGTTTCTTAGCAAAAAAATAAGCTACTGCTGAGAACGGCCGTACATCTTCCCCCACGGCAGGTTTCCAGTAACCGGAAGGCAAATTGCTTTGTGCAGACTGCATATTTGCAATATTAGGAACCCAAAACTGCCGGATGTTTGGATTATTGGCTTCAGCAATTTCTTTTGCATAAATAACGTCATGAATATTGAGCTGGTGCACCATATTGCTTTGCCCGCTGCAAAACCACACATCGCCAAATAAAACCTGATTTAAGGTGATACTGTTTTTTCCTGCAATCGTTATGCTATAAGGACCGCCCGCTTTTGTTGGCGGCAGCACAGCCATCCATTTTCCTTCTGCGCTTGTGGTGGTTTTGTATTTTTTGTTATTGAAAGTGATGGTAATTTTTTCAGCAGGAGAGGCCCAGCCCCAGATATTAACTTTTTTATCCCGCTGTAAAACCATACTGTCGCGGATAATTTGCGGCAGTTTTATTTGCGCCATACAAAGCTGCGCAAAGCATACCAAACTCAAAAACAATAAACGCTTCATCTCTTTAGTTATTTATTTTTTTAAGGAATACCGCGCTGCCATACCGTACCCAGTCAAACCCCTCTGTAATACCATTTGTTTCTTTAAAATGGAGGTTAAAAAATTCATGCACTGCATATAAGTGCTGCGCTGTATTTGCCAGCAAGGTTATTTTGTTTTGCGGGGAAAATTGCCAAATCAATGCCGTGCCTTCCTGCTTCAGTTCAATAATATTGCCGCCAGGTAATTGATATTTGCCGCTGTATTTTTTCAGCAGGCTGTCTGGCAATGCCATATTGTTACGTTGGTAAATAAATTGCAGCCCCCGGTTATACGTTTCGCTTTTGGTACCCGAGTGCCCGGTATTTTCCAGCACTTTTGAAACGATGCTGACGTTACCGTATTTACCGGCAGCAAGAAAATTGGCAAATTTTTCATACGATGGCCGGCCCCTTTCCACATCACCAATTGTCATGTAGAGTTTTATTGGTTTATCAATCTTTCTTTGGGCAAACGCTTTTTCATATTTATAAAGCACTTCCCTGTCCCAACCAACAGCAGGACTTGCTGCTGCATAGCCGCTGAACATGTCAGTATGTGTAAACATGGTGTAAATAGTAAACAAGCCGCCCAAAGAACAGCCCACCAAATTTCTTTCATCGCCTGCTTTGTAATTTTTTTCCATGAAGGGAAAAACTTCCTGTTTTAAAACAGACAGGAACTTATCAGCCCCGCCTCCCTGGATTCTTACCCCGTCATTGGTGGGTGTATAATCCCTTACACGCAAACTGTCATAATTGGGATTGTTCCCGCCCCAGGTAACACCGCAAATAATTACTTCAGGAATAAACCCATCGTAATACTGCTGCCCGTAAATGGATTTTAATAAGGGAAAGTCCCACTGCGAATCCATCACATACACCACCGGGTATTTTTTATTACTGCTGGCAAAACCACCAGGCAACATAATCTCCAAATTATATTCCTGGTCCTTAACAATCGCAGATGTTATAGTTCTTAATTCAGTGCCGGGAATAGTAACTTTTTGATATGGTTGTGCAGTTGCTTTAACAGAAAATACAATTGCAACCCAGACAAAAATATTTTTCATGTACTTTATTTTTTAACTATACAAGGCATTTAAGGCATACAGTAATTCTTAAATGCCTTGTATTCCTTGCATGGTTAATTAGCTTTATCTTCTTATTCCGTTACTCAAATTGAAAAGCGAAATAGGTTGCCGGCTTTGTGCCAATATTTTTTATGGCGTGTGGCACATTGCTGCCCAGGTAATAAAAACCATGGGGCAGTTTTTTTACAATACCATCCCCTAACTGCATTTCTGTTTCGCCTTCCAGTATCCAGACAATTTCTTCGGCCCGGTGCGTATGCGGCTCATGGCTTTTTAAACCTTCCTTTAATGTGGTTACATGCATTTCAAATCTTTTTTGCATGGGAGTGGATTGTTCGAAAAAATCACGGCGGCCGCCACCATTGTTATTTGGTTTAAACGGTATGTTTTCCCAGGTCTTTACAAATGACCGGTTACTGCGCCGTGCATCGGCCGGGTTTTTACTGGTATATTTCATACAGAAAAATGCAGCAGGCCCGTTGCCGGTGTTACGAATGGTAAACTTTTGGCCCGGCATTAATACTGCCACACTGTGTTCACGCAGCTCATAAGTGGAATCGTTAAATGAAATTTTTAAACTGCCCGATTTAAGAATGATAACTTGTTCGTAAGAAGGGGGCACCTGTTGTTTGAATTTCTTTGTACTGGTAATCGTTGAGGAGTTCACCTGCATCCATTTAAAATCATGTACTGTTCCTTCGAGTAAGATACTGTTGCTTATTTTATCATCTATGGGTATAGCTGTTTTCCATTCGTAGGCACCTGATTGCACTGAGTCCTGCTGCGCAAATAATGAAAAAGGGATCAACAGCAAAAAGAAGAAAAATATTTTCATTTTATTTTTTCTCACAGATTACACGGATTAACACAGGTTAATTTTACGCTTCGATAAAAGTTAAATAGCATTACATTGTACAACAGTGCGACGCCACTGAAGATGATAGCAGTAATGCGGTTGACTATATAATCATAACCGGCATCTTACTCAAGCTTCAAATAATCAAATTAACTTCAGCCTAAGTTCCCCCTTCAGGGGAACAGGGGGCTTTATTTCTTCGTTTCATATCCCTTCCGCTGCGGCCTGCTCAGCATCTTCGTTGCTTCGGGATCATTTTTGATCTTTTCATTCTTCGGATCCCAGTGAATTTTACGGTTTAATTTCATTGCGATATGATGCAGCAAACAGGCGCTGCAGCTGCGGTGCGCTTCTTCCGCTGGTGCAATGGTTTCCTTATTGTCCCTTATTGCTTCCAGCCAGTTGCCATGGTGTTCCTTACTTACCGTAAAATGAAATTCCTTTTCACCAATTACGGAAGTAAGCAATTTAGGATCGCTGGCATCTAATTTTTTCGCCTGCGTGCTTCCTTTGTTTCCGTCGCTTGCAGTTACCTGGTAATCGCCCCGGCTCACAAATACCCAGCCGTTGCTTCCTTCAAATTTTATCCCGTTATCAAATTCATTGCTCACGATCATGTGCACACCGTTTGCATACATGGCATGTGTTTTAAAAATGCCATGCACATCCCACAAACCACCGGTGGCAAACTCCGCTTTCTCACTCCATATTTCTATGGGACCGCTGCGTTCCATGCCCATGCCCCAATGTGCGCTGTCGATATGGTGACTGCCCCATCCAGTAATCATGCCTGCGCCAAACTGTTCGCAACGTAACCATCCGGGCCTGCCATAACCAACTTGCGGGTGCACTCTTTCTTCTGTGTAATACACTTCGGGTGTTGAAGCCAGCCACATATCATAATTCAGATTTTTTGGAACGGGCATTTCAGTTTTATTACCGCCGGGCGGATCCCCGGGTAAACCCACATACACGGTTTTCAGATCGCCAATCCGGCCATTACGTACCAGTTCGGCCGCATAGCGGAACTGTTCGGTACTTCTTTGCTGGCTGCCAATTTGAAATTTTATTCCGCTTTTATTTACCACATCACTGATAATTCTGCCTTCGGCAATGGTAAGTGAGGCTGGCTTCTGCATGTAAATATGTTTACCGGCCTTTGCTGCCGCCACACCAATCAGGGCATGGCTGTGATCAGGTGTGCTGATGATCACTGCATCAACATCTTTATTCTGCAACAGTTCCCTGTAATCAGTATATACTTTCACCCCATCGTATGGCGTGCCGTTTTTTTTGCTGTAATATTCATTCACCAGTTTCTTTCCGTCTTCTGCACGCAGGCTGTCCACATCACAGACCGCCATTATTTGTGCAAACTCATGCTGCCAAACCCCGGGCATATCATGTCCCCTGGATATTCGGCCGGTGCCAATGGCAGCCACGTTTATCCGGTTGCTGGGAGCAAACCTTCCGAACACACTGGCAGGAACAATGGATGGAAAACTGAATGCAATGCCGGTGCCAATGGCGGCTTTTGCAGCATCATTTAAAAATTTTCTGCGGCTTGCGTTATTTTTTTTCATACAGCTTATTTTATTTTTTGTTACCGGCTTCAGTTTTCATGGGATCATCGTTGCGCCTGCCCGCCGTACTACTAAGGCAGGCGGATCGCACACTTCATCTTTCTGCTACTCTATTCAACAGGCTCTCTCACAGAAGCAACGGATTTTCACAGATTGATTTTTATCTGTGCAGGTCTGTGCAATCAGTGAGAAATCATTTCTTCAATGTCATCACCTTCGCATTCTTCTGCGCCTTCAACGCCAGTTCTGTTGCTAAAAAACAATGTGCCTGGCTCATGGCTGTTTCAGTTCTGTTCAGCACATCGTCCACCAACCTTGGCCCAAAAGGCAATGTTTCATTATTACAATCCATATACACGGTTTCTTTTTGGTTTGCCATGTATAAATGATTGCCGCCTTTATGAGCGGAAACAACATCAATGTTTTTTCTTACTTCAATGTACCCGTCTGTACCCAGTATTGTTAAACGGCCATCTCCCCAGCTGTCTAACCCGTTTGGTGTAAACCAGTCTATGCGTATATAACCCACGCCGCCGTTGCCACTCAGCATCACATCTCCAAAATCTTCAAAGTTGGGTGCTTGCGGAAAATGCACATTCCCCACTTGCGACATCAATACCTTCGCTTCGGTGGAATTGGTGAAATGCAAATACTGGTCAAACTGGTGGCTGCCGATATCGGTAATGATGCCGCCATATCTTTTTTTATCCCAAAACCAATCGGGCCTTACCGCCAAACCCGAAGTGCCGAATTTATTGCTGATCCGGTGCGGCGCTAAATTGATGGTTTGTATTACCTGGCCAATGGCGCCTTCTTTCACCAGCTGGCTTGCTTTTTCTGTGCCCTTGTTTTCCAAACGCTCGCTGTACATGATGGAGTAAATGCGTTTGGTCTCGGCTTGCACTTTCTTTACGTCGGCCAGTTGTTTTAAGGTGATGATACCAGGTTTGTCGGTTAAGTAATCCTTGCCATGCTGCATTACACGAATACCCAGCGGCGCCCTTTCATCAGGAATACCGGAGCTTAGCACCAATTGTATGGTTGCATCATCCAAAATTTCCTGTTCGCCAGATGCCTGTTTAACATCAGGATATGTTTTTACAAAGGCCGAAAGTAAATCAGCTTCTTTGGCATAAACAGCAACCAGTTCGCCACCGCCTCTTTTTATTGCATCTACCATTCCATAAATATGCGGGTGGTTGATATTGATAACAGCAAATTTTATTTTACCCGGAGGAATGACAACAGGCACCTGTTTTTTTGAAGACTCCACATGCTTAATGTTAGCTGCACCAGCCAAAGGAGCCAGCATCATTAACCCGGAGGCCTTTGTTACATCCTGTAAAAATTTTCTTCTGCCTGCTTGTTGTGCGTTCATAGCAATCGTTTTTTATTGAATAATAATTTGTTTTGTCACCACATTACCCGTGGTCTTATTTTTTACACCCGGCTGACCGCCACCAGCGCTGATGCTGATTTTACCGGAAGGCTGGTATAATTTTCCATCTTCACCCACCACAGATAATTGTTCGGGTGTTACAATGAAGGTAATATTTTTGCGCTCACCGGCTTTTAATGTAATGCGCTGGAAACCTTTGAGCGCCTTAATGGGCGCATGCTGCAAACCCTGGTGCGATGCATAAAGCTGTACCACTTCCTCCCCGCTGCGTGTGCCGGTGTTTTTTACAGTTACCGTTACTTTGGCATTGATGCCTTTTTTCAGTTGTGGCGTAACCACCAGGTTGCTGTAATTAAAGCGGGTATAGCTTAAACCATAACCAAAAGGATACAGTGCTTCGCCTTTAAAGTAACGGTATGTTCTGCCGTTCATGCTGTAATCACCGAAGCCAGGCAGGTCGCTGTCGCTTTTATAAAATGTTACCGGCAATCTTCCTGCAGGGTTATAGTCGCCAAACAAAACATCGGCCAATGCGGTGCCGGCACTTTGCCCGCCATACCAGGTATTTACAATGGCAGGAATGTTTTCATCTTCCCACGGAATGGCAATGGCGCTGCCTGTTAACATCACAAACACCACGGGCCTGCCGGTTGTTTGCAATGCTTTCATCAATTCGGTTTGTATGGCAGGCAGCATTATAGATGTTCTGTCGCCGCCACTGAAGCCCGGTACTTTCACGGGCATTTCCTCACCTTCCAGCTGTGGCGAAATACCTCCCGCAAAAATGATCGCATCTGCATCTTTCAGGCGGTTAGCCAGTGCGGCAAAATCTGTTTTTACATAATTGCCTGCAAAGAGTTTTACAGTGGCATCACCTTCACTCTGGCGGAAACTCATCACGATTTTATAAGTGCTGTCTTTTTTTACCCGCAGGTTGAATTGTTTGCTGCCCCAGCGGTTGCGCTCCCACACATCCACGTACACACTGTCATTAATAATTACTTTGTAACCATCATTGGCCTCGCTTTCAAAATTCATCACTTCATCTTTTGCGGCAGTAATGTAAGTGGTGTAACGTGCGGCATAGTGTACTGATTTCAATCCCGGGTATGGCTCTTCACCTTCGGGCCAGTGATGGTTGATCTCTTTTTCAATTTTGGTGAGGACAGGATTGCCTTCCATTTTTTCATTGTCAAAATATTCTGCTTTTACACCGGGCTGCCCGTCGAATTTGTATAAGGATGAAATGTCTTTATGCACCAGTAAGGTATCATTGGTAAAGTTGATGGCCTTTTCATATACCAGTTCCACCTCATTGCCCAGTTTTTCTTTCAATCCCTGCAGCACAGAAACAGTTTTGGACGGGATACCATTATAATTGCCGAGTACAGCAATCGCATTATCCGCATTCGGGCCCAGCACTGCTATCTTTTTAATTTTTTTACTCAGCGGTAAAGTATTGTTTTCCTGCCCCGGGAGGCGGGCATTTTTCAGCAGCACAATACTTTGCTGTGCCATTTTTAATGCATGTGCTTTATGTACGTCGCTTTCCAAAACTGTTTCGGGAATTTGCGCATACTTCACCATTGCCGGCGGATCGAACATACCCAGGCGGTAACGGATGGTGAAGAGTCTTTTTAGCGATACATCTATCTGAGATTCTTTCACCAAGCCGGTTTTCACTGCTTCCACCAGCGTGGTGTACACGGTTCGGCCGCATTCCACATCGGTGCCATGTATCAGCGCATCCACGGCAGATGCCGTGGCATCCTTATGTGTTTTATGATAACGGAAGAAATCATCAATGGCCCAGCAGTCGCTGGTAACATAACCGGTAAATTTCCACTGGTTGCGCAAGATATCATTCATCAGCAAATCATTGGCGCAGCAGGGTTGTGTGTTGATGGCATTGTAGGCACACATCACACCGGCCACATTTGCTTTTGTAACCAGTTCTTTAAACGCCGGCAAATAGGTATCCCATAAATCGTATGGTGTGGGATTAAAATTATCCGAATGCCTTGTCGGCTCCGGACCGCTGTGCACGGCAAAATGTTTGGCACATGCGGTGGCCTGTAAATATTTGGGATCGTTGCCCTGCAGTCCGCGTACAAAAGCCGCGCCGAGGTTGGCGGTTAAAAAAGGATCTTCACCATAGGTTTCCTGGCCGCGGCCCCAGCGGGGATCACGGAAGATATTGATATTGGGTGTCCAGTAAGTGAGGCCCACATACTGGTCGCCTTCTTTGCCCAGTTTAATGGATTTATTATGAATGGCACGGCCTTCTTCGCCGGAGTATTGCGCCATCAGTTTTAATGAGCTGGTATCCCAGGTGGCGGCCATGCCAATGGCCTGCGGGTAGGAGGTTACTTTATACGGTGTTCTTGCCACGCCGTGCAGCACTTCGTTCCACCAGTTGTAAGCAGGGATGCCCAGCCTTGGTACAGCGGGTGTGCCATGCAGCATCTGCGCCACTTTTTCTTCCAGCGTTAAACGGCTTACCACATCATTCACCCGCTGCTCAATGGGTAAATTGTAATTCCACATGGGGAAAGATTTGTAGTCCTGCGCTGCTGATTGTAATACAGCGAGTAATAACGCTGCTGAAAATATTTTTTTCATTGTGTTGTTTTATTTTTTTGCCAGCTTCAATAATTCTATTCAACATCGTTGCGCCTGTCCGCCATACAACTTTGGCAGGCGGGTCGCACACTTGTACGTTTTGTTCTATTTTTATCCTTTCTCACTGATTACACGGATTTCCACAGATTTCTTTCATCTGTGTTTATCAGGGTAATTTGTGAGCGCATTGCTCAATATATATTCAGCATCTGAACGGAGCGTCGCCACTGCAGTTCAACCAGGGAACCAACTTTTGCCGCCATAAATTTCCTCTACAAACCGCCGCCAGGGTTTGCAACCGCTGAAGGGAAGCTATTCCCTCGCTTTCGTCAAAATGTATTTTCTTATATCCAGTATATCTTTTTCGCTCAGCCTGTCTCCAAATTTCGGCATACCCAATGGTAAATAACCGCCCTTGTGTGCCACACCTAAAATACCGGCACTGTCTGCTGCAATGGCTGAATAGCCAAGGTCGGGTGCCAGTCCGCCGCCACTCTTCACCACATGGCAGGTGCCGCAATACTGCCAGAACAAAGTTTCACCATGTGCAAACTCATCTTTGGTTGCGGTGAATTTCACATCGGGCATTGTTACTGCAACTGCTTTATTGAACGGGGGCATGGGTGCATTGCCATTTAAAACAAATGTAAAAACCTTACCGCTTTGCAGGGGTGTAAATTTATTTTTCATACCATAACCACCACCCCAGCCAACAGCAATGGCAATGTATTGTTTGCCATCCAGCATATAACTGATGGGAGGCGCAATGATGCCGCCACCCAGGTTCATTTGCCATAAAATTTTCCCGTTGCTGCCATCATAACAAATAAAATCTCCCTGCGCCGTTCCCTGGAAAACCAGGTCGCTGGCTGTTGCCAGCACACCACCATTCCAGTCGGCCTGCTGCGGCACACGCCATATTTCTTTACGCAGCACCGGGTTCCAGGCAATGAGCATGCCGCGTGGAAATTTTTCCGTCATGGTATCGTGCCGCATGGGTTTGGTGGGGTCGGTACCAATGGCCAGGTTCCATCCATTACCGGTGCCAAAACCCACCTTGTTGTATTTCCACGAAGTATCATGACCATAATTGCTGGCATTTTCCCTTGCGGGGATGTATACCAGGTTCAGTTTTGGATTAAAGGCCATCGGGTGCCAGTTATGGCCGCCGTTGTAATTGGGAGAGATATCGGTGTTCACTGTTTCATAATGCACCCCTTCATTTTCGATGGGCCGGCCCGTGCTGTCGATGCCTTTGGCCCAGTTCATATAAACAAAAGGATCGCCGCTGATGAACTTTCCGTTTGTTCTGTCAATCACATAAAAGAAACCATTTTTTGGTGCCTGCATCAGCACTTTTCTTTTTTGTCCTTTAATATCAAGGTCGGCTAAAATGATATGCTGTGCAGCGGTAAAATCCCAGCTGTCGCCGGGCGTAGTTTGATAATACCAAACCAGTTCGCCATTGGCAGGATTGATCGCAAGAATAGAAGAGAGATATAAATTATCACCCACGCCGTTGCTGCGGTATTTTCGGTCCCATGGACTGCCATTACCCGTACCCACGTATAATAATTTTAATCCGGGGTCGTAAGCCATCGCATCCCATGCGGTGCCGCCGCCGCCATATTTGTACCAGTCGCCACTCCATGTTTTAGCAGCCGCTTCCATGGCTTTGTTTTCGAATGGTTTTGCAGGATCACCGGGCACGGTATAAAAGCGCCAAAGCTGTTTACCATCTTCAGGGTTGTAAGCTGTGATGTATCCCCGCACACCAAACTCCGCACCGCCATTGCCGATGATTACTTTTCCATCGATCACCCTTGGCGCCCCGGTGATGGAATATGGTTTGCTGGTATCAGTGGTTTGAATACTCCAAACCATGTTGCCATCGGTGGCGTTCAGTGCGATCAGCCGGCCATCCAGTGTACCCACAAATATTTTTCCCTTGTACAGTGCCACGCCACGGTTCACCACATCGCAGCACAATCTCTCTGCCTGGCCACCGGGAACTTTGGGATCATACTTCCATAACTCTTTGCCTGTTTTTGCATCCACCGCAAACACGGTGCTCCAGGTGCCCGATAAATACATTACGCCATCAGCCACCAGCGGTGTGGCTTCCAGCCCGCGTTTGGAACCCAGGTCGGTTACCCACGCCAGCCCCAGTGTTTTTACGTTGTCTTTATTGATTTCAGTGAGCAGGCTGTAACGGTCTTCACTATAATTAAGCCCGTGCGTAAGCCATTGTTCAGGATGTGCAGTGGCATTGGCAATAACTGCATCATCCGCATCAATGAATTTTTCCGTGTTGCAGGAAATGATTGCCAGTACAGTAATGGATAAAAATAATTTTTTCATGCTGTAAAAATTTTCTCACAGATGACACAGATTTTCACAGATGCTTAATTATCTGTGTTCATCAGTGTAATCTGTGAGCCATTACTTCTTATAAACGTCATCATCATTCTTTACTTCAAACCAATTATAAATAGCTTTGTTTGAAGATGGTTTCCCTTTGGATGTGGTGTACATGGTATATAAACAACCAACAAAACCTCCGGCCTTGCGTGTGCTCACGTATACTGCATCAACATTGTCTTTAAAAAGCGTCCATTTATTTTTCTCAATAGAAAAATAGAAATTATACCGGTTACCCTGCGCTTCTATTTTAAGTAAAAGCGGTTTTTTGTTTTCCTCAGGTAAAGGAACAGATGACAGCAGTGATGCATCTTTGTATAATTCCAGCACCGGCTTACCATCTTTTACCGATTTACAAAAAAAGTAATACGCATTTTCGTTTTGATATACCATCAGTCCCGCTTTTTCATTTGCTACTTTTGCAGTAAAGTTTAAAGCAGTGGCTGCGTACCCATTTGTGTGCGGCTGATGAAATCCAATAAAAGCCGCATTGTCTTTTTCGCTGCAGGTTTGCGGAAGCAACTGTATGGTAAGGCTTCCTTTTTTTTCCGTGAGGTTGTACCAATTTTGTTTTACAGTACGTAAAAACTGGTACCGCACATTCAGCTTTGCTGCATCAAACTCATCTTTAAAAAAATAATTGCCATTTAATTTATCTCCGGTTCTATTTGCTTTTGCATTAATAGGGTAACTGTATTTTACTTCATCGCCTCCTAATATAAAATGCGGCCAGCCATCTTTCCATTCCACAGGGGTCATAAAAGTTTCCCTGCCGGTATTGTAATAATCTCCCTCGTATGGACGGCAGCCTAAAAATACTCCCCACCAGCTGCCATTGTTGTCTTGTACAATGTCTGCATGGCCGGTGCTGGTAATTGGGTTTTGCCTTGGTGTATTTAATAAATGCCTTTGTGTCAATACCGGATTTTTCTCGTAAGGCAAAAAACTATCAGTAAGATTCTTTGCTCTAAATATTACTTCGCTGTGTCCTTCCTCCGTACCACCCTCGCCACACATTAAATAGTACCATCCATCTTTTTTATATAAATGCGGCCCTTCAATCCATTTTGGTTTTTGAGTTATGTCAACACCGCCGTTTACAATAATGCGTGACGGTCCAACTACCTTTAAATTTTTATAATCAAATGCAAACAGGCGAATGGTGCAATGCCCATCGTACAAAGGTTTATTGTTTGGTGCAGGCGCATTATGCACCAGCCAGCAACTGTCGTTATCATCAAAAAATAAGCTTGGGTCAATGCCAATTACTTCTGGCAGGTAAACAGGTTCACTCCATGGCCCTTTTGGGTCTTTAGCAGTAATTACAAAATTTCCTTTTGGTCCCACTTGTGTGCAAACAATATAAAACAAGCCTTTATGATAACGGATAGTTGGTGCATACAAACCCCCATTCGCTACCGGAGCGCCCGTTAAATCTAATTGCGATGGCCGGTCCATGGCATAGCCAATCTGTTTCCAGTCGATTAAGTTGGTACTGTGAAAAAGCGGCAACCCCGGGTAATAAGCAAATGAAGAATTAACGAGGTAATAATCGTTGCCGGCTTTACAAATGCTTGGATCAGGATAATAACCTGCCAGCACCGGATTGGTAAATGATTGTGCATTTGCCAACCGAATAACAGCGAGTGCACTGATTAAGAAAAATATTTTTTTCATTGTATAAGCAAGCTTTTATAGCACACAGATGGAACAGATCAGACTGATAAGCACTGATAAGATCAGTGAATATCGGTTGAACCAGTTAAATCAGTGTTCCATTTTATATGGTTTGATCGTTTTTATCTTCCCGTTATCATCATGCACCAGCTCTGTTACTTTTACGCAGCGCAAATGTGTTACACCTTTGCTCAAACTGCTGTCGTGGTAAAACAAATACCATTTGCCTTCAAACTCACAAATACTGTGATGGCTTGTCCACCCCACCACCGGTTCTAAAATCCTGCCACCATATGTAAACGGACCATAAGGATTATCCCCAATGGCATAACATAAAAAATGTGTGTCGCCGGTAGAATAAGAGAAATAATATTTGCCATTGTATTGGTGCATCCAGGATGCTTCAAAAAAACGGCGGTCATTATCGCCTTGCAATAATGGATGTCCATTTTCATCCAGTATCACCACATCTTTGGGTGTTTCGGCAAATTCCAATAAATCGTCGGTGAGTTTTGCCACCTTGGCGCACAAAGCCGGTTCGTTTGCGCCGGGTAAATGCGCCATGGGACTTTCGGGTTGTGATGCTTCAAATACCCCTTTTCTCCAGCGTTGTAATTGTCCGCCCCAAATGCCACCGAAGTACATGTAGTAAGAACCATCTGCATCTTTATACACTGCGGGGTCAATTGAAAAGCTATCTTTAATGGCCTGCGGCTGCGGTATAAACGGACCAACAGGTGAAGCACTTACCGCCACACCGATCCTGAAAATATCATCATACCCTTTTGCAGGAAAGAATAAATAGTATTTGCCGTCTTTTTCATTGGCATCGGGTGCCCACATTTGTTTGGCGGCCCAGGGCACATCATTTACATGCAGGGCACAGCCATTGTCTGTTGCATCACCGCCAGGGGAATCCATGGAAAGAATATGATAATCTTCCATGGCGAAATGACTGCCCAAATCATCAAAGGCATCGCCTGCATCAATATCGTGCGATGGATAGATATAAATTTTCCCGTTGAATACATGTGCCGACGGATCGGCGGTATATATATGCTTTACCAGCGGCTGCGAAATGGCACGGCTGTTTAAGTCGTCGAAATTGATATGGTCGATATTATCTTCTGGCATTTTGAGAGTGATAAGTTCTAAGTAATAAGTTCTAAGTAATAAGTTTTAATTAATGAGTCAGGAGTTGCGGCGTTGCTTTAAATCAGCTTCGATCTGTATTTCCATTTTTTGATTTATCTCATAGAAGAACAGCAATGCTACCGATATTAAAAATGGAATGGCGGGATAGATACTCACCAGCATTTTTATACCATTGACGGCAGTCGCTGTTTGACCCGTGGTGCTTTGCGGCATATAATGATATTGACCCAGTATCCACGACACCAATGAACTGCCGATACTTAAGCCTGCTTTAAGTCCCACCATCATGGCAGAAAAAATGATGGCGGTGGCCCTGCGGTTATTTTTCCATTCGCTGTAATCCGCCACATCAGCAATCATCGTCCAGAGTATGGGCGTATTGATACCATAAAAAAATCCATGTAACACTTGTGCCAAAAAGATAATACCGATTGATTTTGGCGGGAAGAAATAAAAGAAAATTATAAATACGGTAGCAATCAGCAAGGAAGCCATGAACACATTTCGCTTGCCATACCTGTTGGTAAACCATGGTGAGATCATAATACCGATCAGCCCCACGAGGATACCACCGCCATTGAACACACCCAGGCCCAGCGAAGTATCATTTTCAAATGTGGGCAGGAATTTTTTAAACGGCTCTAAAAAAGCAGTCAGCTCTCCTTTGTCAACATAGTTTTCAAAATAATAAACATAAGAGCCGCCCTTCATGGCAAGGGTAATGAAAATCAGGGTGGTTATGGTGAGTATAATAACCCATGGCTTATTTTTAAAAAGATCTGAAAGGTCTTCCTGCAAACTCGATTTTTGTTCGGGCTTTGGTACAATCCTTTCTTTAGTGGTTAAAAAACAAATTACGAGCATCAAGGTTCCGATGACGGCCAGCACGGTCATTACTTTTGAAATACCCACTTTCATGGATTCTGCATCCGTTCCGCCGCCCGCCTTAATAATAAAATTGTACATGAACACCTGTACAAAAAACTGTGCGAACATTACGGCAACAAAACGGTAAGAGCTGAGGCTGTTACGCTCTTTCATATCACCTGTGATCACACCGCTCAATGCCCCGTAAGGCAAATTATTGGCAGCATACAGCAGCAGCAGCAAAGCATAGGTAACAACGGCATAGATCACTTTGCCCTGGTATGCAAAAGAAGGTGTTTTAAATGCCAGTAACGATACCACACCCAATGGGATGGCCGTCCATAAAATCCAGGGCCTGAATTTTCCCCACCGGGTATTGGTGCGGTCTGCAATGGCGCCCATGATGGGATTGAAAGCGAATGCTGCAACCAAACCCACCACTAACGTAAGCATCGAAGCATGTTCAGGCTTTAAACCATAAATATTCAAATAGTAATAGGCAATCCATGTAACCAGTGTTTGAAATACCAGGTTAGCTGCTAAATCGCCCAGGCTGTAGCCCACTTTTTCAAGTACGGATAATTTTTGTGACTGATTTTCCATTATGCTGATTTATCGTTTGTATTATTTTTTTAACTGCATTACTTTATAAAAAGCAGGCTTGGGTAAATAATTCCGGTCGAATAAAAGCGGGTAGTTTGTTCTGCCCGGAACAGGCCAGCCATTCAGCCAGCTTTGCCCGTCGTGCACGCCCCAGAAAGTTACACGGGTTATTTTGTCTTTATGTTTTAAAAATAATTTGAACAATGCTTCATAGTCATTTGCCAGTTTTTGCTGCACAGAGTCGGGCAAGCCGTTTGTGTAAGGGTTTAATGAAGGATCGCTTTGCATACGCTGGTTTACATCCGCCCCCGAAAAATTCCGCGGCAGCACTTCGATATCAAGTTCTGTAAACATTACTTTAAGGTCAAGTGCAGCATACTGCAAAATGCTTTCTTCAATTTCCTTTAGCGGTACTTTCCCTGCATGCCAGTGACCCTGAATGCCTACACCATCAATACGGACACCGGCGGCCTGTATTTTTTTAATAAGGGCAATGCAACCGGCACGTTTGGCAGGTTGTTCATTGTTGTAATCATTGTAATACAATGCTGTTTTTGGAGCAGCTGCCTGTGCAAGACGGAAAGCTTCCGTTACAAAATCATCTCCAAGAAATTTCGAAAAGGGTGATTTTCTCATGGTCCCGTCTTCATTCAATGCTTCGTTCACCACATCCCAGCTAAGGATTTTTCCATCATAACGGGATGCCACTGTGCGGATATGTTCTGTAAAAAAAGTCCTGAATGAATCCGCCTGCTGAATACGCCTTGCAAATGCCGGCAGCTGGCTGTGCCATATAAGTGTGTGACCGTTAACTGCGATATTGTTCTTTTGGCAGTAAGCCACCATTTTATCTGCCAGATCAAAATTATAAGTACCCCATTGCGGATGAATAATTTCAGCCTTCATGATATTTTCCGGGGTGGCGGTATTAAACTGCTGTTTTATCAGTGCATCTGCTTTGGCATCCTTTTCTTCAATTTGCATCGCATTTAATGCTGTGCCGATTGCAAAATCATTTTTATAGGCTTCTTTTAAGGAAGACTGGTTTTGTGCGGCGGCCATTTTTTTTCCGCCGGTACATGCTGCCAGCAATATTGCCGCAACTGTTACTTTGTAAAATACCTGTTTGCGTATCATAATTATTTTTTTACAGGGTTGAAAATGGTTTCAGGCGGTCCAAGATAACTGGGGCGCTGCCCTCCAAAATCCAGCACGATTTTTTGCAATACTACCGCACTGTTCACCATCCAGTATTTTACGGTGTGTTTACCCGGGCTGAGTATTTTGTGCGGGGTGGTTTTAATAATGATATTTTCACTCACCCATTTGTTCCAAACACCCGAAATGCTGGTCTTGTCTTCACTGTTGATGCTCACCACCTGCGGCAGTTCATCATCTACAGAAATGGCATACTGCAATCCTTTTTCTGTATTATGAAAATTGAGTGTGGGAGAAAAATAAGCGCTGATATTGAAAACACCCTTGCTGCTGGTTAAAAATTCATATTCAAGATGCGGTGTATTGCCTCCGGGTTTCTCTTCGGGCGCCGTTACAGGAAAAACAGTTACCGCATCTCCTGTACGACCATGATCAGGCAGTACCTCCCACTTCACCCGGTTGCTGTTAACGGCTCTTGTAAAATGAGCGGCGTTGATGGCAATATATTTATTGAGCTCGTAGATCACTGCGGCCTGCCTGCTCTTTGTAACCTCCTGCATAAAAACCCTGTTATCCGCTTCCTCTTCAACATGCGCCTCTGCGCCACTGGATGCAGCGTCTGCGTCCGCAACTTTTGAAGCGCCCGCATCGTTCGCATTATAAAAAACTTCGGGCATTTTATTTGCTGCCGGCTGCTGCCAATACGTGTAACCGATATGGGTTTGCTCCATCATGTGATTCCACTTGCCTTTATTTAGTTGGTGGTATTGTTTGGTAAGCAGTGAGTCCCTGCCATACAATTCCTTTGCCGCATCTGCAAAAATGGCCGCGGCAGCAGGACTGCTTTTTATAAACAGCCTGTTTTGTGCCACGTTAAAGTACATATCATTCAGGTTGGCACATGCCTTAACGGGGAAAAGCACCAGCTGAAAATATGCCGCAGCATAAGCGGAGGGTAATTTTCTGCCAATCGCTTCCGCACGCAATGCAAGCTGGTTGTACCAGGCCGCCACTTCTCCAAATTCGCCATAGTTTGCCACGCTATAGGTATTGGCATCGAGCAATTCAGGTTTTCGGCGGCTGTTGTATTTGCTGTATTTTGAAATAATATCTGCGATCTCTTTTGAAAAATCATTTCCAAAATTTGCACCAGCCCATCGTTCTGTATAAGGCTGTATATCTGCGGCGCCCATTTTTTCGGGGTTCCATGCATAATCGAGGAAGAAACTGATCGGATATTCCATCGGTTTGATATCACCCACATTCACGATCCAGATATCTTTTACATTGTACGCATATGCCAAGTGCATTTGTTCCCATACTCTTGGAATGGAATTGGTGTTGATCCATTTATAGTTTCTTGGTCCGCCCACGTA
The DNA here is from genome assembly GCA_046329655.1 of Ferruginibacter sp. Classification (GTDB taxonomy): domain Bacteria; phylum Bacteroidota; class Bacteroidia; order Chitinophagales; family Chitinophagaceae; genus Ferruginibacter. Next base: position 163,837 of record JAXLUD010000011.1, read on the forward strand.
ATCAAAATGATAATAAATACCGTAGCCGCCCTTTCGTGGCGCATCGGTGAGTTTGGGAAGTTTACGGATATTACCCCAGTTATCATCACATAACAGCAGTGTTACATCATCCGGCACACGCATGCCTTTATCATAATAGTCCTGCACTTCTTTGTACAAGGCCCACAGCTGCGGTGTTGCGGCGGCGGGTTTTTGTGTCACTTCTTCAATGATGTGCCGCTGGTCTTTTACGATCCGCTCCAGCAATGCGGTTGCAGTTTCACGTGACATGGGTTTATCACCATCACCCCGCATACCAACGCTTACAATTTTTTCATTGGTGGCACGCTGCATGCCTGCCTTCCAGAAAGCTTTCAGTTTTACTTCATTGCTGTCGTAATCCCATTTGCCGCTGCCATATCTTCTCCACTCGTCGTGCGCACGCATCAATGGTTCGTGGTGAGAGGTGCCTATAACAATACCATATTCATCTGCGAGTTTGCTATTCAGACTGTCATCATCATAAAACGCATTGCCCCACATGGCGGGCCATAAATAATTCGCTTTAAGGCGCAGCATCAGCTCAAAAACCTTTTCATAGAAATAATGATTGAATCCCCCGAATTTTTCTTTGCTCCAGTTACTCAGGCAGGGAGCTTCGTCATTGATGAAAATACCGCGGTATTTTACTTTTGGTGCATCGGTAACTGTTATGGCTGGGTTGATAAAAATATTCAGTTTCCGGGCGGCCGGCACATCGGCCCACCAGTACCAGGGTGAAACACCTATTTGCCGCGACAATTCAAAAACACCAAAGGCGGTTCCCCTGCGGTCGCTGCCGGCAACTACTAAAAACTGGCCCGACGGCATATAGGTTTTACTTACATCAATTGTTTTAATCTGGTAAGCTTCCCATTTATTGGAGATGGCTTCGGCCGTGACCAGTTTTTTTTGCAACAGTTCTTTTACTAAAGAGGATTGCGTAATGCTGCCCACCACCACCAGGTTTTTGTAAGGCCTGTCAAATTTATGTACCAGCGGAACAAGCTTACCGGTCACCAGTTGAATATCCTGCTGCAGCAGCTGCGCAGATTTTTTTACCAAAGGAAAATCATTGCTGTCGACATAAATAGTGGCAGCAGGCAGATCGAAACCAGTTTTATACACCGATACCAGTTGTGCCTGGCCGGTTAAAAAACCTGCTGAAAGCAGCAATATAAGCAGCAACGTTTTTTTCATTGTTTGTTAAACCATGCAGGCATTTTTAGAAATACCAGGAAACCTCAAATGCCTTTATGTCTTATATGGTTGATCAATTAAAACCCGATACTGTTACCGCCATCAATGGGCAGCACCACACCGGTAACATATTTTGCGGCATCACTGGCCAGGTACAAAGCGGCATTGCCAATGTCTTCCGGCTGCCCCATATGCCCCATCGGTGTACGCCCAAATACTTTTGCTTTGCGTTCCGGATCGCTGTCAAGCGCCTTTGCAGTCATAGCGCTGTAAATAAACCCCGGTGCAATGGCATTAACACGAATGCCTTTGGGCGATAATTCCACTGCCATGGCCCTTGTCATACCATCGATCGCGGTTTTACTGGCGCTGTATGCAATCACTTTTGGCAAGCCATATTGCGCTGCCATGCTGCTGATATTGATAATGCAGCCCGCATTTTTGGAAAGCATATGTTTTACCACTTCACGGCTCAGGGCAAATACGGCTGTAACATTGGTGGTGAGAATGTTTTGAAAATCCTCATCGGTCACTTCCGTAAATTCCTTTTTCATGTTGATACCGGCATTGTTTACGAGGATATCGATCTGGCCGAATTTTTCCAGCACACTTTGCACAAAGGCCGGGATCGTTTTCAGGTCACTCACATCACAGGTCATAGCATGACAAAGCGAACCCAGTTCCTCTTTTGCTTTTGACAGTTTATCCATATCACGGCCAACGATAATGGTGCTGATACCATTTTCAGTAAATTTTTGTGCAATGGCAAAACCGAGGCCGCTTCCCCCGCCTGTTACAATCGCTACTTTTTGTGTGCTCATTATTTATCTTTTGTATTGTTACTTTTTATTTTTTTTCTCACAGATTTCTCAGATGATCACAGAAGACTTTTCTTGTCAATTCATGCTTCCTGCGTGTTACACCATTTACCCGGTGCTATTTATTTTCGCTCACAGATTTTTCAGATTTGCACAGAAAGTTTTCTGTGTTAATTCGTGCTATCTGTGAGACACACTAATTACCCGGCGCAAACGGAAACCTTAAACTTTTGTAATAGTCCAGTGTTTTATCCGGCTGCTCCAATCTTGCTGGCAATGGCTGTTTACTGAATGTTTGGAAATACAACAAACATGCATTGCGCCACCACACTGCTTCTTTGTACTGAATTGCCAGTAACTGACTTACCTGTTGAAACCTTTCTGCATCCACATACTCCTTCACCCGCTCCCAGTTACTGCCCATATGCTGAACCCAGTATGCACTTGTGTAATATTTATCCCAGAGCTCATTCCATAAAGTGCGCCCGCTTTTCATTGTATAATTCCATGGCACATGATGAAACCACAATAAGAATTTTTCATCACAGGTTTTCATCTCAGCCCATTGTTTTTGTGCTTCGGGGAAATATTGCGCCAGGGCATTGCTGCCGGTTGCTGTTCTGTCAAAACCAATTCCAATACTGTCGGCTTTGTGATAATACACCGGGTTCCAATCGGGGCGTTTCAGGTCACTCACCCATGGCGCCGGACCGTAATGATGCCCGGTGCCCATGATATGGTGCAGCCCCAGCGGGTTCATATAGTTCACCATGGTTTCCCTGCTGTCTTTCATGAGGAGGTTCCAGGTAATGCCTACGAACCTTCTTTCATTACTAAAAGTCATGCGTAACCATTCTTCGGCAATTTGTTCACTGCTTAAATCATAATCCCAGCACAACCTGCCGTAAGCATACCAATTGGCCTGGGCGAAGGGATGACCGCACCAGTTGATATCATTGCCAATATTGGAAACACCGGCCATACCATTAAGTGTGTGATGATCCATGCTGCCGTCGATCACTTTGGCTACCGTGCTTCCTTTGCCTTTGCAATAAGTATCACTTTGCAGCACTTCTTTAAAAAGTGGTGCCAGGTAAACAAGCGATGTGCCCTGGCCGGTATATTCCTGCGTTACCTGGAACTCCATCATCAGGGGCGTTTTTGGCATGGCGCCAAATAATGGGTGAAAAGGTTCCCGCGGCATAAAATCGATGGCACCGTATTTTACCTGCACCATTACATTCGGTGCAAACTTTCCGTCGAGTGGTGTAAAATCATCGTAGGCCTGTTTGTGCCGGTCAACGGGGTTTTCGGCTGCATACACAAAGGCACGCCATATCACGATACCATTATAAGGCTGCAGGGAGGCAGCAAGCATATTGGCACCATCAGCGTGTGAGCGGTGGTAATCCTGCGGACCCGGCTGTCCCTCACTGTTAGCCTTTACCAAAAAACCGCCGAAGTCGGGAATGTATGAATAGATTTCTTTGACTTTATCCTTCCACCATTGCTGCACAGATGCATCCAGCGGATCGGCCGTTTTTAAACCCCCGATCTCGATAGGAGCACTAAAACGTGCGGTGAGGTAAACTTTAATGCCGTAAGGACGAAAGATATCTGCCAGCGCTTTTACCTTTTCCAGGTAAGGAGCTGTTAATATGGTGGCATTGGCATTTACATTCGTAAGTACTGTTCCGTTGATACCGATGGATGCATTGGCCCTTGCGTAATCAATATATCTTTTGTCTGTATAGCCGGGCAGTTTGTGCCAGTCCCAGATACTGAAACCAGCATAGCCCCTTTCTACAGTGCGGTTCAGGTTATCCCAATGATTGAGCAGTCTTAATTTCAGTTTGGGTGCCGATACGATATTAAGGCTGGTAATATTTTGTTCTGTCTGCAGCAGGCGCAGGAAATGAAACAACCCGTACAGCACACCGATATCGGTATTGGCCGTGATATAGGTCTGCCCCGGTTTGCTTTTAATGATATATCCTTCTTTACCTGCTTTTGAAAGATCATCTGCGGTTACCATTAACCCAAAATGTTCTTTCGAGGTTTCATAGCGGCCGATCATGAAAACAGTGCTTGTTTGTGAGGGCAGCAGGGCAGTGATGGTATTCTCCAGCAGGCCGGAGATGGCCCGTTTGTATTCCTCTCTTACAATATCCATACTGGGTGATGCGCCCAGTATCACTGGTGAAACAATCTGTTTCCTGTATTGTTTCAGCAATGATGTATTTGTTACCTTTTTATAACGCATCCAGAGATCGTACCCGTTCTCGGCGTTGCCGCAAACAACCGTCCACAACAGCAACCATATACAAGCAAGCTTTTTCTTCATACCGGTTATTTTCGTCTTACCGACGATTCCCTGATGATTAAATCTGATTTTACAATGATGCGGTTGGTAACCGCGATACTGCCCACGCCTTTCAAATGATTCATAAGGCTTCTTGCCGTGATCTCCCCCATGTCTTTACCGGGATAATTGATGGTGGTGAGTTGCGGATCAACAATTTTACTGATGGCATCATTGTTAAATCCCACAACGGCAATATCTTCCGGCACCCGGATGCCTTTCTTTTTCAGTTCGTGCATGCACACAGCTGCAATAAAGTCGTTGGTTACAAAAAGCCCGTCGGGCAATGGTTTCATTTTAAGGATTTCCTGTGCAGCTTCCAGGGCGCTTTGTTCGCTGAGGTCTTTTACCAGCACCAGGTTTTTATTGTATTCGATGCCTGCATCAAATAATGCATCGGTATAACCGCGGTGACGCTGGGCATATACATTTCGTTTCAGGTTGGCTGTTACCATGGCAATTCTCCTGCTCCCCTGTTCTATTAAATGCTGGGTGGCCATATAACCACAGCGGTAGTTGTCAATGATCACATGCGTTTCTGCGCTGTTCTCATCCACACGGTCAAAAAATATCACCGGTATTTTCTTTTCAAAAAACTGTTTAAAGTGATCCAGGTTTTTAGTGGTAAAAGAGAGAGAGGCGATCACACCATCCACCCTTTTATGAAAGAGGTTGGTGGCATTGGCCACTTCTTTTTCATAATTTTCGGCAGAGTGTGCAATAATAATATCATAACCCGCTTCGGTGGTCACTTTTTCAATCCCTGCCAGTACAGAAGTGATGAAGTTACTGTTGAGTTCATGAAGCAGCACACCAATAGTATGCGATTTTTGTTTGCGCAGGTTACTGGCAAAGCTGTTGTGCCGGTAGCCCAGCTCTTCAGCTTTTTCCATGATACGTTTAATAGTCGGTTTGCTGATGACCTTACTGTTCTTCAGGCCCCTGCTGACGGTTGCTGCCGAGATATTGAGTTCCTTAGCAATGTCGTAAATCGTTATTTCCTTTGCCATATGCAGCGAAAAATATGAAAGGTTTGTGCGCTAAAGTAATATTTTTTTGAAAAAAAACTGCAATCGGTTGCACTTTCTCAGATTTTTTTCTATTTTGCGTGCTGTAAAAATTCCGGAACGGGGTAAAGATTGCTGTGCTAACTGATTGCTCAACCAAAATTCACGGAATAAAATAAGTTTACAGCTTGCGTAATACTCGGAAAAAATAGTTTGAAAGATTTTCCCGGGGCAGAACAGTCGCCCTATAAACGATTTTTTTTGAAATTTAATGCAACCGATTACAGTTAAATAGTTCAATTAACAACTGACGAACTGCTATATGAGACCCTGTATCTGTCGGCACTGCAAACGATCCTGCTTCAGCACTGCACTGAAGCAGTGCCTCCATACTATATTGAATCACGCTTTAAAATTTAATACCGCACCTGTACTGTATGTACGTGTATGCGCCTTTGCCATCTACCCCAGGAGTAAAATTGAGCGGCATTTTTTATCCGGCTGAAACAAATGTTTGGATTGTTTCTTTCCGTCCGCTATCCCACACACAGATTGTTACCAAACAATATGCTTAACACAAAAAACATAAATTTTATGATCAACAAAACAAGTGCAAAAATCCTGAGCCTTACGATTGCGATGCTCGTTTTTGCAACGATGGCCTTTGCCCAGAATCTGACCGTCAAAGGCCGGGTAACTGAAGAAAATGGTACCGCATTGGCCGGAGCTTCCATTACCGTTAAGGGAACACCCAACGGAACCGCCACCGATGCCAATGGTAATTTTTCGATTACTGTAACAAAAGGTGCCACACTGGTTATTTCAGCAGTAAACCACAATGCAAAAGAAGTGAAGGTGAACAGTGCTGCCGACATCAATGTTATTTTAACCAGCACCAGCACCACTTTAACAGATGTGGTGGTGGTGGGTTATGGTACACAACGTAAAAAAGACGTAACAGGGTCAATCGTATCTGTAAATGAAAGGGCGCTGCGTGAAGTACCAACCGCCAACCTCCAGCAGGCATTACAGGGCCGGGCAGCAGGACTTGAAGTACAGAAAGTAGGTACAAGACCGGGCGCCGGTGCAGTAATACGCATACGTGGTGAAAGAACCATCAATGGTTCCAATGACCCCCTGATCATTTTAGATGGAATACCTTTTGAAGGCGGCAATATCAATGATATCAACCCCGACGATGTTGCTTCTGTGGATATCCTGAAAGATGCTTCTGCCACTGCCATCTATGGTTCACGCGGTTCAAACGGCGTGATACTGATCACTACCAAAAAAGGAAAACCCGGTGAAGCAAGACTTGCTTATAACGGGTACGTGGGCACTGTTTCTGTACGTAACAAATACAATGTTTTTAATGCACAGGAATACATCACACAAAGGGATCTTGCCAATGCATATAATTCCAACCCCTACATGGCCGAAGAACTCGCCAACAGGGCAAAAGGTATTTCAACTGACTGGCAGGACCAGATGTATAAAAGCGGTTTTGTAACAGACCAGAACATCACCGTTTCCGGCGGAACATCCGGGGGCAGCACCTATTCACTGGGGGGTGGTTACTACAACGAATCCACTGTATTGCCAGGCCAGGATTTCAGCCGCTATTCCCTGCGTGCAACCATCGACAGCAAAGTAGGCAAGCGATTGAAACTGGGTTTGAATACACTGAACTCTCTCAGCATCACAAACGGCTCACAGTTCAATAACGCCATGTTCCCCATCATTACACTGAGTCCGCTGATGCAGCCTTATGATTCTTTGGGAAGACTGGTGAAATCTCCTACGGGTAATACCACCGACCGTGTGAACCAGTATAACCCTTTATATTTGAAAGACAATAATGGCAGCTGGGTGGATAAAGTGCGCCGCCTGCGCACCTTCAACAGCCTGTATGCTGAGTACCAGATCATCACTGGGTTAAAATACCGTTTCAATGCTGGTTTGGATTACCGTCAGCAGGAGAATGACCAGTTCCAGAAATCTGACAAAGCATTATCTCCAAGTTATTTCCGGCCTGGTCAGGGTAACACTGCCAGTGTAAATAATTCAGAAGGTTATGGCTATACACTGGAAAACATTCTTACTTATGATAAAACAATCGGCAAACACAAGTTTACTGTTACTGGCTTATACAGTTACCAGGAAGACCACAGCCATAATACATTTGTAAGCAAAGACTCGATTGATGAAGACTTTATCCAGTTCTATAACCTTGGACAGGCCAATGCTTCCAACAATGTTAAACCTGTTGTAAGCGGTTCTGAAGTTTCTTATGCACTGGAATCCTATATGGGAAGGCTGAACTATGTATACAACGACAGATACATGGCCACTTTAACTTACCGTGTGGATGGTTCATCCCGTCTTGCACCGGGTAATAAATACCATGAATATCCTGCCGCTTCTTTCGGCTGGAATATCAGCAGTGAAAAATTTATGAAAAGATTTAAGTTTATTGATAACCTTAAATTAAGGTTTGGTTTCGGACAAACATCCAACCAGTCTGTAAACCCTTATACTTCCCTCGGTCTGGTATCGCCTTACAATTACAATGGTTACTCATCACCATCTGTACCGGGCGGTACCATCCGTTACAACTATGGCCCATCCACCATTGTAACTGGATACAACCTCGTTACATTACCTAACCCGAACCTGGACTGGGAGTACACCAAAACTTCCAATGTGGGCTTAGATTTTGGTTTCCTTAAAAACCGCATTACCGGATCAATAGAATGGTATAAATCCAACACCAACAAAATCCTGTATGGCATTTCATTACCTGTTACTTCCGGTGTGGCAGGCAGCTATACCACTAATATTGGTGAAATGGAAAACAAAGGTTTGGAATTTACCATCAGTACCGTAAACGTAAGAACAAGAAGCGGGTTTACATGGAGCACAGACCTGAACCTGTTTGGCAACCGCAACAAATTGCTGAAGCTGAATGATGGCTTTACCAAGAATATTGCCAGCCAGCTGTTTATCGGCGAACCACTGAGTGCGATCTACGATTACAATAAACTGGGTGTATGGCAGCTGAATGAAGCAGCACTGGCAGCCAAATACGGCAATCAACCCGGTGATATTAAACTGGAAGACCTGAATGGTGATGGTAAGATCGACCCGAACAATGACCGGAAGATCATCGGCAGCGGACAAGCCAAGATACAAGGTGGTATGACCAACCGCTTTACTTACAAAAATTTTGACCTGTCTTTTGTAATTTATGCACGTTTTGGTGGTTTACTGGTAAGCCAGCTGCACCAGCCATATGCGGCATATGTAAACAATCCTGATGGTTTAAGGAATACGATCAAGACAAACTACTGGACACCAACAAATCCATCCAACGATTTTCCCATTGCAGGTTACCTGCAGCGTGTGCGTCCTATCACCACCGACTGGACAACACTGGGTTATTATGATGCAAGCTTTGTAAAACTGCGCAGTATCAATGTGGGTTATACACTTTCTCCGGAGGTGATCAGCCGTTTGAAAATACAATCATTCAGGGTATACGTTTCTGTTCAGAACCCGTTTGTACTGTATTCGCCCTATATGCGTGATGCAGGTGGTGTTGATCCTGAAGCTACCGGAACCGGCAACCAGGGTATACAAAACCCGGGCAACCTTTCAGGCAGGGCTTTAACCATTGGTCTTAACACACCGCCAACACGCAGTGTAAACCTCGGCTTTAACGTAACATTCTAACTCAAATAATTAAGAAATATGAAAAAAATAATTTCACAAGCCGCAGCAGTTACCGTCATCTGCAGTCTGCTGTTTTTTGTAAGCGGTTGCAAAAAAAGGCTGATAGAAAAACCTTATACGGTATTTACCACCGAATATCTTAAAACCGCATCGGGTTTACAAAGCGGTACCGTGGCATTGTATTCCGGTATGCGTTACCTGTATGGCCCAAATGGCGCATTGAACACCATGAACTCCGGTACGGATGAATGGACACTCGGTGACCAGGGCGCAAGCAGCGGGCTCGACTGTGGTGCCTATAACCTCAACTCCAGCAATGGTGATATTCTTACCCCCTGGAACAGGAGCTTTAACAATATCAACCTTGCAAATGGTATTATACAGTTTGCACCTGAAGTATCAATGGATGGTGCTGCAAAAGCAACACTGCTTGCAGAAGCGCATTATTTCAGGGGACTGTACTATTTCCTGCTGGTACAGCAGTTTGGCGCAGTACCCATCAACCTTGGAAGCGGCGACCTGTCATTCAACCAGGAACCATTCCAGGGATTTAACAGGCTGGTACCGGATTTATTGAAAAAGAACTACCAGACTATTATTGATGACTTTACCTATGCCTCACAGAACCTGCCTGCAAAGAGACCGGTAAATGGAGGTTTTTACATTTACAAAGCTGCAGCATACCACATGCTTGCCAAAGCATATTTATTCAGGAGTTACAGCAGTGTGAAACAATCTACCGATTATAAAAGCGCATGGGACGCAGCCAAATATGTGATCGATAACCAGACTGCACTCGGCACAGCATTACTGCAGGATTATGGTGATATTCATAAAGAAGGCAATGATTATAATGCTGAAATTTTATACTCAGTTGAAAGAATTCCCGGCGACCCGTTCGACAATGAACTGAACTCTGTAGGTACAGAGTTTTCAGGAAAAGCGAATATGTCCTGCAACTGGTATAACGCCAATTACCAGAACAGTGTAACCATCAACGGGGCTTTCCCCTGCGACCGCGTATTGCAATACATGCGCCCGCTGCGCCAGCTTTGCCCCAATCCATGGGTGTATGATTCGGCTTTTGCAGACAAAACAAATGACAGCCGTTACGACAACAGTTTCAGGGTGGTTTGGCTGGCAACAAATAACAATGCCGCATCTTCAGGTGTAAGCACAGGCGATACCGCTTATTATCTTACACCCACAAAAGCCTTTGCAGATTCATTAAGGGCATTGGGAACAAAAAAATACAGGATACTGGATCCCACCCAGTTTTACCTGCCTTCACGCCCGACATTCCAGCTGTATCCCGCCATCAAAAAGTTTGACGATAACAAAAGAGGTGCCATCAATGATGCATCAGGAAGACCGTATGTTGTTGCCAAATTATCAGAAGTATATTTAGAAGCAGCGGAAGCAGCCATACTTGATGGCCGCCCCGGTGATGCTTTACCTTTGATACAGGTGCTGCGCAAAAGGGCTGCCTACAGGGCAGGCTTAAACTCAACAGTACTGGCACAAAGGGAAGCCAATATGACCAGCCTTACCACCGCCAATATGACTGTTGATTTTATCATGACTGAAAGGGTGCGTGAATTATGCGGAGAAAGTGTACGCTGGGCTGATCTCGCCTGCAGGGGGCTGTTGCTTGAGTATGTAAAGAACAGGAACCGCAACCTGGTGGCTGCAGCAAATATTAAAGCGCATCATGTATTAAGGCCGATACCACAAAGCCAGCTGGATGCGATGAATGACCCGAACAAAGCACAGTATCAAAACCCGGGCTATTAATTTTAAACAGTTGTAAAATCAAAATAAGAAACAATGAAAAAAATAACTATAAAATCAATATTGCCCGCAGCATTGATGGTACTGGCATGGAGCTCCTGTACTAAAATGAAAGATGTGGGTATCATGGATACAGGCGGCTATACCGATACCACTGCAGCACTCAAAGATGCAGGTGCCGGCGGGTATATGGGTGTTGCCATTGATTATCCTGCAATGGTTAGCAACTCATCCTATTCTGGTATTGTAAAAAGAGATTTCAACCAGGTTACTTTTGGCAACCTGATGAAACACTCATCCATTGTTGACAACAATGGCAATATGAATTTCACCAATACAGATGCTTTACTTACATCTGTTGGTTCGATGGATGTATTTGGCCATACCCTGGGCTGGCACTCGCAGCAGAATGCCACCTGGCTTAAAAGCTATTCAGGACTTACCGTTCCTGCACCCGTTGAACTCCTTGCCAACGGCGGGTTTGAAACAGGCGGTACAGGTTTAAGCAACTGGGCCACCTACAATGCACAAAACGGATCAACCGTAAACCCCACGTCCAATGCAGGAGAATTCCGCACCGGTACCAGGGCGATGAAAGTGGTGGCGGCTGTAGGTGAACCGGCCAACCAATGGAAGGTACAGGTAGCCAGCGATCTTTTTAACACCACTTCCGGTAAACAATACACGGTAACATACTATGTAAAAGCAGGAAGCGGTTCCGGCTCAATCAGGCTCTCCACACAAACCAGTGGTGGCGGCAGTGCACAATACCAGGGCGACCAATCCATCCCCTCTTCAGGATTTACCCTTATCACCTGGACATTTACAGCCAACTCACCGCAAACAAGGATCCTGTTTGATATGGGCGCAAGCATCAACACTTACTATATTGATGATGCCAGCGTGAAGGAAGTGATACCTGCACCCACTGGGGCGCAAATTGTACTGAAGATCGATACTGCACTCAATACATATGTTACCACCATGGTGAACAGGTATAAAACAAAAGTAAAAGCATGGGATGTGATCAATGAACTGCTGGACGATAATGGAAACCTTCGCAATAACGCCAATTCCCCGCTGCCCACCCCTACCACCACAGACTGGTTTGTATGGTCGGAGTATTTAGGACGTGATTATGCTTACAAAGCATTCAAATATGCCGAAGCCGCAGACCCAACAGCCACCCTGTTCATCAATGACTATAACCTGGAGTCTAAACCTGTAAAACTGGATTCACTCATTAAAATGGTAACCGAACTTAAAACAAGGGGCGCCAAAGTGGATGGTATCGGAACACAGTTACATGTTACCCGAACCACCAGCTACAACAGCATCGACCAGATGTTTATCAAACTGGCTGCAACCGGTTTAAAAATCCATGTTTCAGAACTGGATGTAAGAATGAACCCGAATGCAGTGGCCACTTATTCATTAACACCCATGGAAGAAAACTTCCAGGCACAGATGTATTACTATGTAATTGCGTCTTACCTTAAAAATGTACCGAAAGCACAACAGTATGGTATTACTGTTTGGGGTGTAACAGACAACACCAGCTGGTTATACAATGGCGGTAAAGACTACCCGTTGATGTATAACACAGGCTATGGCCGCAAACAGGCCTATGCCGCAGTGCTGAAAGCATTAAGAGGTCAATAAATTTATAACACTTATTTCCGGTATAACCCAATTGGGTTATACCGGAAATTTTAAAACGATTCTTCCTGCATTTCGCTCCTTTGTCATGTTTTTAAAGCAACTCACATACACTTTATTTTTACTGACCGCATTTTCTGCCACCGCCCAAAATAAGAGCAGGGAAAGAATATCCCTGAACAGCGGCTGGAAATTCACCTTAAACGACCCGTCAGGCACCAAAGGTTTATCGTATGATGTACGCCCCGCTGTAACTGACCGGAACGATAATAAAGTTGCCGACAGTAAACCCACTGAAGCCATCAGCACCATGGCTGCTGATACCGTTTTAAAAAAATGGATTTTACCTGCAGCCAATAATTTTATAAAAGATATTACTAAACATCATACCCGCCCCGAAGGAAACCCCGGCGGTGATGTTGTTTATGTGCAAAATGATTTTGACGACCGTAAATGGCAAAGCATTCAGTTGCCGCACGACTGGGCTATCAATGCCCCTTTCTATACAGATGAAAAAAATCCTGAAGTAGGTGGCGGCATGGGCCGTTTACCCATCCAGGGAATTGGATGGTACAGGAAAAAAATTGATATCCCTGCAACTGACAAAGACAAACATATTTATCTCGATATAGACGGTGCCATGAGCTATAGCACCGTCTGGCTCAACAGCAAACTGCTGGGCGGATGGCCGTATGGTTATAATTCTTACAGGCTCGACCTCACTCCTTATTTAAATTTTGGCGGAACAAACCAGCTCGCCATCCGAATCGATAATCCCAACTATGCTGCACGCTGGTATCCCGGCGCCGGTTTATACCGTAATGTATGGCTTACGAAAGTAAACCCTGTACACATTGCACAATGGGGCACATTTGTAAACACCACAGCTGTGTCTGACGCATCTGCAACCATTCACCTGTCTGTTGCGGTAGAAAACAATAATACAGACAGTAAAAAGATAATGGTTGCAACGGGCATTTACCTGCTGGATGCAGACTTGCACCGGCAGAAAAAAATCGCTGATTTTAAACCCGTGACTGTAACTGCAAATGCTGCAGCCACTACCACGATCAGGAAAAGTGTACTGCTTAAAAATCCACGCTTATGGGGGCCACCGCCTGCACAACAGCCATCCATGTACTGCGCCGTTACAAGAATATATACTAACGGGCAGCTCACTGATGAATATGAAACAAGGTTTGGTATCCGGTCACTTGAATTCAATGCAGAGAGAGGACTTTTTGTAAACAATCAGCCCGTAAGGATACAAGGCGTTAACCAGCATCATGATCTCGGCGCATTGGGTGGCGCATTCAATTACAGGGCAGCTGAACGCCAGCTGGAAATTTTAAAGGAAGCCGGTTGCAATGCGATCAGGCTTGCACATAACCCGCCTGCTCCTGAACTGCTGGATCTTACAGACAAAATGGGCTTTCTTGTAATAGATGAAATATTCGACAGCTGGGAGCGCAAAAAAACACCGCATGATTTTCATCTTTTGTTTCCCGACTGGTATGAAGCGGATACAAGATCATTTATACGCCGCGATAAAAATCATCCTTCGGTGATTGCCTGGAGCTATGGTAATGAAGTGGGTGAGCAATATACTGCCGACACCGGTGCACTGATCGCTAAAACACTATATGATATTGTAAAAGAAGAAGACAGCACAAGACCGGCCACCGCATCCATGAACTATGCAAAACCCAATATGCCATTCCCTGCAGTGATGGATATTATCAGCCTGAACTACCAGGGCGAAGGCATACGTGATGCACCTGCTTATGCGCATTTAAAAGGGATTCGCACTTCACCACTTTATCCTGCTTTTCATGAAAAATTTCCGGGCAAGTTTATTGTTAGCAGCGAAACGGCTTCTGCATTGAGCACAAGAGGCTCTTATATCTTCCCTGTGAGCAGCGGCAACAGCGCCCCTGTCAGCGACAGTACCGGCGGTGATCCCATCAACAAACAGGTAAGTGCATACGAATTATATACGGCGGCTTTCGGATCTTCTGCAGACAAAGTGTTCGCATCCCAGGATAAACATCCTTTTGTTGCGGGCGAATTTGTATGGTCGGGCTGGGATTATTTAGGAGAACCCACACCGTATTACACCGCACGGAGTTCTTACTGCGGCTTTATTGACCTCGCTGGTTTTAAGAAAGACCGTTTTTATTTATACCAGTCACGCTGGCGGCCCAACTTAAAAATGGTGCATATTTTACCACACTGGAACTGGCCCGGCCGTACAGGAATGGTAACACCCGTACATGTTTTCACCTCGGGTGATGAAGCAGAACTTTTCTTAAACGGACATTCATTGGGTAAAAAGAAAAAAGGGCCATATGAATACCGGCTGCGCTGGGATGATGTGATCTATGAACCCGGCACATTAAAAGCCGTTGCCTATAAAAACGGCAGCAGGTGGTCAGAAGAAACGGTGCAAACTACGGGTGCGGCAGCAGCGGTTAAATTAACTGCAGACAGGAAGATCATCAGTGCCGACGGTTCGGACCTTTGTTTTATTACTGCGATGTTAACAGACAAAAATGGTTTTACAGTGCCCGATGCGAAGAATAGTATCAGCTTTAGTATTGAAGGACCCGGTGAAATTATTGCCACGGATAATGGTGATCCTGCCTGCCTGGTTTCATTTGCATCTAAACAAAGAGATGCGTATTACGGACTTGCACTGGTGATCGTTCGTTCAAAAAAAGGACAGACAGGTCTTGTGAAGATCACTGCTGCATCAGCCGGATTGCAAAATGGTATCACACAAATCACGACAAAATAAATCCTGCATATTCACTAACTATAAATTCAAACATATGTCAATCACATCAGGAAACAAGGAATATTTCAAACAGATAGGCGCTATTCAGTATGAAGGCTTACAGAGCGACAATCCACTGGCTTTCCGCTGGTATGATGCGGAGCGGGTGGTGGCCGGCAAACCATTAAAGGACTGGCTGCGTTTTGCCTGTGCTTACTGGCACAGCTTCTGCGGCAGTGGTGCCGATCCCTTTGGTGAAGCCACCCATCTTTTTCCCTGGAATGAAAACAATGATGCCGTGCAAAGGGCCAAAGACAAGGCCGATGCCGCTTTTGAGTTCATCACCAAACTGGGACTGCCCTATTACTGCTTCCATGATGTGGATGTGGTGGATTATACCAATGATGTACATGAAAATGATAAAAGACTCCAGGCCCTTACCGCTTACCTGGCAGAAAAACAAAAAGCCAGCGGCGTAAAACTATTATGGGGCACGGCCAACTTATTTTCTAACAGGAGATATATGAATGGCGCCAGCACCAATCCCGATTTTCATGTGCTCACCCATGGTGCCGCACAGGTAAAAGCTGCACTGGATGCCACCATTGCACTGGGAGGCGAGAACTATGTATTCTGGGGCGGCCGTGAAGGTTATATGAGCCTGCTCAATACAAACATGAAGCGGGAGAAAGAACACCTGGCCCGCTTCCTGCATACCGCAAAAGACTATGCACGTAAAAATGGTTTTAAAGGCAAGTTCTTTATCGAACCCAAACCCTGCGAACCCAGCAAGCACCAGTATGATTATGACTGCGAGACCGTGATTGGCTTTTTACGCCAGTACGATTTATTGAACGACTTCAGCTTAAATATAGAAGTAAACCATGCCACACTGGCCGGTCATACATTTACTCACGAACTGCAGGTGGCGGCCGATGCCGGCTTGCTGGGCAGCATGGATGCCAACCGGGGTGATTACCAGAATGGCTGGGATACCGACCAGTTCCCCAATGATATCAATGAACTCACTGAAGCCATGCTGGTGATACTGGAAGCCGGCGGTTTTAAAGGCGGCGGTATCAACTTTGATGCAAAGATCAGGCGTAACAGCACCGATGCGGCCGACCTGTTCTATGCACATATTGGTGGTATGGACAATTTTGCAAGAGCGCTGATCACAGCGGATCATATCCTGAATAAATCAGATTACAAAAAGATAAGGGCAGACCGTTATGCGTCTTACGACAACGGAAAAGGAAAGGAATTTGAAGAAGGCAAACTCTCGCTCGAAGACCTGAGGGATTATGCCATCGCCAACGGTGAACCCGCCACCACCAGCGGAAAACAGGAATACCTGGAGAATTTGATCAACAGGTTTATTTAAACAGGCAGTTAGTTTTAATTTTCTCATATTAATTTGAAGAAACGGCCCCGGTTTTCACCGGGGCCTCTGTTTATTATTTCCATGATAAAATGTAGCATAGATTTTCATCCAAAATAAAATAGCATTTTATCAACCGGGGTGTGATAAAATGCTATTCACTGATACCTGCTGAAGCAGGAAGGACGCATTTAACACCCGCCTTCGCCAAGGCTACTGCGGGTAATGTGGAGCTGCAGGGAATTGAATTTATCTGTCGAAGCCTTGGCGAAGACAGACTTTACAATCCTGCATAATAAACTATGCGAAATGTTTCTTTAAAAAGGCCCTGCCTGATCCGCTTTTCAGGTATTGCTCAAAAGCATACGCTTTTGACTGTTCAAAAAAAACTGAGTAGTGAATTAATTTAAGAGGGCGGTAGTGTTTGGTTGATTCAACCAATCCTTTCTGATGCGTTCAAACCTGTCTTCAATATTATTTGTGCAGCCTTTGTAATAATCACCGTTACTGCATTGGAGTATGTAAACATACCACATGTGTATAGTTTTTATCGGGTACAAAATGAAAAAAACGCATCCTTCCTGCTGATGCAGGAAGGATGCGTTTAACACCCGCCTTCGCCAAGGCTACGGCGGGTAAAGTGGAGCTGCAGGGAATCGAACCCTGGTCCAAACATATTCGCCATAAGCTTTCTACATGTTTATCCGGTTATTAATTGTAGGGAAACAGCAGGGACCCGGCCAACCAACTGTATCCTTAGAAGAATGGTCTTAGGCAACGGTCACTTCATTCCGTTGCAGCATTCCGTTTTGTTTTTGAGTCGGCGGCGGAACATGGTAACAGAACTGACCTGTTCGGCGGCCCTAATGGGTGCTAATCTATCGATTAAGCAGCCATGGCATACTGAGTATTGCCATTTAAAGTTTGTATATTCAGATTAAGGTGCTAATTATACAACGCACCACATGCTTACACTTACAAAGAACTATGCTGTCAAAACCGGTCAGCCCCGGGTAATTTACAATTGAAAATTTATTAAAACCATCCTTTAAACTTACGGAACACATCATTACCATTGGTGAATAACATCAAACCTATAATGATGAAGAAACCGATCATGTTTGCTTTTTCCAAAAACTTATCCGGCACTTTTTTACCGGTAACAATTTCAAACAGCGTGAATAAAATATAACCGCCATCAAGCATTGGAATGGGTAAAAAATTCATGAATGCCAGGATGATGCTGAACATGGCAGTAATGTTCCAGAAATTTTCCCAGTCCCAATAAGTGGGAAATATCTGTGTCATGCTTGCAAAACCACCCATGCCTTTGTAGGCACCCGTGCTTGGTTTAAAAAGCAGGGCAAACTGCTCCATATAATCGGTGAGCTTGGTAATGGCTTTTGAAACACCGGCCGGGAAACTTTCAAAAAAACCAAACTTCCTGGTCTCAATTTTTAGCAATCCCATTTTTTCGAGCTTTTCGCCGGTAAGCTGCAACAGTCCCAACTGGTGGTTTTTATCCAGCTTAACGGTATACTGGTATTGTGTGTTATTTCTTTCAACGGTAACCAGTACAGCCGCACTGTCTTTGAGTTTTTCTGTATAACGTGATATATCCTGCCAGCTGTCGATAACTGTTGAATCGAGTTTTAGGATTTTATCGCCGCCTTGTATGCCTGCTTTAAAAGCATTGCTTTTTGCCGGGTTGGGTACAGAATCGGTAATGGGCGGAAGCAAGATGCCGATCAATCCCCTGCGGTCAATTTTTTTGGTGGAGAGTTTACCGAGCAGATCATTGGGAACTTCAACGGTAATGTTTTGTCCGTTCCTGTTCACCACCACTTTTTCGCTGTTGATGAGTACTTTCTTGGGAACGTCTTCAAAATATTTGATCGGCTGGCCGTTTACAGACACGATCTGGTCTCCATCGCGGAAACCGATTTCATACATCAGGCTGTCGCCTACAGCAATACCATTTTTTACAGAATCGTTGAGTATTTTCTTTTCGCCCCATACAAACAACACCATGGCATAAATTAAAAAAGCCAGCAGCACGTTTACCAAAATACCGCCCATCATGATGAGCAAACGCTGCCAGGCCGGCTTGCTGCGGAACTCCCATGGCTGCGGGGGTGCCTTTAATTTTTCTGCATCCTGGGTTTCATCCATCATGCCGTCAATTTGCACGTAACCACCCAGCGGGAACCAGCCAATACCATATTCTGTTTCGCCTTTTTTCTTTTTGAACAATGCAAAGTTGAGCACATTGGGCATAGGGAATAAAAAGTCGAAGAACAGGTAAAATTTATTTACCCTTGTTTTGAACAGTTTGGCAAAAAAGAAATGCCCCCACTCGTGCAATGCGATCAATATAGAGAGTGATACAAAAAACTGCGCTACTTTAATTAATGTTTCCATTCAATGGTTTGCTGTTATGCTGATTGTTGCTGAAAATGCTGAAGTGAGTGACACAACGATGTTACATAGTGTACAAATGTTGATACCCAAACCCCGATTTACAGGTTTATTAGTGAAGCTGCAAAATTACGGGCTTCGGCATCGCTGTCAAAATATTCCTGCATGGTGGGATGCGCTATAAAAGGCACGTGCTGCATGGCTTTTTCCACCATGGCCGTCATATCCAAAAAGCCTACCCTGTTGCGTAAAAAGGCCCATACGGCAATTTCATTGGCAGCATTGAGCACGCAGGGCATGTTGCCGCCTTTAAACAGTGCTTCGGTTGCCAGGGCTAAATTTCTGAAAGTTTTAACATCGGGCTCCTCGAATGTGAGGCTGCTGAACTTACGGAAATCGAGCCGCGGAAAATCGTTCTTTAAGCGCTGCGGAAAAGCCATGGCATATTGAATGGGCAGCTTCATATCGGGCAGGCCCATCTGGGCCTTAATGCTGCCATCTTCAAACTGCACCATGCTGTGAATAATACTTTGCGGATGCACCACCACCTGCACCTGTTCGGGCTGCAGGTTGAAGAGCCATTTGGCTTCGATCATTTCGAGCCCTTTATTCATGAGCGTGGCAGAATCGATGGTGATTTTTGCACCCATGGCCCAGTTGGGATGCTGGAGCGCATGATCTCTTTTAACGTTTACGAGAAAGTTGGGTTTTTTACCCAGGAAAGGACCGCCGCTGGCAGTAAGAATGATCTTTTCAATTTTATTTCTGCCCTCACCCACCAGGCATTGAAAGATAGCAGAGTGCTCACTGTCTACCGGGATAACAGGGGTTCGTTTCTCAATGGCTTTTTGCATCACCAGGTCGCCGGCCACCACCAGGGTTTCTTTATTGGCCAGGCCTACTGCTTTTCCTTTTTCCACCGCTTTGAAAGTGGGTTTTAAACCTGCAAAGCCTACAATGCCGGCCAGCATCATATCATAGCTGTCAAAATCAGCCACTTCTTCCAGTGCCGCTTCACCTGCAAATACTTTTACATCGGTGGAAGCGAGTGCATCTTTTACCTTTTGGTAACGGGCATCATCCCCAATCACTACCGCGTTGGGTTTAAATTCGAGCGCCTGTTTTACCAGTAATTCGTCATTGGATTGAGCAGTGAGGATTTCCACTTCAAATAATGAAGGGTTGGCACGGATCACGTCTAATGCCTGTGTGCCGATGGAGCCTGTGGAACCGAAGATAGCAATGCGTTTTTTCACCGCCTGATCAACCATTGGTAAGAAGTTGTAAGCAAATCTAACTGATTAATTGTTGTAACGCAATTTTGACTTTATCAAAATTAAATTTTTGGATAATATTGTTCATCTGTGCCTCAATTTGTGCATTGCAGAGGTTACCGATGGATCCTTCGTGTGTATGGTTCACTGTTGTGCTGTACGTAAATTTACTGTTCTCAATATCGAGCCCCACCTTTTTATACGCATCCCTGAAGGGTATTCCCTGCAGTACCAGCTTGTTCACTTCTTCCACGCTGAAGAGGTACTGGTATTTTTCATCTGCAAGCAGGTCTTTTTTAATTTCAATGTTGCTGAGCATGAGCCCGGCCATTTGCAGGCAGTTATTTAAATACTCAAAAGCTGGAATGATATGTTCTTTTAACAACTGCAGGTCACGCTGGTAACCGCTGGGCAGGTTATTGGTCATCAGGATGATCTCGTTGGGCAATGCCTGTATGCGGTTGCAGTGCGAACGCATGAGCTCAAACACATCCGGATTTTTTTTGTGCGGCATGATGCTGCTGCCGGTGGTGAGTTCATCGGGGAAGGAGATAAAACCAAAATTCTGGTTGATGAACAGGCAGGCATCCATGCTCAACCTAGACAGCGTGGCGGCGATATTGCTCATGGCTGATGCAACAATACGTTCTGTTTTACCCCGGCCCATCTGGGCATATACCACATTATAATTGAGGTCATCAAAACCCAGCAGCTGCGTGGTTAAAGTGCGGTTGATGGGAAATGAACTGCCATAGCCTGCCGCAGAACCCAGGGGGTTTTTATTTACGACCCCATAAGCGGACTGCAATGTGGCAAGATCATCCACGAGGCTTTCGGCATAAGCGCCAAACCACAAACCAAATGAAGAAGGCATAGCCAGCTGCAGGTGAGTGTAACCGGGCAGCAGGTCATCTTTATGTTTGTTACTTTGCTGAATGAGCAGGTCAAAAAATGCTTTGGCATTGTTTACCAGTTTTTCAATTTCACTGCGGAAGTATAATTTTAAATCCACCAGTACCTGGTCGTTGCGGCTGCGGGCGCTGTGAATTTTTTTGCCCACATCACCCAGTTTTTGGGTGAGTAAAAACTCCACCTGTGAATGAATGTCTTCCACCCCTTCGTCCATCACGAAATCCCCGGCTTCAATTTTTTGGTAGATATTTTTTAATTCAGCCACCAGCTCGGCTGCTTCGATCTTTGTAAGCAGCCCGATACTTGCGAGCATTTTTGCATGCGCAATATTACCCAGCACATCAAAAGGCGCCAGCACAAGGTCCATTTCACGGTCTTTACCTACAGTGAATTTTTCTACTTCCTTTAAAGAGGTTTTATCTTTTTGCCAGAGCTTCATTTAAGTAATAAGTTATTAAGTAGTAAGTAATAAGTCAGTGCCGCACTTTTGAAATCAAACCAATTAACATTGCCTTAATTTCATTAATATCCTTTGCAAGCAATTCATAATTCTCAACTGCGAGATAATTCAAATCTTTTGCAAGCAAAAGAAAATATTCTGATTCATTGGATGACCCAAGTGATATATTTAAAAAGCTGGCAAAATCAGGTTTCGTGTTTTTACCACATCCCTCAGCGATATTTGAGGGAATGGAAGCGGCAGCACGCCTTAACTGATTTGTTATGCCATATGTTTCAGTTTTGGGAAAGTGCTCTGTAAGCTGGTAAATTTTTACGGCAAACAGGTGTGCCTTTTCCCAAACCTTCAGGTCTTTATAATTTTGCATGGGGTACTAATTTACTTATTACTTACAACTTACCACTTATTACTCCTACCTCCGGCCGTTTTATTCCTTCACTATTTGCTCAACCAGTTTTATATAAGTGGCGATCCCGTTCTTTATTTCTTCTAAATATATGAATTCATCGGCGGTATGGCTGCGTGCGCTGTCGCCAGGACCCATTTTTAAAGTGGGAAAAGGCATCAGAGCCTTATCACTGGTTGTGGGAGAACCATAATAGCCTTTGCCCAGCGCCAGTCCGGCTTTTACCAGCGGGTGATCCAGTGCAATGGAAGTGGATTTCATCCGCGTAGTACGGGGCTTGAAACTGCTTTTCAAATTTGCTTTCAACGCATCCAGTATCTCATCAAATGTATACAGTTCATTCACCCTAACATCAATTACAAATTTGCATTGAGCCGGCACCACGTTATGCTGTTTGTTTTCTGTTTCAATAACGGTTACTGTTAACATTGATTCGCCCAGCAGCGGACTCTCTTTTTCAAAATGATAATTGCGTATCCAGCTGATATCATCCATGGCATTATACAATGCATTCTCGCCTTCCTTACGTGCAGCATGACCGGCACGGCCGGGTGCCACGCAGTCAATCACCATCAGTCCGCGTTCGGCCACCGCCATTTCAAGTTTGGTGGGTTCGCCCACAATTCCAAAATCAATATGGCCTAAATAAGGCAGCACCAGCTCTATCCCGTTCACACCACTGATCTCTTCTTCTGCACTGGCGGCAAACACCACGTTGTATTTGGTATTTTGTTCTTCGTAAAAATGCAGGAAGGTGGCGATCAGGCTCACCAGGCATCCACCGGCATCATTACTGCCAAGCCCGAATAATTTACCCTCTTTTTCCACAGGTGTAAAGGGATCCATGGTATACCCCTTGTTGGGTTTTACTGTATCATGATGTGAATTGAGCAATACCGAAGGTTTGTTTACATCATAATATTTGTTCTTGGCATAAATATTATTGCCCACCCTTGCATACTGTACCTGGTGCTTTTCAAAAAAAGCCATCAGTATTTCTGCCGTATCATTTTCCTCCTTGGAAAAAGAAGGCGTGCTGATGAGCTGCTTCAGTAAGTCAACCGCACCGGTGTATAATTGTTCGTTCATAATTATCTAATTAAAGTACCTGTTGTTTGTTGGGTGATATTCTGAAGCAAATCGTGGGCGTGACCTATTAAAACTTCTGCCACCCCGTTGTCGATGGCAGCAAAGGCATTGTCGATTTTCGGAAGGATACCGTCGAATAATTTATTACCGGCTTTCAGTTCAGCGTAAATATCCTTTGTTATTAAAGTAATGGCGGAGTTGTCATCATTCACATCCTGCAGCACGCCTTTTTTTTCAAAACAGTAAATCAGTCTTACTGTATAGTTTTTTGACAAGGCCACTGCAATGGATGATGCCATGGTATCTGCATTGGTATTGAGCATTTGCCCCTTGCCATCATGTGTAAGTGGGGCCATGACCGGTATGAGGTTTGCGTCCAGCAAGAGCTTCCAGTGGTGAGTGGTGAGTGGTGAGTGGTCAATGTCACCCACAAACCCAAAATCAATACCTTCTTTTGTAACAGGACGTTTGGTGGCAGGTATCAGATTGGCATCGGCACCTGTAACACCAATGGCATTGCAATGCAGCGCCTGCAGTTGCGCCACCAGTTTTTTATTTACCAAGCCACCATACACCATTGTCACCAGGTCAATCGTTTCTGCATCGGTGATCCTCCTTCCATTGATATATTTTGATTCAATGCCCAGTTTATCGCCCAGCTTTGTGGCGATCTTTCCACCGCCATGTATCAGTATTTTCTTAGCTGGTATGGCTGCAAAATTGGCCAGCAACGCTGAAAGGTTTTTCTCATCGTCGATTACGTTCCCGCCTATTTTTATCACAAACAGCTGTTCCATTATTTTGCTTTTAAAATTTCAGCCAGTACCGCCTGGGCGGCCCATACCCTGTTACCCGCCTGAGTTGACACCAGGCTGTTTGGGCCGTCAAGTATTTCATCGCTGAGTTCCACATTTCTTCTTACCGGCAGGCAGTGCATTACCCTGGCATTATTGGTCAGCTTCAGTTTTTCTTCTGTAAGCATCCATGAAGGATCATTACTGTAAATCTTCCCGTAATCGGTATACGTACTCCAGTTTTTTACATACACAAAATCAGCGTCCTTCAATGCAGCATCCTGGTCATGTGTAACAGTGGCGCCTTTGGTAAACTGTTCATCCAGTTCATAATCCTCCGGGTGTGTGATCACAAAATCGGCTTCGCCCCAGGCATTGATCCATTGTGCAAATGAATTGGCCACACATTGCGGCAGCGGCTTGATATGCGGCGCCCAGGTGAGCACAATTTTGGATCTGCGGTGTATGATTTGAGATTTTTCGTTTTGCTCTTTAATAGTAATGATATCTGTAAGAGATTGCAGGGGATGCAGCGTGGCGCTTTCCAAACTCACAATGGGGATACCAGCATATTTAATGAAGGCATTCATCACCTGCTCGCTGTAATCTTCTTCCTTATACTTTAAAGCAGGAAATGCACGGATACATAAAATATCAAAATACTGACCCAGTATCGGCGCTGCATCTTTTACATGTTCTACTGTTGTGCCGCTCATGATGGCGCCCTCCTCAAATTCCAGCGCCCAGCCTTCTTTATCAACATTGAATACAATGGATTCGAGTCCCAGGTTTTTTGCTGCCACCTGTGTGCTTAAGCGGGTACGCAGACTGGGATTTAAAAACAGCATGCCGATTTTCTTATCAGCACCCAGGTTCCTGTCGGCATACGGGTTTGCCTTGTAGGCCAGCGCCTTTTTTACTAATGCATTGATGTCATGCACATCATGTACAGAAATAAAATTTTTCAATTTTTATATTTTTCTTTTGTTACAAACTGTTGGTCTTTACTCGGCTTCATGGGCGTCGCACACTTGTACAGCATTCCTTTACTCATCTTATTTAAGCAGCTTTTCAGTAACCGCCGCCAGGATTTACAACCGCTTGCGGAGTTACTGCAGTTCTTCTTTCAATGCAGCTAACACCATATCCGCCTCCACCTTCGTAATATTCAGTGCCGGCAGCAAACGGATCACATTGGGCTTTGCTTCACCGGTAAAAATTTTGTGTTTGAAGAGCAGGTTCTTCTTAACATCTTTCAATTCCTCGGGCAATGCTATGCCAATGATTAAACCAAGGCCACGCACTTCAACAATCTTTGGCAGTTTTTTCAGCTCTTCAATTAAATAGGCACCCACTTTCGCCGCGTTATCCATCAGTTTATCCTGTTCAATAATTTCCAGCACTGCCAATGCTGCGGCGCATGCTAAATGATTACCGCCAAATGTAGTGCCCAGCATAAAATGCTTAGCCTTCAGTTTGGGCGCAATGGAAATACCCGCAACCGGAAAACCATTCCCCATTCCTTTTGCCATGGTATAAATGTCGGCGTTCACACCTGCAAAATCATGACTGTAAAACTTCCCTGTTCTTCCATAACCGCACTGCACACTGTCGGCAATGAATACTGCATCATGCTTATCGCACAGTGTCCGGATCAGCTGCAAAAAAGATTCCGATGCTACGTTAATGCCGCCCACTCCCTGTATACCTTCGATGATCACGGATGAAACTTCGTTGCCATGCGCATCAAAATATTCCTGCAGGGCCGCTTCATCGTTAAAAGGTAAAAACACCACGTTATCGGTTTGATTTACCGGCGCCACAATATTGGGATTATCCGTAACCGCAACTGCCAGTGAAGTACGGCCATGAAATGCTTTTTTAAAAGCAACGATCTTTTTGCGACCGTTGTAAAATGAAGCTGTCTTCAGCGCATTTTCATTGGCTTCGGCGCCGCTGTTGCACAAAAACAAATTATAATCTTCCTTACCGGAAATCTTGCCCAGCTTTTCGGCCAGCTGTACCTGTAAGGGAATCTTTATGGAATTGGAATAGAAGCCCACTTTATGCAGCTGCGCTTCGATACTTTCCACATAATATGGATGTGTATGACCGATGGAGATCACCGCATGACCGCCGTAGAGGTCAAGGTATTTTTGTCCTTTATCATCCCAAACATAACTGCCTTTTGCCTTGTCGATGATGATATCATTCAGCGGATATACGTCAAATAGTTTCATGCCCCTGTCCCCTGAAGGGGAACTTAGTTTTAAAGTGAATAATTTATTTTCAATAACCTAAGTTTCATTGCCTTCCCTTAATAAAAATCTTAACGCCTCAAAGTCCCCTTCAGGGGATTTAGGGGCTCAGAAGTAAGATGCTTTTAGTTTTAATCCGGTGGTTTCTTCCAGTCCAAAAATCAAATTCATATTCTGTATTGCCTGCCCGCTGGCGCCTTTTGTCAAATTATCGATTACAGAATGCACCACTAATTTGCTGCCCACTTTTTCCAGCTGGATAATACACTTGTTCGTATTCACCACCTGTTTTAAAAATACAGGTTCAGCAGTAACTGTTGTAAAAGGATGACCGGCATAGTATTCAGTATATAAAGTATTGAGTTCTGCCAGGCTTACATCGCAGTTCAATTGCGAACTGATAAAGATGCCCCTGGTAAAATCACCCCTCCAGGGCACAAAAGAAAAACCGCCTTCACCAACAGGGGCGTTTGATTGAAGTGAATTGATTGACTGGAGTATTTCTGCATTGTGCTGGTGCGTGAAAGTTTTATAGGCCTGTACATTATTGGCCCTCCAGCTGAAATGAGAAGTAGCAGCCAGGCTTTGCCCGGCGCCGGTGCTGCCGGTAATACCTGTGGTATATACTTCGCTGAGCAAACCCGCTTTGGCCAATGGCAATAAACCCAGCTGTATGGCTGTGGCAAAGCAGCCGGGGTTGGCGATATTACTGGCAGACCTGATTTTTTCTCTTTGCAATTCGGGCAAACCATATACAAATTCCCTTCCGTTGATCACGGCATCGGGCTGTAAACGGAAATCGTTGCCAATATCGATGAGCTTTACATGAGAAGGGATATCATGGGCAGCAACAAATTTTTTTGCCTCACCATGACCGGCGCAGAAGAAGATCAGATCCACATCAAAATGATGTGCGGCAGAAAATTTCAAACCGGTTTCACCCACCAAATCAGCATGCACTTTGCTTACTGAATTATCCGCATTGCTGCCGCTTTGTGCAAATGCAATTTCAGCATCCGGATGGTTTAATAATAAACGTATCAGTTCTCCGCCGGTGTAACCTGCTGCACCAATAATGCCCACCTTAATTTTATTTGTCATTGCCTGCAGCATTTACTTTATGATAAATAGAAACCTGGTTACCGAAAATTTTACTGAAGCCACGCACATCATCGCCGGTATAGCCGGTATTCATTTCACCATACTTGCCAAATTTGGCACTCATTAAATCATAATCACTTTCAATGCCGATTACCTGGAAGTGATAGGGTTGCAATTGCACAAACACATCACCTGTTACGGTTTGCTGGCTGCTGGTAAAAAAAGCTTCGATGTCCCGCATCACCGGGTCGAGTATCTGGCCTTCATGCAACCAGTTGCCATAGAACAATGCCAGCTGGTCTTTCCAGTTGAGCTGCCATTTGGTGAGCACATGTTTTTCAAGCGCATGATGCGCTTTCAAAATAATCAGCGGCGCAGCCGCTTCAAATCCCACGCGGCCCTTGATGCCGATGATGGTATCGCCCACATGAATATCGCGGCCAACACCATAAGCGCCGGCAATGCTTTGCAAATACTGGATGGCTTCGCTCGGATGCGCAAACACTTTATCATTTACGGCCGTCAATTCTCCTTTTTCAAAACGAAGTTTTACTTCCTCCTTGCCTGATTTGGTAACCTGCGTAGGCCAGGCTTCTTCCGGCAGCAGGCCCTTGCTGTTCAGCGTTTCTTTTCCTCCCACGCTGGTGCCCCATAAACCTTTATTGATGGAGTACACGGTTTTTTCAAAATTCATTTCAACGCCCTTGCTTTTCAGGTAACTCACTTCTTCCTCGCGGCTCAGTTTCATATCGCGGATGGGTGTGATGATTTCCATCCCCGGGATCATGATGTTAAAAATCATATCAAACCGCACCTGGTCATTACCGGCTCCGGTGCTGCCATGTGCCACTGCATCGGCATTCAGTTTTTTGGCGTGTTCGGCGATACTCAGTGCCTGGCTCAAACGCTCGGCACTCACACTTAGCGGATAGGTGTTATTTTTTAAACAATTGCCGAAGATGAGATATTTAATGATGGTGTCGTAATAGCTTTTTACCGCATCAATGGTGGTATGTGTTTTTACACCAAGCTTGTAGGCATGTGCCTCGATCTTTTTCAGTTCTTCATCATTAAAGCCTCCTGTGTTTACGATTACGGAATGCACTTCATAGCCTTTTTCCTCGGTAAAATATTTTACGCAATAAGTGGTATCCAGTCCGCCGCTGAAACCCAGCACTACTTTCGCTCCTTTCGGTAATTCCTGTTTGCTCATTATTGGTTGCTGTTAAAAATTATAAATGAAATAAACTCCTGAAGATGGATTTGGAGGCTGCAGTTCCGCCACCACCTTTATTGTGATCATGCTTTTCAAAAAAAGGTTTCAAGAATTTCCACTGCTTGTAACGCAGCAGCCTTTCGAAAATACTTTTGTTCTCTTCAAAGAACTGCCGGGTTTCTGCAGGCTCATAATGATCTTTGGGATCGTAGAGCATGGCCGTACACATGCAGTTCTTACGGTCTTTGCTCATGAGAATATCATAGTTCACGCAGCTTTTACAACCCGCCCAAAAATCATCATCGTTGGTAAGCTCACTGTATGTAACCGGCTCATACCCCAATTCGGAGTTAATCTTCATTACGGCAAGCCCGGTGGTAAGACCGAATATTTTCGCATCAGGATATTTTTCCCGGCTCAGGTCGAAAATGCGTTTCTTGATCTGCTTGGCCACGCCGCTTTTACGGAAGGCCGGAGCAACTATGAGTCCGCTGTTGGCCACATATTCTCCTTTCCATACTTCGATATAGCAAAAGCCCACCCACTCGCCTGCAGGAGTATGTGCGATCACCGCCTTGCCCTCCTCCATTTTCCTTTTTACATATTCGGGAGAACGTTTGGCGATACCGGTGCCCCTTGCTTTGGCAGATGATTCCATTTCGGCAGTAATGGTTTCAGCAAAATGTATATCTGCTGCTGTGGCCACCCTGATAATAATGTTATTGTTTTCCAATTTTATAAATTGAAAGAAGGTTAAAAAAAAGAAGAAAACGTTTCGGGGATTTTTTCACTGACAGGGGTAGCTTTTAACTACTCGGCCTATCAGCAACCGCGTCGCGGTCGCGGCAATGATTCAAACACATTTTCAATAGAGAACATGACCCTGGCGGGGCTGTTATTGACTGAAATGATATGAATGTGTTTGTTGTTCAACTTATGAATCGATAAGAGTCCGCAAATGTATATCATTTTCAATACAAATAGTTTAATTTTTTACTAAAGTTTCACTTGCTTTTGAATAACTTTAGCATCTCTCTGTTTTAAATAGATTTTTTTTAAACGCAAACGATTGTATTTATGCAAAGCAAATTCTCCCGCCGCAGTTTTCTTACCACTGCCGGCACCGCGGCTGCAGGCACCATGCTGGCCAGCCCGCTCATATCTGAAGCCGCCGCTGTTTTCAGGGGCCCCAAAAAACGCTATGCCATGGTGGGCACCGGCCACCGCGGCACCGGCATGTGGGGCAAAGATGTGATTGCTGCCTATGGTGATTATGTTGAGTTTGCAGGCCTCTGCGATATTAATAAGGGCCGCGTGGAAACAGCCAGGAAAATGCTGGGTCTCAACTGCCCCACTTTTACCAATTTTGAAGAAATGATGCGTACCGTTAAACCTGATGTGCTCATTGTTACCACGGTAGATGCCACGCACAATGAATTTATCGTGAAAGGCATGGAAATGGGAGCTGATATCATTACTGAAAAACCCATGACCACCGATGAAGCCAAATGCCAGCAGATCATTGATGCGGAAAAAAGAACCGGCAAAAAAGTGACCGTTACATTCAACTACCGCTATTCGCCGCACCGTGCAAAAATGTGGGAGTTGCTGCGCTCAGGAGCCATCGGCAAAATCACTTCAGTGGATTTTCACTGGTACCTCGATATTCATCATGGTGCTGATTATTTCCGCCGCTGGCACCGCCTGCGGGAAAACAGCGGCAGCCTGTGGGTGCACAAGGCATCGCATCATTTTGACCTGCTGAACTGGTGGATTGACAGTGACCCAACCGAAGTATTTGCCTATGGCGCCCTGGAACATTATGGCAAAAATGGCAAACTGCGTGGCACCAGTTGCCGCACCTGTGAGCACAAGGGCAATTGTAAGTTTTACTGGGATATGACCAGGGATGCAAGACTGATGGCCTTGTATGCCGATAACCAGCAATACGATGGGTATTTGCGTGATGGCTGTGTTTTCAGGGAAGACATCAACATATTTGACAAAATGGGCGCTTCCATTAAATATGCCAACGGGGTGCAGGTAAGTTATTCTCTCACCGCTTATTCACCTTATGAAGGATACCGGATCGCATTCAATGGCACCGAAGGACGTTTGGAAGCCTGGATACAGGAAAGCAACCCACCTGCCGCAGATGAGAAAAAGGATTATGATGAACTGATGCTCACCAAAAACTTTGGCAAACCCGAACTGATCCAGGTCAGGCAACCTGGCGGCGGACATGGCGGGGGCGATAAACTGCTGAAGGATAAAATTTTCATACCGGGCACACCCGACCCCTTGCGCCAGAGTGCAGGCGTAAGAGACGGATCCCTTTCATGCCTCATTGGTATTGCGGCACGCAAAAGCTGCGACAGTGGTAAACCGGTGAAGATCGGGGAACTTACCACCATTACGCCGGGTGTACAGAAGATATAATAAAAAGAGAAGTCAAGTTTTTGAAACTTGACTTCTCTTTTTTAATCCGCTATAAAAGGCTGCAGGGCCTCTGCAATTTTCCGGTCGTTACTCAAACGGGGAAGTTTGTTTTGCCCGCCCAGTTTTCCAATACTCTTCATATAATCAATAAACCCGTTCTTTTTTACAGGGGTGATCTTTAGTTTCTGTAAAATATTACCAGTGATCAGGTCGTCGTAGTACACATTTTTATGCCGCAGATTGTCATCAATCTTACCCGCAAAAATCGAAAGATCAACAGGAGTATTTTCAAATTCAATAAACCATTCATGGTAGCTTTTCCCCTCATGCCGGGCAATCATCGGCGCCACCGTAAACTCGGTGATATGAATATTATCTTCGTCTGCTGCTTTTAAAATGGCCGCTTCCACTTCTTCCCCAATCACATGTTCGCCAAATGCAGAGATATAATGTTTGGTCCGGCCGCTCACTACCAGGCGGTAAGGACTGGTGGAAACAAATTTTACCGTATCACCAATATTGTATCCCCATAACCCTGCGTTGTTGTTGATGATGAGAGCATAGTTTTCCCCCATTTTCACGTCTTTCAAACTCAGCCGGGTGGGGTTTTCGCTGAAAATTTCTGCAGCCGGCACAAATTCAAAAAATATCCCGCTATTGGTATTTAATAACAACCCTTCCGCGTGCTGGCTGTCCTGGAAAGCAAAGAAACCTTCGCTGGCAGGAAAGAGTTCAATGGTATCGATCTTTTTGCCAATACTCTCGTAGAGCTTGGCCTTATAAGGTTCAAAATTCACCCCACCCTGCACCATCACGCTGAATTCAGGAAACAAATCGGCAATTTTTTTACCGCTCTTTTCTGTAAGCCTGTCAAAATACATCTGCATCCAGGGTGGTATACCACTGATCAGTGTCATATTCTGGTGAATGGTTTCTTCCACAATCTTATCAAGTTTCTCCTCCCATTCTTCTATACAATTGGTTTCATAACTCGGCAACTGGTTACTGCGCAGGTATTTGGGCACATGATGGTTTACAATACCGCTGAGCCTTCCTGTAGGAACCCCTCCCACTCTTTCCAATACGGGAGAACCACTCAGGAAAATAAGTTTGCCATCAGCAAATTTTGTATTGCCTGTTTCTGCCATATAGCAGAGCAGGGCATTCCGGGCTGTATTGATATGATTGGGAATAGAATCCTTTGTGATAGGAATATATTTCACCCCGCTGGTGGTGCCGCTTGTTTTGGCAAAATAAATGGGCTGTCCCTTCCACAGTACGTTGTGCTTGCCCTGCTTTATTTTTTCAATGTAGGTTTTA
Organism: Ferruginibacter sp.; assembly: GCA_046329655.1. GTDB lineage: Bacteria > Bacteroidota > Bacteroidia > Chitinophagales > Chitinophagaceae > Ferruginibacter. The sequence continues at coordinate 196,268 of JAXLUD010000011.1, forward strand.
AACGCTTCGTAATCACGGATGGGCACCTGCTTTTTGAAATCCTCGTAGGTTTTGATCGTTTCAAAACCATGGTCTTTTCCAAACTCGGTGTTTGCTGCAGTTTTTATAAGATGGTTAAAAATGGACTGCTGGTCTTCCACCGCATGTTCCATTCCTTTCTTAACCTGCTTGTATATATAACCGGCAAAAGGTTTTGCCAAAAAAGATTTAATTGCCATTGACGCACTAATTTCACGAATTACATAAATTCATCCGAAACCTGATTACATAAATTATTCAACGATTAAAATTAGAATAATAATTCGTGTAATTGGTGTGTTTAATTCGTGTAATAACAAAAAATTATTTGCAGTCGCAGGGCCAGTCACGCTCCAGGTCGATGACAGTCACCACCACCAGGTCATTTCTTTTTGGTGCAAACACAATACGCACATGTTGCTTGTCGTGGGTAAAACCTTCCAGGGGGTAAGATTTACCCCTTTCATCCTCCTCCACTTTTTTATAATTAACCACTCCGCCTTTCAGTATTTCATGAACCTCAGTCTCGTCAATATGCCGGCATTCCATACGGCAGCGGGCATGTTTGGTATAAATAAGATGTTCCGGTGTACGGTCGATGGGACTATTGTCTGCTATAACATCATTATTCGCCGGCGCTGGAATGGCCGGCTCCACTTTTTCTATAACGGACTTTACGGTTTTACTACTGCCCCGCTGGTGCGATTTAATGAACCACAGCAAAAAAGCTGCTGCCAGCAGGAGGATATAAGGCAAATATCTTTTAAGCATAATTTATTACTGCGAAAGTAAATGAAAAGTTTTGCATCGGACACCCGTTTAAGGGTTGCCAACTCTTATAGAGTTGGCAACCCTTAAACGAACCAATTAACGCTGCCTTTGTATCTTTGCCCCCATGAACAAAACTGTTGCACTGCATACTTTGGGCTGCAAACTCAATTTTTCAGAAACCTCTTCACTGGGAAGATTGCTGGAAAACGAAGGGTTCATCAAAAAAGATTTTGATGATGTGGCAGATGTGTATGTAATAAATACCTGCAGTGTTACAGATAATGCAGATAAAGAATGCCGGCAACTGGTTCGCCGGATACAGCGCAAAGCCCCGGAAGCCATGGTGGTGATTACCGGATGCTATGCACAGCTTAAACCGCAGGAAATCGCTTCCATCCCGGGTGTGGACCTGGTGCTGGGTGCGGCAGAAAAATTTAACATCACACAGCATTTGAGAGAGATCAGTAAAGGGGATGCTGCTAAAATCTGCAGCTGCGATATTGAAGATGTAAATACGTTCACCGCCTCTTATTCAAAAAACGACCGCACACGCACCTTTTTAAAAGTGCAGGATGGCTGTGATTATACCTGTTCCTTCTGCACCATTCCCATGGCAAGGGGCAAAAGCCGCAGCGACAGTATTGAAAATGTTGTGACCAATGTAAAAGAACTGGCTGCTGCAGGTATTAAGGAAGTGGTGCTGACCGGTGTTAACCTGGGCGATTTTGGAAAAGGTGGCCAGGGAGGCAACAAAAAAGAAGAGAACTTTTTTGACCTGGTGAAAGAACTGGATGAAATAGCAGGCATAGACCGTTACCGCATTTCATCGATAGAACCCAACCTGCTCACCAATGATATCATTGAATTTGTGAGTAACAGCAAACGCTTTATGCCGCATTTTCATATTCCCCTGCAAAGCGGCAGCAACAAAATACTGGGCATGATGCGGCGCCGGTACAAAAGGGAATTATATGCAGAAAGGGTGGGACTGATAAAAACCCTGATGCCGCATTGCTGTATCGGCGTGGATGTGATTGTGGGTTTTCCCGCTGAAACGGATGAGGATTTTAAAGAAACCTTTGATTTTTTACACAGCCTCGATATCAGTTACCTCCACGTTTTTACTTATTCCGAGAGGGATGATACACATGCGCTGACGATAAAACCGGTGGTACCCGTGCAGCAACGTAATGAAAGAAACAAACTATTACGTAATTTGAGTTACCAGAAAATGCAGTACTTCACAGAACAGCATTTGGGAGAAACGAGGAAAGTGCTGTTTGAAGGCAATACAAAGAACGGCATGATGGAAGGTTACACCGATAATTACATTAAAATAACCGCCCCTTACAAACAGGAATGGGTGAATAATATTGTACCATGGACTATTTAAACGAAAAGGAGCTGAATAAATACCAGGTTACTGTTCATTTTGAGATGGATGATACGTTCATGAGCTTTGTACCTCCGCACCGGGTGTACATCAATTCACTCATTGAAAAAAATGTGATCGATTATTATTCGGTGAGCATGGAAACACAAAGAAGCTGGATGATCATCAATGCCACTTCCAAAAAGGAAGTGGAAAAAATACTCTCCAAATCCCCCCTGCATAAGTACTGGACCATCGAAATTGATGAACTGTTTGTGTATGATGGCCAGACTTACAGGCTTCCTGCCCTGCAGTTGAATTAGTGAGTGGTGTCCCGATAGCTATCGGGAGGTCAATGGTCAATGAGGAATTGAGGAGGCCGGTAATCTCCGCTGTCTTTATTTTATTTTCTCAGCGACCGGCAGAATTATATTTAAACAGCCTTTGCGTGCAAATATTAAAATAAAAAGAGGGTTTCAAAATTGAAACCCTCTTTTGTGGTGTGGCAAGGGCTTACCTCTGCTTTTGCGACAGACATGGACATACTGGGTGAGTGGCTGGAACGGTGGTATTTGGGAGCACAGGAAAATGAGTAAAAAGGAATCTTTGGGGAGATATTATAGATGGGTTAGGTGAGTAATCGGAACGAGTTTGAAAACCGTATAGTAAAAGACAATCGTGCTTCCACTATTTTGTTTTCTGGTATCAATCGCTCAAAATACTTATTTAATTATCTTTTGACTTTTAATTTTATGATTGGAAAGTTAATCCACCAACACATAACTCGTACTCCTTCCTCCACCCACTTCCTTTACCAGTACTTTTTTATTCATCAAATCTTGTATATCCCTTAATGCCGTATCGGGTGATGTTTTAGTGATCTTTGCCCATTTAGAGGTATTCAGTTTTCCATCAAAACCGTCCAGTAGTTTATTCAGCATGAGTTGCTGACGCTGGTTAAAGATGGTGCTGGCATGTTTTTCCCAGAACCGGGCTTTTTTTAACACTCCTGAAAGTGTTTCGCTGCTGGCTTCCAGGGCACGATCAAGGCATTGTAAAAACCAGCTCAACCAGTGGGTAATATCCATCGACCCTTTTTGTGTGTGTTCCAGTATATCGTAATAGTCTTTTCTTTCCTTGCGTATCTGTGCACTCATACTATAAAACCGTTGAGCCGATTGATCGGCACGGGAAAGCTGCATATCGGCTATGGCACGGGCAATGCGGCCGTTGCCATCATCAAAAGGATGTATGGTAACAAACCACAGGTGAGCAACGGCGGCTTTTATTACCGGATCCATGTGTTTATCCTCGTTAAACCAGTTAATGAATTGCCGCATTTCTTCTTCGAGGTGTTCGGCATCCGGTGCCTCAAAATGTACTGTTTCTTTTCCCATTGCTCCGGAAACCACCTGCATGGGATCATCCTTTTGATTATCCCGCCATGCCGCCACGGTTATTTTATGCATACCACTTCTGCCCGTTGGAAAAAGTGACGCATGCCATCCGTACAATCTTTCGGCAGACTGTGGTTGCTGATAATGTTGCGTGGCATCCAGCAACATTTCCACTACTCCATCCACATGCCGGTCGGTGGGTACCAGTCCGGCAATATCCATTCCCAGCCGCCGGGCAATGGAAGACCGAACCTGCTCGGCATCCAGCAGCTCTCCTTCAATTTCGCTTGATTTCAGCACATCCAATGTAAGTGTTTGCAGGTTGGCTTCTGCTTTCAGTTGAAAACCCAATGCTTCCATGCGGCCCAGCAGCCGCCCTTGCCGGCTCCTGATTTCTGCCAGTAAAGGGGTTAATCGGTCCTGGTTCCAGGTAAACTTTGGCCAATGTGGTAATTGGTGAATATATATTGCCATTCCCCGCATAATTTGCGGTGAATATAGACGTTATTTGGCGCAAATGCAATTTTTGCCGAAAAAAATGCGGCGAATATGGTTAATAATCGCCGCATCATAGTCCATTTGCCCATTCGGGAGCTTTAGAGAAGAAGACTTACGTTTTTTTCAACAACAATTTTGGCAGAAGATTCTTCCATTAATTCAGCACTGCAAACCTTTTTCGTCAGGGCTCAAACTGACAACGGCATGGGTGGTTAGGTTTTCGATTTAGATAAATATCCGCTGGTAAATAATGACCCCGCCGACCTTATATTTTTTTGTTTTTGAATTTTTGCGTTTGACTTGCTGTCAATAGAAAAGTAGATAAACAAAAAAACCTCAGCATCACTGCCGAGGTTTTTTGTGGTGTGGCAAGGGCTCATCTCTTCTTTTAAGACAGATATGGACTTATTCGGACATTGGCTGACATTGTACTACTTGGGAGAGGCGTTTGAGGAGTAGCATACGGGAAAGAAACAGCCTTCCTGCCGGATGCTACCAACTGTATGAATATGGTTTTTTGATCGGTTCCAGGGTTCCCGGTCGATATCCTGCAAAAGCCCATCCGTGGTTTCGGTGAACGGATCATACCAGTCTGCCTTTCCCCTTGCCCACGTAAGCCATGATTGCAATTCATCGTTGAGTTTATTTTCGGCCTTTGCTTTGGCTTCCACTTCGTCGATATAATTTCTGAGATTGACAGCCTTGTGCCAGCGGGAGGATTTGAGAAGGGTGTTCCTGAACAACTTCAATTCCTCTTCCTGTCTTTTATTAAACTCCCTTTGCAACTCTTGTTTTCTTTGTTCTTCCTCCCGTTCTTGTTTCCGTTTTTTATCCCACTCATTTAATTCAACGCTTATTATTTCCAGTCTTGCCAGTATAGCTGGAAGTTGCTCCTCCAGTCTTTGTTTTCCATCAATCCATTCTTTATCGTATAGTACTTTATCAAGCTTAAAAATCAAAATACCAGTTGGGATATAGTCATAGGTTTGCCAACGATCTTTTCCGGGAACTCTCTTTGTTTTTTCCCGTAAGCTCACTTTTAGTTTTTGTGAATTGATCAAAATGTTTGTTGTGTCATTTTCAATAATAACATCATGCCCTCTTACTTTTATCGCTTTTATTAATGTATCCATGAAACGTAAAGCTCTTGGGATATTTGGCCTTGCAACCCGGATATCCAGCTCTCCTCTTTCACAACTCAGCATCCCGTTATGCTCATAACGATCTTTCCTGTTCAGGCTTTCTCTTGCCGCAACTATGAGTTTATCGGGATTGCTCAGTTTCTCGGGAACAGATAAAGCTGGGTTCATTTCCTGTTCGATTTGCTGCTGAAGAATTTTGGAAGGTGAAGGAGTGGTGGCAATGTTTTTCATTTCTTCAGTTCTCAAACTTAAACTAACCTCCTTATCGCCGCTGTAATTGGCCGACAGCTTTGATTGATTTGTTTTCTTATTGAATTTGAGCTTCTGCCAGTGGCCTGCCTTGGGTAATGGTATTTCCATTCTAACGCAGATCTTCCGCAGTCCTACATCAGAGATGGCATATTTTCTGGAAAGCGTCAGTAGCGGAACCGACCAGACTAAATCGTATAGCTCGTTACGGGTAAGTGTTTCTTTTTCCATAGACTTAATTTTATACGGGTGTTAAGTTGGCTATTCATCACCCGGTTTCAGCCTATGAAGTTAAACCCTATTCATGCGTTATGATTTGACGACTTGGTTTTGAATATTGGGGAGTAATTAGGGAGGGATTGAGGAGCCATTGAATTTGATGCGGAGTGATTAAGGAGCTATAGTCCCAGTATTTTAGCCCTTTGCTGTATCAATTGGACGTATTGCTCCTGCAATGGCTGATCTATAAAACTTTCGGGAATAAACTGTAACCAGCTTTCTATAGCATTGGAAAACTTGTTGTACATATTCTGGATCGCTTTTTCTTCCAATACTTTAAAAGAAGAAAAGACACTATCAAAATCCTTTCGCTGTAATTTTCTTTTCTTGCCGTTAAAATTCAGTGCCAGTTCTTCATTGTCTCCCTGTACCACTAATGCAGAAGCTACCATATCATAGGCCGGAGCTAAAACGAAGCCGGTGCCGGGCTGCTCTATCAATGAAAAGTTTTTCAGGTGCATATCGGCATTGCCGGTTAAAAAAGAAAACAATACCTGTTCAAAAAAATTGATCAGGTCGAGTACCGGGTTAGCGGAATATTTAAGGATGGCTTTTCCTATCTGCTCATACGATCCTTTGTATTTGTCTTCGGTAAGCCGTTCCGTTAACTGGCACATATCTTCCATGTGCAGTTTGCTTTTTTTATTGCGGTCGATACGTTTAGTAATGTAGGCAAGATTGCCGCTCTGCATTCGTATGAGTGAGTGGGGTACTGTTGCAATTCCAGCCAGCGCTGCAAGATGCATGGTTAGATCTTCCAGTTCCGGCAACTGCGGATATTGTTTGGTAGGCGGTTTTAAAATATATGCTCCCCATAAACCAACAATGGTAAACCGTTGTGCTGTTTTTTGACCTTCTTTTTGCTTCACTGGTTTTTCAATATCCAGCGAAAGTTTAGGTTGTACACCAGTAACCGCCACCTGGCTTTTGATCACCAG